>CASDOR010000014.1 GCA_949282135.1 uncultured Christensenella sp.
AGACGGAAAAGCTTTAGAGATTGCTAGATGTTATGTCACATTAAACAATAAAACTTATTCAATAGATGTTACTGGATTTGAGAAAGATAAAAATAACAACATAGTTTTTAAAGATGATGCACAACTTAATGAAATAAAAGGAAAGTTAACAAGTTTATATGGTGTTTCTTTTGAAAATGTTAAAAAGGAAGACTTTAAACTAGGTTATAATCCTGTAGCTGAAGCTCTTATGAATATTCTTGAGGATAGTAGGGAACAGGATTCTAATAAACAGGTAGCAAATGAAGTCGCAAGTGAGGTAGAAACATCTCAGGACAATGTTGAAGTAAGTGCTAGTGAAGATGTTCAGCAGGCTAGCATTCCAATGGATAATTCAATTTTCGTTGGAAGTGAAATTTATATGAAGGCTCTTATCGAGGCTAGAAAGAGAGTAAGACAATACATTCTAGAAGGCAAGGTTGAGTTTGTAACTAAAGAGCCATCAAATTCTGAAGCAAATGTTGTTGAATCAAGTGTAAATAGTAGTGAGAATGAGAGCGAAACTAACAAAGAGACGGAAGCAGAAATTGTTGTTGAACCTAATGAGCTTGATGAAAAGTTATTCCATGATCAAATAAAAAAGCGCTTGGAAAGTCAAAGCGAAAATCAGGAGAGTGAACCTGAAGTAGAAGCTCAAAAAAAATTAGGAGAGGCAAGTAGGTCGGAATTGACAGGGCTTAATCTTGAAGAGTTCAATAATTTAATAAAGCCAAACATAGAAGTTAAGAATGAAAATCAAGAGGAAGAAATCCAAAAAACAGAAGAGGATGTTTTAGTTGATGAAGTAAGCATTGCGGAATCTCCAGAAATGCAACATAAAGAAGTAAAAGATGATGCTTCAGTTACGATTGGTGATGCTTCTATAGATTGGTATAACCAGGAAAGACAAAGGGAAATTCAAAAAAACTCAAATACTTTTGCCACAATTGGTAGTCAATCCTCTACTAGAAAAGTAAATTCAACTGTAAAGAATAAAACTGAAAGGGTAACTCCACAAAAACTAGGATTATATTATACAGATGAAAAAGGTAGAGAGATTCCGGTAAAAATAGTAGAAGATGGTAGGATGGTTGTAGATACTACAAGAAAATATATGGCAGCAAATCATGTTTTCTACTGTGTAAATCGTAAAAATGAAAGAAAATTTAATAAGGCTTTCAATGAAATTAAGCAAAAAAATAATATAAACGAATATGATACAACAAAGCAAAATACTGATTTAGATAGACCTAGAGAAGAGGAAGAGGAATTAATAAAATAAAAGGAGTTAAAGAAAAAATGGAAAGAAAAATTGATTATAGTTTCAAGGTGCTAGAAGAGATGCTAACTTTTAGAGATTACGAGAATAGAGAGCAAGTCATGGAAGTTGCTCAAATGATGCTTAATAATGTTGAGAATAAAGATTGCAAGGAAGAATACAAAGAAGTATATAGAGAGGCATATAGAAAGTTAGATTCATTAAACTTTGATGAAATGAAAGAAATAATTGATATCTTAAATGCTAAAGAAAATTAATTTAAAAAAGTGAACTTTATGAGTTCACTTTTTTAGTTTATTGACTAAATTTTAATTGTTTGATAAACTCTTATTATGGACAGAAAAATGTTTAAAAAATGTCCTAGATGCGGTAAAAAGCATTTAATAGATACGGATAGATGTGATGAGTGTGGTTTGATTTTTGAAAGACTAAAAAAGACAAGTAATACCGCAGCTAAGGAAGCTATAAAAAATAAAGAACACAATAAGGTAGTTTATACGAGTGATTTGCCAAGAGATGTTAACAAAGTAAAGCTCTTATTAACGTCAATATTTCTTGGCTTTTTGGGTATTCAGTACGCAAAAGTGGGAAGATATAAAATGTTTGTGTTTATACTAGTCTCCTTTTTTTTGCTGTTTGTATATACCTTGCTAACTTTTATGCCATCCATTCCTCAAGAAATATTTAGTGACAAGTATATAGGTCTTTTATTGCTTTTTATGACTTTTCCGGCTGGCTTTGCTTTTATAATATGGATGGTGTCTATTTTTCAAATTGTTTTTAATAAGTTTAAAGTGCCTGTTTCAATTGATGAAAGCTATGTAGTTCAAAGTTTAGATACAAAAATTGCAAATGAGATAATTGAGAAAGTTAAAGAAGAAAGAAAAGAAAAAAATAATGCTATTAAAAAGAAAAACAAAAAAAAGAGATTTTTTTGTGCAAATTGCGGGAGATATGTTAAGGTTGAAAGTGACCAAATTTGTCCGTTTTGCGGTGAGAAATTAGGGGAAGAAGAGAATGAATGACAATAAAACAGTGGTTGTAGGTATGAGCGGAGGGGTAGACAGTGCAGTTAGTGCATTACTCCTAAAAGAACAAGGATATAATGTAATTGGCTTATTTATGAATAACTGGGAAGAAAAGGATGACAACGGAGTGTGTAGTGCAGTAGATGATTATGAAGACGTTAAAAGGGTATGTACTAAAATTAGTATTCCTTATTACTCCGTAAACTTTGCCAAAGAGTATTGGGACAGAGTTTTTAAGACGTTTTTAGATGAATATAAAAAGGGTAGAACTCCAAATCCTGACGTGTTATGTAATAGAGAAATAAAATTTGGTCCATTTCTTGAATATGCAAAAAAACTAGGGGCGGATTTTATTGCAACTGGGCACTACTGTAAGGTAGAAGAAATAGATGGCAAATACTATCTTAAAAAGGCAAAAGATAAAACAAAAGACCAAAGTTATTTTTTAAATCAACTTTCGCAAGATCAACTTAAGAGTGTATTGTTTCCACTAGCAGACATTGAAAAAAAAGAAGTTAGAAGAATTGCTCTAGAAAATGATTTGTCAAATGCAAAAAAGAAGGATAGCACAGGGGTGTGCTTTATTGGCGAGAGAAACTTTAAAAAGTTTTTACAGGGGTATTTACCTTCAAAAGAGGGAAATATTGTGGACACAGAGGGTAATGTTGTTGGACGCCATAGTGGAGTCCTTTATTATACTCTAGGTCAAAGAAAGGGACTTAATATTGGCGGACGAAGCGGTGGAAATGGTAAGAGATGGTTTGTATTAGATAAGGATGTAGCAAATAATATTTTAATTGTCAGTCAGGGGGAGGATGACAAACTCTATAGTACTGGGCTTATTGCAACTGGTTTCAATTTTATACCAGAAAAACCGCTAAAGACGACTTTTGATTGTTATGCAAAATTTAGATATAGACAGCCAGATCAAAAGGTTAATGTAGAAATATTAGACGAATATGTGAAAGTGCGTTTTTACGAAAAACAAAGGGCTGTTACCCCTGGACAATATGTTGTATTATATGATGAAAACGAAAACTGTTTAGGTGGCGGAGTAATTGTCAAGGTAATATTTGATTAGACATTGAAAACTTACATGTGAATATGTAGAACCTACAATTTTATTAGTTTTCCATATTGCTTTATATAGAAAAAATTTTTACATTTAACATCTTTGATATACATTTCAAGCGGTTTTAGTGTTAAGTTTAATTAATTTAGGTAAAGATAAATAAACTCTTTTTAATGAAGTGAACATTCTTAAGTTGTTTAACTTTTGGGGCTCACTTCAAAAACGAGAGTTTTTTTATGAAGAAAATTTATTTAGTAGACGCAAGCGGAGTACCAAAAGAGTGCTTTTATTCATAATATGGTTTATGTTACAAACTTTGATTTTTGCTTTTTCAATAAGCATTGATGCATTTGGTTATTCTTTAGGCTTTGGTAGTAGAAGGGTTAAGTTAAGAGTACTTGATTTTTTAGCGGTTAATATCTTAAATATTCTCATATTATGCTTATTTTTATCAATTTTTCCATATGTTAAGTTCTTATCTCAGAGTGTTTTTTTAGAAGATATAGGGAATTGTTTACTTTTACTTTTTGGTGTGTATTATTTGTTTGTGGCATATAAAGAGCTTTTTTACGAACTAAAATTTGGCATTAAGACTGAGATTAATCTTAGAAGTAACAATTTTTTAAATTTTGGTGATATTGCCTTATTGCTTTCAATTTTTCTTATTGAAAATTTATTTTCAACCTTTATTTTTTATGCTACTCTATCAGGAAAATACATTTTTGTTTTGGCAACTTTTCTTTTCCATTGTTTATTTTTTACATTAGGATTTCAGCTTGGCAACAAACTCATAAGTAAACTTCCACTTAGAGATTCATTTGTTTCAGGGAGTATTTTTATACTTTTGGCTCTTAGTAATTTAGTATAGATAGGGGACTTAACTATAAATTTATTATGAAATACTTGCTTTAAATAATTATTTATATTAAAATTTTAGTATGGAAAACTTTTATGATGAGAGTGAGAAGTTAAAACGCATTATTGCAGATAACCTTGTAAAATATCGCAAGGCTTCAAGACTAACGCAAATCGAACTTTCTGAAAAAATTAATTATTCTGACAAAAACATATCTAGATGGGAGAGGGGGGAAAGCATTCCTGAAATTACCATACTAAAAAAGCTTGCCGATTTATATGGCATAACCGTCAATGATTTCTTGGTGGAAAAGACAGAGGTTAGTGTAGACGTTTCACCTAAGAAACAGAAAACTAAGCTTCTAAACAAAAAGCAAACTTTGATTATGCTTCTTTCTGTTTCTATAGTATGGCTTGTTGCAATTGTTACATATTGTGTCTTTCATGCTTTTGTACCAACTCTTAAAGCTGAAGCATGGAAATTGTTTTTGCTTGCTTTGCCACTGTCAACAATAATTGTTCTTGTATTCACAAGCATTTGGTGTACAAATCTTATGAACGCAATAGTAGTTACTTTTCTTATTTGGTTTATGGCTGTTGCAATATATTTTTGTGTGCAGTTTGAAAGCAATTGGCTTATATTTATCGTTGCAATTCCTTTTCAAATCATTGATATTTTATGGTTTACCTTTAAGAAAGTTAAAGTCAATTTTGGCAAAAAAAATCAAAAAAAATAGAGTAAAAATTAGAGTTGTTATAGTTAATGAAGAAAATTATTAAAGAGAGTCAAAGTAAAATTATAATTGAAAGGTCAAAGTTTATATCTTATTCTTTTAATTGTGATGATAAAACTCAAGTGAATGACATATTGCAAAAAGTAAGAGAAAACCACCATGCAGCAAATCATGTTTGTTTTGCTTGCGTGCTTAAAAATAAACTTGAAACATATTTCAGCGATGATGGTGAACCAAGTGGGACAGCTGGAGCACCTATTCTTCAAGTTTTAAAAGAAAATGATTTGATTTGTACTTTAGTTATTGTTGTGAGATACTTTGGCGGCATAAAACTTGGAGTTCCAGGACTGTTTAGAGCTTATAAGGAAAGTGCAGAAGAATGTTTAAAAGATAATACAAAAGATGTAATATTAAAAAAACTTTATACAAGTACAGTTGATTATGCGACATTTAGCAATATAAAAAAGTATTTTGAAAAAAATAGCATAGATATTTTTGATGTAGCGTTTTCAAATTATGTAACTTTTTCTGTTTATTTAGAAGAAAATGAATATAGAAATATTAGTTCTAATATAAAATTAGATTACTTTGGAAAAGAAGAATACATGTGATTTAGGGAAGAAAAATGAAAATAACAAAGTTAGAGGTCCAAAAAAAGAATAAAAATAGAGTAAATTTATATCTAAACGAAGAATTTTATTGTGGTTTGGCTCTTGAGGCTGTCGTTAAATATAACCTAAAGGTGGGGCAGGAGATAGAGGAGCAAAAGTTAGAGTTTTTGCAAACTGATAGTGAGAGAGAAATTGCTCAAAATAAAGCAATTAGCTATATCTCAAAATACCAAAAGACAGAAAAAGAACTTAAAGACTATTTAATAAAAAAAGGTTTTGATGAAGAAATTGTGTTTGAAGTCATTAAAAAGTTAAAAGAATATAGCTTTGTAGATGATGACATTTATGCAAAGAATTTCATTAAATCCAAATCAAAAAGGAGTGGCAAGAGAAAACTGTCTTTTGAACTTAAAAAACGGGGAATAGATGAAAATCTAATAAATGAAAACATTAAAGAGTATGCGGATGATAGCGAAACTATTCTCCCTTTATGTGAAAAGTATTTAAAGAATAAGCCAAGGGATTATAAAACAAAACAAAAAGCATATAGGTTTCTTTCATCTCGTGGTTTTGTAAGTGAAGATATAATAAGTGCTTTAAATAAATATTTTAAAGAGGAGTAAAAATGCTTGTTGGAATTGATATAGAAAATATGTCTAGATTTTTAGACTATGAAAAGGCAAAAGATAAAATAGATAAGATTTTTACCGTAAAAGAACAAGAATATTTTGCCAAATTCAAAAATAGTGCTCCTCATATTGCGGGTGCTTTTTGTGCAAAAGAGGCAGTGAGTAAAGCATTAAAAGTTGGATTTTACAATGGCTTAACTCCCATTGATATTGAAATTTTGCATGGTATCAAAGGAGAACCTTATGTTAACATAGAAGGTAAAATAGAGAAGCTTTTAGAGGGCAGAAAAATAGATATCAGCATTTCACATTCAAAGGACAGTGCTATAGCAATTTGTATTATTAATGAGTAGTCTTTTTTAATTTGTCTATAAGAGAGACGATAGTTTTTTTGTCATCGTTATCTAAAGAGTTAAATTTAGATATAAATTCTCTTTCTTGTGTTCAAAATACGGAAACAGGTGGCGAGTATGAGGGAGATTATATACTTTCTGTAACTGGGTATGATGCTGCTGGAATGAACTATGGGTATACATATCGTAGCTATGTGGATACAACTATAAGTGATTATGTAAAAAGTGATAAGAGGGGTTTGTATTCTCCGCAATTTTTAGTGCATAAAACAAGTAAGGAAAAGAGAGTTCTAAGAGATGGGTATGTAGGTAGTAATGGCTATACTTCTGTGTTTTGTTTAGGCATGGCAAATGCTTGGGGAAATAAATATACTTGGATTTTCGGATTAAATCCTCTGTTAACAGATGGTAATGTTAGGGTTTTAATTAGTTTTGATGACTTTAATTACAAAGAAAATAATTGGATTTTAGCTCATCCAGATTCTCAAAATTTAAGTCGAGAGCTTTTTTTGAACTTCGGCTATAAAGAATTGAGTTATTCACTAAAACGAGGAGCAGGAAGAGGGGTGACTTACTTAGACGTAGATAATACATCTGAAGAAAATAAAATGTCGTTAATAGGTTTACCAGGGACCTCTAGTCGTTACACAAGTGTAACAGAGGGGGTATGTGATTATTACAATTGTGATTGCTCGGCGGAAAATATATTGTATGCGTTTCTTCGTGGGGATGCAACACATAGTAGTGTTGGTAGTGGAGGAATATTTTACTTTCATATTGTTAATCTAAGTCTTAGTTCTTTTTGGAACCAAGGGCTTCGTACAATGCTTATTTTATGATAAAATAAAAAGGTAGTTATATTTTAAAATCTAAGCAGGTTTAATTGCTTAGGTTTTTTATTTTTTGTACATAACTTGAGAAATAAGGGCTAAAATTTAATAATCTTGTGCCAATTTTATAAAAGCTAATTTTAAGTCAACTTTTATTTTAATAGGTATAAATATAATATTAATTTATAAAATATTAGTGAATAACTAATAATTTTTAATATATTTTAATGAAACGGAAACAAGTTAATAATATTGTTATTTGCTTAGTTAGCTTACTCAAAATTGTAGACTAATAATAGTAAAAAATTTGTTTAAAATATAAAAAGAAGGGGAGAATTTTTATATGAAACAAGAGAGACTACCTTTGAAGAACAATTATTGCTTGTCGCTTCATAATATGAGTAAGAGAGAAAATGAGAAAATCTATAACGAATACAAAGACATTTCTTACGCATTAAATTATGAGAGTAGAGTAAGTGAGATAATGGAAAGGTTTAGTTATCAAAAGTTATTAACTGAGGGGTAAAATGGTAAAAAGAGGGGAACTATATTATGCAGATTTAAGTCCGGTCATTGGCAGTGAACAAGGTGGAGTACGCCCAGTCCTTGTCGTCCAAAATGATATTGGTAATAAATATAGTCCTACCATTATTGCGGCAGCCATAACGAGCAAATTAAACAAGGCAAAAATGCCTACGCATATAGAATTATCTAGTAAAGAGTATGGATTAGAAAAGGATTCGGTAGTTTTACTCGAGCAAATTAGAACAATTGATAAATCTAGACTAAAAGAAAAGATTGGAGAATTAAGTCCATATAAAATGAGCCAAGTAAACAGAGCAATGATGATTAGTCTAGGTGTTATTTAGCTAAAAGCAAACACTTTCTTTATATAAGATTGGTATACTCTTTGGTTAAAATTATGAGTTTTATTGAGAAAACAATATAATATTTATAGGTTTAATGATAAAAATTCATTTCTACTAGTCGTAGACAATTCTTGAAAGTTTACCTACTAAGAAAAGAAGAGTTGGGTGAGTTTTTGACAAAAAAAACTTTATCAATTTAGATAAAATTTTCTCTTTTTAATACAACAATTATTTTTCTTCTATCTCTAGTTTTTCAAAATTAAATAATTCATCATCAAAAAACTCTGTCATTGACATGCCAAGAGCTCTTATAATAAGTGTAATATTTCTGAAATTTGGAGTTTTATATTTGCAATTGAGAATATCAGTCAAAGTGCTATGATATAAACCTGTTTCTTGAGCAAGTTTGTATTGCGTCATTTTCTTTTCTTTTAAAACTGCTCTAACTCTTAATGCAAATGCTTTATTTAATTTCATATCATAACACTCCCTATATGGCTTTTCACTATATATAAAGTTTACCCTACATATATTTTTCTAATATTTAAGGAAAAACGGACTTTTTGTTGATTTTTAAAGATTTTTATACTATAATATTTAGGGAAAACCCGAAAAAAAGAGTGGTAGTATATGAATTCAACAGAAATTAAACAAAATGTTTGTTCTTTTTTTGGACATAGAAATATTACTATAACAGAAAAATTAAAGCAGAAAGTAAAAGAGGTTATTGAACATTTGATTGTTAACCATAATGTGTTAACTTTTTTATTTGGTAGTCGTAGTAACTTTGATTATTTGTGTCATTTAGTAGTTACTGAACTAAAAGAAAAATATCCAGATATTAAGAGGGTGGCTTATACTTGTAGAAGTGAAACCTGCACTCTTGAAAGTGAAAGACAAAAATGGGAAGAAATCTACTCACGTTTAAGAAAACGAGAAGTCCACTTGCTTGGGGTAGAAGAGGAATTTGAACACAAAACGAAATACACATCTGGTAGAGCAAGTTATGTAGAAAGAAATAAAGCCATGATAAATGATAGTAATTATTGTATTATTTATTTTGATGAAAAATATCAACCTGAAATGCGAAAATATTCAAAACGAAATATTGCCTACTACCAACCAAAAAGTGGAACTGCGATTGCTTATGCTTATGCAAGGCAGAAAAGAAAAATTTTAATAAATATAACGCAATTATTAGAGTAATAAACATTTTCTTATCAAAATTTAAATGATTTATTTAGGTAGCATATAAATAGTTTAAACATAACTTTTTCTTTTTTTTATTTTGTAAGTATGCTAATATGTACATATGGAAAAGGTTATAATTGATAGTTTAAATATTAATGGAGAGGGTGTTTCTTTTGTTTTAGGAAAGAAAGTTTGTGTCAAAAAAGTTTTAAAAGGCGAAGAGGTAGAGATAGAACGCGTTTTTGAAAAGAAGAATTTTATATATGCACGTCCTGTTTTTATTACTAAAAAGTCTCCTATGAGAATAGAAGAAAGATGTAAATTTTGTGAAAAATGTGGCGGATGTGATTTTATGTTTGTAAGTTCAAAAGACTTGCTTAATATAAAAAAGGAAATAATTCGTGATTATTTTAAAGACTTATATTCTGGTGATATTATAGAAAATGCAAGTGATAGTGAATTTAATTACAGAAATAAAGTTTCTTTTATTGTTAAAGATGGGGCGGTTGGCTTGCAGGAAAGGGGTAGCAAAAACTGTGTTAAAATAGATAGCTGTATTGTAGCAAAAAAAGAAATAAATGAAGTTTTGACATATTTACAAATGTACATAGATAGAGTAAAGGACAAAAATATTCATCATTTTGTTGTAAGAAGTATTAAAGATGAAGTGTCTGTAGTATGTGTTGCGACAAAAAGACCAAAAGAAATTGATTTTTTAAACGAAATGCTAAGAAAACGATTTAAAAATAAATATGGACTTTTTATAAACTACAACAAAAAAGATGCAAAAGAGATTTTAAGTGATAAATTTTTAAAAGTAGATGGAGAGGATTTTATAAAATCCAAAATTTTTGACCTAGAATTTTACGTCAAACCATATTCTTTTATGCAAGTAAATGATGACGTTCGAGATAAACTTTATAATAGGGTTGCAAAAGAAACTATAGGCGAGGTCGTAATTGAGGGCTATAGTGGAGCGGGATTACTAAGTTGTCTCATAGCAAAAAAAGCAAAAAGAGTAATTTCAATTGAAAAAAATAAAACCGCAACAAGTGATGCAAATTTAACGAAAGAGGCAAATAATATTACAAATTTGACAAATATAAATGGAGATTGTGCAAATTTACTTCCAAAACTTATAAAAGAAAATAAAAACGCAACTTTTGTTATTGATCCGCCAAGAAAAGGTTGTAGTCAGGAAATTTTAAGTATATTAAAAGAAGAAAAAGTAAAAAAGATTGTGTATGTTTCTTGTAATCCATATACTTTAAGGCAAAATTTAGTCTATTTAAAAGATAGTTACAAAATTGTAAACTTCGAAATTTTTGATATGTTTCCAAAAACGAGTGACATAGAATGTCTTGTTGTGTTGGAGAGTAGATAAAAAGTGACCTTCATGTAAAAAATAAGAATTATTTATTATAAAAGTATATAAAAAATATTGGTAATTTTAATTATTTATAGTATAATGTGTCTATGAGACATTTAATTCTTGAAAGTAAGACATTTAATTTGTTTGGTATTGAAATTGCATGGTATGGTGTAATAGTTGCATTTGGTATGCTTATGGGTGTTATTTGTGCAATAATTATTTGTAAGAAAAAGAAATACGATTTTAGTATTCCTATTAATCTCGCACTTTGGGCACTTCCACTTGCAATTATTGGCGCACGTATTTATTATTGTGTGCTTCATGGGGTAAGTGATTTTTGGCAAATATTTAGAATTTGGGACGGAGGAATGGCTATATATGGCGGTGTTATAGGCGGCTTCCTTGGAGTTGTTATATGTTGTAAAATACATAAATATTCCTTACTAGAGGCTTGCGACCTTGCCGCGCCATGTTTATTACTCGGTCAGGCAATTGGTAGAATAGGATGCTATTTTGGCGGTTGTTGTTATGGTATTGAGACTACAAATGAGGCACTTATGAAGTTTCCATTTAGTGTTCAGATTATGACGGAAAATGGGCTTGAGTGGCATCTTGCAACTTTTTTCTATGAGGCATTTTTCAATTTAATTGGCTTTGTTATTCTTATGATTTTGACCTTTAAAGTTAAGAAAAGAGGGATTGTTACTGCAAGTTATCTTATAATTTATGGCATTGTTAGGGCGGTACTTGAATATTTTAGAGATCCAGCAGAAAGTTTGATGCTTGGTAACACAGGAATAAAAGCCTCAATGCTTTTAAGCATTATTCTAGCAATAGCTGGAATTGTTATATTATCTTTAGTGTTATATTTTGACAAGAAAAGAAGGCAAGAGGCAAATGGGGAACTTTAAAATTGTTAAAAAAGGGTATAGTCAACTAGAAGTTGATAGTTTTATTGAAAGACTAAAAACTGATTATGAGGGAAGACTAGCAGAACAAAAAGATAGAATATTTTATCTAAAGGACCAAGTTGAAAAACTAACTAGTAGTAGTGATAACGAGCTTATGGCATCTCTTTTAACAGCGGTTGAAAAGGCAAAAATGATAGAAAATAGTTCAAAAAACATTTATGAATTAGAAACGAAGAAACTTAATTTGCTTTATAATAAGATGGAAAATTTGCTCAAGGAAGAGAATGTAGCCAATTCTAGAAGTGTTAAAAATGAATTACTATCACTTATACAAGATTGCAGGAATTCACTTCAACATAATATTGAAAAACAAAGTAAAAATATAAAAGAGAGCTCTAGTGGGGATCCAGTTAAAAGGTTGCTTTCAAAAATGATGGGCATAAATACCTTTCCTCAAAATTTTGATACTCGCGAGAAAGAGAACTATGTCGAAGAAAAAACAGTTGCTCCGCCTATAAAGCAAGAAAAAGAATCTCAAATAAAAGTTGTACAAATAAAACGTCAAGAGCAAAAGCGTCCTGAGCCTAAAGAGTTTAATAAATTTTTATCTAATAAAAATACACTTGATGGGTCAAATTTTGAACATATAATGTTTACGAATAAAAATGGTTTTGATTCTGACGATTCAGGTTTTGACTTAAAGGAAGCTGTTAATCCTAAAGAAGACCTAGAAGAAATTATGAAAGCTTTTGATTTTTATAATGACGCAAAAAAAGATGAATAAAAAATATGCACATTTGTGCATATTCAAACTGTAGTTTGTTTACAGTCTGACTACCAGCTTAGCCGGCAGTTTTAATTAAGAACTAATTAAATATGTACAGATATGCGAAAAATATATTTGAATATTTTTCACCCTTTTTTCTATTGTAATCTTCTAGTAAGTCGTTATATATATTTTGTAAGAAAAAATAATCCTCTTTTTCTTCTTCAGTTATGTCTTGACTTTCCTCTATAAAAATCGAAAAATAGTTATATAAGTCCTGTTCAAATTTATCTATAACCTTTTTATGTTTTTGTTCAACCAAAAGAGCATTGATAATCATAAGTAAAATTTTGCTTAAAAAGTCAATTTGTAAGGACGCTTTATTAAGCCTATTTAGTATTTTTGCAATAATTTTAACAGTTTCATATTGCATGTATGCAAGGTCTTTCTCGTAATTATTTGTAAATTTAACACTTCTTATAAAAGTTCCTAGTTCGTCAAATAACTTTATTTTATAAAATGAGGTATTGTTATGCACATATGGGAATATGTCGGTTTTCACAAAACTTGAAAAATCTCGTTTAATCTTTTTTTTGTATTCAATAAGTCTCCTATTTGTGTCTTCTGTGTCAATTGTGTTTGCGGCTTGATTAGAATTTTTATTTATAAAATCAAAGTTTTTTAATTTCTCGTAATATTCCCAGTACTCATCGTCTAAAAGATTTTTTAAAGCATTTGTGTACTTGTCAAATTGCTCTTTTTTTAGTTTTAGAGAAGTTGTTCTTAGAGCAATAGATAAAGTATCAAGAGAACTTTTTATTGTTTCTTGTTTTTCAATATGATAAGCGTATTTTTCACTTGAATTGACATTATTAGGTGTACTATTGTCTAGTTGTAGAGAATTAATAACTTTTACATCTCCCTGATTGTTAATACAAATTGCACCTATAGGCTTTGAGATTTCCAGTGGCAAATTTACATTAAATTTTGATAGCATTTTTACAACAGGGAAGCAAAGAAAATATCTTAATTTTCCTCTCTTAAAAATTGGAGGTAAAACAAATATTTCTTTAGTAAATAAAGAAAATTCATCATTATATTTTTTTTGAAGTTCTAATATAAAACTGAGTTTTAAATAATCACTAAACATAACATGAAAATTATAGCACATTAAGGTAAAATTTGTAAAGAGAGGAAAAAATTTTTCTTTACTAATTTACATAAAAGGTTTATTATGTTTTTATGTTTGAAACAATTTTACATGTAATATGGCACGCGTTTTTAGAGTCTATTATTACTTTACCAGTAATATTTGTATGCTATCTTGTTATTGAGTTGTTAGAAGAAAGAATTCTTACAAAATATAAAACAAGTAAATTATTAAAGAGTAAAATGGCCCCAGTTGTTAGTGCGAGTTTTGGAATTATTCCCCAATGTGGTTTTTCAGTTGTAGCTACAGACCTTTACAGCAAGAGACTTATAACACTAGGTTCTCTTATGGCAATATATATTGCAACGAGTGATGAGGCTTTACCAATTCTACTTTCAAACTCGAGTAACTATTTGAATCTGCTTTTAATTATTGGAATAAAATTTGTATACGCAATTGTTATAGGTCTTTTAATTGATGCAATATTTAGAAAAAAAGAAAATCTAAATTCTTCTACTTCTCTAAAAGAAAATAATTTTTCAGCTTCGATTGCAGGTACAGAAGTAGATAAACCTAAAAATATAACAGAAAATAATTTAGATTATGTTAAGGATGTAGCGACTAAAGAAGAAGATAGTTTGGCACAAGATAAACATCATCACAATGAAGAGGTTATTGAGGGGTGTTGTCATCACGATCTAAAGCATACTCATGAAAGTAATTTATCACATATTTTTATCCACCCTCTTTTACATTCTTTGAAAATATTTGCATTTATTCTAATAATTAATATCGTTTTTGGGCTTTTAGTTGAATTTGTTGGGGAAAATGTTATTTCTAATTTTATGATGTCAACTGGTTTTTTCCAACCTTTTATTGTGGCTATTGTTGGGCTTATTCCAAATTGTGCAGCATCGGTTATTATAACTGAGCTTTTTATGGTTGGCGGTATAACACTTGGTTCTTGTATTGCGGGACTTTGTGTTAATTCAGGTATTGCTCTCATATTACTTTTTAGGTTAAATAAAAACATTAAGGAAAATATACTAATACTGGTTTCACTTTATTTGCTCGGAGTCTTACTTGGAGTTGTAATTAATTTTTTTTAGATTTTAATTTTGGAGGTTAAAATGAAAAAAAGAGAAAATATCGAAGAAAAGTATAAATGGGATTTTAGTGATTATTTTAAAGATGATGAGGCTTGGGAAAAAGAGTACGCCGACTATTCAAACGAGATAAAAGGGATTACTTACTTTGATGGTAAACTAGATAATAAGAAAAACATTTTAGAAATGTTTAAAATGCTAGAGAATTTATCAATTAAACTTGAAGCATTGTACATTTATGCAAATTGTGTTAGAGACACCGATGTAACTAATACAAAATCTATGGCGAGGCTTAATAAGGTTACTGCAAAATTGACTGAACAAAGTGTTTTGACTTCGTTTATAGAGCCACAGTTAAGCTTGCTTGATAATGAGTTTTTAAATGGTCTTATAAAAGACCCTGATTTTCAAGACTATTCAAAGATGCTAAAAGACGTAGTACGTGAAAAAGAGCACATATTGTCAAGAGAATGCGAGGAGATTTTGTCGCAAAGTTCTTCTTATCAAGATACCTTTAAGGAAAATCATACTAACTTTGAAGGTGGGGATTTAAAGTTTAATAAAGTAAAAAATGCTAAGGGAAAACTCCTTCCAATGGGTCAAAGTTTAGCAAGCCTTTATCTTAGAGATAAGGACGAAGTCTTGCGCGAAAACGCATATAAGGAGCTTCAAGGTGCTTATGGAAGATATAATAATTTTTTATCTACAAACTATCTTGGGAGTGTAAAAAAAGATGTTTTTTATGCACGTGCAAGGAAGTTTGATTCAGTTTTAGATTCAGCACTTTTTTATGAAGAGGTAGACAAGGTTGTTTATGAGATGCTACTAGAGAATACCCTAAAAAACTTAGGTCTAAATCAGAAGTTTTTTGAGGTGAAGAGAAAATTACTCGGACTCAAAAAATTTAAACTAAGTGACATTTACTATAATCCTTTTGTAAGTAACAAAAAGTATACTTTTGAGTCGGCCATAAATGTTGTTTGTGATGCGTTGTCGGTTTTAGGCAAGGATTACACAGACTACATTAGGTATATGGCAGAAAAAAGAATGATTGATGTCTATCCAAACGAGGGTAAGGTTAGTGGAGCATATGAGACTATGGCGACTAAAAAAACGCCTCGAGTATTTACTAATTTTATGGGGACATCAAATGACGTGTCAACACTTGCACATGAACTCGGACATGCTATGCATAGCGTTTTATCTGATAAGTCACAAAGTAGTTTTAATGCAGGCTATACAATTTTTCTTGCAGAAATTGCAAGTACAGTTAATGAAACAATATTAAATGACCATATGCTAAATTGCACAGATGATAAGAAGGAAAAAATTTTTTACTTAAATGAATTTTTGTCAAACTTTTACGCAACTGTTTTTAGACAAACAATGTTTGCAGACTTTGAAGATAAAATCCATAAAAAAGTTGAAAAAAATGAAGAAGTCTCCGCAAAAGTTTTAAATGATACTTACTTTGAGCTTGTTAAAAAGTTCTTTGGTAAAAAAGTTAAAATTTTTGATGAAGTAAAGTTTGAATGGAGTAGGATTCCACATTTTTATAGGGCATATTACGTGTATAAATACGCAACAGGACTAATTAGTGCTATTAATATTGTTGAAAATTTAAGGACAGGGAAAATAAAAGTTGATAATTATAAGAAGTTTTTAAGTTCTGGTTGTAGCGACACTCCATTAAATTTACTTAAGATTGTAAAAGTAGATTTGACAACTGAAGAGCCTTTTAATGTTGCGTTTAAATATTTTAGTGAAAGACTATCTTTATTAGAAAAGTTATCAAAACAATAAAAAAGACAAATTGATACATTAAATTTTTTGTAGTTTTAATAATGGAATATTTGAGGAAAATAATTATTGGTTATTATTTTTAGTTAAATACAGTTATCTGTATCAAGTATAGAAAAAATTTTTTAAAGGTTTTAACAAAAAAATAAAAAAAATTATAAAATATTTTATAAAATTTATTGACTTATTAAAATCAATTTGTTAATATAATAAGGCATTGTGAAAGATGCTTTATAAATAATCCTCGATAGCTCAACGGTAGAGCACTCGGCTGTTAACCGATAGGTTGTTGGTTCGAATCCGACTCGGGGAGCCAAAACAAAAACTATGTGAACCTATATTTTTGCAGGTGTGGTGTAGTTTTATTGGTAAAAAAAGTAGTTAAGATATAGTTTTCTTAACTACTTTTTCGTACTTTAAGTATGAAAGATTGGTTTGTATTTATACAAGGCAATAGGTTATATATAAATTTTGTAGTTTTAAATTTTTTTTATTCTTGTGTTTGGGCTTGTTCTGCAAGATAATCAGTTACCCATTGTGGTTCGGTGATTTCGCCGGTATATTTCGAAATTGTGAGACTTGCTGTCATTGGAAGGTATGAATTTGTTTCCGGATCTAACGTCAAATCTGTTAAAATAATCTTTAAACCTGTAATTTGGTTATTAAAATCAAACATAAGGGTTAATTTTGGAATTATTAGATCTTTTATTTCCTGTGGGGCAGGAGAAATGGTGGAAGTATAGAATCTGTCCCAAAAATCTTCAAAGTTTTCATATCCTACATAACTAAATCTAGCAGTTTCTTTAAGATTTAGTTGAAACGCAAGTTCATATCCAGCATCAGTTGTTGTTTTTATTGTATTTTCTTTATAAAATTTTGAAAAATTATCATCAGTAAATAAGGAGCCAATAACTGTTAAATTTACTCCAAATGCACCACTAATAATTTTTCCTATGTCACTATTATTTGATATAGTATCTACACCTACACCTTTATCAGTTTCAAGTACATCACTCTCATTTTGATAGAAAACAATTTCTCCATTTGGAGAATAGATTTGAGAATCAATATAACCTTCAACTTGCGTAGAATATAAATCGAAAATTAGTTTTGTGCAAATGTTATTTGAGTATTCAAATTGACCTTGAAGTGTTGCGGTAGACAATGTTTCGCTAGTGTTATAGTTGCTTGCTATGCCAGAACCCTCTACTTGTGTTTTCCCAAACTTTGCGAAAATACTTCTGTTGTCTGGGTTGTCATCAGTTGCGAGAGCACTAACGATTAGGGTCTTTGCTTCAGTTAGGCTAATTGTTTCGCCGCTTGTCTTTGAATCGCCACATCCAACAAGGACAAAGGCAAAAGTAAATACAATGGCGAGCATACTTAAAATACTAACTTTAAATTTTGTTCTCATATTTTTTATCTCCTTTTTCTTAAGAACTACCTAATAATAGCATGTTACTTAGTAAAAATCAAATAAAATCTCATACAATGTAGCAAATTAAAAATTTTTAATATGTTTAGTGAGTATAGTTACTACAAAAAATGATTATACTTTTAGTAACTATCTAAGTTAAAAAATAAAAATATGGTTATTTAATAATAAAATTATTTAAATTTTATGTGTGTTTATGTTGAGATTTTGCAAGATTATTTATGCTTTTATTTAAAATATAAAAAGGTTTAAGTTTATGTAATTAGTTTTTAACTTAGGAATAGTAAGGTTGAGGTAATTATGCTAAGTAGGGAAGAAATAATAGAGAGAATAGGAATTGCAAGGCACAATGCAGGGCTTTCGGCAAAAGCACTTTCCGAACTTGCTGGACTAAATAAAGGCTATATCAATAGACTTGAAAACGGAAAGGACTTTTTACCTAGTCTTGAAGCACTTTTAAATATTATTGACGCTTGTGGAATAAGTGAAGAGCAATTCTTTTATCATGACATAAATACCTATAAGCAAGATATGGAACTTATAAAATCTATGAAAAATATCTCAAATGAAAAGAAGCTTGCTATAGCGACTTTGCTTAGGAAAGAAATCTAGTTAGATTTTTGTAAGCTGATGTTTTTATAATGCTGATTTTAATGTTCTTTTATAAACGTTATTGAGATTGTCAGTAATTCTATGTGTTATTTTAGATTATTTAATAAATGATTGAAATAATGTTGTTACTTGTTTTGAAATGACATGAAAATTTGATATAATAATTATATGAGCATAAAAAAATGGTTAGAAAAAAATACGCATGATTTAAAGGGAAATGTTATTGCAATTACAGGCGGTACTGGTGGGCTAGGAGTCCAAATTGCGAAAATACTAGTAAGTCTTAATGCAAGCATAATTTTGCTTGATAGGAATATAGATAAAGGGAATAGGCTTATAGAAGAGCTAAAAAAGATTCGTGAGGATGTAGAGGTTAGTCAAATACCAATTGACTTAAGCAATTATAAAAGTGTAAGGGAAGGTGTAGAGAGGTTAAAAGAAGTAGACAAAATTGATGCATTAATACTTAATGCTGGTGTATATCACGTAAAAAGGAACGAGACAGATAAAAATTATTTAGAAGAGTTTAGGACAAACTTTATTTCGCCATTTTATATTGCATTAAACTTAGTTGATAAAATAAAGACGTCAAATTTAAAAAAAGTGGTTGATGTAGGTAGTATATCTTATAAACTTGCAAAATTAAATGAGGAAGATATTGACTATTCAAAGGAAACTAAGCAAATGAAAATATATGGCAATTCTAAAAGAATGCTCATGTGTGCATTAATAGAACTTTTTAAAAACAATTCTGACATAAGCTTTAGTTTGACACATCCTGGGGTCACACCGACAAACATTACAAGAAACTTTCCAAAGATTGTGAGGGGCATAATAAAATTGCCTATGAAAATTGTTTTTAATTCGCCAAAACGTGCAAGTTTATCTATCATAAAGGGCTTGTTTGATGAAACAAAATTAGGAGAAGAGTGGATAGGACCAAAACATTTTGACATTTGGGGAATGCCTCAAAAAAAGAAATTAAGTGAAATAAATAGAGAAGAATGCCAAAAAGCATACAACTTAGGTATAAAATTAAGTGAACTTATTGATAAATCTTAACTAATTAATCTAAAATCATATTTTTTAAGAAATTTATTGATAAGACTCAAATATAAGAAACTGGATTTTATTACACTTGTTTAAGTGATAAAAAAATAAAAGGGAAGTTCTCCCTTTTTATTTTTTGATTAATAAAGGCTTAGTTTTAAGATTTAGTTTGTTTAAATTTCAAATATTAGGTTAAATGAAGTTAGTATAAGTAATATAAAATACAACTTAGGATTTATTAAAGCCTTATTTATATAATATAAAAAAAGATTGTTTTAATATATAGTGTCTATAAAAATATTAATAGATTACTTATTTTGCTTTTTGTTATTAAATTCGTCTAGAACCTTTTCATAAAAAGCCTCATATTCTAGACTAACTTCGTCCCAGCTTTTAGGGATGGTCTTGTAAGCCTCAAGTGAAACTTTTTCTAAGTTATCTTTATCATTTATAATGCTTAACAAACGATTTGCAACATCCGAACTATTATTTTTTTCAATAAAGCCGTTAATATTATTTGTAATTCTTTCACAACTTGCCATTTTTTCAAGCACAAGACTAGGTGTTTTGTTTAGTGCTGCTTCTACAACAACAAGTCCGTCACTATCACTAATAGAAGCGAAGAAGAATAAATCAGAAGCATAGTACAATGAATATAATTCTTTTTGGTTAGACACATAACCAGTAAAAATTACATTAGCTTCTAGGTTATTGTTTTTTACGTATTTTTGTAACTCTTCTTTTTGCGAACCTTCGCCAACAAGAACGAATGTAAAATTGTCATATTTTTCTTTTAACAGTTTTAGACATTCAAGCTGAAACATGATGTTTTTTCTTTGTTCTAGATATCCTGCAAAAATTATTACAAAGGAATCTTCGCGTATATTGTATTTTTGTCTTACTTGTTTTTTTGTGTCCTTGCTAAAATTGTAATCCTTTATTTCTATACCATTTTTTATAACTTTAATTGGATTTTTAACACCATTACTTTCAAGAATCTCTTTTGCAAACTTTGATACAGCAACGACTCCGTCACACTTATCAAGTATTTTTAGTACTCGTTTTATTGCAAAGTTAATAAGAGGTTTAAATTTTAATTCCTGATAAATTATAGGGTAAATAGTGTGGACTGACGTTACAACAGGGATGTTATGCTTTTTCCCATATTTTAAAGCATAGTTCATTAGTCCATACTTTGTTTGACAGTGAATAATATCTGGTTTGAAGTTTTTTACCTCTTTTTTAAACTTTGGATTAGGAATTGACAAATATTCAAGTTTACCCACCTTAAGACTATTACATCTATAGACAGGGTAGGGGAGATCTTTATCTTCGTATCCTTCAATTTTTCCCTTAATTTTTGGGCAAAAAAGACGTGCGTCATGTCTTTTTATATGGCAAGACATGCATTCATGTATAACTCTTTCTCGACCACCCCAGACAGGGAAGAAACTGTCTGTAAACATTGCTATTTTTAATTTTTTCATTCTTCTTTACCTTTATATAATAAGTCTCCTATATCTTTTGTAGCATTTGGTTTGCGTATAGCTTTAATTTGTTCTTGCATTAAATTGTATTTTTCTGTATTTGAAAATAAGTCATCAACAATTTCATAAGCTTTGCTTTCATTGGCTATGTATTCACAAACACGTTTTTTTCTTAGATATATCATATTGTCGTATTCTTGAAAAGGAAGTTTTTTGTTTGCTATGATAGGCAAGAATTTATTAAATGCTTCAGTAGAAGAGAGCCCACCTACTTTTCCAATAAGGACGTCAGAGGCACTCATTATTTCATCAACATTATTCACAAAGCCTAGAATAAATATGTCTTTTTTGATTTTGCCTTTTTTCTTTAAATTTTCTAACTCCTTTTTAAGCTTTTCATTTCTACCGCAAACGCAAACAATTTGGAAGTCAGTTTTGCATTTGTTTAAATTAAGTACTAATTTTGCAATATTTCCAAATCCGACCCCACCATTCATCATCATGACGGTTTTTTTATTTAAATCAAGCCCAAGTTTATTCTTTGCTTCGTTTTTATCAATAAATTTTGAAAATTTTGTTTGAACGGGAATACCAAGAGCCAATCTTTTTGATAAATCAAACCCTTTTTTTAATAAATCATTATCAAAATCCTCGCTTGGTGTAACTATGTAGTCAACTTTAGTGAGCAACTCCGTATAAGGGGCAATGTCATAATCTGATACTATGGTAACAACTTTTGCTTTTAAAGCGTTTTCATTGCCTTTGTTTCTTAAATCAGTCATGATAATACCGGCGAAAGTATGTGCACAAAACACTGCATCTGGTTGGTATTCGTTGATGACTTTTTCAACATATGGAGTGGCGGGAGTTATAAAATTCTTTCTAAGAGTTGTTGCTGGGCGAGTTATATCCCTGTTTTTTAGCTTTTCAAATTGGCTATTTGCAAGTTTTATAGCAACCTTAACTAGTGTAAAGTAGCCGTCGTTAACCATCCAACTGGCTTGTTTCTTTCTTTTTGTTTTATCTCCATCTTTAAATAGGTCTATTTGCATAATTTCCGTGTCTGGGTAAGTATCTTTTATATAATTTGAAATTGCCCTACTCATGGAATTGTGACCTTCACCGGCAGACACAGTAAGAATTAACAATTTCATAGTGTATCTCCTTTTACTAACTATACAATTTTTGTTTTTTTATGTCAATTTTATTAAAAGGAAAATAAGATTAAAAAATTTTTTATTATGAAAGATATGATTAGGAAACGAGTAAATCAAAAAAAACTCCAAGCTTTAAACTTGGAGTTTTAAATGATTATTTTTAGTTATTCTGCACTAGTTGTTGGCACATCGTAAGTAAGATTACTAAACACGACTCCGTCACAATTTGTCCTTGCGTTCCAAAGATATCTAAAGCCTACGACTGGATTTGGAAGTGGTTTTTCAGCAGGGGAAATTGTTGCTTCGTTAAGTAAGAAGGTGTAATTTGTAGTCAATTGTTGTTCGTTATTTTCATAAAAAGAAACTTTAATTGTAACATTAACCTTATTGTCACTTCCGACATTAACATTAATTCCTCCAGTAGTAATTGAAGCAAGGTTTTCTTCGCCAGTAGTATCATTATGATTAATTCCAACTAGGCTATTTGCTACAAACCCACCACTTGTTTTTGCAATGCCAAAACGAATTTCTTCTCCACCATGTGAATACGTCCCATCTCCATTGTCTTTGCTAAATCCAAGTACCCACATAGTAAAATCATTTTCTTCCATGCTTGACACGTCTAGAACGAAATTAAATGTAGCGTTTTCGCCATTCCATTCTAAATTCTTGTCTTCTTGACCAAAATAGGTTGTTCCAGAGCTAGTAATTTCGGTGTCATCTTGTCTATTCATGATTACACCTGCTTCTGTCACTAAAACTTTAGCATTGTATGGTGAAATTGAAGCATCAAAGCCATAGTTGTTAAGTTGTGGGTCATTACACCCCACAAGACCTATCCCTACAAAAACAAGTAAGCATAAGCAACTGAGTGTCGTCAAAAACTTTTTCATCTACTTTCCTCCTTTTAATTTAAATTCTATGCACATTGTAATATTTTGTAAGTTTATTGTCAATAATATTTTATGTTTTTCTATAAAATATTACAAATTGCACCATTTTAACAAGTTATACTCACATATTTTTTTGAAACTTTGACTATTCTAATTATATTAAAGGAGTGTGGGAAAAATGAATAAAGGCGACATAGTAGATAGAATAAGTAAACTTAGGACAAGGGCAAACTTATCTGCGAGGGCTTTGTCAGTAAGAATAGGGAAGAATGAATCTTATATAAACAGAATGGAGGCTAAAAAAGATTTTTTACCTACAATTGAAACACTAATGGATATCGTAGAGGAATGTAATAGTTCGCTAGAAGAATTTTTTTACAGAGATATTGATGATTATAAATCAGATAAAAAGATAATAGATTTGTTAGAAGGTATAAATGAAGAACAAAAAGATGCAATAGTAACAATTTTGAAAGGGTTGAAATAAGAGTATAACTTTTATTTACATGTAAGATAAGGCATAGGGTAATATTGTTATATTCCACTCTTTTATTTAGAATTTTTAAAAGAAGTTGTATATATTGCTTAAATTTTTAGATTGTAGTATAATTATCTTGTGAAATATAGAACTATAAACATAAAAGATGATCATCCAAGTGTTGATCTTGCACTTGCAATTCTTGAAATTGAAATAGAGACAGCACATTTTGAAGGGGTAAGAGCACTAAAAGTAATTCATGGTTATGGCTCTCACGGGGTGGGTGGTGAGATAAAAAGAAACTTAATACCATGGTTAAAAAGGGCAAAAAGGAGAGGAATTATTGCGGATTTTATAAGAGGGGAAGAATGCTTTGTAAGTGATAGTTTGAAAAAAATTGAAAAGTTTTGTCCTGAAATTTTAGGAGATACTGACCTTTATCATATAAATTCCGGTGTAACGATAATACTTTTGTAAAAAAAGTGAACTATTTTATGTAATGTTTAAATAGTTGTTTAGATGCAATCTAGCATTTTGCTATTGACTAAAACTCAAAAGAATGAGGAAATAAAAAGTTTATCTTAGTAAAACAAAAAATAGCCTAAAACATTAACTTAGACTATTTTTTTTATTAACAACAAATTAAGAATTATTATCTTTTTCTCTACAAATTTCAGGAATTTTAGTCTGGTCTAAAGTTGTGTAGACGAGTTTAGTATTATATGTTTTTTCATAAACTTCTTTCCACATTTCAAAATTCTTTTCCATAAGTATTTTTGCATTATCTGATACAGGTTTTTCTTTGTCAGGATAAATAGGGGGGAGAATGTGAAGTGTATGTCTTTGTGTGTGTTCACCATCACTACCAATAGTATCACTATCTTTCATCGTAATAAACATAGGGAGGACTGGAACAAGGGCTTTTGCTGCAAATTTAAACGCACCTATCTTAAGAGGTCTAGGTTTTCTATAATTGTCCCACATTGCCTGTTCTGGATAGATGAGTATCTTGTCTTTATTTTTCAAAATCTCGTCAACTGCCTTTAAAAATTTTTGCATGGTTTTTATGTTGCTACTAAGAGGAAGTGTATTGCAATTTTTAAAAAGCATGCCGTAAAATCCAGGGAAGTTGGTGTAATTTCCTTCACGAATTACTTTATATAATGTCTGTTTGCCTAGTTTTTTGTTTATAGCCCTATGCACGATGTAGTTATCATATACACTAAAATGATTACATGTAATGATAGCCCCAGAATCTTTAACTTTGTCAAAATTTTCAAGACCTAAGACGTCATCTATGATTAATTTTCCTTTTTTTATTTCGCTTTCATAGTATTTTATTGCAAGTTTCAAAGAAATTGCTGTTTTTAGTCTTGCAAATAGCCCTTTTTTTATATATTCAATTTGGTCTGGTTCTAAGACTTTTGTCTCTGGATTATCGGCAACGTCCTCGTCAAATCTACCTTCAAGCTCAAATGTTTTAATTTTTTCATTTATTTTTTTTCTATAAACTACTTGATTCTCGTCTATTAAAAATTCTTTTTTAGACATATTGACCTCTCGTCTTTGAAAAGATAATATCACAATTAGTTGACAAAAGCAAGCAAAGTGGTATATATAAAATCTATGAAATTACAAACAGTTAAGGGAATGAATGATTATCTGCCAAAAGATGCAGAACTTCGTGATTATTTAGAAGCTAAAATTTTAGAGGTTTACACTAAGCAAGGGTTTCGTAGAATTTATACACCTATTGTTGAAGATATTGAAAACTTGGAAAAGAGTGACGGAGGGGAAAATTTAAATTTAATTTTCAAGATACTTAAAAGAGGTGAAAAGTTAGAAAAAGCTCTTGAAAATAAAAATTTTAGTGAACTATCTGACATGGGGCTTAGGTACGATTTGACTTTGCCTTTAAGTCGTTTTTTTGCCTGCCACAAAAATGACATTACACTTCCTTTTAAAACAATTCAAATTGGTAGTGTCTATAGGGCAGAGCGTCCTCAAAAAGGTAGAGATAGAGAGTTTAAACAGTGCGATATTGACGTGCTAGGTTCAAGTAGTAATAAATGTGAAATTGAATTAATTGATACAACTGCCAGGGCTCTCATAGGAATAGGCATTGATGATTTTGTTATAAAGATTAATGATAGAAGATTACTAAAAAACATGTTAAAGTCTTTTGGATTTAAAGACGAGGAACTAGATAGTATTTGTATTACATTTGACAAACTGGACAAAATAGGGGTCGAGGGAGTAGAAAAAGAATTACGAGATAAGGGCTTTGATATTAATAAAGTCAACAAGTTTTGTGAGAATTTAACTAAGTTGCCGAGAGACCTAGAAGAATATGTTTTGCTTTTTGGTGAGACTGAGGAGACTAAAAATCTAAAAGAAATTATTGATGCTATAGGTGTTTTGAGTAAAGATAAGTATCAAATTAAATTTGATTTGACACTTGTTCGTGGGCAAGGTTACTATACAGGTACTGTCTTTGAAATTGAAAGTAAAAGTTTTTCTTGTTCTATAGGTGGCGGTGGAAGATATGACAATTTGATAGGCAAGTTTACAGGAGAAAGTGTGTCTGCAGTTGGATTTTCTATTGGATTTGAAAGGATTTTTTCTATTTTAAGAGACAAAAATATTAAGACTGATAAAAAAAAGGTTGCAGTAATCTATAATGACACCAATTTTATAGAGAGTTTAGAGTATCAAAAAGTTCTTCAAAATGAATATATTACAGGTCTTTTTGAGAAGCCAAAGAAATTAGGGAAGCTACTTTTTAAACTTGAAAATGAAGGCTACTTCGGTTTTGTCTTGTTAGAAAATGGAAAGGAAATTAAAAAACTTAAAGGTCAAGATGAATAAAAAGGGGTAATTTTATGATTATTTTAGGTTGTGACCATGGTGGCTTTAAACTAAAAGAACAAATTAAAACTTTTTTAACAAAAGAGGGAGAAAGCATAGTTGATGTAGGGGCTTTTAAGTTTGATAAGGAGGACGATTTTTCAAAATTTGTATTACTTATGAGAAGTGCCTTTAGTAAAGATAATTCTTCAAAAATTATTGCTGTATGTCATAGCGGTATTGGTATGAGTATAGGCTTAAATAAGTATAAGGGGATTAGATGTGCACTTGGGGTAAATGAAGAAGAAATCAAGCTTGCCCGCGAGCACAATGATATTAATGCTATTGCCTTTGGTGAAAAAGACATGAGTATAAGAAAGGCAAAGAAAATTATTCGTGCTTTTTTAGAAACGGAAAGTTTTGGCGGAAAATACAAAAGGCGAATGGATGAAATAGAGCTAAAAAATTAATTCTAAATGGACTAGCATAAGCATATGTTTAAAACATGAAGAAAGTTATTAAATTTTTTTGTTTAAGCATATGCTTAATTTTTGTTGGAACAATGTTTGCTGGCTGCGATGGAAAAAGTTTGCAAGAGGGCATTAGCGAAAAAGTTAGTGAGTTTAGAGAAGATTTTTTTTATGGTTCGCTTGATAATGTAAGTGCAAGCTTTACGGACGGCAGACGTGAAAGTAATTTTAGGGCGGATGGTAAAAGTACAGAACTACAAGACTTTGGTGTTTTGCTTGTTAGCGCTAATGAAAGTGAAGGCGCTCTTGACTTTGTACTTAAAATTAACGACTTAGAGTACGAGGGAACTCTCCAAAAAAATCCTTTTGATAAGTCATATGTTATAGATTTAAATAGACGTGTAGAAAGTACGGACAAGATAACATTATCTCTTCCAAGTCTAAATTTGAGTTTTGATCTTGAGTGTTTATCGAAGGACTGGGCTGTAGATTCAAATAAAGCACTTAATATATTTACCCACAACAACAAAGCAAATCTAAACGAGTATTTTGTAGATGGCAATTTTAATGGCGAGGTGTTTATTAAAATTGTTGCGGACAAGGGAAATATTGCAAACATATATTGGTATGTTTTGTGTGTTTGTGAGGATGGTAACATTTTTGCAAATTTAATAAGTGTAGATAATGGGGAAATATTACAAAATTAGTTGCAGGCAAATGCTAAACTTGCTAAAATGTTAGCATGGCTTTAAAAGAGAAATTGTATAATTTAGAAAGTAAAAAAGAAAATGCACTTATTGTTGGTGTTGCATTTAATGATAGTAAGGCAGATTTTGATAGAGAACTTGAAGAACTTGAAAGTTTATGTTTTACCGCGGGGCTTAAGGTTAAGGGTAGCATATGCCAAAATGTCAAAGAAGAAAATCCTCGTACTCTTATTGGTAGTGGTAAAGTAGAGGAGATAAAAAATTTAGTAGAAGAATTAGATATTGACGTTGTTGTAATTGACTGCGAACTCAGTGGCTCACAACTTGGTAATATTTCTGAAATAGTTAATGCAAAAGTTATTGACAGGTCTATGCTTATACTTGATATTTTTGCGTGTCGAGCTCAAACAAGTGAGGGTAGGCTTCAAGTTAAGCTTGCTCAACTTAAGTATTCTCTTCCAAGACTGGGACTTTTTAGTACAAGTTCTAATAGGTATGGTGGCGGTGTAGGTATGAGAGGGCCGGGAGAAACAAAACTTGAACTAAACAAAAGAAAAGTTAGGGATGAAATATTAAAACTTGAAAAAGAAATCGAAAAAATAAAAAATCAAAGAAATATTAAAGCAGGAGAAAGAAAAAAGAATAGATTAAAGCAAGTTGCCATTGTTGGGTATACTAACGCAGGCAAGTCAACGCTTATGAATTTGATTACAAAAGCAGGCACATATGCTGACGACCTTTTGTTTGCTACGCTTGATACAACTTCAAGGAAACTTTGGCTTGGAGAAAGCAAATCTGTCATAATTATTGATACGGTAGGTTTTATTGATAAACTGCCGCATGCTTTTATTGATGCTTTTAATGCGACCCTTAAGGAAACTGTGGACGCAGACTTATTACTCCACGTGATTGATGCGTCCGATAAAAACTATTTAGAAAAAGTAAAAGTGGTAGAAAAGGTTTTAAATGAAATTGGTGCGACTAATAAGAAAATAATCAAAGTCTATAATAAATGCGATAAAATAATTGATACCTCAAAGCTAACTGACGGGGTACTTATAAGTGCTAAAGAGAATAAGGGCATTGATTTACTGAAAGAAAAAATTGTGGAAGAATTATTTGAAGAATAAAAAGTTATTCACATTTTTTTAAAAAGTACAATATTATGTTTTAGAAACAAAAGATAAAATAAAGTAGAGTGTGCAAAAGATGAAATACATAACTTCTAGCAAGGCTTTGCTACTTAGACAAAATGTACTTTTAAGAAAAATAAGAACAAGGAGAAATACTTATGAACTTTTTTGGAAATAATTCTTGCGGCTCAAACAGCTTCGGTTGCGGAAATTGCTCTTGTCTATTACTTTTAATTTTAGTTCTTTGTAACAGCTGTGGTGGTATGGGGCAAAACATTGATTGTTGCACATTGATTTTAATAATCTTACTTCTTACAAGTGGCAACTGTGGCTGCGGTTCACCAAACTGCTAATAAAAAGTTTAAATACAAAAATTAGACAAAAAAGAGGGCTCTTTAGTCCTCTTTAATTTTTTTAACAAACCACTTAAATGACTTGATATAAATACATTGAGTAATAAGTATAAGATAAAATTATTATTTAATGATATACACAATAAGGAATATACATATTTACATATGTGCGTTTGTTCATTTGATAGCTACCTATGAAAAAAAAAGATAAAAAAACTATAAGAATTTTGTCTAATTTTAAAATTTTAAAAAATTTTTACATAAATTGGAATTTTTAACTTAAAATAAATTTGATTTTAAAACATTTTTGTTGAGCTATAAAAAAAATGAATAAAATTTAAAAATTTGGTAAGAGAAATTGCTAATTATTGTTGACAAGAAAAATGCTATGTTGTAAAATTAACTCGCTTTACAATGTAAGTAGTTTTTATAGTAAAATCTTTGACTTTTCCTTAAAAATACTTATAATAAGCGTCAAATCAACAAAATTTTTAAAATCATTGATTGACTATAAAACAAACAGGGGAGAATTTTTGTATGACTAGAATTAAAAAATTTCTTGTAAGTGGACTTTTGGTGCTAGTGTCATGTTGCACCTTTCTTGGAAGTGCGATAACTAATTTTGCACAGTCCATTTTTTCTTTTGGTTCTGCTAGTGCTAGCAGTTTTAACGGAGGGAATACTAACACTGGCGGCAGCTTAAGTCAGGGCAATATTTTGACTGTAAAAAATGTTCCTACTTCTGTAAAAAGAGATGGGACAGAAATCGAACTTCCATTCATTAGTAGTGGAGTTAGTGTCTCAAATACTACTGGCGGTGCTGTAGGCGATTATGTATTATATGTTGAGGTCACAGATCCATATGGTAGAACTCTTACAACATATAATAATGCAGAGAATAGTACAGGAGCTATTAATGGGACAGCTATTGTAGGAAATATGGGCGGACAAGTTAGGTTTGATGATGAGGAAAGTCCAGCTACGTTATATTTAAACCCATCTATGTCTGGTATGTATTCTGTTAAATATCACATTAAGTCAACTAGTGGTGTTTGGACAAGCTCTAGAGAGTATAGTATATATGTATCAAGCGATTCATATGATTTACAACTAATCAGTAATGATTCTATTGTTATGCCAAGTACTGTTAGAATTGATGGTACGCATGAAAATGAGTCTTGGGCAGATACTACAATTAAGGTTGCTCTTCCACTTCTTTATGATAATGAAGGGAATTTGATAGAAGAAGAGGTTATCTTAGGGGATATGGTTACAGATGCTACTAATGGTAATTATTATTATGTAATAAAATATGATAACTTGGCTTCAAAAACTTTAAGTGAAGTTAGCCCAGTTGATTCTAGTGTTAACACATACGAGTCATACAAAACATATACAATAAGAAGAGTTCTTGAGTCAGAAATAGAGAGCTTAAACATTAAGCACACTCTAAAAATTGATGTTAATACTCTTCAGGATGGTTCTCTTACAGCTCCAAATGGTGTTTTAAGTGATACAGCTGTTGTTTATGAGAAAAATCCATTCACTTTTGAAGCTGTTGCTGGGGACAATGTTATTGACTATACTCTTTATGGTGAGGATGAAACCAAAGTTTTAGATTATCTAACATATACAATTGTTGGTGATGCATCTTATAATAGTGAAGAAATTGACTTAATGGCAACCCCTCAAAGTACAGTAAGTGAAAGTTCTGCAAGTTTTGAGCAAAAAATCTATTTGCCAAGTGTTACCGCAACTAATGCAACAGATAGCAATAACACGGTGAACGCATTCTATTATTACACAGTTAGAGCTGTTGATAATTCAGGGAATTATCATTCTGATGCTGAATATGTCACTATGGGTAAAGATGAGGGAGGCTTCTACTTTATTCCTCATGGAACTCCAGGTACAAGATATGAGATTTTCTATAATGTTGTTGACTTCTATGGTAATACTGTTGAGGTTGCAGATAATCATGCTTATACAATAAGAATTAGAGATAGAAAGACTCCAGAGTTTGTTTATACAAATAGTTTTGATGTAGATAATACTTCTTCATCTGCTGGACTTGAAGATATTTCTTATGTTATTCCAAATAAAATTTACGTTGATACTAAGGCAAAAGAGTATCCTACTATAACTATTCCTGCTATTTGGGCAGACGATGAAAGCGGTATTGATCTTGTTACAAGGACAATTACTTCTTCAAATGCAACCTTTAAAGATAACGAAGGTAAGAATCGTACAGGTAGCATTTATATCACAGACAACTATGGTGAATTAAATGTTGCAGGTAATACTGGTATTGTAAGTAGTAACTTTACTTTGCCTACTGGCTATAGTTTACTACCAAGTAAATATACTACTGATGGCGAAGAAGAAACTGATACAACAAGTATTTTAAGCTTTGATGCTTTAGACGAAAATAGTAACTATTATTATGACGAAGAAGATAGAGTATATAAAGTAAAAACTGATGGTGCAGTAACAGATAGTGATGGAGTACTTAAAGATGATGATCTTCGTGATCTTCTCAATTCACGTACTGCTAAAATAACTCTTGATCCAGCAGTTTTTGGAGAGGGAACATATACTTTAAGACTTCAAGTAAGAGATAGTGAAAATAACTCTAATACAAGTTCAAGGACATTTACTTTTGAAATTGCACACTCAAAATTTGAAGAATCAACTCCTACTGTTAAGTTTGGCAATATTAGTGTTGGTAATGTTACAAGTGAGCAGTCCGTTTCAATTCCTGTTCCAACTGCAACTGACACTATTGATACAAGACTTCGTGTAGATTATTACCTTGTTGTAGGATCAACTTATATTAAAGTTGATACAGACGAAGAGGGTGACAACATAGTCTTTAATATGGACGATAAAGTTGTAGATGGTAGTGATGGCTTTGCAACACTTGTACCAAATAGTAGTGATGGCGAACATCAAACACTTTACACTCTTGCAACAACAGAGGGTGGTAATAATAAGCTTGACCTTGTAGTGTTTGCTTATAATGATTATTCAAATTATGATGCAGATATTAAGAATTATGATGCAAAAAGTGAGGACTATAAAGGAATCACAAAGGCAACATATTCTATAAGTGTAAGGTATGTAGACGATAAAGTTGCTCCTAAGTTTGAGACAGAAGATGTCGACGGTGGTAACAAAATTTATTCTATTAGCGAGATTAAAGTTAATGACGGTGGGGCTATTAATCAATATGAATGGGTCAATGTAGATGGTGTAACTTTCTATGATGATACAAATAGTGCTAGAATTTATGCTACTGTAACAGATACTCAAGGTAATGAATATGCTTACGAAGATTTAAGTGGTTTAATGAAAATTGAACAAGTTTCAGACGCGGGCGAAGGCTATAACTATAGATATACCTTTGATGGTATTAGATTTAGAGCAAACAATGCAGATGCAGGAAATTACTATACAGTAACTTATACCTTAGTTGATGACGGAAATAATGTTGTTTCTTACTCATTTGTTCTTATTGCAACAACTGATAAGACTCCACCAGTCATTAGTGGGATTGATGGTAGCGAGAGGACGTTAGAACTTGGTAGAACTCTTTACCTTAATGATTTTGAGGTGACAGACAATAACACTACTGATACTTCAGAAATAAGTTTTGAGTTGTCAGTAAAAAATAGTGATGGTAGATATTTCTCAAATATTTGTAGATACGATGGTTCACAAATAATATTCTATCCAACTGAAACAGGCACTTATACAATTTCAATTGTTGCAGTGGACGAAGGTGGCAATAGATCTGACGAGAGGACTTTAAAAGTTAAAGTTCAAGATAGCATTAAGCCTGTTATTAAAATGCAAGGTGATACAAGTAGTACTATTTCAATTCTTGAAAGTCAACTAGGTGAGGATGATGATGGAGATATAATTTATCCATCAGTCGATCTTCCAGGATTTACAGTAGAAGATTCTTGGCCAGATAAGTCAACAACAAACACAAATCCTCCAATGGATATTACTTTTGTTGCTACTGGTTCAATTACAGTTGATTTCCCAAGATCTGTTGACGGAGTAGATTCCTTAACATTTAATATGAATGGAGAACTTACAACTGAAGGAGTAACTAATTCAATTAACTTTACTCGTAATGCAAATGGCACATATTCATTTACTCCACAAAATAGAGGTAAGTATACTGTAACTTATAATGCAGTTGATGATAGAGGAAATGAGGCAGATGCTGTTGTAAAAACTGTTAGTGTTGGCGATACAGAAAATCCAGTAATTAGTTTATCTGCTGCACTTGATAAATTACTTGAAGATGGATTTACGCTTGGTCAAAACAACACTCTTACAATCAATCCAAAAGCAAGAATTCAAGGGGATGAGGGCTATAACACTGACGACTTGTTCGTTTCAGATAATGTTGGTTTTGATACGCTTAATGATGCTGAGGATGGTGATGGTAACATTTCTGACCCTGATGCAGAAAATAATTATGAATATGTAAACGTTACAATTTCTATTAGTGGCGGTGACTTTGATAGAGAACAAACAGAAGATGGTTATTATGTTTATACCTTTAATGAGGCAGGGACATATACAATATCTCTTACTGTTGAGGATGGTGCTGGTAATGACGGCAGAATTTCGAGAACTTTTGAGGTTAAAGCTCAGCCTACAAACGCAATTGATACAACAACAATTTTAGGTACAGTTTTAATTGTGGTATCAGCAGTCATTCTAGCTGGTGTTGTGATTTACTTTGTTAGAGGAACAAAAATGCTTCCAAAGAAAGCAAAGGCAGGAAAAGATAAGAAAAAAGACAAAGATAATGACACAAAAGACGAGCCAAAAGCATAATAGAATAAAATAAAAAGTCTAAAAGAAAAACACTTAGTTGATTTGAGATTTTCTTCAATTTCAATTAAGTGTTTTCTTTTTCTAATATTTAGACAAAGATCATATTTTAACCTTAAAGAAGAGCTTATCAATTTACTTAGGTGTTATCATCACTGTAGAATTTGTCTAAACTAAGTTTAGATTTTGATTGTAATAAGTCCTTATGAATAAATTTTAAAAAATAAGTCACAAAGAAATATATTTTTATAAATTAAACTTTGATTAGCAAAAGAAATTTTTTATTTCTTGTTAAAATTAAAAAGACCATTAGTGTTGTTTTTTTGAAGATTTAACTATAGCTAAAATTGGTTTTAAAAGTAAACTAGATGGTTTAAGTAAGTCTATAAAAGGAGAAATAATTTAAAAATTTTTATGATATAAGAAAATGTAATTGTGATTAGTTTGTTTTATTTTAAAATTGCAAATAAATATATTGTAGTTTAAACATAAAAGTGTTATAATTCTTTGGAAATTTTATAAAGAGGAGTAAAAATGGGCTTTGACTTACATTCTAATTATTCACTTTGTGGTGACCAGCCAGAAGCGGTTGATAGTATAGTGAAAGGCATAAATGAGGGACTTAGAGAACAGGTTTTACAGGGTGTAACTGGTAGTGGAAAAACTTTTACAATGGCAAATATTATTAAGCGAGTAAATAAACCTACTTTAGTTCTTGCCCATAATAAAACCCTCGCTGGACAACTTTGTAATGAGTTCCGTGAATTTTTTCCAAACAACAGAGTAGAGTATTTTGTTTCTTATTATGATTATTATCAACCTGAAGCTTACATTGTCAAAAGTGATACTTATATTGAAAAAGACGCATCAATTAATGACGAAATAGACAAACTTAGGCACTCTGCAACAAGTTCGCTTCTTGAAACCGACAATGTGATTGTTGTAGCTTCAGTTTCATGTATTTATGCCCTTGGGGCACCACAAGCATATTATGACATGTCAATTTCGCTAAGAGTAGGTGAAGATTATGATAGAAATGAGATAATTCGTAAACTTATTGAAATACAGTATGAAAGAAATGACATTGATTTTAAACGTTCTACTTTTAGAGTTAAGGGAGACACAATTGATATTATTCCTTCAAGTTATAATGATAGGGCAGTTAGAATTGAATTTTTTGACACGACAATAGAAAGAATTTACGAATTTGACCTAGTTACAAACAAGCCTATTTGTGATTTAAAGCATATTGCAATTTTTCCTGCGACACACTATGCGGTAAAAAGTGAAAATTTGCTTAAAGCACTCGAAAGTATTAGAGAGGATAGAGATGTTGAAGTGCAAGAGTTTTTAGACAAGGGCAAATATGTTGAAGCTCAAAGACTTAAGGAACGTGTTAGTTATGATATGGAAATGATGAGAGAGGTCGGGTATTGTAGTGGTATAGAGAACTATTCAAGGTATTTTGACGGAAGAAAACCTGGTGAAGCACCATTTACTTTACTTGATTATTTCAAAAAGGATTTCTTGCTTTTTGTTGATGAAAGTCATATTACTCTTCCGCAAGTTAGAGGCATGTATAATGGTGATAGGCAGAGAAAAAAGGCTCTTATAGACTATGGCTTTAGGCTTAAGTCAGCATTTGACAATAGGCCACTTAATTTTGAGGAATTTAATGAGAGAATTAATCAGGTGGTGTATGTTTCTGCTACTCCATCAAAATATGAAATGGAGAGAGCGGAAAACGTGGCAATTCAGCTAATTCGTCCAACTGGACTTCTTGACCCTGTGGTTGAGGTCAGACCTTCTAAGTATCAAATAGACGATTTGATTGAAGAAATTAATAAGGTTATAGAAAAGAAGGGCAGAGTTCTTATAACAACTCTTACAAAGAAAATGGCAGAGAGTTTAACATCTTATCTAACCGATTACAAGATTAAAGTTAGATATATGCACTCTGATATTGACACACTCGAGAGACTTGAAATAATTAATGGACTTAGGAGAGGTAGCTTTGATGTGCTTGTAGGCATAAATCTTTTGCGTGAGGGTCTTGATATACCTGAAGTTATGCTTGTCGCAATTTTAGATGCAGATAAAGAGGGCTTTTTAAGGAGTGAAACTAGTCTTATTCAAACAATTGGTAGAGCTGCTAGAAATAGTGAATCAAAAGTTATTATGTATGCAGATACAATAACTGAGTCAATGAGAAATGCTATTGATATTACGAACAAAAGACGTGAAATTCAGCAAAAGTATAACAAAGAGCATGGCATTACTCCAAAGACGATTATTAAAAGTTTACCTCAGGCTCTTGAAATTTCATCAAAACTTGAAGGTAAGAAAGAAAGTAAAGAAAAATTAACAAGAAAAGATATAATGAATGAAATTGAAAGACTTAAAAATCTCATGGAAGCGTCAGTCCGTACTCTTGACTTTGAAAGTGCTATTAAACTTCGAGATAGGATTGGAGAACTTAGAATACAACTTAACAACTAGGAGATAAAAATGGAAGAAAATATTGTAATTAGAGGAGCAAAAGAAAACAATTTAAAAAACATTAATCTGCAACTACCAAGAAACAAAATGATTGTTTTTAGTGGTGTTAGTGGTAGTGGTAAATCAACTCTTGCTTTTGATACAATTTTTGCTGAGGGGCAAAGAAGGTTTGTAGAGTCCCTTTCGTCTTACGCACGTCAATTTCTAGGTCAAATGGGGAAGCCTAATGTTGAAAGCATTGATGGGTTATCTCCTGCAATTTCTATTGACCAAAAAACAACGTCACACAATCCTAGGTCAACCGTTGGTACAGTGACTGAAATTTATGATTATTTGAGACTTCTCTTTGCTAGACTAGGCACTCCTTATTGTCCAAATTGCAAAAAGCCAATTTCAACCATGACAATAGACAATATTGTAGATACAATCTTAGGTTTTGAAGAAAATAGCAAATTAATACTTATAGCTCCGCTTGTGAGACAAGAAAAGGGTAGCTTTCAAAAACTTTTTGAGGATTTAGCAAAAGATGGCTTTGTAAGGGTAGAGGTTGACGGAGAGATTCGAGAGTTAAATGAAGAAATAAAGCTTGATAAAACTTACAAGCATGATATAAGTGTTGTTGTCGATAGGCTTAAGATTAGAGAAGAGAATAGGAGTAGACTTACTCAAAGCATTGAAACAGTACTCAAAATGTCAAAAGGTCTTGTCAAAGCAAATATTAATGGAGAGGATTATATTTATAATAATTCCTATGCTTGTAGTGAATGTGGATTTTCTTTTGAGGAAATTTCACCAAGACTTTTTAGTTTTAATAGCCCTTTTGGTGCTTGTAGTGAGTGTGCGGGGCTAGGATTTGTTTCTGATATTGATGAAAGCCTAGTCATTAGGCATCCAGAAAGGACCTTAAGACAAGGCGGAATGAGAATTGCAAATTGGACAATGGAAGTGTCTAGTATTAGCGATATGTATTTAAAAGCATTGTCAAAAAAGTACGATTTTAGCTTAGACGTCCCTATTTGTGAATTGCCAAAAAGAGTAATGGATATTCTTTTGTATGGTAATCATGGGGAAGAACTTGACCTTGAATATAGTAATTCAAAATTTTCCGGTAGTTATAAGGGAAGCTGGGAAGGTATAATACCAAATTTACAACGTCGTTTTAAAGAGTCAAAAAGCGAATACGCAAAACAAGAAATTGCAAAGTTAATGCGTGAAAAAGAGTGCAGGCATTGCCATGGCAAGAGACTAAACACTCAGGCACTTTCTGTGCTCATAGACAAAAAAAATATTTGGGAACTCACTTGTATGAGTGCTTATGATTTGAAAACTTTTTGCGAAAATTTAAAATTCAAAGACAGTGATAAAGTAATTGCAGAACCAATTTTAAAAGAAATAATAAATAGACTTAATTTTCTTTGTGACGTTGGACTTGAATATTTAACATTAAATAGGTTATCTCGAACTTTAAGCGGTGGAGAAGCGCAGAGAATAAGGCTTGCGACTCAAATAGGAAGTGGGCTTGTAGGAGTCTTGTATATTCTTGACGAGCCAAGTATCGGACTTCACCAGTATGATAATGAGAAACTTTTAAATTCATTAAAGAAATTAAGAGATCTGGGAAACACACTTATTATTGTAGAACACGACGAAGATACCATAAGAGCGGCGGATTATATAGTTGATATTGGTCCATATGCCGGAGTAAAGGGCGGTGAGGTCGTAGCAGAAGGTAGAGTAGAAGATATTATAAAAAGTGAGAAGTCTGTTACAGGTAAGTTTTTATCTGGTGAAATGAAGATAGAAGTGCCAGAGACTCGACTAAAACCAAAAGATTTTATTAGTTTAAGTGGTGTTAAACAAAACAATTTAAAAAATATAAAGGTTGATATTCCACTTAATGTTTTGACTGTAGTAACTGGACTTTCTGGAAGTGGAAAATCTAGTCTAGTTAATGAAGTTTTATATCCAGCAGTATCAAATCGGGTTATGAAAACACTTCTTCCAGAAGGAAAGTACAAGAAAATTCAAGGCGAGGAGAATATTGATAAAGTTATAAATATTGACCAATCACCTATTGGTAGAACTCCTAGAAGTAATCCTGCAACATATATTGGACTTTTTACTCACATTAGAGACCTATTTGCAAGTACCAAAGATGCAAAAGAAAGAGGATATACAAGCGGTAGGTTTAGCTTTAACATTAAAGGTGGAAGATGCGAAACTTGTGAGGGAGATGGTGAGAAAAAGATTGAGATGTATTTTTTGCCAGACATCTACGTGCCTTGTCCAGACTGTAAAGGTAAAAGATATAATAAGGAGACTTTGCAGGTTAAATATAAAGGTAAAAGCATAAGTGATGTACTAAATATGACGGTTAGTGAGGCTCTAGAATTTTTTGATAGTATTCCTTCAATAAAAAACAAAGTACAATGCTTATATGATGTAGGACTTTCGTATATTAAACTTGGTCAAAGTGCAACAACGCTTAGTGGAGGTGAGGCGCAAAGAGTAAAACTTGCTAGTGAATTATGCAAGAGAGATACGGGAAGAACCTTGTATATTTTAGATGAGCCTACAACAGGACTTCACTCTTATGATATAAATAACCTTGTAAAAATTTTGAAAAAACTTGTTAGCAAAAATAATACTGTAGTTGTAATTGAGCACAACCTTGATGTTATTAAGGTCGCCGACTATATTATAGATTTAGGGCCAAATGGTGGTGATAGGGGCGGAGAAGTTGTTGCAAAGGGAACACCTGAACAGATTGCTAAGGTTAAAGAAAGTAAAACAGGAATGTTTTTAAAAAAGATGCTGAATTTATAGATTTTAAAGAAAATAGCTAAAACAAAATTTACTTATTGTTTTCTTTAAAATCTTTAAAATAGGCATTATATGTTTAAAAGTTTATTGTAATGTTATTTAAATATTAATTGTGGGTTTTATGTTTTAAAGGTTAAAAAGAAGCATAATAAACCTTATAAGAATTGTATGTTTATTAACTAAATAATTGCTATTTTACTAGAAATTTGTTATAATTAAAAAAGATGAAAAATTATTATGACATTTTAAGAGTTCGTCCCAATGCATCACAAGAACAAATAAAGGACGCGTATATTGAGCTTATATCTAAATATCACCCTGATATATATTCGGGTGATAAGAAATATGCTGAGGATTACACAGCAATGCTAACTGAAGCTTATAGTGTTTTAAAAGATCCAGTTAAGAGACAAGATTACGATGTATCGCAAGGGATTGTTGTTAATTATACTAGTACAAGTTATTCAAACGATAATTTAAAAAGCTATAAAAATAATAACGAAAAGTTTTATAGGAAATCTAATTTAGAACAAGAAGAATCTAGAAAACATTTCAAAAGTGCTAAGATTAATAAATCTAGGCAAAATATTTTTAAAAGAATATTTAAGTCAAAACTTTTTTATGCACTACTTTTTGTATTTGGAATAGAGATGCTTATTATTATTTTTATATATTTAAGAAGCTAGTTACACTCAAAAAAAGACTAGCTTTTTTATTTTTTTTAGGATTTGTTCCTTTTAAATAAAGCTAACATATGTGTTTGTTAGAATAAATTATTAATATTAAAGCCCATAAAGTAATAGGTAAATTCACTAAAAACTTCGACGATTGCAAGATTTTCAATTGTGAGAGATTCATCATTATTTTTTATTGAAGCACCAAGTTTAATTATACTTTCGTCCATAATTCGGATTTTCTCATAATTTGTCAAATAGCATAGTTTTCGTTTCGCATCTTTCCAAAAACCACTTAGATCATTATATTTTTCTTCTACTTCAAAAGTTGATAGGTTGTCAGAGTTCTTTGTAATTGAAGTTGATAATTCCTCTGTGTAATGGGCAAGATTAGAATTTATGTTAGATAGAACAATTTCTTCAATAGCACATACTGCTACTATTAATAAAACTATTAAGACTATAATGAGATTTCTTTTCATATGTTCACCTTTTCTTGTAATATTTTAGCCTTTTTATTTTTTTCTTGATAGTAAACTTCACCTTTTTCATTAATTGTTAAAATTAGAACATCACTAAGGTTTTTTGTGTTTTGTTCTGTTAAAATTTTATCAATAAATTCATTATTAATATTTAGGTTTGCTAAGTTATCTTTAACTAGCTTGCCATCATTTACAAGGATTATGTTAAGACTTGCGTCTTCAGTTTTTATTTTCATATCTTGTGTAGTTACTGGTGAAACTTCTGATTTAAGTAAAACGCTGATATTTCCGTTGGTTTCTACAATTGCATATGCGACGTCTTGTATATTAAAGCATTGTGAAGCTCTTAACCCCTCAGTTAGATCATTAAGAGTCATATTAAGTTTCTTAAGAGCTTTGTAGTTAATTCCTTCCTTATCTATAACAATAATAGGTTTGCCATTTAAAATCTTTCTAAATATTATACTTTTTCTATTTAAAAGCGATAACAGGTGATGTAAAACTACAAGTGTTAGTAAAGGAATTATGCCAAATACAATAGGAATTGACACATCAGACATTGGTATGCACGCTAGGTCTGCAATAATAAAAGTAACAACGAGCTCAAATGGTTGCATGTCTCCAATTTGTCTTTTCCCCATAAGCCTGACCGCAACTAAAACAATTAAATATATTATAATAGAACGTAAAACTAAGGTCATCATATTACTAGTTTTTGTTTAAACTATTACATTATACATGTTTATTTTTCTTTTTTCTGTAGAGTAGTATTTTTTTTGTGAAATATTTTTTTAAAGTCAAAAAATGAAAAATTGTAAAGGTTAAATATTAAACCAAATACTAAATAAACTATTGTGCCAATTATACATGATAGTGCTAAGCTAAAGAATAATGGTAAAAAGTTTGAAAATATGTTAAAAGTCCACCTTGACATAAGTGCGGAGGGAATAGCACAAATAAGAGCAAAAATTAGGTATTTAAAGTTAAAGAAATTGTCTTTTAATTTTTTATTAAGCATAAGTAGATTTAAAAAGCTTGCTCCGCCTAAACACATTATCATACCATAAACAAGAGAGAGTACTCCAAGATAGTTTGTTAAGAATAAAATGGAGAATAAAAGTAAAATGGCTCCAATTAGGTAATTTATAAAGCCTTTAACTTCTAAATTTAAAGCATTTAGGCATGAAGTTGTTATTCCACTTACGCAGATAGGTATTATAAGAAAACAACTGCTTGATAAATAATACCCACTTTGTGCATTATTATAAAAGAATTGCCCTATAGGTGTTCCAAGTGAAAAATAAAGGGGAATAAAAATAAAAGCTACAAAGATTGCAAATTTAATAGAAAAGTGGATGCGTTTCTTTATTTCATCGAATTTTTGTGTATAGACTGCGGAAGACAAGTCAGGAATTATAGTCATAGACAGGGCACTAATAAGTGTAGATGGGACATAGAGAAGAGGGAATGTCATGCCAAGTGCAATACCAAGCAGACTTAGTGCCTGCTCATTTGTATAGCCGAGACTTACCAATTTTATAGGTATAATTACAGAAATTATAGGCATAAGAAGGCTTGAGACAACGCGAACTATGGTAATTGGCAAAGCAGTCTTTATGACAGGTTTAAAAAATGGCTTTGGATTAGAAAACTTTCCTCCAAGTTTTAGATAAATAATTAGGACTATTATGCTGGAAACTATACAAGAGATTACATATGCAATGCTTGCGAGGAATACTTTTTCAAGAGTAAAGGACAAAACACCAAGGAAGAGAATAGTAAGAAAAGTTCGTATAATTTGTTCGGTAAATTCTGTTGCGGATACTAGAAAATATTTTTTGTGCCCCCATAAATTGCCTCTTATAACAGAATAAACGCTAGAGAATACAAGTGTTGGAAGTAAAATAGATAGTATTAGTAAACACCTTTCGTCTGTAAAAAGTAAAGAAAATACATTTTTAAATAAGAAAACAATAAGACAAATTAAAATTGAGGTAAAAATTCCAATCAGGAGGGCAGATGTTACTGTTCCAAACTCATTTTTTTTGCTATTATTTGTGTTAAAAATTGAAGTTTGCTTGCTTACAACTAAAGGTAATCCACTAGAAATAAATGTTTCTAGTACCATGAAAACAGAAAAAGAAATTTGGTAAACACCAAGCCCTTCAGGTCCAATTAGACGAGATAGGAAAATTCTAAAAATAAAACCAAGTAGCCTTGTAAGAATGGAAAATGAAGCAAGAACTGCTAATGCTTTAAATAATTTTTTCAAGTGTTTTTCTCCTAACAAAATTAATATATATTTATTGACGTGTATGTACAACAATTCCAAAAAAGGAGAATTTTATGAAAAAAATCCAAAAATTAGATAAATTTTTCTCATATGAGATGGTTGTTATAAAAGAAAAAATTACACTGGAGGATTTTGCAAAAAAATATAATCTACGCAAAGAACAAATTATTTATGAAAGTGAGTTATTAGAAAAAGGTGATATAGTAATACTTACTGAAATCAATAAAACATTACATATTGTGCTTCCGCTTGAAACACTTAGCTCTATTGCAAAAAAATATGGGGTGGATGAAGAATATATAAAAGAATCTAATAAAATAGATAAAATTTTTATAGGGCAACAATTGTATATATAGTTGCAATTTTGTTAAAAAAAAGATATACTTACCTTGGAGTGTGTCATAATAGCATGATTGAGATAAAAGAAGTAATTAGTAAAAATGATATTAAGAAATTTGTAGACTTTCCACATAAGTTATATAAGGGTAATCCTCATTTTGTGCCATTCTTAAATGTGGATGAAATAAATAAATTTGATTCTAAAAAAAATGAGTCTTTTGATGATTGTCTTGTCAAGTGTTTCCTTGCGTACAAAGATGGGGAATTAGTAGGTAGAATTGCTGGAATTATTCAAAAAGCTTATAATGAAAAGTCAAATCAAAAAAGGGTAAGATTTTCAAGATTTGACTCTATTAATGATACTGATGTTTCATCAGCATTATTTAGTGCAGTTGAAAACTGGGCAAGAAAAGAGGGTATGGAAGTTATTCATGGACCTATGGGGTATAATGACCTTGATAGAGAGGGACTTCTTATTGAAGGCTTTGACCAAATGTCTACCTTCGAAGAACAGTATAATTTCCCATATTATGCTGATTTGATAGAGAATTATGGATTTAAAAAAGAAGTAGATTGGGTAGAGTTTAGGTTATTTGCCCCAAAAGAGACAAACGAGAGAATAGAACGTATAGCTGATGCGGTTGCAAAAAGATATAACCTTAAACTCGTAGTGCCAACAAGTCTTAAAAGTTTTATTAAAAAATACAAAGAAGATTTTTTTGAAACTCTTGATGCAGCATATTCTGATTTGTATGGGGTTGTACCTTTTAATGATAAGATGAAAGAAGCGGTTATTTCCCAGTTCAGTCTAATTTTAAATAAAAATTTTATTGTAGGTGTTACAAATGAAGAAGGGAAGCTAATTGCTTTTGGACTTGCATTTCCTTCTTTGTCAGAGTCGGTGAATAAAAGTAAAGGCAAGCTTTTGCCATTCGGGATTTTTAGAATTTTAAAGCAAATTAAAACACCTAATAGTATAGACCTTGGGCTTATTGCAATTAGGCCAGAGTACCAAAATAGAGGTGTAAATACAATGATTTTGTCATACTTGATTAAGGGTATGATTGATCATGGGATTGAATACGCAGAAACTAATCTAATGTTAGAATATAATACAAGAATACAAAACCAGTGGGATATTTTTGATTACATTCAGCATAAGCGTAGAAGAAGTTATTATAAACTTATTAATGACGAAAAGAAGGCTTAACAAATCTAGTTTATAATTTCTAATTAGTAGTGGTAAATACTATTGAATTTTAAGCTTTATACATATCGTAAATTTTTTGTTCTATTTAGACCTTTTTGTGTTATAGTATTTCTTATAAAGTATAAATAAAAATTAAAGCATAAAAAATACGAAGAATTTTCTTCGTATTTTTTAAACTTTATTTATTAGTTTTTGTTGTTTCATTATTATTTTCTTGTAGCTCTATCTCGTTGAGTTTTTTACTCTTTTCCTTTACAAGCTGTCTTTCTTTATTAATTTCACGTCTTTCTTCAGCCTTTATATTTTCTTCGTCTTGAAGATAAACCACCGCTGAATTCAAATAATCAATTCTTTCAATTAATTTATTTGCTTTTTTAGTGTATTCTTTATAAAGATTTTTATCTACATCATCATCTGCTGAAAGTTTTTTATCGTATTCAGCTTTGAGTTCATCATACTCTTTTTGTAAATTGTCAAGTTCTTTTTTGAGTTCACTTAAATTCTTTTCGCGTTGTAGCTTTAATCTAGTTTTAACCCCACTCTCGTCAATGTCATTTGCTGACTTACTATACTCGGTAGGAGTTGTTTTTGTAACAGTTCTATTTTTAGGTATTCTTCTAATTAAGAATCCTGCAATTGCAAGTAGTAACGCAACCACAAGAAGAATTGAAGAAACAAGTATCCAAACATTAATTGGTTGTTGAGTTGTGTCCCCGTTTCCTTCCTCAGGATCATCTTCTGTAATCTCAATTACATCAGAAACAATTGTTGTAGCATTTGCTTTTTGTTCCGCATAAGTTTCTTCTGAAATTTCTTGAACAGTTAAATCGTCAAAATATGCTTTTCCAAAAGTAGGATTGTCAATTGTCCCAAGACCTAAGAGAACCTTTACATTGACATCGTCATGAGCGAGAATATACATTGAATATTTTACCCAGCCATTATCTACACTGTTTGACTCTTGAACTATATTGATAAACTTATTTTTGTTTTCTTCGTCTTCATTTATAACAACATTTCCGTCTTCGTCAACATTTACAAGTTCAAAGTAAGCTCCTCCATCGCTTGTAGTAAGATTCCAATCAATGCTAGACTTAATCCATACAGAAATCTCATAATAATTATCTGCGGTTAGGGAATAGGTGTAGTTTGATAAAATAGTTTGATATTCGTCAACATTCTCAATTTGTAAAACATAGTTATCACGCGCGTCACTTCGAGCTTTAACAGTATTTGTCGACCTAAAATTGAAGTTGTTATCAGATGACTCATATCCACTAAAGTTTGTTGAAGAAGTAAAGGTATTATTTAAGAAGTCTACATATAATGAGTTTGGACCAGTCATGTCACTAATGGTTATGTCTTCTTCTGCATTTTCCATTGAGATTGTGTCAAAGAAAGCATAATTGCTATTTGAGTTAGTCTCGCCATGTACACCAACTACAACAGAGAAGTTAAGAGCACTAACACCATTATTAATATAAATGTATCTCATTTCCCATTTATTATTGGTATTTATATCTTCAAAGCTTGCAATAGTTTTACCGTCTTCATCAACAATTCTTATGAAAGCAGACGCATTATTAAGAGTTTTAACACCGACAAAAACTTTTGAAATAGTATTTGTACTATCAAGAGTTACTGCACTAAGGGAAGTGGTGCTTTCTGTTGTGAAATAAGAGTCGTTTGCGCCAGTAGTTCTCACCATAAGAACGTTTTCATTTGGAGCACCATTAACATAGTAAGCATCGTTGTAACCAGGATTATCTGGGTTGCCAAAATTATTTGAATCTGATATGAAATACTTATCTTCAACTCTAATAATTCCACCTTGGTCACCAGTATTATTTGATGTAAAAGTCCAATCATCAGGTTTTAAAGGATAGGTTATATTATAGCTTTCGTTGTCGCTTAAGTTAAAGTCTCCATTTGAGATATTAGAAGTGTTTGTATAAGTACTTGAAAAGTCTAGAGCAGAGGAGGTTGAGTATTCACTTGCAGAAATAGGGAGCAAGGTAATATCGTCAATTATTGCCCAACCTGAACCTTCACCAAGAGATAACCTTATACCAAATTTATTTTCACTATCAATTCCGCCTTTAATATAGAAAGTGACTTTAGTAAAGCCGTTATAACTATCAAGTCCAGATGAAGAAGTTTGGTTTGTTAAGCTTACTTCATCAACGTACATTGGATCGTCCTCTTCAAGTTCACCATTGTCTGGAGTGAGAGCAATAGTTACACCACTATCAGACAAGTTTCCAGTTTTAAGAAGAAGTGTTAATTTATAGTATGAATGTTGAGGAACAGTGATAAGGTTGTCCTCAGTACTTTCAATAGATGATGTAGCTGATTCGTCTTTGTTTACTAAAAGAAGGGAATAATGATTGCCATTTACAAAGGTACTAGCAAAATTGGATTCTTCAGCATCACTAAAATTAGAAAGAATTCTGCTGTTTATTTCCTCTGTACTGTAGACTCCTATACTATCAACAGAAGTTGTTGTAAAACCAGTAAGGTCGCCATTTTCAAAATCCGAGTTTATAAAACTTTGACTTGGTTTTCTTTCCTCACTTAAATCTACCTTGAGTAAATTATTACTTGCAGAGGTTTCATAAAAATCTGCGTTTGAGATTTCGTTAATTTCAACATTGTCAAAAAATACTGCATTCATGCTGTCAGTTGTGCTGCCAGTAAACCCTAGTGTAACTTTTAATGGGGCAGAACTAATATCATCAGTTGCAATAAGTACATGATATTTTCTCCACCCTTGATAGGAAATATCGTTAAAAGTTGCATTTTCATTTCCAACTTGTACACTTATTGTCCCAAGCCCTGAGCCTAAAGCCTTTGCATATAAAGACACATCATAGTAGGTTGCGCCAGATAATGTAACTTCTTCACTCTCTGCACGGGCAGTGGAACGAATTTTTGACCCAAACATTAAAACATAATAGTCAGTTTTGCTATCTATTTCACTTGACCTACTAGGATTTTCACTTAGTCCATAGTTATTGTTTTCTCTAAAGTCATTTTCCTCGACATTAATTACACCTTTTACAACACTTGCATCTGCAGAAACAGTCCAGCCGTCATCTTCACCTAGAATAAAAGGAGTGCCGGTTTCATTTCCCCTAGTGTAGGAGGTAAAATCTCCGTTGTCGATAGACAAAGAACTTTCTTCATGAAAGTAATATGCTGCACTAGCGGTAAACAAATTAGCAAAACTAGCAATATTGCCAAACATAGCAATAGAAACAATAAGCATAAGTGCAACAATTATTTTTTTAGTAGAATTCGATAATGTTTTCATATTCAATCCTTTAAGCAATTATTTTTACCAAGAAAAATGTGGTAAATCGTAACTACTGCATTATATAATAAAAGCAATTAAATTGCAATTAATTTTTGCCTTAATTTGCACTATTTATTCTTTTTAATCCTTAAAAATAACAACGAGACACAAAACTTTGTATTAGTTCTTAAAAAACTACAAATTAATTAAATAGTTATGTATTGAAACGAGCATAATAAAGTTATGAAAGAAAAGCATAAATACATAATTTTTTTTATTCTATCAGGTTTTATAGGTCTAATTAATGGACTTTTTGGCGGAGGTGGCGGAATATTATGCATACCTGTCTTAAAAAAATTACTTAAAATGGAAGATAGAGAAGCTCATGCAACTGCGGTTCTTGTTATGGCTATAGTTAGTATTCCAACTCTTATTATTTATCTTTCCACTATTCAGTTTGACTTTAGTGAAGTGATTTTTGTGACTCTTGGCTCTCTAATTGGTGGACTCATAGGGATTTTGCTATTAAAGAAGTTTAGTAATAAGGTTATAAATATATTGTATATTATAGTCTTGTTTGCGTGTGCTATAAAGTGTTTTTTTTAAGGTTTATAAAAAGAAAGAATATGAGGTGAGTTTATGTTTTTAACTTTAGTTATAATAGGACTTTTGTCAGGAATACTTGGAAGTATGGGACTTGGGGGCGGAACTGTTCTTATTCCGCTACTAAGTTTCGTTGGAATTTCGCAAAAGAATGCACAACTTATAAATATTTTTTCTTTTGTTGTAATGGCTTTTTTTATTTTATATTTTAATATAAAAAGTGGGCTTATAAAACTTTTTCCCGCTCTTGCCTTATCATCAATTGGTCTTGTTACTTCAATTATATCATCACTATTTGTGCGTGAGATAGATAATAATATTCTTAAAATTATTTTTGGTATTTTTTTGCTCGTGGTAGGTATTGTAGAATTAGTAGGCTTTATCATAAAAAACAAAAGCAAATAAAAAATTCTTTACATTTATCAAAAAATCGTGTAGTATAATTCATGTATTTTAGGAGGCAATATCATGGTTGATAAAGAAAAATGTATTGGATGTGGTGCTTGCGAAGGTGTTTGTCCAGTAGGGGCAATAACAATTGTTGATGGAAAATCGCAAATTGATCCAGAAAAATGTATTAAATGTCATACTTGTGAAGGGATTTGTCCAGTCGAGGCAATTAAGATAGAAGAGTAACAAGTTTTGTAACGTGAATTTTAGAGGGAGAATAGTTTGGAAAATTTAGCAATTATAGATATAAGTAGCAATAAAATAGATTTGGTTATCGCAGCTTTCACCAACTCGGGCAATTTTACCGTGACTTATTCTACGAGTGAGCAGGTAAGGCTAATTGAAGATTTTGACGGTGAAGGGATGCTAAAGTCTAGTAAAAGTAACGAGGCAATTTCAATTCTTAAGACCTACAAAGTGATTTGTCAAATGAAAAAAGCATCAAACATTATTGTTTACACTACAGAGAGAATAAAGAGTTTGAAAAACTATCGTAGTTTTATAGATGAAGTTTATAATAGTGTTGGTTTTAAAGTAAATATCTTAGATGAGGATACCGAAATTACATCTCTATATTCTGGAGTTGTGAATTCTTTAGATTTGCCAAAAGGTATTATTGTAAATATCACTGGTGATAGTGTTAGATTTGTTGAGTATAATAGAAGAAATATCTTAAATCAGGCTATTTTGCCATTAGGCACTTATGAAATTGCAAAAGTTATGGATGAGGAGAAAAATACAGAAAAAGCACTTGTACTTATGAAAGATAGGTTTAGTAAAGCTTTAGAAAGTATACCTTGGTTAAAAGAGGTAGATGAGGAATATGCTTTTATTGGTACTGGAAATGCGTTTTTTAATGTAGGTGCGCTTTCTAGGAAAATAAGAAAATATCCTGTTGATTTACCTCACAATTATGAACTAAGTTTTGAAGATTATGAAAAAGTTTACGACCTTATTAAGACTACTGAAATTGATAAAACTAAAAAAATTAAGGGCATATCAAATGACCGTGCGGACATTTTTGCAAGTGGTCTTAGCATGATTAAGGCTCTTTATGAATGTTTAGGACTTAGGACTTGTGTGCTGTCCTCACGAGGTATGAAGGAAGGTTTTATTTATTCTAACATAGTTGCATCTAGTGGAGATAAGCCAATTTCAGATATTTTAGGTTTTAGTCTTGATAATATTGAGGCGTACTATGATGAGGAAAATAGTAATAATGCAAAACAAGTGGGAAATTTAGCATTAATTCTATTTAGACAGTTAAAAGTACTTCATAAGCTTCCAAGAAATTATATAAAAGTGCTTAGAATTGCATCAGTTTTATATGATTGTGGCAAGAGGATTAGTTTCTATAATCATGAAAAGAATAGTTTTAGCATAATACTAAATTCTGATATTTTAGGTGCAACACACAGGGAAATCGTACTTGCGTCCTTCGTTGCATCAAGTCAAAATCTAAATGATTTTAGTTTAGCGGAATGGATAAAATATAAAGATTTGCTTCTTGATGAAGACCTTGAAGCAATGAGAAAACTTGCAGTAATTGTTAGACTTGCTAAAGCATTTGATAAAACAGAACGCGGAGTTGTTCAAGACGTTAGTTGTGATATTTTAGGTGATTCAGTTATTATGAAGACAATTATTACAATGGAAGCAGATATTGAAATTAAAGAGGCATTAAAGACTGCTCAAGATTTTAAAAAAGTATATAAAAAGTCTCTTGAGGTTTTGTAATTTTAGTTTCAATTTTTACACAAAAAACTTACTTTTCAAAAAGTAGGTTTTTTCTTTTGTTGGGGTGTTTTTATCAAGTTTTTAGTTTTCTTATTATTTTTTGAGCAATAAAGTTATACGTTTACCTTATAAAATGTGAAAAGTTATGGTAAAAATATATAAATAAATATAAATTGCTTTATTTTGCTTTTTTTATGTAGGAATTTTTGATATACTCATTACAAGTAGAGGTTAAAATATGTCTTTTTATGAACTTTGTATTGATTTAGGCAGTAATTATACAACAATTTATAAAAAAAATGTTGGCATTGTGCTTAGGGAACCAACACTTGCTCTCATTGAAACTGGCACAAAAACTTCAAAAGTGACAAAGATGGGTTTAGAAGCTGAACGTATGATAGGTAAGACAGCGGAAGATGAGGTTGTTGTAAGATCTGTTGTCGAGGGGGTTATTAAAAATATTGATATAACTAAAAAAATATTGACCTATTTTTTATCAAAAGTAGCTCCTTATAAACTCGTGAAACCTGCAATAAAAGTTATTGTTTGTTTACCTGTAGGGCTACAGGAAAATGAATACGAAGACTATAAAAAGCTATTTTATTCAATAGGCTTTGCAAAAATAAATTTTGTTTATAATGAGGTTTGCACAAGTCTTGTTGACTCCCCATATTTTAGTTTTAATAAAGTTTGTATGCTTGTTAATATTGGTGCCGGGAAGACTGAAATTGCTTCTGTTGTTAATGGCAAAATTTTATCTGCTTGTTCTTTAAATGTTGGGGGTAATTTAATAGATAATTCTATAATTGACCATTTACAAAAAACTAAAGGCTATACATTGAGTCCTTTTTCGACACAGAAATTAAAAAGAGAAATTGGGAGCTTGTATGAGACAGACAAAAGTAGTATGGAAGTTTTTGTACAAGACGCAACTGTTAATTCTCAGATTCCAGTGGTTATTACTGCTAAAGATATATTACAGCCTATTTATGAAAACTATTTTAAAATAGTACAAGCAATTCAAGCTTTTTTTAACGAGTGTAGCAGTGAGACTGCAGAAGATATAAAAAATGAGGGGATTATTCTTTATGGAGGTGCTTCTCAAATTACTGGATTAGAAAAATTTTTTAAAAAGATTTTGAATATGTCTGTTTTTGTGTTAGATAATCCAGAAGTTTGTGCGGTGCTTGGAGGAGAAAAGCTTTTTAGCAACTATAATCTACTTGAACAAATTATTGAAGAAAATTAAATAATAAGACTAATTTTGTCAAAAGGGGAAAAGTAAGATGTTTTTACATTTTACTTTTTTTTGATTTTAGGTAGCATTATTATAGTTTAGAGGGGAGATATGGCAAGAAAAATTGTTCTTACAAGTGGAAAAGGTGGGGTTGGTAAAACGACTATTTGTGCTAATCTTGGTGTTGCTCTTGCAAGGTTAAATAAAAGAGTAGTATTAGTAGATGTGGATATTGGACTAAATAACCTTGATGTGGTGACTGGGATTGAAAACAAGATAGTTTACGATATAGTAGATGCTATTGAAGGTAAGTGCAGGGTAAAACAAGCTTTAGTACAAGATGTTAATTATCCGAATTTATATGTTATGCCATCTGCCCATTCCTACAATAAGTCACAGGTAACTAAGGAAAATGTAAAAAAGGTTATTGATACATTAAATGATTATTTTGACTTTATTTTAATTGATTGTCCAGCTGGGATAGATGAGCCTTTTAAACGAGCTGTTTATGGGGCAGAGGAAGCTTTGGTTGTTGTAACTCCTCATGTGTCTAGCCTAAGAGATGCGGACAAAGTTTTAATGTTACTTAATAGTTTTAATATTCAAGATTACTCGCTTGTTGTTAATAGAGTTAGGGGAGATATGATTCTTGATAAGGAAATGATTGATAGCAAAAAAATTTCCGAAATACTAGACACTAGACTATCTGGCATTATTCCAGAGGATGACAATATCACCACATTTTTATCTATAGGTAGAACTGTAAATAAGGGATGTGAATCTTATCTTGCCTTTAACATGCTAGCAAAAAACTTGCTGGGGGAAAGTAGTAAAATTTATGATTGCACTGAAAAATACAAGGGAATTTTTGGTTTTATAAAAAGAGCAATAAGGAGAAAAGTATGAAACTTGACAAAAAAACCATTATAAGATTAAAAGATATTTTAAAGCAAGATAAAGAAAATGTTTCTCGTCCACTTTTATCTTTAATAAAAAGTGATGTTTATTCGGTTTTTTCTAATTATTTTGAGACAAAGTTAGAAGATGTTGAAATTATCTACTATGTTGGAGATGATAACAAATACCATTTTGACGTTCGTGTTTTGGCACAAAGACCAAAAAAAATGAATTTTTTGAGTGTTTAACTCATTTTTTTAAAACACCAAACATACATTTTTAATATGAAAAGTTTCTTTAGGAAAGTTGGGTTTTTTTTTAAAAAATATCTCACTATAGTTATTATAGCCTTTATTTTTTTGTTTCTTTTTATATGTGATAAAATACCTACTAATACAGGCAACAAGATTATGGATAATTTAAAATCTATTGCGACAAGCTTTACTCCAACAACTGATCTATTTGACGATGGTAGTGAAGTATCTTTTGTATCTTATTTTTTTGGTATGCACCTAGCAAAAAGCGAAGAAAAGGCAGAATTTTATCATCCGACCACTCAAGAAAACATGTCAAGTAGTGATGATTTCCTAGCTTATAATTATGATGGCGTGATTTTGGCTTTGTCTCCTGGGGTGGTTAGAGCTGTAGGTTACACGACAAATAATGAAAAATATATTGAAATTGAACATTTTGAAGGGTATGTGTCAAGGTATGTTGGTCTAAATACTGTTGGGGTAACAACTGGAGATAAGGTCAATGCTAAAAATCCAATTGGCATAGTTTCAAGTGGTAAGACCGTTAGAATTTATTTACACAAAAATAACGATATTGTTAAAACTAGCGAAATAGAATGGAAAGATTAAAAATAAAAGTTCATATAACCTTTATTATTTTTGCTTGTTTACTTATTTACTTTGGTCAAGGTTTCTTATTTATAAATTATGTTTTGGTGATTTTCTTACATGAACTTTCACATGCTCTTGTTGCAAGAAAACTAGGCTATAACATAAAAAGTATTAAACTTATTCCGTTTGGAATTAGTCTTAACTTAGCTTCTTGTAAAATGGAAGCAGGGGATGAAATAAAAATAGCAATTGCAGGTCCTCTTTGTAATCTTATTTTATGTCTTTTTTGTTTTGCTCTTTGGTGGCTGATACCTGAAAGTTATAATTTTACATATTTATTTGGTTATGCAAATTTTATTACTTGCGTTTTTAATCTTTTACCAGCATTTCCTCTAGATGGGGGAAGAGTCTTTAGAGGGTTTATTAAGCTAAAGTCAAATGAAAGTGATGCTATAAAATATTGTAAAATTGTAAACGTTATTCTTGCTATTTTACTACTCATTATGTTTATTATGTCTCTTTTTATTAAACCAAATCTTACATATTTATTTGTAATATTTTGTGTTCTTTCTGGTCTTAGTACAAAAAATATAGAGGACAAGTACACTTTTATAAATTTTTCTAGTGTCAAAAAACATAAAAAAGTTGTTAAAATAAAAAATCTAAGGGTGGATGATAACGAAAGACTTTATAAAATATGTAGATATCTAGACAATTTTTCATATCTTAATTTATATGTTTATAGTAGCACAGAAAATTTAGTAAAAATAATTAGCGAAAATGAGTACCTTTTTATGCTTGAAAAATATCCAGCTTCAATCACTTTTAGAGAGATCTTAAAACTAAATAAGGGCACTTTTTAGTATAAAATTGCGGAAAAATTAAAAACAACGTTAATTTTGCTTAACAAAAAATAATTTATCTTGTACAATATTTCTAGCATATAAAATTAAGGAAAAAATATTATGAAATATGTTAGAAATTATACCGATTTTAAGAAATACACCTTTGAGTTTTTTGATAGTTTTTTACCTCCAGATTTATCTGAAAAAATGGTAAATAGTTTTTTACTAGGACTTGGAGATAAAGAAAGTCTAGAAAGACAAACTCTTTCTTATATTAAATTTCAACCTTTAGACTACTTAGAGGTCGCAGACTATGGCGAGGCAATCTTACAACTCAATGACTATAAGGATTTATTAAAAAAGTTTGTAGAACTTCTTCTTAAGTCCAATTCATATGAGGCACTTTGTACTTTTATTAGTAGAATTTTTGTGCCAGAAATAGGAGACGTTAAATACCATAGTCACAAAAAAGACTATACAATTTTTGAAAGGTACTTTGATAGATTTGTTGAAATATCAATTTATTGCAATATTGATAGGTCTCTTTGTACCCCTTTTTATCTTGCGTTACTAAATAGTGATACAAATAGCCGAATGTTTGTATATAAAGAGCCACTAAAGGAATATCTTGAAATTTATTTAAAAGATGGAGACGAGGATGATGAATTTATTTCAGCTCTTTTATCAAATGCAAATAATGTAAGTATTGACGCATTGTCAAGTGCTGGAAATGTTAAAACGATAAAAATGCTCCTTACCGAATACGCAAATGGTGAGTTTACAAATTCCATGATTATAAAAAAGATTTTACTAAAAAATAAGCAAGATGGCTTTAATGTAATTGAAGAGTTACTGAGTAGTGAAGATGAAAATGTGCGGTTTAAAGCTATGCAAATGCTAGTTTTGATTAAGGAAGATAGGAGAGTTTTTGATAGATTAAAATTCTTATATCAAAATTCAAGTGATTCTAAGACTAGAACATATCTTGAAAAAGAATGTGGCTTTACTTCTCTTGTACCTTTTGATTCAAAAGAAGCCTTTATGAGGTACGTTGATAACAATGTTAAAACTATTCAAGAAAGGCTTTTTGGGGCAAGACTAAGGAGATATTATGACGAGCAAGGGCTAAAAAATGAGGGAATAGAGGGTAAAATACTTACCTTTGTCATGGACTTTTTTAAAAATAAAGATATTGACAATCAACTTGGCTTTGCAAAAGATTATTTTAGATATGTGGATGAAGAAGTGCTTAGTAAACTTGCAAACGTAGTTTGTCAAGTGGCAATCCATAGAAATAGACTACAAGGTAGCAAGTGGTCACTTAGACTTATTGCTGTTTTTGGTGATAGAAAACTTATTATAGACATGATAGAAATTTTAAAGGATTGGAGTGTCAATAATGTAAAAGACGTTTATACTAAGTATTTTGTGTCACTTCTTGCCGAGGCAAAAAGGCAGGAGATTATTGAGGTTGTAAGAGAACTTGAAAAACTTGAGCTTAATAAAAAACAAAGAAAATTCCTAGATGAAATATTAACTCAATTTTCAGTTAGCACAAATCAAAATATTGAGCAACTTAATGATAAACTTGTGGATGATTATGGTTTTGATAAAGACGGAAAAATGGAAATAAAACTTGCTAGTAAAACCTTAATTTTACAAATAGAAAGTGACTGCAGTATAAGTATTTTCAACAAAAAAACTGGCAAAAGAGCAAGAATTAGGGAAGCGGATGAGATTAATGGAGAAAGTTTAAGGTTTTTTATAAAAAGGATGATAAAGGAAATTAAGACACAGAAAAAGAGACTTTTTGCATCCTTTCTTGAGTTTAGGCAATATTCTTGTGATACTTTTAAGGAGTGTATTTTAGATAATAATCTACTTAATTTCTTGTCAAAAAATTTATTTTGGGGCAGATATAAAGGAGATAAATTGGTTGAGGTGTGTGTGCTTAAAGACGACACTCTCACACATGCTGCCGGCAATCTAATTATTGAAAATTTTGAAGAATATCAAATAGCATTAGTTCAAACAATGGACATAGAGGAGTACGAAAATAGCTTAAAAGGAAGAATAACTCCACTGTTTGACCAATTTGATTTTCCTGTATTTAGACCTAGTGATTTGAAATTAAATGCTAGTTATGTTGCTAACTTAAGTGGGACATTTTGCAATGCCAAACTCTTTGTAACTCGTCTCCAAAAATTAAAGTACAAAATAAATGATATGGACGAAACTTTGTCATTTGGTACATTGGTTAAAACAAATAAAAATTTAGATTTATTAACTTCGGTAGAATTTGATAAGGTAAATAGCAAAAATCTCGACTGTAGTACGACTTTGTCTCGAGTCACTTTTTATAGACTTAGTAAGCTGACAAAAAGTCAAAAACACTATAATATCGACCAAAAAGAAGCTTTAGTTTTGTCAGACATAAACTCTAGAGTGCTCAGTAACGAGTTAGCACTTATTAGTCTTGCTTGTAGAAATTAAAAAATCATAACTAAACTTATAGTCTAGTTATGATTACTTGATTAAATTAACACATTAATTATCTATTAATTTAATCTTCTAATTATTTGTTTGTTTTGTACCGGATAAGAACTTATTATTTACCCAGTAAGTACAATTCAATTCGAACTAAGTTTTAAGTTAAAAGTGGTTATTTAAAATTACCTTAAAAAATTAGTTTTTTTAGATTTCACCACTATTTAGTTCTTTGTTTTCTTCGGTTTTTGTTTTACTTGACTGTTTTGTTTGAGACTTTTTATTAGTTTCTAAAGCACCAGTTTCTTTTGCTTGTTCGGCAACTTCAGAGTTTGGTTTATTGTTTTCAACTAGAATATATGGCTTTAGTTTTTCAATATTGCTTTCTTCTAGTTGAAGTATGCGTTTGCCAAAAATTTGTAGCTCTTTCTTTGCTTTTTTGCTGTCAGATAATACAGACATAAGGTCAATAACTCCCATTGTCGAGCCTACTATATTTAGGCTTGCAATTTTTCTATTTGACTTGTCCATCATAGTAGACAAGTTTATGTTAATCCACATTTTTGCTTTCTTAAAAAAATTGTTGTCAACTAGTTCTATATCATAAACTTTTGCAAGGTCTTCACAAGATTCGCTAAAATTGTCATAGTCCTTAAATTGCTTTTTAAGTTCTTTTTTTAACTTGCTATCCTTTATTTTTTCTATGACATTATTGATAGATTGTTTTGCGGTTTGTAAATTTTGATATATTGCTACTAGTAGATTTGTGTTAATTTCTTTTTGACTTTTTGGCATGTTTCTTTCTCCTAAAATTATTTTGTGTTGTAATTTTATAATTATTCAAAATAATTATTGACTTTTTTTTCTCATTATGATAAATTTTTCATAACCGCATAAATAGGGTTTCAAATGTTTTTAACTACCTATATTTAGCGAGTCTGGAGGATAAGGAGGAAAGTATGTACGCAGTAATTTCAAGTGGCGGTAAGCAGTATAAGGTTAGTGAAGGGCAAACTATTGATGTTGAAAAACTTAACAAAGAGATTGGCGAAAAGGTAACTTTTGATGTCTTACTTTTAAGTGATGATGGAAAAGTCAAAATGGGAAAACCTGTACTTAAAGATGTTACTTGTGAGGCACAAGTTGTTGCACAAGGGAAAGAAAGCAAGATTATTGTTTTTAAGTACAAGCCTAAAAAGAATGAAAGAAAAAAACAAGGACACAGACAACCTTTTACTAGAGTTAAAATTTTAACAATTAAAAAGTAGAGTTAAGATTATGACAAATGTCACAGTAACAAGAAAAAATAATAGAGTTGTAAAAGTTGTGTGTGATGGGCATACGAACTATGGCGTTAGTGGAGAAGATATAGTTTGTAGTGCATTGTCAAGCATTGTGCAGACTGCACTTCTTGGACTACTTACGGTATCACAAGTTAATGTTAAATTTGAAAGGGATGAAGAGAGAGGATTTTTGTCTCTTGAACTTCCAAAAGAAATGACAGAACAAGAAATGCATGATGCGAGTATTATACTAGACACAATGCTTTGTGGTATTAGTGATTTGAGGGAAGGTTTTTCTGATTTTATAGAATTGGAGGTGAAGTAAGATGTTTATTTTATTGCAATTGTTCGCTCACAAGAAAGGTGGCGGATCGACAAAAAATGGTCGTGATAGTCAAGCAAAAAGACTTGGTGTCAAAAAAAGTGATGGCGAAAGTGTGCTTGCAGGAAATATTATTATTAGACAACGTGGTACAAAGTTTTACCCAGGCGACAATGTAGGCATGGGTAAAGATTATACACTATTTGCTTTAAGTGAAGGTAAAGTAAAATTTGGTGTAAAAAACAATAGAAAGACTGTTAGTGTTGTCGAAATTAAAGAGACAAAAAAAACTAAAAAAGTCGCAAAGTAATATGTTTTTTAGTTTATAGGTCAGTAGTAATACTGACTTTTTTATTGCTTTTTTTAGTCAAAAATAACTTAAGTATCAACAAAAATTCTTACAGAGGAATTTAAGGATGTCTTGTTCCTTACATATTCTAAAAAAAGAATAAAAAACATATACATTTTATAAGTTAGAGGGGTGTATATGTTTGGTTTTTTAGAAGAGATTTCAACATTATCTGGACTACCACTTGATATTGTAAATAAGGGCTTTAGAGTCATAAATCTTAGTAATAGAGCAGTGTATGTTGAGGGTTTTACAGGACTTATTGATGTAGAAAGGCATGAAATTGGCATAAAACTTAAGAAAGGCATAATAAAATTAAATGGTGAAAATTTAAGCATTAAAAATATGAATTTAGATACTCTTCTAGTCGTTGGAGACATAAGGTCCATTGAAATGAGTTAAGGGGAGGAGTATGAAGGCAAATAATTCAATTACTGTTTACAAATTAAAAGGCTTAAATTTAAAGAAGTTTTTGAAAGAACTATCAAAAAATAAGATTGATATTGCAAAATTTGATAGGCTAGATTATAACCTGTTTTTAATAGGTATAAAAAAGAAAGACGAAAAGTTGTTTTTAAAACTTGTAAAGCTTTACCATTATGAGATTATAAGTGAAAAATTGCCACTTTCTAAAAGTATTTTTAAGTTTATAAAGACAAATGTAGCATTGTTTATTGTGGGCATTATTGCTTGTTTTTTTGTTTTAGGTTGTTCTAATTTTGTGTTTAGAATAGAAATTTATGGCACGAGTAGCTTAAGTAAAGAAGAGGTTTTAAACGTTCTTAATAATAATGGTTATAAGGTAGGTAGACTAAAAAGTAAGTATGACTTAGATTCGGTTGAGAAAGTTCTAACTCAAAATTTGGAGCTTGTAAGCTTTGCATCTTGCGTTATTAAAGGAAACACACTTATAGTTAATATCAATGAAAAAATAGACAATAGTGACTATATCTATGATTACCCGCCTATTGTTTCACCTTTTAATGCAATTGTAGAGAAAATTGAACTTTTGTCAGGCACGGTTTTAATAAGTGAAGGTAAAACAGCAAGAGCGGGAGATGTGATTATAGCTCCTTGTGTAATGCTAGGAGATAGAGTTGTGTCAACACCTGCACGAGCAAAAGTAACTTTATATGTTGAGGTAACTAGTGTTGTAGAACTTGAAAAAAAAGTAAATGAGGATGAAAAGCAAAAAGTTATTGAAGAAAATAAAAAAGAGTTGTATAATGATTTATCTTGTTATGAACAAGTGGGGAATTTTAGTGAAACTGTCCACGAGGTAGAAGATGAAAACACACTTACACTTGTAGTTACTCTAAGTGGGCAAATAATAATTGAAAATTAATACAAAGGACGAAGAAGTATGAAAGTTGAAATTAATGATTATGCATTGTCAAAAAACTTTATAAAATTAATAAACAAATTACTTAAAACTGCTAACAAGTATTCTAAATTTAACCAACGAAAAATTAAGGTTGATATTAGCTTTGTGTCAAGAGAGCAAATTAGATTACTCAATAAAGAACAAAGAAATGTTGACAAGGAAACAGATGTTTTGTCTTTTCCAACTATAAATTTGAAACCTTTAGTAAAAATAAATATTAAAGATTATAAAGACGACATAGATATGGAGACACATTGTTTAATGCTTGGCGACATAATAATATGCGAAGACGTGGCAAGAAAAAATGCCGAAGAATACGGACATTCTTATGAAAGAGAGTTGTGTTATCTTATTGTTCATGGTTTTTTACATTTACTTGGCTATGACCATGAAAACGAAGAAGACAAAAAGATTATGCGTGCACTTGAAGAAGCTGTGCTTAGAAAATATAAAATAACAAGGGAAAATAATGAAAATTAAATGTGGAATTGTAGCGCTTGTCGGTAGGCCTAATGCTGGTAAAAGCAGCTTAATTAATGCAATAATAGAAGAAAAAGTATCAATTGTATCTCCAAAACCTCAGACGACTAGGAATAATATTCTTGGTATATATAACTCTTCAAATTCGCAAATAGTATTTGTAGACACTCCAGGAATAAATAAGACAGATTCTAGACTAGGAGATTACATGCAAAAAAGTGTAAAAGGGGCAATAAGTGATATAAATGTTCTTTGTCTTGTGCATGATATAACGCAAATGCTTGATAAAAAGGAAAGAGCTTTAATCCAAGAATTTTCATCAAAAAACATTCCTGTTATTTTGGTTTTAACTAAAGCAGATTTGATTACAAAGGAACAAATTGCAAATAAAATATTTGAACTTTCTGACCTTTCAAAGACATGCGAAATAATTCCACTTTCAAGTCTTAAACATAAAAATATAGAGGAATTAGTTAAACTTATTGAAGCATTTCTACCAGAAGTAGAGGAAGAAAATAGATTATTTGATGATGAGTCTTATACAGATAAGCCTTTGAAATTTATTGTTTCTGAAATTATTAGAGAGAAGGCTTTGTATTTACTAAGAGATGAAATTCCTCATGGAATCGCTGTCATAGTAGAAAATTACAAAGAGGAAGAAAATATTGTAAACATTGATGCTGTTATCATTTGCGAAAAGCAAAACCATAAAGGTATTATTTTAGGTAAAAATGGCGAAATGCTAAAAAAAATAGGGCATAATGCGAGAGTCACCATTCAAAAGGTTGTTCAAAAGAAGGTTGTGCTAAATATTTTTGTAAAAGTTAAAACAAATTGGAAAAATAACTTGGACATTTTGTCTAGTCTAGGTTATAATATAAACGAGGTGTAAAAAGAGTATAATTTTTTTCTTAAAATCCACACTACCTATGTACATAAGGAGGTTGACCAAGATGGAAGAAGAAAGACCAAATAAGAGTTTAGAAAAGGTTTGCGAGGCTTTGTTTTATAAAGGTGGAAAAGAGTTTAAGGGGAAAATTGGCCTAAGAGTGTTTGGACGCATTGTTGGAGCGGACCAACAAAAGGTTGAAGATTATTTTATGGATTTAGAAAATTTAACTAAAAAAGATAAAGATTACACGGAAGATACGGAAAGAGAGTTTTAAATAGGGTTTACTATAGATAAAAATAGAAAAAATAATATGTTTTTAAATTTTAATAAAGAGTTTTTAAACAATAAGTAAAAGTACGAAAAATGGACGAAAGAGTAAAAGGAATAGTTTTAAAAACAAGAGATTATAAAGAGTCTGACAAAATTTTGACATTGCTTACACTAGAGCAAGGTAAAATCTCGGTTAAGGCTAGAGGGGTAAAGAAACCTAAGTCTAAACTTAAAGCATTTTGTCAGCCTTTTTGTTTTGCTGATTTTGAGCTAATTGATAGCAAAATTATGTACATTTTATCGGGTGCTAGTAGTATTGACATGTACTTTGATTTGGTTTTAGATTATGACAAATATATTCTTGCGTCAAGTGTGCTAGAAATTTGTGACAAGGTTTGTGTAGAGGGACAAGACTATTCCTCACTTCTTCTTAGTGCTATAAAATGCATTAATGAGATAACTTATACCTCTATTTCTTCAAAACTTTTAATTTCTAAGTTTATTATTGAAGTTTTAAGAGAAGAAGGTGTAATTTTTAACCTTGACTCATGTCAAAATTGTGGAAAGGAACTAAGTAAAAACGAAAGTTTATTTATGAACTTAAGTACAGGCGAAATTGTGTGTAAGGGCTGCAAAAATCTAAATAATGAAGAACTAAAAATGCAAGAGGTGGAAATTCTAAAGACTCTAATAAGTAATGATTTTGATAGTTTAAGTGGATATGATTTTTCAGATAAGGAAATAAGTATTTTACTTGACATTTTGCATAAAAATTTGTCTTATAGATGCGATATAAAAATAAATTCGCTTGATAAGAAAAAAATTAAATAAAAAGAGCTAAAAGTGCTTTAATTTTCTTGATTTTATTTTCACAATGTTATACAATCTTCATTGTGAAAATTTTTTATTAGGAGAAAAGTAAATGGCAAAAAAATATGTTTATTTGTTTAGCGAAGGCAATGCCAAAATGAGAGAAATCTTGGGCGGAAAAGGTGCAAATTTGGCAGAAATGACAAATCTTGGTCTTCCTGTTCCACAAGGTTTTACAATTTCAACAGAGGCTTGTACTCAGTACTATGAAGACGGGAAGAAAATTAATAGCGAGATAGAGTCTCAGATTATGGAATACATAGGCAAGATGGAGAAAATTACCGGAAAGAAATTCGGTGATAAGGAAAATCCTCTTTTAGTGTCAGTTAGAAGTGGTGCTAGGGCTTCTATGCCTGGTATGATGGATACCATCTTAAACCTAGGACTTAATGAGGAAGTTGTTGACGTAATTGCAAAAAAATCAAATAATCCTAGATGGGCTTGGGACTGCTATCGTAGATTTATTCAAATGTATAGCGATGTTGTTATGGAAGTTGGTAAGAAATATTTTGAAGAACTTATCGACAAAATGAAAGAGAAAAAGGGGGTTACTCTTGACGTTGAACTTTCTGCAGATGATTTAAAAGAGCTTGCAAGAGAGTTTAAAGAGGAATATAAGGCAAAAATAGGTAAAGAATTCCCAACTGATCCTAAAGAACAACTTATGGGTGCTATAATGGCTGTTTTCCGTAGTTGGGACAATCCAAGAGCAAACTACTACAGAATGCAAAATGATATTCCTTATAGTTGGGGTACAGCAGTTAATGTACAAATGATGGTCTTTGGTAATATGGGAGACACGTCAGGTACAGGTGTTGCATTTACTCGTGACCCAGCAACAGGGGAAAAGAAGCTTATGGGCGAATTCTTAATGAATGCACAAGGTGAGGACGTTGTTGCAGGTGTTAGAACTCCTATGCCTATTGCTAAAATGCAAGAGGTTATGCCTGAAGTTTATGCACAATTTAATGATATTTGTAAGACCCTTGAAAATCATTACAAAGATATGCAAGATATGGAGTTTACTATTGAAGATAGAAAACTTTATATGCTTCAAACAAGAAATGGTAAGAGAACAGCACGTGCGGCAATAAAAATAGCTTGTGATTTAATTGATGAGGGGATGATTACTGAAAAGGAAGCTTTAATGCAAATTGATCCAAAGAGTCTTGATTCTCTTTTGCACCCTCAATTTGACGCAAAAGCATTAAAGAGTGCTACTCCAATAGGGCAAGGACTTGCGGCTTCTCCAGGGGCAGCGTGTGGTGCTATTGTGTTTACAGCAGATGATGCTATTGAAAAAGGTAAAAATGGCGAGAAGGTTGTTCTTGTTAGACTTGAGACTTCTCCAGAAGACATTGAAGGAATGCACTATGCACAAGGTATTTTGACTGTTCGTGGTGGTATGACTTCTCACGCGGCTGTTGTTGCTCGTGGTATGGGTAGTTGCTGTGTTTCTGGTTGTGGAGACATTAAGATGGATGAGAAGAATAAGTGCTTCACACTAGCAGGCAAAACATACCGTGAGGGAGATATTATTTCTCTTGATGGTTCTACTGGTAAAATTTATGGTGAAGAGATAAAAACTGTTCCTGCAAACACTAGTGATGGGGACTTTGGTAGAATCATGAGTCTAAGCAACAAATATAAAGCACTTAGTGTAAGGACAAATGCTGACACTCCAACAGATGCAAAACAAGCAAAGGCTTTTGGTGCAGAGGGTATAGGTCTATGTAGAACTGAACATATGTTCTTTGAACCAGAGAGAATTTCTGCTATTAGAGAAATGATTTGTTCTGATACAGTTGAGCAACGTGAAAAGGCACTCAGTAAGCTTGAACCAATGCAACAAGGCGATTTTGAGAAATTATACGAGGCACTTGAAGGGCTTCCAGTTACAATTAGATTCCTTGATCCACCATTGCATGAATTTGTTCCTACTCTTGAAAGTGATATTGAAAAACTTGCAAAGAGCCAAAACAAGACTGTCGGTGAGGTAAAACAAATTATTGCTGAACTTCATGAATTTAACCCAATGATGGGACATCGTGGTTGCAGACTTGCTGTTACTTTCCCTGAAATTGCTGTTATGCAGACAAAGGCTGTTATTAGAGCAGCTATCAATGTTAATAAAAAACATAGCGATTGGAATATTGTTCCTGAAATAATGATTCCACTTGTTGGTGAAGTAAAAGAACTTGCATATGTTAAAAAGGTAGTTTGTGATACTGCAGACGAAGAAATTAAGAAAGCAGGAGTAAAACTAAACTACAAAGTAGGTACTATGATTGAAATTCCAAGGGCAGCAGTACTAGCAGACGAAATTGCAAGTGAAGCAGAATTCTTCTCATTCGGTACAAATGACCTTACTCAAATGACATTTGGATTTAGTAGAGATGATGCTGGTAAGTTCCTTGGTGCTTACTATGAAAAGAAAATTTATGAGTCTGACCCATTTGCAAGACTTGATCAAAAGGGTGTTGGCAAACTTATTCAAATGGCTGTCAAACTTGGTCATGAAACAAGAAAAGATATTCATATGGGTATTTGTGGTGAGCATGGCGGAGATCCTTCAAGTATTGAATTTTGCCATAAGACAGGTCTTGACTATGTATCTTGTTCTCCTTATAGAGTTCCTATTGCAAGACTTGCAGCAGCACAGGCAAATATTAAATTTCCAAGAAAATAAATGTTGATTATATTGTTAAAAAAATGGATTTAATTCAGGAATAGATTAAATCCATTTTTTAATTAAATATTAGTGTAAATTAGTATAAGTTAGAAATAGCTTTAAGATTTCCTATATTGCTTTTGGCATAAAAATGCAAAAATTTCATCCTAAATTCAGCTGTTATTTAGCATAAAGTCATTAAGTGCTCTAATGAGTAAGTCGACTTCTTTTTTTGTATTTTTGTAGCATAAACTTACTCTTACCATACCACTTTTTAGTGTACCAAAGAATTCGTGTGTAAGCCCTGCACAGTGAAGTCCTCCGCGAGTTGCAATATTATATTTTGTATCTAAAAAACTTGAAATTTCTTCAGAATCATAGCCTTTAATTGTAAAACTTACAACACCTGATATTACCATTGACGAATAAATGGTAATATCTTTTATTTCTTTTAATCTTGTCATTAAATATTTTGTAAGTTCAGCTATTTTTTTATTGTGTTTTTTAAAATTTTTCTCAGTGTATTTTATTCCGGCAAATAAAGAATAAATGAGTGGGGTAGCAAGAGTTCCACTTTCTAGTGACTCTGGGGGATATTTTGGTTGCTCTAAGCTTTCAGAATCGCTACCAGTTCCTCCTTGTAATATGGGAGACAAAACTACACTAGAGTTTATACATAAAGCCCCTATTCCTTGAGGAGTTAAAAAACCTTTATGACCAGAAAAAGTTAAAAAGTTTATATGATATTTTGTCATATCTATTTTTATGTGACCAACACCTTGTGCGTTATCAACTAAGAATAATATTCCTTTTTCAAAACATAGTTTACCTATTTCTTCAATTTCGTTTTTATTTCCTGTTACGTTTGACAAACTATTTACGCAAACAAGAAATGTATCTGGTTTAATTACTTTTTCTATGTCTTTTCTTGTGATAAACATTCTGTTTTGAGGCTTAACTTTTGTAAGACTAATTTTTTCATTTTTTTCAAGATAGTTTAGAGGTCGCAAAACTGAGTTGTGTTCAAAGACCGACACAATGACATTTCCATGCTTTTGCATACATAAGCCATGAATGGCTAAATTTAATGCTTCCGTACAGTTCTTTGTAAAAATTACATTATTTTCATTTGGTAAATTAAAATGTTTTGCAATTTTTAGTCTAGTTTTATAAACAAGTTCTAAGTTTTTTAGACTTAATTTGTGCCCACTCCGTCCAGGATTTGCACTTATTTTAAGTGCTTTATAAAAAGCATACTTAACTACTAAAGGTTTATAGTGGCTTGTTGCAGCATTATCAAAATATACTAGTTTCATAATATATTAGTATGAAGTATCTTTATCTTTTGTTTAATTTTTAGCATAAACACAAAAAAAACAATATAGTGTTACGTAGGGGTATTTTTCCTACAAAAAGGATAGATTATGTCATATTATCTTATTGTATTTCGTGCAAAATCAGAAAGTATGAAATTTCAAAGTTTGCTAAGTTCTTATGGAGTAGTGTCCGATACAGTTGCAACTCCAAGAAGAATATCTGTTTCATGCGGAATTTCTGTAAAAATAAAAAATATAGACCTAAATCTTGCAAAAACTATATTGAGTAGACGTCAGTTTTACACTTTTGCCGGCATTTTTTTAATTAATAACGACGAATATATTAAAATTTAATATTTATTCTTGCTGATTTTTGCAATCTTTATTATAATAACTAAAAGGCGATAGAAGAAATGAAATTAAGTACAAATGAGATTTATGATTTACTTTTGCATCGGTTTGGGCAGGCAGAATGTGAGTTAGTCCATAAAAACAACTATGAACTTATTGTTGCAGTCATTCTGTCTGCGAGATGCACTGATAAGCGAGTAAACGAAATAACAAAAGATTTATTTAAGAAGTATCCTGATGTAAAAACTCTTGCAAATGCCGATATTAAAGAACTTGAAAAAGATATATATTCTTGTGGTTTTTATAAAAATAAGGCAAAAAATTTAATTTCTATGGCACAAGACCTCGAGTCTCGTTTTAATGGCGAGGTGCCAAGTAGTTATGATGACCTTTTGTCTTTAAGTGGAGTTGGTAGAAAGACTGCAAATGTGGTAATGTTTGTTGGGTTTAAAGAGCCAGCTATTGCGGTAGACACCCACGTATTTAGAGTGTCAAATAGGCTTGGGATAGTTCAAGCTAAGACGCCTTATGAGTGTGAGATTAAACTTCAAAAGAAAGTTGAAAAGGACAAGTGGGGAGATTTTCATCATTTACTTGTTTTGTTTGGAAGATATGTGTGTAAGTCTAGAAATCCACATTGTCAAGATTGTGAATTTAAAAGTATATGCAAATATTTAGCAAAAAATAAATAATTTGTTTTGAATTTGCAAAATTTAATTTTATAATATTTCATAACGAGGGAAGAAAGATGTTTGTTGATAATGTTAAAATTTATATAAAAGCAGGGAATGGTGGCAAAGGGGCTATTTCTTTTAGACGTGCAAAAGGTCTTCCAAATGGGGGTCCGGATGGTGGAAATGGCGGTAAAGGTGGAAATATTATTTTCCGGGCAACAAGAGATTTAAATAACCTTGTTGGATTTAGATACCACGCACATTTTAGGGCACAAAATGGAAGTAGTGGTAGTAGCAACAACAAAAATGGTAAAAGCGGAGAGGATTTAGTAATTAAAGTTCCTCAAGGTACAATTATTCGTGATGACGAGACAGGTAAGGTTATTGCGGACATGTTCTATCTTGATAAAGATTATCTAATTCTCGCTGGTGGGGATGGCGGTAAAGGAAATGCTTTTTTTAAGTCGCCAACTCGTCAAGCACCTCACTTTTCGCAAACAGGTGAGACGACAAAGGAATATGCGGTAAGGCTAGAACTAAAGACCATTGCAGATGTTGGTCTAATTGGCTATCCAAATGTGGGGAAAAGTACATTACTCTCAGTTGTTTCTAATGCCAAGCCTAAGATAGCAAACTATCACTTTACTACACTTTCACCTAATCTTGGAGTTGTTAAGTACTACGAACATAGCTTTGTAGTTGCTGACATTCCAGGTCTTATTGAAGGGGCGAGTGAAGGACAAGGCTTAGGACACGAATTTTTAAAACATATTGAAAGGACTAGACTATTAGTGCACGTCATTGATATTTCAAGCGAGGATGGAAGAGAGCCTTATCTAGATTATCTAACTATCAACGAAGAACTTAAAAAGTTTAATGAGAAATTAGCAAGCAGACCTCAAATTGTGGTTTTAAATAAGATAGATAGAATTAGAGATTATGGGGTTATTGATGAATTTAAGTACAGACTAAATAAAGATACAAAAGTCGTGTGTGTCTCGGCAGTTATCCGTGAAAATATTGAGGAACTCATAAGGACAATTTGGCAGGAGCTTGAAAAATTACCTAATCTTACTCCGGTAGCGGTTGAGGAATATGGACTTGATAAAAAGGACAAAACTGGAGTTGAGATTAAAAAACTTTCTAATAATACATATGAAGTCAGTGGGGGACTTATTGAAAGTATTTCAAGAGGAATTGTTGTAAATGACTATGAATCACTATCATATTTTTGGAAAAGACTTAAAAATGATGGCATAGTTGATATGTTAAAAGAAAAAGGGGTCAAAGACGGCGATACTATAAGAATTGGTAAAGTCGACTTTGAATATATAGAATAGGAGCAAATATATGTTAACATCAAAAGATAGGGCAAAATTAAAAAGTATAATGGCAAATGAGGATTCAGTTTGCCATATAGGTAAAGAGGGGTTAAGTGATGCGTGTATAAAAAGTATAGATGATGCAGTCCGGGCACGCGAAGTAGTAAAGATTTCACTTCTTCTAAATTGTAGTGAATCACCACGCGAAGTTGCTAGTAAATTAGAAAAAATACTAAATACACAAACCGTTTTAGTAATAGGTAGAAAAGTAATTATTTATAGATTTAATAAAGATAAAAAGACACATGTTTTATAACTTCTTTAAATTGTCAGAGCCACTACTAACTGGGGTGTACCCCACAAAGTAGTGGTTTTTAATAAAAAAAATTGAAAAAATCTTTTTGTAAAATGAAGAGTAGTAGGGAACTTAGTTTGTTATAAATTATAAATGGAAAATTAGTTGTTGAAGAAAACAGTGGTTGAAGGCTTCTAAGTTTGACTTAAATTTGTTTAGATTTCTTGCAACTTACTATAGTTTATTTGAGTCATTTTTGAATAGTAAGCGTCTCGTTTTTTCGAAAACTTAGAAGAGCAAGCAAAAATAATATTGAACTCATAATAACATAATAAATGTTGTATTTAACAATTAGACTGCAAAAGAATATTAAAAGTCCTGACAAAAAATAACCTTTTGCTTTTCGTCTATCAATACTTAAACTAATAAATTGCTTAAATTTAATTTTGCCAGTTGATTTTATATTAAAATAGTTTTCTTTTTTTGGTAGTTTTATTAAAAATTTTGTGTATACTTCTTCTTTTTCAAGTATTTTTACTTCAATATCTGTTAGATTTTCAAAAAAAATTTTATCTTGTTTATTCATGCTGTAACATAATATGCTGAGTTTTTTTATGTTATTTTGTCTAGCTTTATATACTATTCTTAAAAAGTTTTCTTGACTTTCGTTTTTATGTGAAAAATTGATAGCAAGTCCACTATTGTCTTTAAATACTATAATGTTATCTAATACGAATTCAATATCATTTTTTTCATAAAAAGAAGAAAATAAATCAATTTTTTCTTGATTACTCTGAGCAATGAGTAACAAAAGACAATTTTCCATCTCACTTGATTTTATTTTAAGAGTAGTATTTTTTGAGGACTTTATGTGCATTCTTATATTTTTTATTAGGTTAATTGCAATAATAAGAGCAAAGGTTATAATTAGTGCTATAAGAACATTTTTAAATATGAATCTTGTCCACGCAAAAAAAATTAGAAACAAAGTTAAGTTAAAAAATAAAAAATCAATTACGCTTGAAAATTTTAAGTTTTTTATAAAATTTCTCATGTTTTTAATTATTAACAAAAAATTTTACATTTAAACTTTTTGATTGTTTATTTTTAGTTGTTTTTTTTTATAAATTGTTATAACATAATTTCATACAAAAGTACGATATTGTGAGGGAAGAAGATATTAGGTTTGCCTAAGCAAAAACTTTTATTAAACACTATTTTGTAATTTGAATAAAAAGCGTAAAACTAATTATATTTATTTTTAAAAATTATTAAGGAATTAGCTATGAAAGTAACTGAAAAGGTCGTAAATATTTGTTTATTTCTTGACGAAAAAAAAGCACAAGACATTGTCGTGTGTGATACAACTAAGATGAAAAACGCTGTAAACTATTATATTATTGCCTCGGCAGATAGTATTGCACATGTCAGGGGTGTTGCAGACTATGTTGAGGAAAAAGCAAAAGAAAATGATTTATTGAAGGACTATTTTAGAGAAGGGTACGAGCAAAGTGAGTGGGTAGTCTTTGATTTTGATGATGTTTTTTTGCATATTTTTACTAAGGATGCTAGAGAAAGATATTCACTTCAAAAGATGCTTAATGAAGGCGGAAATGTCTTTACCTTAAAGAGAATATTGAATGAAATGAGGAAAAAAGAAGAGAAAGAGGTAAAAAAGGCTAGTTCAAAATCAAAAATGTTAAAGGACAAAGATAAATGAACCTAGTAAAAGCTTTTCAGGACATCTCTAGTCCATTTTTAACCATTATATCTGAAATATTTAGTTTTCTAGGCGGTTTAACCATGCTAACAATAATATTAGCAATTGTTTTTTTGCTGGTTAACAAAATTCAAGCATTTAAACTTGGACTAGGACTTAGTGTAAACTTTGTTTTTGGAGGACTAATTCTTAAGAATATATTTGCTAGACCAAGACCATATTTAGTTGATAGTTCAATTTTTGCTGAGAGGACATATTTAAGTTTTGGTTCACTTCCAAGTGTAAGTGCAATGAATAGTGCTGGTTTTTGTGTCTATTTTATGCATAAGTCCAAAAATACAAAGAAACTTAAATGGGGAATACTTTCACTTTCTATTTTATTTTTTGCATTCCTTTCGTTTTCAAAAATTTATTTTGCAGAAAACTATCTTTTAGATATGATACTAGGACTAATGCTAGGAATTATCATATTTATGGTAATCTTTAAGTTTGCTCGAGTTAAAGAACAAGATTATAAATGGTATCTTTTTGGGTTGATTGTTCCTCTAGTTTTAATTTTTGTTTATATTAATGAGTGGACTTTGACTACAGGACATATAAGAATATTTGAGTATTCTGGTTTTATTGCTTCATTTTTGCTTTTTTCATTCCTAGAGCAAAAGTTTATTAGATATGAGGTAAAAAATAATCTTATATTTTCTTCGTTTAAAGTGTTTATGATACTCATCATTTTGGGTATTTATTTCCTAGTATTTGAAATGTTTGTTCCAAAGTTTATGATTTTGTGCTTTCTAGAATTCTTTTTTGCTGGTCTAATAATTTTTATGATACTCCCTTTAATTTTTAAGAAGTGTGAAAAATATTTTTATGTTTTTTCAAACGATGTTTCTTTTGAACGCGTGACAAACTCATTTATAAGTACTTCTTTGAAGTCTACAAACAAAATTGCAAAAAGCATAGCAAAAGATTTAAAGCCGGGAGACATAGTTGTTTTAAAGGGTGACCTTGGGGCAGGAAAGACTGTGCTCGTAAGAGATATTTTACAAAGTCTAGATGTAAAAGACAAAATTACAAGTCCTACTTTTACTATTCTTAATGAATATAAGTCAAATTTAGGTCATTTTTATCATTTTGACATGTATAGAGTGGAAAATGAGTTTGAAGCAGAAAATATTGGACTCTCTGAAATAATAGACGATAAAAATTCAATAAAGTTTATTGAATGGGCGGAAAATGTGCCAAGATATTTACCACCACATTATAAAAAAATTACAATCGCCAAACTTGGAAAAAAGTCAAGAAATATAATTTTAGAGGAAATTTAGTATGGATAAAATAGACTTAATAATAGACACAAGTACAGAGTCGCTAAGATTAATTTTAAGTAGTCAAAGTATTTGTGAAAGCTTTAAGGGAGAGTCTCACGTAAAATTTCAGGAACATTTATTGCCAGAAGTGGAGAGGCTACTATCTAAAAATAAAATAGAATTGAAAGATATTGACACCTTTTGCGTGGTCGCTGGTCCAGGCTCTTTTACAGGGGTGAGACTTGGGGTTACTATGGTAAAGGCTTTTTGTTTAGCTTATAATACAAAAAAAATAATTTCAATCAATATGCTTGACCTTTTAATAGATAAAGTTTCAAAAGCTTACAAAGGGGATTTTTTAGTAGTCATAAAATGCACTTCTAGTAAATGCTACGTAGGTGAATATATTAAGGGTCAAATTAATTACAAAGTCCTTACAAATGAGGAAATCTTAAATAGTCAAGACATCAAAGTATTTTCTTTAGGCAAGTTAAATTTTGAAAGTAGTAATTTTAGTGAGATTACTTTAGATGATAATGATTATATATCTTTTGTTAAGAATAAGAAGAAAAACAAAGAATACATAGACTTTGTAGCCTTAGAGCCAATTTATATGGCACTTAGTCAAGCGGAAGAGGAGTTACTAAAAAAAGAAAATAATGGTTAGAATAGAAAGGCCAAATACTATTTGCGAATTTGAAGAAATGTATAATATTCATGCTAGTGAATTTTTAGCATTTGACCAAATGACAAAAGAAAGCTTTTTAGACGAATTACAGCAAAATAATAGAATATATTTTGTGGCAAAAGACAATGATAAAATTATTGGATACTTAGGACTTTATGAATACGATGACGACTTAAGTATTATAGGTATTGCACTTATAAAGGAATATCAAAATAGGGGAATAGGTACGAGATTACTAAAAAAGGCAAAAGAGGTCGCAAGAAAAATGTCCAAAAAATCTATTTCGCTCGAAGTTGATGTCTTAAATACTAGTGCTATTAGTTTTTATAACAAAAATAATTTTGTAGTCACAAATATACGAAAAAAATACTATAAAGATAATGACGCATTAGTGATGTTTTGTTATCTATGATATTTTTGTATGAAGATGTAGAAATTTATTACGAGTACTATAAAAATGATAAGGCAAACTCTCCGCCTATACTTTTTTTGCATGGCTGGGGAGGGAATACAAAAAGTTTTGAATTATTTAGAAAAAAGTTATTAGATAAATATAATTTGATTTTTCTTGATTTTCCTCCCTTTGGGCTTTCAGGAAAACCTAGTGTAGATTGGACTGTAAAGAAGTATGCAGATATGGTTGAAAGACTTCTATGTCTAGTTAAAGTAGATAAAGTTTATATTGTTGCCCATTCATTTGGGGGCAGGGTTGCGTTGGAACTAGCAAGTAAAAATAAAAATTTAGTACTAAAAATGCTTCTTACAGGTTGTGCGGGACTAAAAAAGAGAGGTTTTAAGACAAGACTAAAAATTGCTAAATATAAGTTTTTTAAAGTGCTATGCAAATTAAAGCTTAAAAACTCTAAGTCTTTGGAAACAATGGGAAGTGAGGACTACAAAAACTTAACTCCTGAAATGAAAAAGACCTTTAATAATATTGTAAACTATGACCAAAAATATTTATTAAAAGAAATTGTGTGTCCAGTATTACTTTTTTGGGGGAAAAGAGATAAAGCAACTCCATTTTACTTTACAAAAATCTTTAAAAAGCATATAAAAGATTGTGGGGTTATATGTGTAGCATCAGGCTCACATTTTGCTTACTTAGAAAATCCTAGTCTGTTTTTTAGGGTTTTAGAGAGTTTTTTCAGTTAAAAGGAAGAGTTGATGTCATTTTTTTCTTTTCAAAATATAAATTTATACATTGCTATTGTTTTGTCCCTTATTAATGGTGTATTAATGTGTTTTGCTTCATATAAGTTTTTCCAAATGATACAACTTTCAGGGTACAAAATAAAAGGTTATTTCAAGTGGCTAAGAGATACTAAAGGAAATTACGTGACACGTATGGTGCTTTTAAGTCTTTTAAGCATTTTTTGTGTACTTGTCACAAATGCACTTTTTGACGTGTATCACACTCAGGAATTGTATTCATATATAGGTCTTATTTTCTATTTTTATTTCACAATAGTTTTTATTGTAAACTTGTATCATGCTCCTAAAAAAATACCGCTCAAGTACACGACAAGGATGACTAGGCTTAATGTTGCGATGTTTATTTTTGTGTCACTTTTTTCTTTTATCATAACAGCTCTTTCTACTGAATATTTAAACTTTTTAAAATTCGGAGCAATATGTCTTGTTCCTCTTTTTGTGCCATTACTAGTTCCTCTTGTTCATATAATTTTACTTCCACTAGAAAAAATAGTATTATCTGTGCATATTCACAACGCAAAAAAGAAACTTAAGAAATGTGAAAATTTAATAAAAATTGGTATAACAGGAAGCTTTGGAAAAACAAGTACAAAATATATTTTAAATTCAATTTTGTCCGTAAAGTACAAAGTATGTATGAGTCCACATAGTTTTAATACTCTTCCAGGTCTTAGTAAAGTCGTGAATAATTACTTAAATATTGACGATGAAATCTTAATTGCTGAAATGGGGGCTAGAAACGTTGGGGACATAAAAGAACTTTGTGACCTCATTAAACCTAAGTATGGAATACTAACTGGAGTTGGTTCTCAGCATCTTGAAAGCTTTAAAACAGAGGAAAATATTTTTAAAACAAAATTTGAACTTATAGAAAGTTTGCCGAGTGATGGTATTGCTATTTTTAACGGATATGATAGTGGGGCAAAAAAGTTATATGACAAGTGCGATTTTGTAGCCAAAGAAATAGTAGGAAAGGGTGCTAGTATAAGTGCAAAAAATATTTTTTATGATGAGACAGGGACTATTTTTGACCTCATAATAAAAGATAAGACGTATGAAAAAGTGAAAACGATTTTAATAGGGGAACACAACGTAGAAAATATTGTCATGTGTGTTCAAATGGCAAAAATTTTAGGATTAAGTGATGAAGAAATTATAGAAGGTATTAGAAACTTAAAACCTATTCCTCATAGGCTTGAACTTATAAAAACTGACAAAAATTTAATTTTAGATGATGCATATAATGCTAGTGTAAATGGGACTATAGTTGCACTAAATGTTCTTAGCAAAATGCCTGGTAGAAAAATAGTTATTACTCCAGGTATTGTAGAGCTTGGAAAGAAAGAAAATGAAGAAAATGAAAATTTTGGAAAAAGAATTGCAAAAGTGGCAGATATTGTAGTTATAGTAAACAAATTGAATTTTGAATCAATAAAAAAAGGATTAGACGCACAAAAATTTAATGAAGAGCAACTTTATCAAACAGATAGCCTTGATAGTGCAAAAATCCTTATAAAAGACTTTATTCGTGATGGTGATTCAATCTTATTTGAAAACGATTTGCCAGATAATTATGTGTAGAATTACATTAATAAAAGTTTAAAACTAGTCTAATTTGCTTTTAGTACTAAAGAGTATTAAAAGCAATTTTTATTAAAAGGGCATTAAAAGTTTTATTAAAAGTTTTTTTTCATTTAATTTTCTACCAAAAACAAACGTCTTTATGGTAAAACTTTAGCGGCTGTAATTAAACAAAGTAATCATCGTGTATTTTATAAATATGGGAAAGGACAAGTTTTAACGTAGTGATTATTCACATTTTTTTTACCAAATCCATATATAAGGTTAGATAAAAGGATTATATATGAATAAAAAAGAAAACGTTGTTGTTATTTTTGGTGGGAAGAGTGTGGAGCATGATATTTCAATAATTACAGGAGTGCAAGTTCTTCATGGGCTTGATGATTCAAAGTACAATATAATACCTATGTATTTTTCAAAGTCTAACAATTTTTATTCGGGGGCAAAACTATTTGATATAAAAACATATAGTGAGTTTAACTTTACTCATAAATTAAAAGAAGTAGTTCTTCTTTTTGACGGAAAGCTATATGAAAAGAAGAGAAGTAAGTTAAAAGAAATTTGTAAGGTTGATTTTGCTTACCTTGCTTTTCACGGAGGTGAAGGAGAGGGCGGAGGTGTGCAAGGATATCTTGACTTATGTAATATTCCTTATTCTAGTCCTTGTATTTTAGGTAGTAGCATAAGCCTTGATAAAGAAGTGACAAAACTTTTACTTAAATCAAATGGAATTGACTACGCAAAATATGTTGTACTAACTTGTCTAGATAAAGAAAATACGGATGATATAAAGAAAAAGATAAATAAGTTATCTTTTCCTCTAATAGTCAAACCGAATAGTCTTGGTAGTAGTATTGGAGTGACCTATTGTGACTCACTTCAAAAGGCTTTAAATGGCATTGACTTTGCTTTTCTTTTTGACGACAAAGTAATAGTTGAAGAGGTGGTGAAAAATTTAAGAGAGTTTAATATTGCAGTTGTTGGAAATAACTGCGACTATGAGGTGTCCGATATTGAGGAAGTAAAATCAAAAGAAAAATTTTTGACTTTTGAAAATAAATATCTAGAGAATGATAAAAATGGAGTTAAAGAAGATAGGGTAATTCCAGCTATAATTAGCAAGAAAATAGAAGAACGTATAAAAAACTATGCATTGAAAGTTTACAAACTTTTTTCACTTAAAGGATGCGTTAGAATAGACTTTTTAGTGGATGACAGGGAAGAAAAGGTATATGTAAATGAAGTTAATACTATTCCGGGTTCTTTTGCAAGTTATTTATGGAAGAGTAAAAACTACAATTTTACTAGGCTACTTGAAAAGGTAAAACACTACGCTTTAATTGAATATAAAATGAAAAAGAGTAAAATAGTAAATTTTTCATCTTCAGTATTAAAAAAATTTAAAGATGGCAAAAAATTAAATTTTACTAAATAAGTTATTGAATGTAGTCAATAATTGTGGTAACATACTAAATATGAAGATTTTAAAAACAAAAGATAAAATAATAATAGAAAACTCTTCGGAGTTTAATATAAAAGAACTACTTGAATGTGGACAAGTTTTTAGCTATGAACTTGTTGGTAGTGAGTATTTTGTGATTAGTCTTGATAAATATGCCGAGATTACTTTAAAAGAAAAAGAAACAGTAATTAGGTCAAAAAATATAGATTATTTTTACAACTATTTTGATTTAAGTACAGACTATAATGAGATAAAAAATAGTCTTACAAAAATTTATAGTGGTTTTGACAAATTTTTTATAAATGGTAAGGGAATAAGGATTTTAAGGCAAGATGAATATCAAATTATTATTAGCTTTGTAGTATCACAAAATAATAATATAAAAAGAATTCACAATATCTTAAGAAAAATTTCTCAAAAATTTGGGCATAAGCTTGATTGTGGGTTATATTCTTTTCCTACTCTAGACGAATTATCTAAAGCAACTGAAGAAGATTTTGTAAAAATTGGTGCGGGGTATAGAAGTAAGTATCTTGTCGAAATTGTAAAAAAACTAAAGGACAAGGAATATAGCATTGACTATTTACGTAAACTTGATACTATAAATCTTAGGAAGAAACTTCTTAGTTTATATGGTATTGGTCCTAAGGTGGCGGACTGTATTTTGTTTTTTGGCTTTAATAGGACAGATGTTTTTCCGGTTGATACTTGGATTAAAAAAGCATATGGTACTTTATTTAGTAAAGAAAAAAGAAACGAGAACCAAATATCTGAGTACTTTATTTCAATTTTTGGGGATTTGGCAGGATATGCTCAGCAGTACATTTTTAATTATATGATAACAAATAAATAAAAAGGGTTTTTAAGAGTTTTACAAATATTTTTTTGTGTGTTATAATCAAACAATCTAGCATGGGAGAGAAGTTAAGTTGAAAACAAATATTATTCTAATTGGTTGGGATGAAAATATTACTAAAATGGTAGCTAAAAGGCTTGCGATTAGCCTTGAATTATATTATGCAGATGTTGAAGATTTGATAGAATATTATCTTACAAATTCCGAGGAAGATATTGAAAATACCTGCGGAAAAGAGTATCTTGACGGACTTAAGTCAAATATTATGGACGAGATTTCTAATTATGAGAATTCGATTATTTATCTTCCTTTGCATATTTTTGTAAATAGTGAAAACTATGAAAAATTAAAAACTCACGGTGTAGTTGTTTTTATGGACATAAAGGACAAACTTGTTGGAAAGGTTTATGAGAAAAATGTGTCAATGTCAGAGGCCGAGAAAAGAGTTGAAACTTTGAATCTAGCAAATAGAATAGCTGTTTGTAGACAGGTAAGTGATGTTGATGTTTTCGTTAATTTGCGTAAGGAAGATAAGGCATATAAATGCATAAAAAAGGCAATAAAGAAATATTATGTAAAATTAATGAAAAGGAATAAATAATGGATGATATTGCGACAAGTTACCTAAGGGTAACATCAGTTTTAGAAATTGAAAGGGCAAAATCTGGACATCCGGGAGTTGCTCTTGGTGGGGCAAAAATTATATATTCAATATATAAAAATGCCTTTTTTAATCCAAAAGACGACAAGTATATAAATAGAGATAGAATAGTCTTTTCTGCGGGGCATGCTAGTGCCCTTATTTATGCTTGTTTACACTTGTTTAATTTTGATGTAAGTCTAGATGATCTTAAAAGCTTTAGACAACTAGGAAGTAAGACTTCAGGACATCCTGAAGTAGGTGTTTTACCTGGGATTGATGCGTCTACTGGACCTCTTGGGCAAGGTATTGCTATGGCTGTAGGTTTAGCTATTGCAGAGATGTTTCTTGCAAATAAGTACAATAAAAAAGGTTTTGATATTGTAAATCACTATACCTATTGTTTTTGCGGTGATGGGTGCTTAATGGAGGGAGTGGCTGAAGAGGCTATTGAGATAGCTGGCAATTTAGGGCTTAATAAACTAATTTTACTCTATGATAAAAATGATATAACAATTGAAGGTGACACTTCAATTTCAAACAAATCAAATGTAAAGGAAAAATTTTTAAGTAGAAATTGGAATGTAATTGAAGTTAAAGATGGAAATTGTAGTAAAGAGATTTGTGATGCAATAAACCTTGCAAAGAAAAGTGTAGATAAGCCAACTGTTATTATTACGAAGACCAAAATTGGTTTTGGGAGCGACTTAGAAGGAACAAATACTGTACATGGAAAACCGCTTACAAGAGAACAAATAGACAATTTACGTGCAAAACTTAACTATTTTGTGCCAGATTTTCAAATTGATAGTAAGCTTCGAGACTATGTTGATGATATTCTTAGTCTTAAGATGGAAGAATATGAAAGGCAGAAAAAACTGCTTAGTGCCTACAAAAAAGAGTTTCCTAGTGAGTATAAGGAATTATTTAAAACTAGTTTTGATTTTGATTTTTCAAAGTATGTAAAGGATTCAAGTGATTCAAAAATAGATATGAGAGCTGCTGTGCATGAGACGTTGAATTTGCTACAAAGCAAGTCTTTAATAGGCGGATGTGCTGATGTTGCACCTTCAACAAAAGTCTATTTTGACAACACAAAGTACTTTAGTAGAGAAAATAGAGATGGTAAAAACATTGCCTACGGCGTTCGTGAACATGCAATGGGGGCAATTTCTAATGGAATATCTTTACATGGTGGACTTAGAAGCTTTTGCTCAACATTCTTTAGTTTTGCTAATTATCTTACACCAGCTATTCGTCTTTCTGCACTCATGAAAAATCCTGTATTATACATTTTTACTCATGATTCTATAGCGACCGGAGAGGACGGTCCGACTCACCAGTCCGTCGAACAAATAGCAACTTTACGCGCAATGCCAGGGATTAGTGTCTTTAGACCTTGTGGAAAAAACGAGCTGCTTGCCGGCTTTAACATGTTTTGTAATAATAATTTACCTATGTGTATTGTTTTACCTAGGCAAGAAATTTTAGACATTAATAATAGTTTTGAAAAGGCCCTTCATGGTGGCTATAAAATTGTTAGTAAAGAAAATAGTGTGGTAAGTTTAGTATCTACTGGTAGCGATGTTGTAAGTTGCTATCAAGTGGCACAAAATTTAGAAAAACAAGGGGTAATTGTTGACGTTATTAGTATGCCTTGTGTAGAGCTTTTTGAGATACAAGATAAAGAGTATAAGCAAAAAGTAATTGATAAGACTAAAAAAATTATATGTGTCGAATGTAGTGGTGATAATATTTGGTATAAGTATGCATCAAACGAAGACTGCGTTATTAAACTTAACTCTTTTGGCTTAAGTGGAAAAGGGGAAGAAGTGCTAGATTATTTTGGTTTTTCAGTTGATAAGCTTACAAAACAAATTCTTGAGATTTTAAAAAATAGTTGATTATCGAGGATAAATAGTTTGTGCTAATTTGTGATTTAAAACTTGAAGTGAGCTTGCTAGATTATTTAGGTATTAAAAAACAAATGTGTTCTACTATGCAAACTTAATTTTAAGTAAACATGGTAAAAGTTAGTTTATTTAATTAATGTTTTTGATAAACTTGCTAAGTGTTGCGTCAAAAAAGATACGGTGAAAAGTAATATCATCGTATCCTTTTTTATGTTTTTAATTACAACATATATTATCTTAAGTGCTTGGTATAATCTTAATTTTTTATAGGAATTATAAGTTAATCATCGTTTTTTACTTTTTTTAAAACATTTGATGCCTCGTTTTTTACCATTTCGGTACCTTTTTTTACCATGTTTTGTGCTGGTTTATAAAAAGTTGCTACTGTTGCACCAACAACTGTGCCAAGTAAAACCCCAAATATAATATCACTTTTCATTTTTTTCCTCCTTTTTCATAGATAGTATTTGTAGAAATTTACTTATTTTGCATTACAATTTTTGTAAATAAGTGTAAAATCATAATAAAGACAATTTAGAATAAAAGAAAAATGAGATATATAAAATTAAATTTTCTATATTTTTTATAAAAGTGCAAAAACAATTTGCAAATATTATAAATTTTTTGTAGAATAGGTTTTGTAATCTAAAAATAAGGTGTGTATTTTATGTTAGAAAATTATAATGAAATATTAAAAGACTTTGAAAATAAACTAGATAAAAGAGTTGATAGGCTCAAATACGAATATTCTATCATAAGGGCTGGTAGGGCAAATCCAAAGATGCTTGATAAAGTGCTTGTAAGTTATTATGGGACTATGACCCCACTTACTCAGATGGCAAATATTTCTGTTCCAGAGGCTAGGATGATTGTTATTTCTCCTTGGGATATTTCTATGGTTAAAGAAATCAATAAGAGCATTCTTGCAAGTGATTTGGGAGTTACTCCTACAGATGATGGTAGGCTTATTAGACTCGTTTTTCCTGCATTAACTGAGGACAGAAGAAAAGAGATTGTAAAAGAAGTTAGGAAACTTGCTGAAGAAACTAGAATTGCTGTAAGAAATGAAAGAAAAGAAATTCTAGAAATTTTGAAAAATGCAGAAAAAGACAAAAAAATGAGTAAAGATGAGCTTGAAAGTGGCGAGGAAGATGTACAAAAACTTGTTAATAAATTTAATGGAATAATAGATAGTATTTGTGAAGCAAAAGAAAAAGAGGTTATGGAAGTTTAAAAAGGTAGATAAGGACAAATGTTATTTAGGAAAAATGATAAGAATTTGGAAAGTAAAATTGATTTTGATAGACTTCCACAACACATTGCCTTTATAATGGACGGAAATGGTCGTTGGGCAAAAAAAAGAGGAAGGCTTAGGACTTTTGGTCACAAGGTTGGGGCAGAAAGTATGGATGCGATTGTAAGACATGCAAGAGACCTTGGTATAAAAGTTGTTTCTTTTTTTGCTTTTTCAACTGAGAACTGGAATAGGCCAAAAGAGGAAGTTGGTGAGATTTTTAGTATAGCAAGAAAACTTATTGTTGAAAAAAAGGAAAGTTTTCTTAAATCTAATATGAGAGTTATAGTAATAGGTGATAGAAAAAGACTCCCTGAAGATTTGCAAAAGGAGATTGAAGATTGCGAACGCGTCACAAAAGACAATGATGGGCTTATAGTTAATGTTGCACTAAATTATGGAGGCAGAGCTGAAATAATTGGCGCCATCAATAGAATTATTAAGGATGGAGTAAAAGAGGTAAACGAGGAGATTTTTAAGTCTTACTTGCAAACAAGCAACATCCCAGACCCTGACCTTGTTATTCGTACGAGCGGAGAGCAAAGACTTAGTAATTTTATGATGTATCAATGTGCATATTCAGAGCTTTATTTTCCCAAAGTGCACTGGCCAGATTTTAGAGAAAAACAGTTAGACGAAGCGATAATCGAGTTTCAAAAAAGAGACAGAAGATTTGGAGCTATAAAGAAGTAAAAGGGACTAGAAAAATGAAAGAGAAAGTTAGAATAGGTTTATTACTTACATTAGTTTTGATAGCATGTCTTGTGGTTGAGTATTTTTCTCCACACGTGTTTGATTTTATTATATTATTTTTTGGCTTAATTGCTACTATGGAGTTTAATAAATTGCAACTTAAAGCTGGAAATCCTACTTTTAAATATGTGCCAGAAATCTCGTGTTTTTTGGTATTCATTGCAACTTTTGTAGGCGTGCTTTGTAATTTATCTGCTGTTGCAATATTATTAACTGTTTTTGGAGTTGAAGTTCTTTTATACTTATCTATACTTGTTGGTTCTACAGTTTTTATAAAAAAGGATATAGAACAGGACGAGTTTAGACGTGTCACAAATATGTCTACAACTCAGTTTGTAATTTTTAAATCTAATAATACACTAGCTGCTATGATTTATCCAACACTTCTTATATTTTTTGTTTATCTAATAAATCATATTCAAGTCCTTGGGCTTGAGACTCTAACGACAACTACTGAGGGTGTTCCTATGGGGCTTTTTGGACTTATTTTGTTGTTTATGATTTGTTGTTTAACAGATACGTTTGCAATGCTTTTTGGCAAGTGGATAAAAGGGAAAAAGTTGTGTCCAACAATCAGTCCTAATAAAACAATTTCTGGAGCTTTGTTTGGACTACTTGGCGGAATAATAGGTGCCCTTATAACATATTTCGTATTTTCTCTTATTTTTGTTGACGCGTTTAGTGGGGCGTATTTCTGGCAGTTTATAATAGTAGGTTTTGTGGGTAGTCTAATTGCAGAGGCAGGAGATATTTTTGAGTCTTTCTTAAAGAGACGTGCCGAAGTTAAAGATGCTGGCGACTTCTTTAAGAGCCATGGGGGAGTGCTTGATAGATTAGATTCAATTGTTTTTAATGCTCCATTTGTTTTTGCTTGTTTACTATTTATTTTCGGTTAATTATCTTTTAAAAAAAGTTAAAAAGTTGATAATGTTTTTGTAAAAACTCTATATTTTAAGAGGTTAAGCAAAGAAAAGTTTTGAGAGAAGTTCTATTATTTTGTTTATGGGTAATAAAAATACCAAAGAATGACTATAAATATTGTATAAATTAAAAGGATAGATAGCTTGGGTTTTTTTGATTGGGTTTTATATATTTTTATTGCAATTTGTGCACTTTTAATCATGATAATGGTGCACGAATTTGGGCATTATACGGCAGGAAAACTACTAAAATTTAAGATAAACGAATTTTCCATTGGTTTTGGAAAGGCAATCTTTCAAAAGAAAAAAAAGGATGGAGAAGTTTTTTCGCTTAGGATTTTTCCACTAGGTGGATATTGTGCGTTTGAAGGCGAAGATGAAGATAAACCGAACAGCCCTGGGGCATTTAATTCTCAAAAACCTTGGAAAAGATTAATAGTCCTTTTTATGGGTGCTTTTTTTAATTTTTTATCAGCACTTGTTTTTGCGGCGATTCTTCTTATGTCATTTGGATATGCGGACAAGGTACAGATTAGAAGTGTTGAGCTTCCGCAAGGCATTGAGAGTAGTGAGTGGCTACAGGTAGGTGACATTGTCCTTGCAGTTGATGGTGTGTATACAAACCTTGTTTATGACCAGTATTTTACAAATATGGTGGCAGATTATGATGCGGGTGAAGAAAACTCGTTTACTGTTAGAGTTAAAAGAAATGGAGAAGAGTTAGATATTGTTGTATATAAGGGTGTGTATGACGAAATAGCACATATTGGTGATGAAGAGTACGGTAAGTTATATTCTCTTGACGGACTTGATTATAGTTATGCGGTGTCAAGCGATGGCAAAAGTGTTATAAGAGTTGTTGATGGAGAGGTTGAGGAAACTTTTGAGGTTACAAACGGTAGTGTTGTCATCAATGATAGGACATATAGTATAACTAGCGATAGTGAGACTGGATTTTCATTAAATGGTGCACTTCTTGGAGTAACAACTAGTAATTATAGGTATGGTTTTTTTGAAGCTTTAGGTCAAACTTTTGTGTTTTGTGGTCAATGGGTTTGGAAGATTTTAATTATTTTATGGCAACTTATTACTTTCCAACTTGACCTTTCTGCACTTGGAGGCACAGTTACAACGGTTGTAGTTATGGCAGAAGCAACTGCGGCGAATATTGCAAATTTGCTACTTCTATTTCCACTTATTTCAATAAATCTTGCAGTATTTAACCTTTTACCTTTCCCAGCACTTGATGGAGCGCGTATGGTGTTTGTCACAATTGAGTGGATAAGGGGTAAACCTATAAATAGAAAAGTTGAGGGTATGATACATTTTATAGGACTTATGATTTTGCTAGCTTTCGTTATACTTGTTGACATCTTGCATTTTGTGACATAAAATGTAGAATATGAGTAAGACACAGGATTTTATAAATTATATAAATGAGAGAACTTGCAATAAATATGTCTTTTTAAGGCTTAGGCAAGTTCTTTTTGATAGGTCAAAAAATATTTGCGTGGTATCATTTATTTATCCAAAAACTATAGAGGTAAGTGAGAAAAGCAAAAAAGAAATAGTAGACGTGGTTAAGAGTTATATTCCGCTTGAAAATGCTATTGTTGAAGTACGAATTAATAAAAGTTATGTAGAACAGGACCTCGTTTTTAATCATGTGAAGAGTTTTTTAAGAACAAATAGTTCGCTAATTTTTAACAATATGGAAGAAAAGGATATCGTTGTGAACGTTGGCGAAGTTGTAGACGTGCAGTTAAGTCTTGAAGAGAGTCAAAAGGATTTTTTCTTAAAGTCCAATTTAGATAGGAAATTAACTCAATATCTTGAAAAGCAATTTTATGCAAATTTTGCTTTAGTAGTAAATATTAAGAAAACAGGTAAAGTTAAAGAAGAACTTCTTGATAACAGATTAAAGAGCATTGAAAGGCAAAGTGAGCTTGATAGTTTACTTACAAATAACCTTGATAAATATATGGTAACAGATAAAAAGGTTATTGTAGGTAGTGAAATTACTTTTAACCCAAGATACATTAATTCAATTGATAAAGAATATGAAAGTGTGGTTGTTGCCGGAAAAATTAATTTTTTAACTGAAAGGACATATAAATCTAAGAGAAAAGTAAAGAATAAGGAAGGTGAGGAAGAGTTCCTTGAAAAGCCTCTTTTTAGGTTTAACCTGAAAGATGATACTGGAAATATTAACGTGATCATTTTCCCATCTAAAAGCAATTATCACAAAATGCATTTACTTAAAAATGGTGATACTGTTGCTGTTAGTGGAAAAATCCAAAAATATAATGACAACTACGAGATGGTCATAAAAGACATATCACTTTGTAAAATTCCAAATAAAAATGAAGTAGAAAAAATTGTAAGTACTGACCTTATAACCGAATATAAGTACATAAAGCCACAGAAATATTCTTCTTTAAAACAAACTAATTTGTTTGATGAAAATAAGTTTTTATCAAAAGAGGCGCGAGAGGGATCTTTCGTTGTATATGATTTTGAGACAACTGGGATAAATTTATCTAATGATGAGATAATAGAAATTGGTGCTTTAAAAATTGTAAATGGCGAATTTAAAGAGGTTTTTACGACCTTAGTTAAACCTAAGAAACCTATTCCTTTTGAAGCAACAAAAGTTAATAAAATTACAAATGAAATGGTTGCAAACTGTTACTCAATTGAGCAGGTGATAAGAGATTTTTATTTGTTTTGTAAGGATTGTCAGATGGTGGGCTACAATAGTATAGCTTTTGATAGCGTGTTTTTGGAACGTGCAGGAAAAACAGTCGGTATTAATTTTAATAATAATCAACTGGATGCCTTTATGCTTGCAAAACAAAAGTTAAAGGGACTAAGAAATTATAAGCTTGGTACAGTTGCAAAATATCTTGAGGTAAACTTAATAGATGCGCACAGGGCACTTAATGACGTTATTGCGACAGCAGAAGTTTTTTTGAAACTTTATTAAAAAATTTAATTTTATGCTTGATAATTTGAAATTAGTGTGTTAAACTAAGATATGCTTATAAGGTTATTACTTAAGAGTGAGGGTTTTCTCACTCTTAATTGTTGTAAATAGGCATTTTGATATAAAGAGGTAATATGAAAAAAAATATTGCAAGTTTTGTTGAAGAAAGTTTATCACCTGTAATTGACAACTTAGGGTACAACTTGTACGAGGTAGAGTACGCAAAAAAACAAAATGGTATGAACCTTACTTTGTTTATTGAAAATAAGGAAGGGGAAGTTACCATAAAGGATTGTGAAAAGGTTCATAGGGTTGTTGATAAGATTTTAGATGACTTAAATCCAACTGGTGACGTGCCTTACTATCTCAATGTTTCTTCAATTGGGCTTGATAAACCACTTGTATCAGAAAAGGACTATATAAGGTGTAAGGGGAAAGTGGTGGACATAAAATTTTTTGTTCCATTTAAAGAATTTGGAAAAAACCTTACAGGCACTATACTAGGCCATGATAGTAATAACCTAATAATAGAGGAAAATGGCAGGGAGGTTGTTGTTCCTCTAAAAAGTATTGCAAGTTGCAAATTACATATAGAATTTTAGATAAGGAGAAAAATTTATGATTAATAAGGACTTTTTTGCTGCACTTGATGACTTAGAAAGGGAAAAGAAAATAAAAAAGGAATTTTTTATTTCGGCACTAGAATCGGCACTTACTTCTGCATATAAAAAGAATTTTGGTGAGGCAAAATCGGCAAGTGTTAAGTTAATCCCAGAGAAAAACACTATAAAAGTTTATGGGTATAAGACAGTTGTTGAAGAAGTTAGTGACCCAGACAAGGAAATAAGTTTAGAGGAAGCAAGAAAAATTAAAAAATCATATGAGGTTGGAGATGTAATCTCAGAAGAGGTAACTCCAAAAGAATTTGGTAGAATTGCCGCACAAATTGCAAGGCAAGTTGTAATGCAAAAGCTTCGTGAGGCAGAATTTCAAATCGCTATGGATGAGATTTCAGGTAAACAAAATGAAATAGTTACTACACAAGTAAAAAGAGTTGAAAATGGTATTGTATATCTTGAAATCCCAGGCAACCAAATGGAAGGAGTTTTAACAAAAAACGACCAAATACCGGGAGAAACTTATTGCACTGGAGACAGGGTAAAGGTTTTTGTTAAGGCTATAAAAGAGGGGACAAAAACACCTTTTATTCAAGTAAATAGAAATAGTAATGTGTTTTTGAAAAAACTACTTGAATTAGAAATTCCTGAAATAAAAAATGGAGACGTTGTAGTTAAGGCAATTGCAAGAGAACCTGGATATAGAGCTAAAGTTTCTGTTGCATCAACAAATCCAAATCTTGACCCTATTGGTGCTTGCATTGGCAATAAGGGAATAAGGATTAACGAGATAATTAGAGAATTAAATGGTGAAAAAATTGATATGGTAGAGTATAGTGACAATGCATTTGAATACATTGCACGTGCACTCAGTCCTGCAAAAATAATAACAATTTATTCACTTGAAGGACAAAATCATGCAAGAGCAGTTGTTCCTGATGATAAGTTGTCTCTAGCGATTGGTAAAAATGGACAAAATGTAAGACTTGCGGCAAAACTTACAGGGTGGAGAATAGACGTAAAATCTGAAAGTGAAGCTAAACAACTTGATGGTGGACTCATGCTTAATTCGCAGTTTGACGAAAACGAATTTGAAAATTTTAATGAAAATGATGACGAAGATTATCTAGGACCTATTGAATAATTAATTAAGAGGTGGTATAATGCCAAAGAGAGTAACTCTTAGAATGTGTGTGTCTTGTCGTGCGAGAAAAGAAAAAGAAGAATTACTTAAAGTTGTTAGGACTGTAAATGGTGAGGCAGTACTTGATAAAACTTACAAGTTAAACGGACGAGGTGCATATATTTGTAAAGACATAAAGTGTTTAGAAAAATGTATTAAAACTAAGGCTTTAAATAGAGTACTTAAAGTTGAAGTATCAGATGAACTTTTAGAAGAATTAAAACAAAATTTGTAGAGGGAGATAAGGTTTTTTGAGCGAAGTAGAAAAAAAAGAAAAGCAGAATATTAATAATATTAAAGCATTGTATGGTTTGTATAAGGAAAAGAAGATGCATGGCCTTTTTCATGAAGTGAAAAGAGTTAAGTTTGATGCGTATAATCTTGCAAAAAAGTTTAAGGAAGAGGCAAAAAATCTTAGGAGGCTAGAAGAGGAAAAAGAAAAACTTGAAAGTCTTCAAACAGAAAAGGTAAAAGAAGATAGGGAGAAGGAGTCTTTTGCCGAACTTTTTGCTAAATCAAATAGTAAAGAGACAGCTAGCGAGACACTTGAAAAGAAAGAAGAGACCCAACCACAACAACCTGTTGAGGTACAAAAGACTCAGGAAAAAAAGGTAGAGCAAAAGGTGGATAAAACACCAAAAGAAAAACCTCAAAAAGTTAAACCACAAACGAACAATTCTACGCAATATGTTCCTCAAAGACCTTATGTGCCAAAGTATCAAAATGATCAAAATAAAGGATTTAAGCGAACCTCTCAACCTTATTCTCAAGCAAATAGGTTTCAAAATAATTCTTTCAATAAAAAGCCGGGTGATAATAGACCAAATTACAAGCCAAATGGGAATAATGCATATAGACCTAATCAATCAAGGTTTACAAAGCCAGATGGAAATAGCCAAAATAGAGGGTTACTAAGTATAATTCCAAAAAAGAGCACTGGGCTTGAGTCTGCAAGTACTGCTTTTGGTGAAAAGGAAAGGAATTTTGGAAATAAGAAAAAATCTTATGATAGGCCAAGTGACGATGATAAGAGGATTAATAAAAAGTCTCTTTTAAGGCGAGGTCTTATTGAGGAAAGAAACATTGAGGAAAGAATGGTCACTCGTAAACTTAAGATTAAAAAGCCAAAGACAGAAAGTTCTCCTGTTGTGCATGCTCCTATTACAAATGCGGTAATTACAACTCCTAATTTAACAGTTAAAATTTTATCTGAAAAGATTGGGAAGCCAGTCACGGAAATTATGAAGCAGTTAATGATTTTAGGAGTTATGGCAACAATTAATAGTACAATTGATTTTCAAACTGCTGAAATTGTAGCAAGTGAACTTGGTGTTACGCTTGAACTTAAACTTGAAAAGACCTTTGAGGAAAGGCTAAAAGAGAATGCACTTATTGATGATGGTAATAACACTGAAAAGAGGTCTCCAATTGTAACAATCGTAGGTCACGTTGACCATGGTAAGACATCTCTTCTTGATTATATTAGAAAAACTCATGTGACTCAGGGAGAGGCAGGAGGTATTACTCAGTCTATTGGTGCATACATGGTAAAATGGAAAGGGGAAGATATTACATTCATTGATACTCCTGGACACGAAGCTTTTATTAATATGCGTAAACGTGGCACAGAGATAACTGACGTTGCTGTTCTAATAGTTGCTGGTGATGATGGCGTTAAACCTCAGACTATTGAAGCAATAAAACATATTAAAGAAGCAAAAGTACCAATGATTGTCGCAATTACTAAAATAGATAAGCAAAATGTTGATATAGATAGAATAAAACAACAACTTACAGAGCATGAAGTTTTACCAGAAGAATGGGGCGGAGATGCTATTATTGTACCTATTTCATCGGTTACAGGTGAGGGTATTGACAAACTTCTCGAGACTATTTTATTAGTTGCTGAAATGCAAGAACTTAAGTGCAATAGAAAGAGAAATGCCGTTGGTACAATAATTGAAGCAAGGCTTGATAAAAATAGAGGCCCTATTGCTAGTATTATAGTAAGAAATGGTACACTAAAAATAGGAGATAGTATAGTTTCTGGTTTTGCGTTAGGTAAAGTTAGGGCACTTATTGATGATAAGGGGAGAAATGTTACTAAAGCTGGACCTTCAATGCCTGTTGCAATTCTTGGTTTTGATAGTGTGCCGAATGCAGGGGATACAATCCAAGTTGTAGATGAAAAATTTAGCAAGAATGTTATAGAAGAACGAAAAATACGTATGGCACAGGAAAAAATTGAAAACGGACCTGCAAACAGTCTTGATGAGTTTTTATCCACACCAATTGAAGAGGACAAGAAAAAATTAAATATTATAATTAAAGCAAACAATCAAGGTTCAGCTGAAGCATTAAGACAAAGTTTGAGTACAATTGCAAACGAAGAGGTTCGTGTTGAAATTGTAAGCTGTGGGGTCGGAAATATTAATGAAAATGATATTCAACTTGCTAAGGTTTCTAATGCTATAATTGTGTCGTTTGCAACAAAAGTTATGTCAAAAATTTCTAATTTTGCAAAACAAAATAAGGTAGAGATTAGAGAGTATGACATAATTTATAGAGCGATTGAAGATATTGAGAAACTTGCAAAATCAATGATGACTCCAAAATATGAAGAAAAAGTTGTAGGGCATGCAGAGGTAAGGGCAATATTTAGAATAAGTAGTGTTGGAGTGATTGCTGGTAGTTATGTGCTTGATGGAAAGATACAAAGAGGTGCAATTGTTAAGGTTTACAGAGAAGGAAATGTTATTTTTGAAAGCAAAATTGCTTCGCTTAAAAGAGAAAAAGACGAGGCAAAAGAAGTTCAAAGTGGATATGAATGTGGTATAAAAATTGATAACTTTAACGATGTGCAGGTAGGAGACGTTATAGAGTGTATTGTCAAAGAGCAAATTTTAAATTAAAGGCGGTAGGTCAATATGTCAAATAGGATTGAAAAGGGAAATTCTCTTCTTCAAAAATGCTTGTCTGAAATTTTTACAAATGAGCTTAATGATCCAAGACTTAAAAATGAAATGGTAACAGTATCAAAAGTGCAGCTATCTAGTGATTTAAAATATGCTAAGGTCTATGTAAGTCTTTATGGAGAGAAGAACGCGACTGAGGTATTAAATGCAATAAAGAATGCCAGTGGCTTTATTCGTAGTTCATTAAAAGACAAGGCAAAATTTAGAGTGTTACCAATTCTAGATTTTGTTATTGATAATAGCGAGGCTTATAGCGAAAGAATAAATACACTTTTAAAAAATATTAAGTATAGTGACGAGGCTGATAATTAAATACAATACACAAATAGAGGAAAAGATGAAAGATATTTTAAAAATTATAAAGAAATATAATTCGTTTGCTTTATTTTGTCATGTTAATCCTGATGCTGATGCACTGGGGTCAATGAATGCACTCAGGCTAGTTCTAAAGAAACTCAATAAAAAAGTTTACATGTATTGCGATGGGGTAGTGCCTAAAAATATTAGTTTTCTTGACGTTAAATTAGAGGAAAACGAAAAGCATATTTCACAAGTCGAAGTATGTATTATGCTTGATTGCAATTCAAGTAATAGAATAGGAAAATATGCGGAGTTATTTGACAAAGCAAAGCTTAAGGTAGTTATTGACCATCATCAAAAGTCTAGTTACGAATTTGATTATAGTTTAATTGACATGACGAGTCCAAGTACAGCAGATATATTATATGAAATCATAAAAGAATTAAAGGTTACAATAAACTCGCAAATTGCACTTAATTTATATGCTGGATTATCTTCTGACACGGGATGTTTTGTACATTCTTCTACCTCCGCTTTAAGTCATAAACATGCGTACGAACTTCTATCATATAATTTTGACCTTGCAGAAGTAAATTATAATATGTTTAAGTACAAGGGAAGTAACTATTTGTATTTTTATAAAACTGCACTTAAAAATACAAGGGCATATCTCGGCGGTAAGGTTTACGTGACATTTTTTAACTATAAAGAGTATTCTAGATACGAAGATATATGCGAAAATCCAACAGCCTTTTCTTTCCTTGAGGGAATTGAGGGGAATGAGATAAGAGTCAAAATTATGGAAAAAACAAAAGATACCTTTTCTCTTAGTTTTAGGTCAAATAAATACGCAAATGTATGTAATATTGCTCGTACATTTAATGGAGGCGGGCATATTAGGGCTTCTGGTGCAGAGACAAGTATGCCGTATAAAGAGTTATTGTCGCAGGTTTTAGAAGCTTGCAAGAAAGAGTTGTAAAGGGATTAAAATGATAGGCATATTAGTAGTAAATAAGGAAAAAGGTGTTACTTCTAACTCGGTAGTTACAAAAGTAAAAAAAATACTTAATGAGAAAAAAGTAGGACATGCAGGGACTCTAGACCCTCTTGCAAGCGGAGTTTTGCCGATTTTAATTGGTAAGGCAACGAGATTGTTTGATTTTCTTTTAGATAAAAAAAAGACGTATATTACTGAGTTTAAATTTGGCATGCAAACAGATACCTTAGACCTTGAAGGAAAGGTTGTCAAAACTTCTAAAAATATACCAGACATTAACCTTATACAAGAAACTATAAATAAGTTTTTTTTAGGTAAAATTATGCAACTTCCACCTATTTTTTCTTCAAAAAAAATAAATGGTAAAAAAGCTTATGACCTAGCGAGGCAAGGAGAAGATGTTAAATTAACACCAAGCGAGAAATATATCTATAGATTTAAGTGTATAAAACAAATAAGTCAAGATACATACGAGTTTGAAATAGAGTGTTCTAGTGGGACATATATTAGGTCGCTAGCACGTGATCTTGGTGAAAAGACAAATAGCGCTTGTACTATGACTAATTTAGTTAGGACCAAAAGCGGAGATTTTAGTCTTGGTGGTGCACTTAAGTCCCAGGATTTGACGTTAGAAGGTATAAAGAAAAATATTCTTCCAGTAGAAAGTTGTTTAAGTTCTTTGCCTAAATTAAATATTTTGAATAAGGAATATAAAGATTTAAGAGACGGGAAAGGAGTTTTACAAGATAATATAGACGGAAGCTATTTAATTTTTTGTGAAGAAGGTTGTGTTGGTATAGGAGAAATTAAGAACAAACAACTAAAAATGCTAATATATTTAGCTTAAAGGGAAAAGAAAATGATTAAATTTGGGCCATCAGGTAATTGTGATTTGTTTTATGAGCAAGGCTATAAAAGTAGTCTTGAGGCTCCTCTTTGGATAAAAAATAGGGGCCTTAGTGCGTATGAGTATTCTTTTTCTCGTGGGTTTACAATGAGCGAGTTTACAGCAAGAACTCTTGGTGAGAAGTGTAAGGAAAATGGCATAGAAATAAGTATTCACGCACCTTATTATATAAATCTAGCTAATAAAGATGAGAAAATGATAGAAAAATCTTTTAACTACATAATTACTTCTTTAAAATATTTAAAGTTGTTAGGGGGTAAAAGATGCGTCTTTCATCCAGGGTCATGTGGAGATATGGATAGAGAAACTGCTTTTTCACTCCTCAAAAAAAATATGAAAGAACTTGTTAAAAGAATAGATAAAGAAAATTTTGACTTTGAGTTTATGTTATGCCCTGAAACTATGGGTAAAAGCCAGCAACTTGGGACTTATGAAGAAGTAGGTGAAATTTGTACATATGCAGATTACCTCGTGCCAACGCTTGATTTTGGGCATATAAATGCTCTTACTCATGGTTCACTTAAAGAAGAAAAAGATTTTGAAAAAATTTTACAATTTTTAATTGACAAAATAGGTCGTAGTAAAGTAGAAAATATACATATACATTTTTCAAAAATTGAATATGGTGAAAAGGGTGAGATAAAGCATTTGACTTTTGAAGATGAAAAATATGGTCCAGATTTTACTGGACTCGCACGGGCTATAAAGAAATTAAAGCTTAGTCCAGTTATTATTTGCGAATCGCGTGGTACACAAGCTGAAGACGCAAATGCAATGAAAAAAATTTATGAAAGTGTTTAAGGAGAGGTAAAAGATGTCAGGACATTCAAAATGGCACAATATACAGGCGACAAAGAATAAAGCTGATGCTGTGCGTGGTAAAATTTTTACGAAAATTGGTAGGGAAATTGCGGTCGCAGTTAAACAAGGAGGCCCAGATCCAAACAATAATGCTAAACTTAGAGACGTAATTTCAAAGGCAAAACAAAACAACATGCCAAATGATAATATTCAAAGAAGCATTAAAAAAGCAAGTGGAGAACTTAGTGCTGTAAACTATGAAGAGATAACATATGAAGGTTATGGTATCGGTGGTAGTGCAGTTATTGTTAAGTGCTTAACTGATAATAAAAATAGAACTGCTGGAGACGTAAGACATGCGTTTGATAAATTTGGTGGCAGTCTTGGGGCTCTTGGTTGCGTATCATATATGTTTGATAATAAAGGTGTTTTGATTTTACAAAAATCAGATAAGATAAACGAGGATGAACTTATTGATATGTGTCTTGAAGCTGAGGCGGAAGATGTGATTAATGATGAGGACGTCTTTAGTATTATTACAGCACCATCTATGTTTCATAAGGTAAAAGAAACTCTTGAGGGGAAGGGCTTGGAATTTGTTTCAAGTGAAGTTACTATGGTACCACAAACAACAATAGATCTTGATGAAAAGCAACTAGCTACATTTGAAAAAATGCTAGACACCCTTGAAAGTTTAGATGACGTACAGGATGTTTATCATAATGTAAATTTGCCAGATGAAGACGAAGAGGAATAAACAAAAATAATTTTTTTATTTGCAAGAAGAGAAAATTGTAAAATATATTTCAAGGAAGCGTTATAAAATTTGCATGTTTCTTAAAGAAAAACAAAAATGTTGAGTAAGGCATTTTTGTTATGGGGGTATAGCTCAGTTGGTAGAGCGTTTGAATGGCATTCAAAAGGTCAGCGGTTCGAGACCGCTTATCTCCACCAGAAAAAATTTAGTGCCGATAAAGGTGCTTTTTAATTAAATAGCATTTAAGCCTGGGGTGCACCCCAAAAGTTGGACAACTTAAGGAGGTTTACTTCACCAGTAGGTGCTATTTTTTTGTGTAAATTATTCAAATTTTTACTAAGCATAAAAACTTTTTATTGTTATAAATTTTAGTTTGTTTTAAAAGTTAATTTTTTTATAAAAATCCTTTCATAAACGTAAAGCTTAATTAGCACTTGGCATATTTAAAGATGTAAGTTGAGTATCGCTTTTTTGTGAGAAAGTTTTTGACTGAGTAAATTTTTTTTTCTTATAAATTTTAGTTTGCTTTAACAGTTAATTTTTTTTATTAAAATCCTTAAAAAAATTTAAAATTTTACAAAAAAGGGTCTATACAAGTTAAGTTTAGTGTGCTATAATCTTTGAGACTTTAGATAGGAGATGACAATAGAATGAAAAAATTAGGAATTAAAGAAGAATTATTCGATTATTTAAAAAGTGGGAAACTCACTGCTCCTTTTGCAGATAGTGAGCAACTTGATGATACTGTAAGAGACATTGTAAGAGAACAAAGAGGGATGATTGACGGAAAGAATAACACTTTAACCGGTCTTGTAACTCTTATACATAATGAAATTAAAGACAAAACAAGTTCAAATAAACGCAACGCAAAACGTTTTAGTAGGACAGCTGAGGAAATTTATAGTAGTATGGAAGCTATAGATAAAAACGACTATACTGTGATTTTCGCGTCTCTTGCAAGACAACTTAGAATACCTACAACTTGTCTTTATGCGATAGAGAGGAAAAAGCTTCAAGATAAGGTTGAGGGATTAAAAGACGATGAAATTTTAACAAAATCCTTTTGCGAGTGCTATATTGACAATGAGTGGGTGATAGTTGACCCTGAAAAAGGTCTTATTAACGAGTTCTATAATCCTGACCTTTTTGCAATGGGCAGTGGTAAAAATAAAAAGGAATATGTAGGTTATAAAAGAGCTCTAGACCTAGGAGAAAGAAAAAGCCTTAAAAATATGAGCAATTATGAGAAAGAACAAAGTAAGCAGAATTATTTTAAGACAAGAAATATGCAAATAGAGGAATTTGAACAATCTATGTAATATGTGCTTGTTTATTTTTGTTAATCTTAATTAAAAACTAGTTGACGTTTAAAGAAGTTAAAAGCTTCTAAAAATACAACTAGTTTTTTAATTTATTTTTCAGTTTATTTAATACTTTATTTTCAAGCCTACTTACTTGTACTTGAGAGACATTTAACATTTTTGCCACTTCGCTTTGCGTCATATCTCTAAAATATCTTAAAATAATTAGTTTTTTATCTTTACTATCTAGTTTGCTAATCACGTCTTTGATTAGCATTTTGTTAATCATATCATTTTGCTCATCGCGAGTTTCTGGTAATTTATCTAAAACAATATGACTTGAACCAGTATCTTTATCAAGAGAGTCGTATATTGAAATTGGCATTTTTGAAGATTCCATAATAAACATTAGTTCTGTTTCATCAATTTGAAAGTTTTCAGCAATCTCTGATATGCTCGGTTTTGTTTGGTGGACTGAATAATACTCGTCTATATATTTTTGAATTAAGTAATATTGTCCTTTTATACTTCTTGATACTTTTATGCTTCCGTCATCTCTTAAAAACCTCTTTATTTCTCCTGCAATCATAGGAACGGCATAAGTTGAAAATTTGACGCCAAAACTTTCGTCAAAATTATTTATTGCTTTAACAAAACCAACACATCCAAGCTGGTATAAATCATCATATTCAACTCCTTTGTTTTTATATCTTTTTACAACACTTTTGACTAGTGGAGAGTTATTTATGATAAGTAAATTTTTTGCTTCTTTGTCGCCATTTTTTGCCTTTTGTAGTAGTGTAATTGTTTCGTCTTCTAAAAGCAACTTTTTAAACCTCACTTATCCTAATTTTTTTAACTTTTCTTTATTTTCTTTTATGGTTTTAGTTAGTGTTACTTTTAATCCACCGGTTTTAATATTTTCAAGTTCCATGCTATCCATAAAACTTTCCATAACTGTAAAACCCATACCACTTCGTTCATCGTCAGGGCGAGTAGTAAAGAAAGGCTGTTTTGCTTTTTCTATATCTTTTATTCCAACTCCATGATCTACAATTTCAATTTTTAGCATTGAGTCATAGAGAGTTACAACAATTGTAATTTCGCCGGCTTTTTTGTTTGGATATGCGTGTACAACACTGTTTGTGACTGCCTCTGAAACAGCCGTTTTTATATCTGTTATTTCGTCAATTGTCGGATTAAGACTTAGACAAAAACCAGCAACAGTCGCCCTTGCAAAGCTTTCATTTTCTGATAGAGCTTTAAATGTTAATTCCATTTTATTCTTTTCATTCATATTTATATTCTCCTTGAAAAATTTAAGAAATTTTTGGCATAATCTCATATAGCCCAGTTAGATTAAAAATTTTTTCTGCATGATAGGAAGGGTTAGATATAAAGATGCTAACGCCTCTATTTTTCATTTTTTTGTACCTTCCAATTAATACTCCAATACCTGTTGAGTCCATAAATTTCATTTCTGATAGGTCTATTATGATTTGCTTTGAAATTGTTGACATAAATAGGTCGTCAAGAGTTTTACTGGTGTATTTCGCACTATGTTCGTCAAGTTCGCCAATTAACATTACATACAAAACATTATTATAATTGCGGTATTTTATCTCCATTTGCCTTTTTCCTCCTTGTTTTTGGTTTATTTTAGTACAAAGACAAATAAAAAAAATAGCAGTGATTAAAATTTTTTGTCTATTAATGGTGAAAGTAAATAGTGTTTATGAAAATAAAAAGAGACACTTAATATGTTTTAAAAATACTATTAATTATTATTCATTTATATTATGTGTTTTAGTAAGGAAAGAGTTTAGGGAAGGTATTATTTTTTTGTAAAAGTACATATAATGAAAGTGAGATATAAAGGCAAAAAAGGGAAACAAAATTAAAAATAAAATTTAATAAAAAAATTAAAAAATTTTGTTGACATATTGCTTTTTATATTGTAATATTTAAGAGCATTTAAGTTTCGGGGTGTAGCGCAGTTGGTAGCGCACGTGGTTTGGGACCATGGGGCCGGGAGTTCGAGTCTCTCCACCCCGAC
>CASDOR010000015.1 GCA_949282135.1 uncultured Christensenella sp.
AAACTTAAAATTATTTTAATCTCTTTTTCCTAGCATTTTCAGACTTTTTCTTCCTTGCGACAGAAGGCTTTTCATATGCCTCTTTCTTCCTAAGGTCGCCGATAATACCATCTTTTTGGCACTTTCTCTTAAAACGTCTAAGTGCACTGTCAAGACTTTCATTTTCGCCTACTTTTACTGTTGACATATTCTCACCTCCTTTTAGCCACAAGTTAAACTTAACCTAAATTTTGACTAGTCATTTCTCTAAGTCCCCTTATAATGCCGCCTTTTAGCCACAAGTTAAACTTAACCTAAATTTTGTCATAAAAACAAAAAACATATCTTTTTTGCTTTTGTAAAAAACATAATAGTATATTTTTATACACTTGTCAATTGTTTTTTGTGCTTTGTTTTGACACTTAATACTTCACACTCGAGTCCGTCACGGTATATTGCTTTTGGCATAACTCTAAGCATTGTATTTTCTTTATAGTGACCTTTTACGTAGCATCTTATGTAGTTTTCAGATAGCCCTTCTGACACCTCGTCATCGACTTTTTCTACTAGCACCTCAAGAGGCTTACCAATGTTAGACTTCCTAAACTCTAGGTTACACTCTCTTTTTATTTTTTCAAGTTTTCTTTCTCTCTCCCTTATGACGCCCCCATTAAGTTGACTTAAATTTGCGACTCTTGTATAAGGGCGAGAAGAAAACGCAAAGTAGTGAATATCGCTAAACTTCATTTTTTTGACAAAAGAAAGTGTTTTTTCAAAGTCATCATCATTTTCTGTTGGAAAGCCTACAATAACATCGGTTGAGATGCAAGCATTTTTAAAGTACTTCTTGATTTTTTCCACCTTTCCAAAAAAGTCTGCGGTAGTATAATGTCTATTCATTTCGCGTAAAACCTTATCACACCCACTTTGAAGTGACAAATGGAAGTGTGGACAAAAATTAGGCATACTTGACACAGTCTCAAGGAAGTCATCCGAAATAGCCCCTACCTCCATGCTACTAAGCCTAATTCTACAAGGAAGGTCACGAAGAGCATATAGTAGTTCCGGCAAAGCCTTTTTATTATCAAGTCTAAAGTCTGAAACATTTATGCCAGTTAGAACAATCTCCTTACAGGTCTTAGAAAGTTTTCTTGCTTCAAAGGTTATACTCTTAAGGCTTCTTGACCTACTTCTCCCTCTTAGAAAAGGAATTAAACAATAGGAACAAAAAGAGTTGCATCCGTCTTGAATCTTAACATAACCGCGAGTCCTGACTTTGGTCACCATAAGGTCATCTTCATATTTTGTAGGTAAGTCATCAACATAACACCCTTTTAAGCCTATATAGGCTTCTATTTTACCTTTGTTCGCATTGCCAAGAACAGCGGTCACGTTTTTCTTATCTAAGAACTGCTCAGGATTATTCTCGGAGGCACAACCACAAACAATTATTTGTGCGTCACTATTTATCTTAGTAATTTTTGAAATTATTTGCCTGCTCTTCTTTTCCGCCTCGTTCGTCACCGCACAGGTATTAACAATATATAGGTCGGCAGGTTCTAAATTTTCAGTCACCTCATGATGCTTACTTAACTTTTCATACATGCCATCTATTTCATATTGATTAACCTTGCAACCAAGATTTAACAAACATATTTTCATTTTCTATACTTCCTTTTCTGCTATTATTAGTCCGCCAAGTATAATACTCGCACTTTCTGTCCTAAGAATCCTAGAGCCAAGCGTGATTGAGACGCATTTTTCTTTTAAATACTCAAATTCTTCATCACTAAAACCACCTTCTGCACCTACTATATAGGCGATGGACTGTGAGGTCAAGATTTTTTGTCTTAAGTCTTTAAAACTTGTCTCTTTTTCTTTTTCGCTCGCCAAAATGACAAGGTCATATGAGGAAAAATCTATTTCTTTTAGTGGCTTAGTTTCATGAATTTTAGTAAGACTCGTTCTACCACACTGCTTACATGCACTGACTATAATTTTATTTAACCTTTCCCTTTTGTGTCCGTCAAGTGTGCCAAGGGTATAAATTGATGAAAAAGGTACAATATCACTAATTCCAATTTCAGTAAGCATTTTTGAAATAAGCTCTAGCTTATCTTGTTTTGGAAGTCCTTGAAAAAGAGTAATTCTCACCTTAGGATTAGCTTCACACTTTTCTTTTTCCTTGACAAAAAGGAGTGCTTCTTGCTTCATAATACTTTTTATCTCACACAAAAGTTTGTCAGAGCCATCATAAAAGCAAACTACCCTGTCACCTACTTTGTGCCTTAAAACCTTAGTTAGATGCATAAACTCCTCGCCCTTAATACTAATAATGTTTTCTTCCACAAAGTCACTACTCTTTGAAACAAAAAAACTATCTTCTCTCATTTTGTTATTGTAGCAAATATGAGAATAATTTGTCAATTTTTGATTTATGGTAAAAAATGTTTTTTTTATTTTTTTAAATGCAAGATAAAAAGTGAGCATTTTAAAGTTTTTTTTAATTTCAAAATTACTAAGTTTTTTTCACCTCCTACACTTATTTTAAATTATGAGGTGTGACTATTTCTAATTTTACTGCCAATTTTTTTGAGTTTCTTCTTTCTTTTTAAAAGTGAGGTTCTCCCCCCTCCTTTATCCACTTAACATATAATAAAAAACAGCAACTTGTAATAGTGACGCATACATAAACCTAAAAAAAATATTTAAACTCGCATAGGCAACGCATAAGGCGATTTATTAGTTATAGTAATTATTAATGCTTATAATATATTGATTATAATAATTACTAATACATATACATAATTAAGTTAACAAATAAAAAAACCTAATACGAAGTTGTATTCGTAAAAGGTTTTTAGACTTAAAAGTTTTATTTTGTTTTAGAATATTATTTATTATTTGTTTTAAAATTTAGTTTTTAGGTTTTATATTTGTTTTTTTTCAAATTTTTACGTTAAAAAGGTTTTTGGTCTTTAAAAAATTTTTAATATTAATATGATTTAGTTTAAGTATAGACCTCGCGGGAGCCTTTGCTAAAAAGCAAAGAGAAAAAACGAAGTTTTTTCAAAAATTTTTATTCACATAAAAATTTTACTCCCGCAAGCCCTTTCTTATTTTACAATTTTGACATTTTATCTAAGTAATTCTTAACTTTTTTATAATTGTTTGAAGAAGAAACTAAACTTTCCATTATCTCCTTATCATGTTTTGTTATACTTGATGGCATTTCGACCCTAATTGTTACAAGTAAATCGCCATAACTATCTCTTTGAAGTGCTTTAACACCCTTCCCTTTAAGTTTAAACACAGTATTAGGTTGCGTTAGAGCTGGAATTTCAAGAGTGTACTTTCCGTCTGCCAAAGGCACTTCTACTTTACCCCCAAGATAAGCGGTTGTAAAAGGAATAGGAAGGTCTAAAGTTAAATTTATTCCATCTCTTACAAGTAATGGATGAGGGGTAACGCTTACATTTATGACAAGATCTCCATTAGGTCCTTGCCTTTTAGACGCGTTTCCTCGCCCACGCATGGTTATCACTTGCCCATCATTAATACCTGCTGGAATATTAACCTTAATTTCTTTAGATTTCTTTACACTACCTTTGCCTAAACATTCCTCACACCTTGTTTTAATAATTTTCCCTGTCGCGTTACAAGTCTTACAAGGGGCAGTTGAAGTCATTCTACCAAAAAGTGTGCTTTGAGTTATCGTCACTTCCCCAGTTCCGTGGCAATCTGGACAAGTCGTAAATTCACTGCCATTTTTTGCCCCAGTACCGTGACAAGCCTCACACTTATCTAGCATATTTACCTTGAAAACCTTTTCACAACCAAAGACTGCCTCATTAAACTTTAGTGTCACATTTAAAACAATGTCTTCGCCTGGAATGTTCATATTTGCACTTGTTCGCCCTCTTCTACCCCCGCCGCCTCCAAAGGAAGAGAAAATATCAAAGATGTCATCAAATCCGCCAAAGCCACTAAAACCGCCACCACCAAAGCCAGCACCTGCCCTGCCAAAGAAGTCATTAGGATTTGCACTACCATACTCGTCATAGTTTGCTCTCTTGTTTGAGTCTCCTAAAACCTCGTATGCCTCGTTTACCTCTTTAAACTTCCTCGCACACTCCTCGTCATTTGGGTGAAGGTCAGGGTGATACTGCTTTGCAAGCTTCCTATACGCGGACTTGATTTCGTCTTGACTAGCATTTTTATCTACACCTAATATTTTGTAATAGTCTTTATTATTGTTTGGCATTATCGTCTACCTTTTTATTTTTTGTCCTTGTCATCAATTATAATCTCGTCATCCCCATCTTTTTTGTCTTTGTCGTCTTTGTTTTCAGCATCCTTCTTTGCCTGTGCCTCTTTAGATGCTTCAACATACAACTTTGAGATTATACTGCTTGAAGTTGAAGTTAAGTCCTCTAGTGCTTTCTTTATTTGTTCCACGTCTTCAGTGTCAATCTTCTTCTTGCAATCTTCAATAGCAGCATTAAGTTTAGTCTTTTCATCCTCAGTTAGTTTGTCTCCGTTTTCTTTAAGCAACTTTTCAAGAGAATTTATCATGTTTTCAGCATTGTTCTTTTCCTCAAAAAGCTCCTTTTTCTTCTTATCTTCGTCAGCATACTTTTCTGCCTCTTTGACTGCCTCTTCAATGTCCTTTTCACTCAAATTTGAACTTGAAGTAATAGTAATACTTTGCTCCTTATTTGTACCAAGGTCTTTTGCTGAAACGTGTACAATTCCGTTTGCGTCAATGTCGAATGTAACCTCAATTTGTGGCACTCCTCTTGGTGCTGGTGGAATGTCAACTAGGCTAAATCTACCTAGTGTCTTATTGTCTTTTGCAAATTCTCTTTCGCCTTGTAAAACGTGAATATCAACACCTGGCTGATTATCACTTGCAGTTGAGAAAATTTGTGACTTACGAGTTGGGATTGTGGTGTTTCTTTCAATAAGTTTTGTAAATATTCCGCCGAGAGTCTCAATACCAAGAGATAGAGGTGTAACGTCAAGAAGTAAAACGTCTTTAACTTCGCCAGCTAAAACTCCCCCTTGAATTGCAGCACCCATTGCAACACATTCGTCAGGGTTAATACCTCTAAATGGCTCTTTACCAGTAATTTTCTTAACTTCGTCAACAACTGCTGGAATACGTGTTGAACCACCAACTAATATTACCTTATCAATTTCATTTAAACTGAGCTTACTATCGCTTAGTGCTCTTTGAACAGCCTGACTTGTCTTTTCAACAAGGTCACTTGTAATACTATTAAACTTTGCTCTTGTCAAATCATATTCAAAGTGCTTTGGCCCTGTTGCATCTGCTGTAATGAATGGAAGATTAATTGTTGTTTTCATAACACTGGAGAGGTCAATCTTTGCCTTTTCACTAGCCTCTTTGATTCTTTGCATTGCGAGTTTATCACGGCTTAAATCTATTCCTTCTTTTGCCTTAAACTCACTTACAATTAGGTCCATAATTCTCTTATCAAAGTCGTCTCCACCTAGTCTATTATCACCAGCGGTTGCAATAACCTCAAATACTCCGTCTCCAATTTCAAGGATTGAAACGTCAAATGTTCCGCCACCAAGATCGTAGACTAGTATCTTTTGGTTTTTATCTTCTGCTTTGTTTAGTCCATAAGCAAGGCTAGCTGCTGTTGGCTCATTAATAATCCTTAAAACCTCAAGTCCTGCAATCCTACCTGCATCCTTTGTTGCCTGCCTTTGACTGTCTGTAAAATATGCTGGAACAGTAATAACTGCCTGTGTTACTTTTTGACCAAGATAAGCCTCAGCATCTTGTTTGAGTTTTTGCAAAATCATAGCAGAAATCTCTTGTGGTGAATACTCTTTTCCTTCAATTTTAACACGGTAATCACTACCCATTTCACGTTTAATTGAAATAACTGTGTTGTCTGGGTTTGCTATTGCCTGCCTTTTCGCAACTTGACCGACAAGCCTCTCTCCGTCTTTAAATGCAACAACAGATGGTGTTGTTCTTTCTCCCTCTGCGTTTGGTATAACGGTCGCATTGTTTCCTTCCATAACCGCTACACATGAATTTGTTGTTCCTAAATCTATTCCAATAACTTTTGACATTTTTATTTTATCTCCTTTTTATTTGTCCTTTTTTTGTCTTTAATATTTATTCTTAAGCCCCTAAATTCTTTAAATCTTTACTTAAAACCTTTTTAACTTTTACCTTTGCCTCATTTTTTCTGACCATTTTTTATTTTAAGTAAAAACTTTTTATGCGTTGATGTTTATCTTAAAGTGTGAAGGTAAATAAGACTTAATATAACAAACTTCTATTTTACTAGTTTTAAATTACCCACCGCACTAAAATTCAAATTTATTTTGCTACGACTACTTGAGAAAATTTAACTACCTTTCCTTCCATTTCGTACCCTGCCTCAATCTCTTCAACTATAAAGCCAGCTTTTACGTCTTTTGACTCAATACTAAGTACTGCGTTGTGAAAATTTGGGTCGAATTTCTTGTTTACACACTCAATTTTCTTAACACCTAACTTTTTTAAGCCTTCCATTAAGCTCTTTTCAATGAGGTTAATCCCTTCAATCGCCTTTTCGTCTTTAATAATCTTCTTTGCCTTTTTAAAGGTATCAAGTGCTGGAAAAATACAACTTAGTGCCTTAACTACTCCTTGACTTTTTGCACTCTCAACTTCTTCCCGGCTTCTTTTCCTATAATTTTCAAGGTCACGTTCTAGGTCCTTATAGTCATTTATCACCTTCGCCATTTGAAGTTTTATACCGTCATAATCCTCTTGTGATAAAGTGACGACTTTTTTATCTCCTTCGCTTTTTTCTTTTAAAAGCTCTTCTTTTCCTACTTTGCCTTCTTTTAAAGTCTCCTCATCCTTTTTTTCTTTGACCTCTTTTTCCTTAAGCTCGTTTTCACTTCTTACTTTATCTTCAAGATTTTCTTCCTTTTTTGTCATCTTTTCCTCCTATACTTTGTTTGTTTATCTCATCTGTCACAAACTTTATAACACTCGCCACACTTGCATAATCAAGCCTATCAGGTCCTACAATACCTACCGAAGCTATTTTCTTACCATTATACACAATAGGTGCTTTGACAACTGCCATATGGTCTAGTCCAGTCTCCCCGTTTTCTTCCCCTATGTTAATTGTCACACTATCAACCCCTTCCGTGTCCATAATCTCAACGAGTTTGCTATCACTATCAAGTACATTAATTATGTTTTTTGCTTGCTCATTTTCAACTGGATGGTCAAGCAGCTTCGTTATGCCCTTCACACTGCTCTTTGCTCCGTTATAGTAAATGTCAAGCACTTCAAGTACAAGCTTAAAAACCTCTTCGTATTGTGCCATGCTTTCCTTGATGCTCAAACTAAAACTCTCCATGTTTTGCATCAAAAACTCTATAGGACGTCCGGCAAATATCTTTGAAAAAATAATACTTGCATTGTCACAATCTTGTTTAGTGATTTGAGAACTCGCAAAAATAGTGTTTGATATTGCTCCAACGTTTGTCTCAATAAGAACAAGCACCTGTCCCTCAAGCAAGAACACAACTCTAATCGCCTCAATGGTCAAATTCCTAAATCCATCAAATACAAACACCGTTGGGTAATTTGTCGCCCCCAAAATCGCCTTTGATATGCTGTCAACTATCTCGCTTAGGTTATTTGTCCTACTAAACATCTCTTGCCTGACCTTTTTAAGTCCGCGTTTGTCATATTTTGCATGCCTTAAAGTCTCGTTTACAAAAAACCTATAGCCCTTTGATGTCGGAACTCTGCCGCTCGACGTATGAAGTTGCCTAAGATAGCCCATTTCTTCCAGTGCACTGAGTTCGTTTCTTATTGTCGCAGTAGAAAGATTATGCAATGTACTGTTTTTTACAAGTAAACTAGTGATAGGACTTGCAACTTTTATATAGTTGTCTATTGCGTTATATAGAAGTGTTCTTTTCCTTTCAGACAACTTTTCTTCGTCCATTCTGTTTTTCACTCCCCTCCTTTATGTCTCATGTGTAAACTAGAAGTAACCCTAAAATCAAAAATAAATTTTAAAGTAATGTTACCACCTTTGCTAGCACTCACATGACTACATGTGTTAGCACTCTTGCCTTTCAAGTGCTAATAGTATTATATGCTTTAAAAATTAAAAGTCAACACATTTTTTAACTTTTTTTAAAAATTTTTTTAAGGTTTTTTGTATCTAGTTTTATTGACAATTTTTCCTCTTTTTTTACTTACTATCCTTTCGAGGAAGCTTTACTCTCTACTAAACTTAAAGTCGTTTTTAAACTCCCCACTTACCCTTTGCCTATTTGTACTTTAAGTCTATAACACAACTAAAAATCCTATTAAAACAATCTTATCTTTTCTGGTTTTGAAAGTATATTTAAGGTGATAATTGACAAATATATGTTAATGTATTATACTTATTTTATAATACTTATTATTTATATGGAGAGATAAAAATGTTTGGAAGAAAAAAGAATGATGACAATTTAATGCGTGAAACTTTTAATGCAGATAAGTTTTTGAAGCTTTTGAAACAAGAGGACTATGAACTTACTAAAAACGAGTTTGGTAGATACTATGTTAGCCAAAGTGTACTACTAGATGAGGTATTAGATGGGAAATTTAGTGCGGAGCTTAGCGAAGATGTCATAAAGCCTGGCTTTTTTAGCTCAAAAAAAGTGGATTTTTTGGGCATACAAAATTATGAAGAATTAGATTATATTTTAGATTTATATAATAATCATTTATATAATGAAAACTTAGAAGCAATTTATAGTGTGATTTTAAACAATTTTGACTACCAAAATCTTGTGAAAAATGCAAAGGTTATTGCTTACTACAAAAATTTTGTTGAAAATGAACAAATTAGTCTAAAAGACGTTATCTCAAACCTTGCTGAAAAAGAAAATGCAAATGAAATTTCACTAACTGATTTTTACCGCTTTTCTGCTCAAAATGACTATACTCTATCTTCAAATTATAATGAAGAAGAAAGCCAAGAACTAGACGAAGAAAACCAAAAACTAGATGAAAAAGAAAAAGCTAAAAATAGCGTCAACGAGTATTACCATAATTTCAAGGGACAAAACAAAAACAAAGACCTCGAAGAACCCCTTGCAAGATAATTAAAACTTCCCCCAAAACAAACACAAAGTCTTAGTGACATATACAAACTCAAAATCTTGGTGATATATACAAACTGAAAACTTGGTAACATATACAAGTTAAAAACTTAGTGACATATACAAGCAAAGAATTTAATAACAAAAACAAACTAAAAGTTTGGTGACATATGTAAACCAAAAGCCTTAGCAAAATAAATAAATGCAAGATTTTGATAAGTTATACCTATCATTACAAAACCCATAAGGCAATAAAAGCATAAAGAAAAACCACTTGCAAATAATTAAAAACCCCAACATAAAGCCTAAACATCAGTAACATAAACAAGCCTAAATTTGATGATATATGTAAACCAAAAGCCCTAGCAAAATAAATAAATTCAAACTTGTGACAAATTATACTCACCATTACAGAACCTATAAGACAATAAAAAAGACCAAAAAACTCAATAATTTGTGACATATAATACTTATAAACTAGTTTTTAAAAATAATATAAACTCAAAAAAGCCTCAAAGAGCTAATCTCCTTGAAGCTTTTTTCTTTAACTTCTAACCACCCTTCACCTCTCGCCTTTCCTACTCCACCTCTCCCTATCTCATCCCTAACAACTTTTACTCAATAGGCACAGGCTTCCCAGTCACCTCATCATGCTTCCATTCCCCCGCCCAATACACAGGTCTATTAGAATAATTCCAACTAGAATACCACCCACTAGGCTGACTACTCGCCTCGCAATAAATTGTGAGACTACTGCAATTATAAAATGTCTGATATCCTATACTCGTAACACTCTCTGGGATTGTAATAGAGGTGAGACTATTGCAAGAAGAAAATGCACCCTCCCCTATACTAGTAACACTATCTGGGATTGTAATAGAGGTGAGACTTCTGCAATGCCTAAATGCCTGATATCCTATACTAGTGACTCCCTCTGGTATTGTAATACTCGTCAAACTACTGCAACTAGAAAATGCAGCAACTCCTATACTTGTGACACTATCTGGTATTTTAATAGAGGTGAGACTACTGCAATTATAAAATGCATCATTTCCTATACTTGTGACAGTATCTGGTATTGTAATAGAGGTTAGACTCTTGCAATAATAAAATGTACAATTTCCTATACTCGTAACTCCCTCTGGTATTGTAATAGAAGTTAGACTCTCGCAATAATGAAATGCAAATTCTCCTATACTCGTAACAGTATTTGGTATTGTAATAGAGGTGAGACTACTGCAACTCTCAAATGCAGAATTTCCTATACTTGTGACACAATTAGGTATTACAACACTAGTAATATTTGAATCATAATAGAATGCATACTCATATATCTCGTATGTATTACAATCAAAACCTGTTTCTTTATTTACCTCGTCAATACTTGGTAAGGTTAATTCTTTTTCACTACCTGTATAGCTTAGTAGATACATTATGCCATTATTGTAATAAAAAATGTAATCACCATCTACCACTTTTTGTACTAAATCTGTATCTTTGTCTGTATATACATAATCTGCATAATTACCTACAAAGCCATTATCCCAACTTCCTGCTGTTATATTTAATCCTTCACTCCCTGTTAAATCATATACCTCTACTAGTTTATAACAACCACTAAATGCAGAACTTCCTATACTCGTGACACTACTTGGGATTGTAATAGAGGTAAGACTACTGCAATCAGAAAATGCAGAATCTCCTATACTTGTAAGCATTGAGTTATCTCCAAAGGTTACAGTTTTAAGACTACGGCAATCAGTAAATGCAGAATCTCCTATACTTGTAAGTTGTGAGTTATCTCCAAAGGTTACAGTTTTAAGACTACTGCAATTATAAAATGCTTCACCTCCTATACTCGTGACACAATTAGGTATTACAACACTAGTAATATTTTTATTTTCATAGAACGCATACTCGTATATCTCATAGGTATCGCCACTAAAATCTTTAAATACCTCTTTTACTTTATCAATACTTGGTAATTTTAATTCTTTTTCACTACCTGTATAACTTAGTAGATACAGTATGTCATTATTGTAATAAAAAATGTAATCACCATCTACCTCTTTTTGTACTAAATCAGTATCTTTGTCTGTATATACGTAATCTGCATAATAACCTACATAACCATTGTCAGTACTTCCTGCTGTTATATTTAGTCCGTCACTCCCTGTTAAATCATATACCTCTACCAGTTTATAGCAACCACTAAATGCAGAACTTCCTATACTCGTGACACTACTTGGTATTATAATAGAGGTAAGACTGCTGCAATCAGAAAATGCACCAGCTTCTATACGTGAAACAGAACTAGGTATTGTAATAGAGGTAAGACTTTCGCAATACTTAAATACAGAATCTCCTATATTTGTGATTCCAACTGGAATTGTAATGGAGGTGAGACTTTCGCAAGAAAAAAACGCAGAATTTCCTATACTCGTGACACTATCTGGTATTGAAATAGAGGTGAGACTACTGCACATACTAAATGCAGAATTTCCTATACTCGTGACACTATTTGGTATTGTAATTGAGGCGAGACTACTGCAAGAAGAAAATGTAGAATTTCCTATACTCGTAACTCCCTCTGGGATTGTAATTGATGTGAGACTAGTGCAAAACATAAACACCCCATTTCCCATAGTTCTAAGGGTGCTAGGCAAAGTTATCTCTTCTATAGCTGGACTCTCAATCAAATTATACAAAGTTCCAAAAGCTTCATCCCCTATCTCTTCAAGTTTTGTATCTTCTAAATTGATTGTTTTTAAACTTGAGCAACAAGCAAATGACATCGCCCCTATACTAGTTAAATTTGAATCCACTTCAAACTCTACATTTGTTAAGCCTATACAACTCATAAATGCACCAATCCCAATATTCTTAACATTCTTTGGTATGGTTATTCTTTGAAGATATATATTTGCATAATCTTCTAATGCAGCTCCTCCACCTGGCAGCATAAAAATCATGTAATAAAAAAGATATTTTGAAAAAGCCCCACCTTGAATACTAATACAATCTGCGTGTATGGTGACATTATCTGCTTTTAGGTTTGTATCAACGAGTATTGCGTGTTCATTATTTTCTGTTGGTAAATAATAACCATTTCCATATTTTACGGTGTCAAGTCTAGAACACAACATAAATGCCTCACCGCCGACATACTCTACACTACCTGGTATGATTATATTCGTAAGAGTCGCGCATCCTGCAAATGCCCCACCCAGAATTTCTGACATCATATCAAATTTTGAATTAATAATCTTTGTACTATTTGGAATCACAACAGTTTCTATTTTTGCTATTTTAAGTTCTCCTCCTCCCGTCATTGCTGATGACATATCACCAAACGCGTTATATGGGATGTCGACTACGTCGTGTGAGATTATTACGTTTGGAGAAGTGTTAAGTAGTGGTGCGTTTGCAAAGTCGGAGTTATGTACGTTTGGAGTTAGGAAAACTGAGTAAAGAGTAAGGTTTTCACTACTTTTTGGTACGTCGTACCAAATTGGATTATCTTCCGTTGAGACATAATATCTAGAGTCGGTTTCACTAAAGATAAAGTCTGGATTCTCTGGGTCCTGTTGTGGGTCAATAAAGGAAGAGTTGGTTGAGAAGAAGTAAAACTCTCTTCCCTCACTACTTGTAATTTCATCTAGATTTGTGACTATTCCATTTTTTATCGTTGGTACTGTTCCGTCAATTCTAAATTTTGTTTTATCTTCGTTTAGAACCACCTTAGTATTATCTGTACTAAAATTTGACCCTTCGTTTCTAGCAAAGGTTAGTATGACATTAGGACTTTCCTCTTGCACTTCATATTCAACTTTAATATCGTTGTAATACTTTTTATTTATTGCGTCTACTACAATAAATATTGTAAGCACAGCAAAAACTCCCATTACAACAAGTAAAAGTACTGAAGTAAGTAAATTCCTCTTTGAACTGCCCATATTCTTCTTAAACACTCCTTTATCATTAGTTTTTAAAATTTTAAAAATTTTATAACACAAGCAACTTTAAATTTTATATTATATTTTAATAAAATCTCACATAAAAATCAATTAAATTTAAATAAAATGTGGCGAGACACAAAAAGTTTAGTTATAATATGATAAAGTACAAAAAATATATTTAAATGAAGTATAGTAAAAAAACAAATAAATTTAAAAAAAATATGGCAAGACACAAAAAAAAGAGGGGCGGGCTTTTTTGTAAAACCGAGTATTCTATAAAAAAACAATTAAATTTAAATATAATATGTAAAATATAAATAAGCTTAAACATAATATAGCAATAATATAAATAATAAAATATGGCAAGACACAAAAAAGAGGGGCGGGCTTTTTTGTAAAACCGAGTATGGTTTTACAAAAAGGGGCAAGGCTAGGGAGACTTCCCTCGCCTTGCCCCATGCTTTTGTTTTCTGAGCCTAAAAAGGCAAAGAAAACAAAAGCATAAGCCCGCCCCGTAATAAATTAACAAATGACCTTAGAACATAAATGTAAAAGACGTCTATCTTTTTAATGGTGTGGAGCTATAACAAATTAATAAATGACCTTAGAACATAAATGTAAAAGACGTCTATATATTTAATGGTGTGGAGCCTATAACAAATTAATAAATGACCTTAGAACATAAATGTAAAAGATGTCTATCTATTTAATGGTGTGGAGCTATAACAAATTAATAAATAACCTTAGGCAGAACTTAAATAGCAAAATAAGACATATTAATAAATGACCTTTGGACAAGAATAGCAAAAAAGACTTAAACTAACTATAAGTCTTTTTTTGTCATAAGAAATGCTTTTAAGGGTTATTTGTCTTTTTTAAACATAAATTTTTTACGTTTTAGGTTCTTTTCTCGCCCATTCTCGCTTGGGGTGTAATAAATTCTATCTTTTAAAATCTTTGGAAGATATTCTTGAGCGACATATCCTCCAAAGTCATGTGGGTACAAATATCCGCCTGTTTTATCATCATTAATAGAAGGATGATTTTTTAACCTATTTGGCACAACCGCATCTCTAGTTTTTTCCGCATCTAAAAGTGCTTTATCTTTTGCTATTAAAACTGAATTTGACTTGTCCGCCTCACACGCGTAAATTATTGCATGACTGAGAGTCAGTAAACACTCCGGTTCGCCAAGCTTTTCGGCACTATACAAACTACAGCATGCAAGAAGGAGTGCATTACTGTCCGCCATACCTATGTCCTCGCTAGCATGAGCAATAAGCCTGCGAGCTATAATTCTTGGGTCGCAACCAGCTTTTATAAGTCTTGCAAAGTAGTAGAGTGCCGCATCGGTGTCACTTCCACGAATGCTTTTACAAAACGCAGACAAAATGTCGTAATACATAGTCGTATCTGTACTAAGAGGAAGCTTACCAATGCTGTCATATGCTATTTCTTTTGTAATATGTATTTTTTTGTCTTTACCAAGATTTGTTGTTTTAACTGCAAGTTCAAGCCCATTAAGTGCCGACCTTATGTCTCCACCGCAGGCATATGCAAAATAGTCAAGCGCATCCTTATCTACCTCAACTGGCAAATTTCCAAGTCCGCGTTCGGTGTCTGCTACCGCTTTTGTTAAAGCCAAAATTACATCTTCTTTTTCAATCCCTTTAAACTCAAACACTCGGCAACGTGATACAATAGCACGAGTCATTGACGTGTACGGATTTTCTGTTGTCGAACCTATAAATATTATGTGCCCCTCCTCCATTGCCTGAAGCACAGAATCGCTTTGTGCCTTGCTCCACCTATGGCATTCGTCTAAAAAGAGATAAGTCTTTCTATTAAACAACTCAAAGTCCTTTTTTGCCTTGTCAATAACCGCCTTTGCCTCTGCTACCCCACTTGATACTGCGTTAAGTTTAACAATTTCGCCATTTGAAAGGTTTGCAATAATGTGTGCAAGACTTGTTTTTCCTGTCCCAGGTGGACCATAAAAAATACAACTCCCAAGCACCCCTGCACGAATTGCTCTATCAAGAAGAGAGTCTTTGTGTACAATATGTTTTTGCCCTACGAACTCCTCAAGAGTCCTAGGTCTCATTCGTTCACTCAAAGGTCTGTTTTTCTCAAAATTTGAATAGTATTCCATGTTTCATATCTTACCACATCCGCCCCACTTTTGCAAGTTTTGTAATAGTATAAAATCTAGCTAAGTTTTTACAAGGCTCAAATTTTGTAGAAAAGGTGAAAGACCAAATGAAAAACAAAGAGAGTTTACTAGTATCTTAAGACCCCGTGAAAGCCTCTTTCACGGGGTAAGGCGAAAAAAGCGAATGTTAAAAGCTGGCAGTTTTGAGTATACTGCCAGTTGCTAAATTCGCTTTTTTTCGCTGGAGGGTGGGCATTTTTGTAAAACTCAAGTTTTACAAAAATTAGATGCTTAAAAGCATCTAGTTTTGTGCCTCCGTCACAAAACTGCCCACCCCTCCTTTATAAAAAAAATAACAAAAACAAACAAAAGACCAATGAGAATCTCCGCGAAAAACAAACTCCGGGGTCCCCACAAAAGATGCCTTTTGTGGGGAGAGGCGGAAAAAACGAATTAAAGACAAAGGGGGTTTGCGAATAACAAACCCCCTGTCGCCATATTCGTTTTTTCCGCCCGGACGTGCAAATTTTGTCTTTTACTGTCATATAAGTAACTAAAGCGAGGTTTTTATGATAGTTGAAAGTTTTATGTCTTTTATGAACAAGATCATGCTTTTTTCCGCTTACGTCAACAATGCATCCAATTTTCCAAAGCCACTAAGTCCAAAAGAAGAACGAGAATGTTTTATACAAATCAAAAATGGAGATAAGCACGCAAAAGACAAACTACTCACCCATAACCTTAGACTCGTAGTCCACGTAGCAAAAAAATACAGCGGAACAGTTGAAAGTGACGACCTAATTTCTGTTGGTTCAATAGGACTTATAAAAGCAGTAAACACCTTTGACTATGATAAAAATACTCAATTCTCGACCTATGCGGCAAGATGCATAGAAAATGAAATATTAATGCTACTTAGAGTCAACAAAAAGCACAATGCAGTCATATCTCTTAATGAATCTCTCGGCAAAGACAAAGACGGAAATGACGTAACCTGGCAAGACATTATACCAAGCGACGAGGATGTGTCAGAAAACGTAGAAAACGCAGTACTCAGCCAAAACCTAATAAAACTAGCAAAAGAGTCACTTTCAAATCGAGAGTTTGAAATTTTAACACTTAGATATGGACTTGGCTCCTCCCCTGCATATACTCAGCGAGAAATTGCAAAAAAACTTAACATTTCTCGCTCCTACATAAGTAGACTTGAAAAGAAAGCTCTTGATATAATAAGGAACAAGGTTAAAAGAGAAAAATTTTATTTTTAATTAAACTATTAAATTAATAAAAAACAAAAATTTCCGGATTTTTCCCAACAAAATAAAATAAGGAGTGTTATTCACACTCCTCTATTATACTCAAAGTGTTTGTAGGGGAAAATAAAACTAGCTCTATACTCCATTTTAGTTTCCGTTTTGGTTAGTTTCATACCTTACTCATATTTTGCGTTATTATTTTGCGGTCTACACACACAATAAAATAAGGAGTGTTATTCACACTCCTCTATTTTACTCAAAGTGTTTGTAGGGGAAAATAAAACTAGCTCTATACCCTATTCTAATTTTCGTTTTGATTAGTTTCTTCGCTTATTTTAATTTTGCGTTATTATTTTGCGGTCTACACACACAATAAAATAAGGAGTGTTATTCACACTCCTCTATTTTACTCAAAGTGTTTGTAGGGGAAAATAAAGCTAGCTCTATACCCCTTTTTAGTTTCCGTTTTGGTGAGTTTCTTCCCTTACTCATGTTTTGCTTTATTATTTTACGCTCTACACACACAATAAAATAAGGAGTGTTATTCACACTCCTCTATTATCTAAAGTGTAGACCGTAAGCCGGGTTCTGTTTTTGGTGGTCATCTATCTAGGTCTATTGTTGCCAATAGACTCAAGCGACACTTTTAAGAAATCTAGCGGACCGCTTTAAAACGATTTCTTTTAGTCTTGCTTCGGGTGGGGTTTACATGGCAATGACTATCACTAGCCACTCGGTGAGCTTTTACCTCGCCTTTCCACCTGAACAAAGGTTATAACCTGCCAAAGAAATAAAAAACTAAAGATAATTTAAATAATTTGTTAACTTTATCAAGTTTTAGCCCCAAAATTGTATTTCTACAACAACTGGAAAACCTCATAAAAAAGTAAAAAATAATGTTTTTAAATAAAAGGAGTCGATTCTAGTATTAAGTATAAATTCTACCAGAATAAGATATTTAATCTTCGACAAATATCAAAAAATTGTTATAAAATGGGCAGTATAAAAAATAACCTTTGTTGTCTATTTCTGTTGCACTATCCTTAGAGTTGCCTCCACTGAAAGTTAATCAGCACCCTGTCCTACGAAGCCCGGACTTTCCTCATACTAAGCCTCACACCTAGCATGCGACCACCCGTCTACCTTCAGACGTAAGTATTTTAGCATACAAACCACCACTTGTCAATACGTTTTCTTGAATTAAAAAAGAACTCTGTCATAACGCGGATTTTTACTTGAATTATATTTGTTTTTTATGCCAAAAACATAAAATAGCATGTTTTTTGAATAAACACGCCAAAACAAAAAATTAAAAAGAGTACTAGAAAATAAACTCAAAGTACCCTTTTAAATCAACAATAAAAAATTGTAATTTTTTTAGATAATTGTCACAATAGGAATAATCATTGGGCGACGTTTTGTACGTTTTGTGAAGAACGATTGAGTCGTCTTTCTGACATAGGTTTCAAGCTCAACTCTATTTTTAAAAGTCCCAAAATCGACGTCTTTAAATGTCTCAAATAAATTCTTTTGTGCACTTCCAAGCACTAACCCTGCCTCATCCTCGTAAACAAAACCCTTTGCTCTAAAGTAAGGTTTTGACGCAATATGGTTTGTTTTCTTGTTAATTCTAAGATTAATTACACAAACACCGCTTCGTGACAAATTTAGCCTATCACGTATAACGTCACTATTTACACTGGCAATAGCAGTACCGTCTTTGACCATATCACCTGCTGGGACATTACCTGCAACCTTTATAAAGTCAGGTGCAAGTTCAACCTGCATACCAAGCTCAGGAATAATAATATTTCTCTCCTTCATCCCATATTCCATAGCAACAAGTTGTTGATTTTTGAGATGTCTATACTCTCCATGAACAGGAATAAAAAACTTTGGATGCGCTAGAGAAAGCATAATTTTAATTTCTTCTTTATACGCATGCCCTGATGCGTGGACTTTCATATCTTCATTTGTAATAATCTTGCAATTTTTTCTATAAAGCTGGTTAATAAGATTATTTACATTTCTTTCATTCCCAGGAATTGGCGAAGAAGACAAAACAACTACGTCGTCCTCATCTAACTTTACTTTTTCAAAATCATCAAGAGAAATCCTACTAAGGGCACTCATTACCTCCCCTTGAGACCCGGTTGAAATAATGACTATTTCTTTATTTTCATACCTATCGACCTCATCAATGTCAATGATTTGCTCTTTGTTGTACTTTATCTCGCCCTGCTTCATTGCCATTTCAGAAACTGTCAGCATACTTCTACCAGTAAAAGCAACCTTTCTTTTGTACTTTTCTGCTTGGTCAATAATTTGTTGCATACGTCTGATGTTTGATGCAAAGGTCGCAATGATAATGCGTTTATTTTTATTAGCCTCAAAAATTTCCTTAAAACTATTCCCAACAACCGACTCGCTAACAGAAAATCCTTGACGCTCGACATTAGTACTATCGCACATGAGAAGAAGCACCCCACGTCTACCAATTTCAGCAATCCTCTTTAAGTCGCAATAGTCTCCTTTGACAGGTGTTCCGTCAATTTTAAAGTCTCCAGTATGGAAAATAGTGCCAAGCTTTGTTGTAATGCTAAGTCCAAATGCCCCCGGAATTGAGTGCGTAACCGATACAAATTCGACCGTAAATTCTCCGACTTTGACAGTTGAGCCAGCATCCACCTTTTTAAGTGTCACACTGTCCATGTCAATACGCGCTTCTCTAAGTTTTCCGTCAATAAGCCCAAGACTTATACCACTACCATAAATAGTAGGATTTGCGACCTTTAGCACCTGCAAAATCCCACCTATGTGGTCCTCATGTCCGTGTGTAATAAAAAGTGCACGAAGCTTGTTCTTGTTTTGCTCTAAATAGGTTAAATCTTGAAGAACACTATCAACCCCAGGAAGTGTCTCATCTGGAAAACTCTGCCCCGCGTCAATCATTATCATGTCGTTTTCATATTCAATTAAGGTCATATTTTTACCAATTTCACCTATTCCACCAATAAATGAAATGCGTATATTACTCTTTTTTAAATCTTGCGAACTACTCACTTCTTCTTTTTGCTTGAAAAAAATGCTAGCTTCCTCTTTTCTTTTCTTGTTTTGCCTTTTTTTCCAAATATGCCACTCTTCCCCTGGCTTTACAGTGGAAAGTTTAACTTTGTTTTCTTTTTTGTTTTCTTTTTTATTCGAAACATTTTTTGGATTTTGATTTTTTTTGCCTTGTGCTTTATCAAGCTTTACTTTGTTGTTTTTTTTGCTATTACTCTTTTTCGCCAAATTTTGTTTAGTGGAATTTGAATTTGCTAAATTTTGCTTAGTAGAATTTGAATTTGCCAAATTTTGCTTAGTAGAATTTGAATTTGCCAAATTTTGTTTTCTAGAACTAGACTTAGCTAAGTTTAGCTTAGCCTCTACCTTTTTGCCGGCTCTCTGTGTCCCTGTTGCATGATAAGTAGTTCTTCTCTGCCCTTCTTCTTTACTTGGAAACCATTGTGGTAAACGATTTGTCATTTTGTAAGTACCACTAGCCTTATTTTTTTCAGTATCTTCATTGTTTGCCATTTTAATTATTTTTTCTCCTTTTTTTTGATAAATTTAAATGTTTAATCAATATTTTTACGCAAAAATACTACACTTAAGCTTTTTCTTCCTTTTTATTTTATAAGTCGTCACATAAAAAATTTATTTTTTTACCTACCAAATAGTTTTAAAAACTCTTATTAAAAAAAATAGTTATAAGTTTTAAGCAAATTCTAGCATAATAAAAGCTTAAATTTGATATTAGTTTAACAAAAATTTGGCGTCAGTTTAACAAATAAACTTAACTAGTCTTTACCTCAAATTAACTTTTTGCCTTCATAAACTCTAAAAAGACAAAATTTAAAATAAATCTTATACTTTGTGTAATACTTTTAACCTAAATTTAAAAAACATTAATTACAGGTTTTGCTTTATTACCTTAATTAAAATAGAGTGTATCATAGTTTAAAAAATTTTTCAATCATTTTTTATTTAATTTTGTGAGTAAATCTAACAACTTTTATTTTTTTTACAACCTAAGACTTCCTCAATGTTTTCATTGACAAAAAAGGAAGAATTAGAAATTTTTATAATAAAAACTTTAATTTTTCAATATCTTGAGACTCCTCAAAAGTCTCAGGTCTTGCAAGAGTGTCTGTATAAATGTAATACCTTCCCCCTTGTGCTGAAAAGAAGCCGACCATATGAAAAACAATAAACATAAATATTGTAAATGGAATGGTAACTATAAGCCCTATTGTCAGTGTAAACACGCAAAACAAAAGGTTTAAAGCAAACGCAATTAGAACAAGCAAAATACTTGTTGAAAAAATGCTACCGAACTTTCTACTGACAAACCTAAAACTTTCTTTCAACGCAGAAAACACCCCTACTTCAAGTGTCGTGTACGCAGGAGCAAAGCAAGAAAACAACGTAGTCTTAAGTGAAATAAAAAGAAGCATCACCGCAAGGATAAAGACGTCTAGTAGAAAATACAATACATTTCCCATAGTCGCAAGGCGGACCATCAAGTAAACAAGGGACACTATAATAATGTTAAAAGGAAGCATAACAAGGTATTTTGTAAGTGCAAATTTAAGACTTTTCTTAAAAGACTTAAAGTATCTTCCTGTAAAAGAATAATTTGTTTGTGAAGCCATGTAGCCATAAATAGCTTCACTTGCAGGAAGAATTGCAAGGTCAAGTGCAACCGGCAAAATTAAGAAAACAAAGAGCCCCATAAATACATAGTTAAAGGTGTAACTTGACGATGACATAATCTCAAGTATAGTCATATTCACCTCTTCAAAAGTGCGTGCGGTCGTTACAGGACTAGAACTAAAAAGATTATTTACAATTTCAAGCAAATCACCAAAAACGTTTGCAGAGTTTAGTTCTGACAAAATTGGATATGCCACCACCCCACAAAAAAGAATGGTTACAAAAATACAAATGGCAGAGTAGCAAAGTAGCTTCCAAACTACAGAAAAATTGGTAATAATCAATCTAAAAGTATTGCGAAATATCATTTTATCTAAACCTTTAAATGAAATTAATATAAAAATATAAAAAACAATTAATTGCTTGTCACCACAAATTTGTTAGTCTAACACTTTTTAAAAAAGTCATAATAAAACATAAATAATATTTACCTACTCAGTATACAATACATATCTCCCTTTTGCAAACACTTTTTACACTTATATTAAATAAGTTTTTTTATAATAAAAAAGAAGATGGACTTATTTATTTCCATCTTCCCTTATCTGTTTTAATTATCACCTACATCGTTTTTAGCTTCATCTACATTTTGAGCTTCATCCTCATTTTGAGTTTCATCTACATTTTGAGCTTCATCCTCATTTTGAACTTCATCTACATTTTGAGTTTCATCTACATTTTGAGTTTCATCTACATTTTTTTGCATTTTTGAGGTCAAATCTTCCATAATTTCATCCTTTAAGCTTTCTTTTTTGTATTTACCTCTATTTAAAACTCCAAAATAAACAAGAACACATAAAAGTATACTTACAGCTTCTATCACAAAACTTAATTCAAAATTTACATTAAAGTAAACAAGTACGCCTTGAACACCGCCAAATATAAAGGCTAAAACTACCACCCAAAAACCCAGTGACTTATACCACTTTTTGCTGTCATTCGCTCCCTCTAAATTTGTTTCGCTTTCTTCTAAATTCTCTTTGCCTTCTTCTAAACTGCTTTCATTTTGCTCTAAATTAGGCCCTGTTTCTTCTAATGCTGTCTCAAAGTCTTCTAATGCCTCCTCGTCTAAACTTTCAAGTAAACTCGTTTTAGTTTTCTCTAAAGTCTCCTCGCTAACACTTTGAAACAAGGTCGTCTCATTTAGACCTTCGCTACCTGACAACGCACTATCATCTACCTCTACTAATTCCTTGTTTTTAGTTTCTAAAGTTTCATTTTTACCACATTTTAAAACATTTTCATTAATATTTTCTTCTTGAATAGGAGTTTTTTTACTCATTTTTACCTCCCTTTTTTATTAGCGAGGTGCGAATTTCTCTTATGTCTTCCTTTATGTCCATAACGGTATCTAAGTGGCTATTTAACTTTGAAATGGTGTCCTGGTACTTCTTTTCCCTTTTTGCACTATCATTTAAAAGATAAACTAAAAGTCCAACAAACAGCATTGCCCAAATACCATTAGTGACCGCTTGACTAAAAATTTCTTCCCACATCTAACACCTCTTGCCTTTAATTCCCTAAAAGAATCCTAAATTCCTCTTTTAGTTCCTTTTCACTTATTTTTTTATTTTTCTCCATTTTTCACCTCACTTTTGTTAAAAAAACTATTTTTTTGGCGAAATAATTGCAGTTCTAACCTCAAAAAGCATAAAAAACTTGCTTCTTTACTTATAAAAAGCCTAAAAACTAAACTCCAAACCATTTTACTTAACATAAAGCTGAGCAAAACCAAAATTTTAATTAGTTTTTATTAAAAAAAACATTATTTTTTTAATTTTCAACCTTAAATCTAAGTTGCAAATTCTCAATATGTAAATTTCCAGAATTTGTAAATATTTTAAAGCTAAATTCTTTTCCCGGTAAATTTATGCTTAACCTTTGAAGATTGTCTTTTGCGGGCACGTCTATTTCTTTACTTCTTTTGTCTGACGTAACAAGTATTTTTGCCGGATACTTAGACAATAAGTAAATGTCTTTAAGTATTTTATTTTTGTCCCTTGAATCTAGAGTTATTACACCACTTTCCCAGCTAGAGCTTAAGTTTGTATCTACTATTTTACATTCATCGGTTAGTTGATATAAAAGCTTTTTATTTCTTAGCGCAACAATTAATTTTGATAAAAACAAATCATTTATTGCTACCATTGAACACACATCTATACCTTTTATAATAGTGTAAGTGTTGTCCTCTATATTAAATTCAATAAGTGCATTGTTTATAGCTTCTTCATTCTCTATGCTACCATCATCAATATTTGATTGTGTTACAAGCCCATTATCAAGTCCTACTTTTTCAAAATCAAGATGACAAGCAATGTACAATTTTTTGTTAAAAAAACAAATACTTGCATCAAGTTGCTCCCTGTCAAGCAAACTTGAAATATTTAGTTCTAGCTTTTTTATGTCTACCCCATCAAGAGAATACAAACCATCCTCGCATAAAAAGTAAATTAAATCTCCGCACTTACACGCAGTATTTGCATAGATTTTTGAGCCTGAAGTATAAATATTTGTTGCAAAATATTCATCACTTGAGGAATATGCACTTATCTTTGATATGCCATAGTCCTCAAAAACATAAATACTATCTTTAAAACTTACAAGCTTTCTAAGACTTCCTTTATAATCATTAAGTTCAATACTACCAGCATCATCACTACTTATAACATTTTTCTTCCAATCAAGAGGATTTTTATTTGAACTATACCTTATAATATTGTCTTTTGAGGCATCTATCGCAAAAAGTCTATCACCGTGTAGACAAATTGACCTAAAATATGGTGCGTCTTCCACCTCGTAAATTGGGTCATCACAATACCAAACAACTAGAGGTCTATCTTCAAAAGCAAAACCAATAACACTGTCCTCTTCAACCGTAAAATTAATGGTTGTTGGGATTGAAGAATAAACCGTATTACTAAGGCTTGCAAACTCGCCAATATGTGCAAACTCAGCAGAAAAATATAGCTTTCCATCATTTCCAAGTGCTACAAGGAGATATTCCTGACAATTATTTGGTATGCTATAGTAGGTATAGTGCCAAATCTTAACAAATGAAAAAGTTTGCTCAAACATTACGTATTCGGTTCTGTCTGTCATAAGTGCTGGTAAAGTTAAAACTTCAAAGCCCTTTCCACTACTTAAAACTCCGTGTTTTACTTGAGTATTAAAACTTGCCCTACAATTCTTGTCCACAACATATTTACTTCTATCTAAATCCATTTTTGACTCAAAAGACTCTAAGTTTATTCTTTCTTCCTTGTATTCCATATTATTCTTAAATCCACCTTTTAGTCTTAATTGTCGTACCTTGTTGCATAGTATTTGATAGTCCGTCCGTGTAATACCCTGCTAAACGTTCAGCATCATCATAAATCTCACATAAATTTAGATACTCACTAGCAACTCCAAGTGCAATTATTCTTGTGCCCACGTTGTAAAAAGCTTTTATTTCGTCATTTAACTCTAGAGTTGGTGGAATTATAGTGTAGTCAATAAACACTTTTTTGCCATGGCTATTAAAAATTATCGTTTCCCCAACCTCAGCAAAAAGAATGTCCTCTAAATTTTCATCATACACCCTTAAAACCTTATTTATCTTATTTCCAGTAAGCGACTCAAGCTTTATACTTGTGTGGCCCTTAGAACCCAATAACACATAAGTCTCTTTTATCTGAAATTTTGTTAGTGCAAGTTCGTTTATAGTGTTGTTAAGTGCTAGCATTAATGTATCAAACTTTTTTTTGGTGTCCTCCGATGCGTTTAAAGTTTGAAGGTCAGCATTTTCCTCAAAATACATAGACAAATCATCATAAATGTTTAGATAGTTTGAAGCAACTTTTAATATTTCAACAACTTTCATCTTTTTTCTCCTTTTAAGTAAAAATCTTTTAGAGCATATTATTAAACGACCTTTAAATCCAACGCGTTTGATTTATGTTATCAAAACTTACGTCTTTCCCCTTTTTGTCTGCATAATCTAAATAGTCATTTAGTGTGGTTTTTGCGTGCATAGCTATAGTTTCTTCTTCTTTTTGCCTTAATTTACTGTTATTTTCTTTGATAAATGAAAAAATTTTTTTTGCATTTCTAATATGCGTTTTGTATGCTTTATCAATGGCACTTTTATCTAGTCTTTTGCCGATCATAAAAGAAAAAACGCTCCCACAAAATACCTCATAAACTTTTTTTGTTTTATCAAAATAAATTTGATAATTTTTATCTACTTTCTTTATTCTATTTGTTATGTTATACAAGTCATGTTTTATTAAAGTTTTCATATGTTAATTCTCCTAGAAAATAAAATTAAAAAGACAAATTCAAACTATAGTTATGAGACCGCGTGCGGGAAGTAAAATTTTAAAACACAAGGTTTTAAAATTTTCTTTGCCCATTTGCACGCAAATGGGCAAACTTAGACTTTTTTCTCAAAAAAAGTCTAAACTTCCCGCACGCAACTAAAACTAAAGTCTCAAAACCTATTAAAATTTCTTGTTTAGACACTCTTAAAATTATAACTAAAAGATTTTTTTACACATTTATTAATTTGTCGTCTTAATGTTTGAAATCTTGCCTTGTGCACCAGGTCTGTCACATACAAGTTCTGCGTACTTTACAAGTGTTGCAGAATATGTAGGAGTTGTGCTTGATGGAATTAAAATACTTCCATTTTCAGTTTCAAGCCATTCCCAATCACAAAGTTGATGAAGAATAAAGTCCTTAGTGTTAAGTAGATACATTGTTCCGTCCTCAACAAATCTCTCATAAACAACAGGAATACCTGCATAAGTCATAGTTTTATAACCGCCCTGAAGAGTAGACATATCAATGTTACGCCTATTTTCTGATAAATAACTTTGATAAGCAGTCCTAACATCCCCAGACACTGCAATAAAGTCGACCTGTTCCCCAGTCTCTTCCTCAATAGAGTTAAGTGCTGTTTGAATCATGCTATCACTAATGCTTGCCCCAGTAGCATTCGCGTTTACATATGGATAAAGCCAAGGATACGCACTTCTATCTACGCCATAAAGCATTTCTGCCCCAGTACTTGTATCAAAAATTCTCTTTATACCTGTAATTTCATTGTCCTTTGAACCGCTTGCATAAAGCTTATTTCCATCGGCAATTGTAACTTCACTATCAAATACAACCTTTTTGTTTTGCCTGTCAACATAAGTGATAGTAGCCCCTGTTTTTGTAAAGCTTGAACCATTATATACGTCAACCTTCATCCCTTCAACCAAGTTTTTAACTGAATCATATGTAATAATAGTCTCGTCCTCTTCGCCTTCTGTCACCTTTGCGGTTGCAAGAAGGCCTGTCCCATCCCCATAAAGCATACGACCAAGATTAAACGCACTTGACTTAATAAGACTCTCCATTTCGTCATTAAGCAAATTTACAAAAGCCCCAGTGTTTGATGCACTTGCCCTAATTGCCTTATCTGATAAAGCAATAGTACCATATAGGTTTTTAAGCCCTGTTTTGAATTGCACAAATTTGTGACCACTTGCAGAAGGCAAGTTCCCATCTTCCGTACCAGAAGCTATACCCCCATTCAAGCCATAAGGTGCTAGTTTAATTATTTCTTTACCATATACGTCTTTGCTACTTTGCTTAATTTGTGAAAGTAATGCGTTTGCCTTAATGTTAAGTTGTTCACTTAAAACTCCAAGATATACACTCTTTAGTGCCTCTTGTGCTGAATTTAATGTTATCATTTCTTTTTCTCCCCTTTTTTTGTGTTTTCTCGTGCCAGCTTAATTTTTTCTTTTGTCAAACATATCTTTAACTATACTTTCCGCCTCCTCAAGTGTATGCGGTTTACTTATAGGACTTATCACACTTCCGCCACCCCTATCACTACTGATAAGCTTTGGCGAAGCAGGCAAAATTAACTCGTCAAAATACCTTGCAATAAGTTTGTCTTTAAGCTCTTTGTTGTTTAAGATATATTCTTGAAGTAACCTTTCTCTTTCCGCGCTCGAAAGAGTCTCTTCTTGATTTGAAAGTAGTTTGGGTGAGTTTGCCTCATTTTCCTCGTACTCTTTCTTGAGAGCACTATACGCCTGACACTTTTTCGTATACTCACTCTCTAAATTGTTGTAGGCAGTAAAAAGACTATCTGCGTCTTTAAACTTGCCATATTTGGAGCTAGTGTCAAGAGGTTTAGCATTTTCCTCTATTGAATTTTCTACTAGTTGTTCCAAATTTTCATCCATTTTTGTGTTCTCCTTTTTTCTTTTTTAAAATTTAAATTAATATTGCTTTTTTAAAACCATTAAAATATTTTTGTTGTAATCTTTTATTTTATAATTACTACCCACTTCTATAATTGGTAGTCTTTAGTTGTTTTAATAAAATTTATAAAGTTTTTTTAAGTTTTTGTGCTTTTTTAAAACCCTTACGACATTAGTCCAACACCAAAAAGTTCTAGTATCTTCCTTTTAACTTCTTTGTCTATCTCACCATTTTCATTTTTTAATATGTTAGACGCTAGAAGCTGTAAAACATGTTCTCTTTTTGAAGATAAACTTTCATATAACGTACTATCTGACATAAACATTATGTCGTCAGTCGTTAGATCCGTATTTTTAAAGTACACCAAACTCTTTTTATCATCCGTAGTTCTAAGTAGTCTTGGAGTCACCGCAAATTCCTTATAAAGTCTAAGTATCATTTTGGCAATCTCTTTTACCGCTCTATTTACTTCGTCTGCAGTTGTGTTAATTCTAGAAGTATCTTGCTCAATAAGAAGTTCGAGTGCGACCCCACTCATGTTTGTCGAATTAAACCTAGTCGACAAAAGGTTAGTTACCCCACTTATATCACTAAACTCAGTAAGTAAGCTCTCTTCTTCCTCTTTAAACGCACTAGGTAGTCCCTCTTCATCAAGAAATTGAGGTTTAGTTGCCCCTTGCTTGTAAACAATGACTTTTCCTGGTTCTAGCCCATCTTGTGATAAGCTTTCTATGTCGACACTTCCGTCCTCAACAGTTAACACTCCGAGACTTAGCCTATTCATGTACTCGTGCTTCCTGTTTTTAACTGCGTTATACGCCCTTTGAATAGGAATTAATTTGTCAATAACACTCTGCCCATAAAAACAACCCGGCACTCTTAAAGACACTTGTTTTACAAATGGAAAGCCACGTTTGTTGTCTTGTAAGTTTATATAAGGAAGTTCTCCTAAATATAGTAGTTTATCTTGACAAACAACAATAAGCCTACCATTTGGATATTCGACACTTTCACTTTCGTACTTTTCAATGACAATAGCATGGTCTTTTCTTTTGACACCTTCAATTCCACTTCCAGAAAAGTCAATCACGTCTATATCTTCACCCTTGACATTTACTCCCCACTTGTTTCTGATTTCCCTTGTGCTGTATGCCTTTGCGTGAATTATACTTTCACAATCTCTAATTTCCTCATTTGCAACACTATCTACGTAAATCTCAAAAGGTGACACCGCATCAATCTCAATTTCACCTTCGTATACTATTTTTCCGTCCTTGTTATATATCTTCTTGCCTTTTGTTCCATTCCAAATTACTTTGTAAAAACTAGTCCCTGTTATCTCACTCCAAGTTGTTGCTCTTGAAATTATTTCACTTAAATTTAATTTCTCATAGCACGAATATAAAATGTCTTGCGATAGTCTTGCAATCTTTTCATCCTCCTCACTTGACGAAGTAGGAATAACGTTCATCTCCGGTTTTAAAGTGTTGAGTTTAGCAAGCCTAGTCTCAATTATTGGTGCAATGTGATTAAAAACCTTTCTCTCTTGCCAAAAATATGTCTTATTCGTAAGCTCAATGTCACTTAAAGAATTAATCCCAACAAATTGGTTACCCAGTAAAAAGTTGTTGTTTAGTCTCCACCTCGCTTCAAAAGGTTTTCTTTCCCTTTGGCGAATTAAAAAATCTTCTTGTACACTTCTCACTAAGTCCTCAATATACTCGTCCTTTTTCTTTTTCATCTTTTCCTCCCTCCTTTAAGTTTTTTTTGTCCTCTCACAGTCCTACTTTAATTTTAAATTATATAAATATGCGTTTTCAAATTTCACTGCCAACTTTTTTTTAAAATTATTTTTTAACCCCCCAAAAACCCCTTATTTTTAGGCAAGACTCAAAAATTAAATTTAAGCTTTCTGACTTAAGAAAAAAACGAAAAAACATCTTCTTACAATTCACAGAATGTAAAGACTAAGTGGTTTTTTATAATGTTATGAATAACTAATTAAACTCTTTTATAAGACTAGACAAAAAATTTAATAAGATAGAAAAAATATCACCCCACATAAGCAAACCAGTTTCTAGCTTTTTTTAATTGGTTTGTATTGCATAATCAAGTACCTCATTTTGTAACATTAATAGTAAATCTCCCTTTAACTATCTTGCATTACAAAAACCGGTCTCTTGCCAAACGGGCGGGCTCTCCTTGTTGTAAAATTTTAATTTTACAACAAGGGCGGAGGGATGCGAGACAAGTCTCGCATCCCCCGCCTTTTTGTTGCAAACTTGCAACAAAAAGTAGAGCCCGTCCGCCTTAAAAATAATTTTTATACCTCTAACTAGTAAAAAAAAGAGAGCTTTTTAACCCAATAGGTTACTTAAAACTCTCTACATACAAAATAAAAACTAATACTTATAATAATACAAAATATATCTATTTTTTTTATTTTTAAAACAATACTGTGACCTTGTGTCTTTTTTTAGTTTTTATAATCTCATATATTATATTTTGCGTGTTATTAAATTATATATATCTACACTCTATAAAAACTCTCTATCTTTTTTATTAAAACTAAAAATTTTATATGGGGTCGTTATTATATTTCAAAGTGACATTGTTGTACTTCTATTTATTTACCAAAATTAATATGACCTCTTAAAATAAAAAAAGCACAACATAAATTTTATGTTGCACGCTCTTCTTTATAACTCGCACAAAAAACAAAAAGGTAACTTGAAACAAAATTACCTTTGTTCTTTAATATTAGTTGCCTTACCTGAAAGACCTCTTAGGTAAAATAATTTTGCCCTTCTTACTTTACCTTTTTTAAGGACATCAATTCTATCAATTCTTGGACTATGAAGAGGAAAAGTCCTTTCAACACCTACTCCAAAAGAAATACGTCTAACTGTGAAGTTTTCTCTTATTCCACCATTTTTACGTGCAATAACAGTCCCCTCATAACCTTGAACTCTTTCCTTATTTCCCTCTTTAATCTTATAATAAACCTTGACAGTGTCTCCAATGCCAAACTCAGGTATAGAATCTTTAATATTTTCCTTTTCAATAACATCAATAAGGTTCATTTTCTTGCCTCCATTTTCAAATGCAAAATATATTAACATAACATAACAAAAATTGCAAGCATTTTTTTATAACAAAAACAAATTTTATTAAAAAATGTTCTCTAAATGCTCTATTTTAAAATTATCATCCGCCCCAATTATTGACACGCAGTCAAATCTCACAAAAACTTTATTATAAAGTCCTTTGTATTTTAAATAAGACACGGCACAATCTCTAATCTTTTTTTGCTTACGAGAAGTTATTGCCTCAAGTGGCAGACCATACTCTACACTATCTCTAGTTTTAACCTCAACAAAAATAAACAAGTCGTCTTTTTGGGCAACAATATCTATCTCACCAACAAAATTTTTCATATTTTTTTCTACTATTTTGTAACCCTGCCGAACAAGATAGTGACACGCAATGTCCTCTCCTATTATGCCGAGTTCCTTTCCTCTTTCTTTTTTAGACATGCCCTTTTCCCTTTATCTATATCTTAAAACCTCTTTTTTTAACCCAAAATGTGTTTCTCTTTTTCTCTAAAAACTCATAAAACAAAATGTATTTCTCTTTACCTTTAAAACTCATAATGCAAAAACATTTTTCTTTTTTTCTTTAAAACTCATAGCACAAAAAGTTTTTCCATTTATATAGTAAGCTTAAAAACACAAAATGTTTCAATCTTTATTTACAGCTTATAAGCTCTTAATTTTAAATAACCAGTTTTAAACAAAATGCTTTATAAAACTATCTCTATGTATCTCACACTTGCCATATTTTTTTAAAAGTTCTATGTGCTCTTTTGTACCATACCCTTTGTGCTTTTCAAAATGGTACTCTGGGTAAACACTTGCTAGCTCCACCATTTTTCTGTCCCTATAAACTTTTGCAAGTATTGACGCAGCAGCTATATTATAGCTTAAACTATCTCCATGAATAATTGCCTCTTCCTTATGCCCACTACCCAGTTTCACCGCATCAATTAAAACAATGTCCGGAGTTAAGTTTAATTCCTCAAGAGCCTTTTTCATACCAAGTTTTGTCGCCTCAAGTATGTTAATTTTATCAATAGTCTTTGCGTTTATTTCAACAATTGAGTACGCTAGCGCTGTATTTATGATTTTGTCAAATAGCATTTCTCGTTTTTTAGGCGAAAGCTTTTTGCTGTCATTAATTCCGTCAATGATTTTATCTTTCCTTAGCGGCATAACAACGCACGCACAAACAACCGGACCTGCAAGAGGACCACGACCTGCCTCGTCAATTCCAGCGACAACACCATATTTGTCACAATACTTTTTATCAAACTCAAACATTTTTTATCAGTCTAGGAAAATTTTACCCAGCCTCCCTTTCCTAAAATCATCTAAAATAAGCTTTGCACACCTATCATAGTCGAGTTCGTCTCGCTTTAGAATTGCACCCCTTGACACGCAAATCTTTTCAAAGGTAACAAGGGTCTCTTCCCCATCTTCAATTTTAATGTTGTACCTATTTTCAATTAAATGTTTATATTTTTTTGACATGTCTAAAATAAAACTAAATGCAATATTAGCTAAATCAAGCACTTCGTCTCTAATGCTTCCAATGTAGGCAAGATTTCTTGCAACTTTGTCATCGTCAAAAGATGGCCAAAGAGTCCCAGGCGTATCAAGAAGTATAAGCCCCTCTTTTGTCGCAACCCACTGCTTGCCTTTTGTAACCCCAGGTCTATTGCCAGTCACCGTCTTAGCACTTTTGCATAAGTTGTTTATAAGTGTACTTTTTCCCACATTTGGGACACCTACAACCATAGCCTTTAAAGAATAATTTATTCCTTTATCACTCTTACTAGCTATTTTTTCTTTCATCAAATCTCTTGCAATAGAAAAAATCTTTTTGCCGGAATTAGACTCTGTCGCGTTAAGCATTATGACGTAAGAATTTTTGTCTTTTAGTTTGCTTTTAACACCTTCTAAGTCCTTCAAGTCAACAAAGTCTACCTTTGTTATAACATATATAATTTTTTTGTTTTGAGCAAGCTTCGAAAGTTTTGGATTAAGACATGAAAGAGGTGCACGTGCATCAAGACAATAAAGTATAATGTCAACATTCTGTAATTCCTTCTCCATTTGACGAAGAGCCTTTGTCATATGCCCCGGAAACCATTGAATCGGACTATTATTCATTTTTGTCATTATCTCCTATATTTTTTGCTTCATTTAAAAAATTATCAAAATCAGATTTGTATAATTTATCTTGTTTTACTTTAAATTTATTATATTCTCTATAGGCAAGTTCTTGTGCGACCTTAGCAGATATTTTTCCGGCATTATGTAGGATTTCTTTTCCGTTAAATTGTAAAAAAGTATTTAATTTTTCTACCCAATCTTTCATAGTCATCGCATTATGATTTTCAGCTTGTAATTCAGCATAATCTAAATACATAGTAACAATTCTATTTAAAGCCTTTAATTCATTTTCATCTAAATAGTTTTTTGCAATATCAACATCATATCTATATATTGGACCATCAGGTGAATTTTTCCAGTTAGTTAAACCCATATGCTCTTTATTAGAATCAACTCTTTTATATATAATTTCAGCTGCTGTTTGACCAGTTATTGCAAAGTGCAACTTGTTCTGTACAGTTTTAAAAAAATCTTTAGTTATTTCTGAATCCTTATCATAATCTACACTACATGATGAATATATATCAGTAATTTTTTGATAAAATCTTCTTTCGCTAGAACGAATATTTCTAATACGTTCTAACATTTCTTCAAAATAATCTTCACCGAAAATATAATTAGGATTTTTTAATCTTTCATCATCTATGATAAATCCTTTAATCATATATTCTTTCAAGACTTTTGTAGCCCAAATTCTAAAATTTGTAGCCTTTTTTGAATTAACACGATATCCAACAGCAATAATCATATCTAAATTATAAATTTTAGGTTTCCTTCCACCAGAACTTCTGTCGGAAATTTCGACAGAAGTCTCTTTACTAAGTTCGCCTTCTTTTAAAATATTATTGATGTGTTCTGTAATAGTACTCCTCGCTGTTCCAAATAACTCAGCAATCAAATCTTGCGTTAACCATAAATCATTATTAATTAACATTACATTAACATTAACATCATTATTTCCATCTCTATATATTAAAAAATCATGAGTTGTGACTTGTAAATGATTATTTGGATTTGTTTTATTACTATTCATAAGTTACACCTTCTTTATAATTAACTGATATAGTGGTTTACTTTATAGTATCAACTAAAATGTTTACCCTATTTTCTAATAAAAATTGCTTATTTTGTTAATTTTTCGCCATTATTATAAAAGTCTCTCAAGAAAAAATTGAAAAATCTTTATTATGCAAAGATGTTATAAAAACTTGTACAATAAACCTTATAAAAACTTTCACGTAAACAAAAAACTTTTATTTAACCCCATTTTATTTTGTTAGTAATAAATATAAGTCACCGCAATTCTTGTAATAAATATAAGTCACCGCAATTCTTGTGATAAATATAAGTCACCGCAATACTTGTAATAAATTTTAACGTAAAAATAAATATCTATTTTGTCTTTTTTTGCAATAATCTTTATAGAGGTCAGGTCGTCTAAGCTTTGTAATTTCAAGAGCTTTTTCAAGCCTCCAATTATTTATTTCTTTATGATTGCCACTAGTTAAAACCTCTGGGACTTTAAGTCCCCTAAAAACTTGCGGTCTAGTGTACTGCGGATATTCTAAAAGTCCATTTGAAAAGGATTCTTCCTCTGTCGTTATATTATTCCCAAGCACATTTGGAATATATCTTGAAATGCTGTCAATAAGTACCATAGCTGGGATTTCACCACCTGTTAAAACATAATCCCCAATCGAAATCTCCTCGTCCACGCATAAATCAATTATTCTTTCGTCAATCCCCTCGTAGTGTCCGCAAATGAGTATAAGTTCTTTTTGAGTTTTTGCTAGTTCGACAACTTTTTCCTGCGTCAAAACTTTACCTCTTGGCGACAAATAAATTGTGTAACTCTTGTCCGTTTTAACACTACTTATCGCATCAAAAAGAGGCTGAGGGGTCATAATCATACCAGCCCCTCCTCCATAAGAATAGTCATCACACCTTTTATTATTATCAAGCGAATAGTCCCTAATGTTTACAATATTAATTTCAATTAAATTTTTCTCTTGCGCTCTCTTTAGAATACTTGCGTTAAGGCTCTCAAACATTTCAGGAAAAAGAGTTAAAATAGTTATTTTCATATAATAACCTCGTCAAGCTTTTTCTCGTTCACAACCACTCTTTTATTTTGCGTGTCAACACTAATAATGATATTTTTGAGGTATGGAAAACTAAAACTCGCCCCAGTTCTGACTAAATTTATAATGTCAGCACTGCCATATCTTTCTACACTTTCAATCCTGCCCCTGTAATCCCCCTTATCATCATACACGTCAGCGTTTATTAGGTCTTGAATAAGATATTCTCCGTCTTTTCTTAAAACCTCTTCGTCTACCTTTAAAGTTTTGTTCCTAAGTCTCTCTGCCTCGTCAATACTATTTACCTCACTAAAGGTCAAATACAAAAAGCCTTTGTAAAACCTAAGACTTACTATCGTGTAGAGCACGCCATCTATATAAACATTTTTAACCTCATGCCAAAAAGAGACGTCTTTATTAAACATTTCAAGTTTGACTTCCCCTTTTAAACCATGAGGTTTTAAAATCTTTGCTATTTCAATCATATTTTCTTACTTTTTTTAAACTACTTTTTTATTTTAAAAACTACTTTTATATTCTAAAAATTTTTCTTTTGCTTAAAAACTACTTCTTAATTTTTAAAACTACTTTTTTAATTTTAAAATTTACTTCTTAATATTTAAAACTACTTCTTTTGCTTAAAAACTACTTCTTAATTTTTAAAACTACTTTTTTAATTTTAAAATTTACTTCTTAATTTTAAAAATTACTTTTTTATCACTATTTGAATTTGCCGAATGTAAAATTGCTCTGATTGCTTGTGCGACTTTGCCATTCTTACCAATAATTTTGCCAACTTCCTCGTCAGCAACACTTACTTCAAATACTATAGCGTTTTCCTCTTCCTTTTTCTCAATAGTTACTTTGTCCTTTTCCTCAATAAGGCTTTCAACTATAAATCTAAGTAATTCTTCCATTTTTTCTCCTTTTTATTTAAGTTTTAAGCCTTTTTTGCGTCTTTTTTCTTTGGAACAATTTTTTTACTAGCATAAGGTTTTGGATTTTCTACAATCCCAGCTTTAACAAGCAAAGTCCTTGCAGTCTCAGTTGGTTGTGCCCCGTTTTTTAGCCAAGTCAGAGTCTTTTCTTTGTCAAGTTTTAAGTTATTAGTTGCAACTAGTGGATTAAAATACCCAAGACTATCAATAACTTTTCCATCTCTACTTGTCCTTGCATCTGCAACAACTACTCTGTAAAAAGGACTTTTCTTATCCCCCATTCTTGTAAGTCTAATCTTAACTGCCATTTCTTTCTCTCCTTTGTTTAGTTTATATATCTTCAAATTTTTTTTAATTAAAAATTTGTAAAAACCTATCTATTAAAACTTTTTAAAAACTTCGCCCTCTTTGAAAGTTATTTAAGCTTTAAAACCGCCACCTCTAGATAAATGTTTTAAGTAAGTCGCATCTTATAAAAACTCACCCATTTTTCAAAGTCTCGCCCTCATTTTAGCCTTCGCCCCTTTAAGTCTGACCCTCAAAAAAACTTGCTTTCATAAAACTCGCCTACTCCCATTTAAGCCTGACCCTCAAAAAACTTGCTTTCATAAAACTCGCCTACTCCCCTTTAAGCCTGACCCCGGAGAAGTTGCCCCCCTGAAAGCTTGACCCCCTGAAAGCTTGACCCCCCTGAAAGCTTGACCCCTAGAATTTGAGACCTCTAAAGTTGCCACCTTTGACACGTTTCATCATAAGCTTGCTTTGTTCAAAACTCTTAAGAAGTCTATTGACATCTTGAATTTGTGTCCCACTACCATTTGCAATCCTCTTTTTCTGACCTGCTTTAATAATGTCAGGATTTCTCCTTTCTCGCACCGTCATACTCTGAATAATCGCCTTATTCCTTGCAAGTTCCTTTTCGTCAACCTGCATGCCTTTCATTTTACCACTCATGCCAGGAATCATATTTATTATGTCATTTATGTTCCCCATTTTGTTTAGCTTTTCCATTTGAGAAAGATAATCCTCAAAGGTAAAGCTACTCTCTCTAAACTTCTTCTCTAGCTTCTTCGCCTCTTCCTCACTCACCGCACTTTGTGCTTTTTCAATAAGAGTTAGAACGTCACCCATGCCTAGAATTCTAGATGCCATTCTGTCTGGATAAAAAGGTTCAATGTCACCTAACTTCTCGCCTGTGCCACAAAACTTAATAGGCTTTTTAACAACTTCGCTTATGCTTAGTGCTGCTCCGCCTCTTGTGTCTCCGTCAAGTTTTGTAAGTATCACACCGCTTAAATCTAAGGTCTCGTCAAAAGTCTTTGCTACGTTTACTGACTCCTGCCCATTCATAGCATCAACAACTAAAAGAATTTCAGTAGGCTTTACTGCATTTTTTATTCTAACAAGCTCGTCCATAAGTTCCTTGTCTATGCTAAGTCGCCCAGCAGTGTCAATAATGACAGTGTCATACATCTTCTTATTTGCCTCAAGTATTGCCTCTTTGCAAGTCTTTACTACGTCTTGCTTGCCCTTCTCAAAAACCTCTACGTTAGCTCCTTTCCCAACAACTTTAAGTTGCTCAATCGCCGCCGGTCTATAAATGTCACAACCAACAAGCATTGGACGTTTGCCTTGAGTTTTTAGCATCATGGCAAGTTTTCCGCACATTGTCGTCTTACCACTACCTTGAAGTCCACATAACATAATAATTGTTGGAGGTGCACTTGAGACAGCTAACTTGCTGTTTGCCCCTCCCATAAGAGATATAAGTTCTTCATTCACTATCTTTATAACTTGCTGTCCAGGGGTCAAACTATTTAAAACTTCTTGTCCGACCGCCTTTTCACTCACCCTCTTTATGAAATCTTTTGCAACAAGATAGTTTACGTCAGCCTCAAGTAGTGCAACACGAATTTCACGCATTGCATCCCTTATCTCAAGTTCAGTGAGTTTTCCTCTTTTGGTCAGGTGCGAAAAAATGTGATTAAGTCTAAGTGACAAATTAGAAAACATCCCCATCTACATTACCTCCAGTGCCTCATTTAAAACTTGCACAACTAAGTCTTTACTCGCATTGCTATTAAGCAAAGTTATGCTTTTTTCGATTTTACCTCTAAGCTCGTCAAATTTCTTGAGGAGTTTAAGTTTCTCTTCATACTCTTCAAGTATAGCAATCGTTCGCTTAATCAAATCATTTATTGCTTGACGCGAAGAATTATACAATATCGCCAGCTCGCTAATAGAAATGTTTTGATAAACAAAGCCTGACAAGACAAGCCTTTGCTTTTCCGTTAAAAGTGGCGAATAAAAATCAAACAATAAACTTACCCTAAGACTTTCTTCTATTCTCATATCTTCCTATTACAACAATATGTAAAGTAAATTTACTTTACAAACTAATTATATGTATTTTTCTTTCCCTGTCAAGAACTTTTATTAAAATATTTATATTAAATTTAATTGGTAGATAAAATATGATTAATTTATAAATATTACATATAATAATAGACTTAAATTAAATATGAAAAATAAAACCTATTTTTAGTAAATATGTAAAATTTGGCAAGACGCATAACCTTTGATATAGGAATAAAACTAATAAGGCAATATGTATAAAAAACTTGATAAATACCTAAACTCATGTAGATAGATAAAAATAATATAATAATACGGGGCGGGCGGTTTTTTGTAAAACTTAAGTTTTACAAAAAAGTGATGCTTTGTTACCACAAAGCATCACCTTTTGTGCTTTTTTTAAAAAGAAAAAAGCACAAAACTCCGCCCGCCCCACTTTTCTTCTCCTACCCCTTTTTTCTTCCTCCTCTTTTTTTCTCTCCCCTACACCTGTTTTAAATTCTCACACAAAAATAGGTCATAATTAATGTTAAATTTTTCTCTTCTTTACAATAACAAAATCCGCCTTATAAACCCACCTCTTATTTATTTTTAAGGTCATTTATAAGTTCAAAAAGTCTGTCTTTTTCTACTTCAAGTTCTTCATCACTCATCTTACTAAAGTCTTTTTCATTTTTAAGGCTTAGTAAAATCTTAATCGACTCAACATCAGGATTTGCCACTTTTACAGTAGTTTTGCAAGACTTAAGTCTCTTCTCTCCTTTTTCATCATACACATATTCACTAATCGACTCGCTAGACTTTGCCCCTTTAACAAGCCTAAGAAGTGCTTCAACCACAATTTCTATTTGCTTAGCATTTGTCAGTTTTTCCTCTTTTTTCATCTTCTTTTTTCACCTCTCTTTTGTTTTACTTAAATATTTTTCACATTTTTGTATTTTTCACCACATAAATTATAACTCGTCTTTTTACCTCAAAAACACCATATTTTATTGCCAGTACTATTCAAACCTTACTCTCATTCTAACACCCATGATTTGTCATTTTATCATAAAAACCTACCCTTATTATGTCCAAAGTTTCACTTGGCCTTATTTAGTTACAAAAAAATCCGCTTACACTTACTCATTGCCTTATAGGCTGGTAAAGAGTTTCTTATAACCCCTCTCTTTTTTACAAGTACTCTTTTTAGTTTTCACCTACCACAACTTCTATTCAAAACTTAAATGTCTACGTTTATTTTTTAAAATCATACTTTCTTTGTATTTTTCAAGCCTTGTTTTTTTTCGCTCATGCGCGGCAGGTCTTGTCATAAGATAATACCTAAGTTCATCCAAACTATGGTCATCTTTTTTTACTGGATTATCTCCCCCTCCCCAAAAATATGATTTAATTTCTCTTATCATGTTTACACAGTTCTTAAAAATAAAAAGCCTACTTACCCCGTCTGCATTTTTAAGATAACTCTTCACAACCGCTATTCCAGAAAAGAGGTCTTTATTGACTTTAGTGTTTACATTTATGCCCCTTTCATTAAATAACTCTGCCACACTCTTTATTCCATTTAAAGTCCTTTGCCCTGCCGCGCTATCTATTAGTGCTGAATACTTATTAAATCCGTCAACTTTCCAATTGAGCTCGCTACAAATCTCTTTTATTTTGTTTGCATGATAATCAATATCTCTATTCTTTTCGTAGTGCTCGCGAATAACATAAACATTTCCATCAAAGTCAACCGCGTACCAGTGACAAGCTAAAGGATTATTAAGCCCCGGGTCAATTGATATGTTGTCATACCACTCTTTTGGTACATTAAAAGGCTCAATTACATTTACATTTTCGTCAAACTCACTATACACTAGCCCACTTGACAAAACAAATCTCCCATACTTTCTACTTTCGAGTTCTTCACTTGACATGCTCTCACTAAAAAACTTAATTTCCTTTCTATCTAAAAACGGATTGTCCTCCCAGGTCATTGTCTCATACCAAACTTCACTGCTGTTTTTGTCGTTTAAATAAATCTCATTATATACCCAGCTAAGCCCCTTAAGTGGTGTCATAGTTCCAAAAATGTCCCCCTGTTTATCTAAAACTCTCATGCGACACTCCATGTATATTTCTTCGTCAGGCTCTTCGTCAAACCACACATAATCAAGACTTGCCCCTTGAAATTTTTCTCTTCCCTGGTCACAACTCTTAAAACCAATTGTCGACACCCCACCAAACACATTTTTTATTTTTATGTAGTCTATAACTCCGCTTTCTGGGTAGTCTTTCTTCCCCTGTTGCATAACAACCTCAACAATCCACTCTTTTTTAAGGTAATGTAAAATCTTTTTTTGTGCGACATCTCTTTGAACTTGCCTTGATAAACTTACAACCCACCCTATCGTGTCTCGTTTATTTTTTCTAAATGGATGACAACCCCTTGCCATATATACAGTCTCAACCGCTCCGCACTCAGTCTTTCCCGTTCTATTTCCGCCAAACACCCAGCGGTTACGCTTTTTGCACTTGTGAAATTCAAGTTGTTTTAAATGTTTTATTTCTCCTCTATTATAATTAAATAAGGCATCTTCCTCTTTTCTCTTTTTAAGCTCTAGGTAAAGTTTTTGAAGTCGGTCAACAAGCTTAAATTTTTCCATGTCTTTTCTTCCCTCCTTTTGTTTGTTTTTTTACCCTTTCCTTCTCCTTTTTTTTAAAAAAACTTTCAATTTAAATAGGTCTTAAGTTACAAAAAAATAAATGCTAACTAGTTTAAATTTTAAGCAACTTGACAATAATTAAGTGGCGAAAAAAATTTTAATATTTTAAAAACTTCACCTTATTTATGATAATCTATAAAACCTCTAAACTTCACAAAATATTGTTTTTTTTGCCAAACTTTTTGTAGCTAAATAGAATACAATTACTTTGACCAACAGACGATTAAATAAAAGGAGAAATTTACGTATGAAAGTTAAAAATAGGTTTTTAACTTTTATTTTTATATGTTTACTTGTTTTGTCTCAAAACTGGCTTTTATTTTTTAGTATAAGTACAAATGCTTACGCAAAACTTACTACCTTTGTCTACGCACGAGTAAACATGCCGGGAGTTAATTTATATAAAACAACCAACCCAACAAGTAGTAATGTCTACTTTGAAATTCCAAAAACTTACTTTGTTTTACTTATTGCCGATTTTAACGAATTGTTTTATAAAGCTCAGTATAGAGATGTCGTAGGCTACGTTTTAAAAGACGAGGTCATCCCAGTTAAAGAGACTCCTAATTCCCCATATTTAGAGGACCACTCAGTTTACGTTTTTTCAAGGGATGGACTAGATATAATGTCGTCCCCAAATGAAAGTGCTTATATAGTGACAACTACTGACCTTTATGACGACCTATCTTACTACGGTGAAAGACAGGGCTATGAAAAGGCACAAGGACGAGGAGAAACCTGGTTTTATGTCAAAACAAATAATGGAACTTTTGGTTATGTCTATGCAGGACTTTGCGAAAGTGACAACATAATTACCGAAAATACCGAAGTCACGACCGAAGTAAAAGACCCTTTTCTTGATAACGACTCCTCTTATCTATATAATCTTGTAGACCTGCCAGCTGGTCTCAAAATCCTTTTAATATCTCTTGTGATTTTACCAGCAGTTATTTTGCTATTTTTAATGTTTAGACCAATTCTCTTAGAAAAATACTTAAAATCAAAAAGCCCAAAAGTTACTAAACGTGAACGCAAAAACAAAACTATCAAACAAATTCAAGAACTCACTGACGATAGTAGCCTTTAGTGTTCGTTAGCGTCTTTTTTAGCACGTATCACCCCTCGCGTACTTTTTTATTAACACTAAGTAATAAAGCTTTCATACTATAGTTATCTAGCCTTAAATCAAACTTAAGTCTTCTAACCTTTTTTAGAATAATTTTACAAATAATTTCTTTAGAGATTATACCTCTTTTTATGTATTAGTCTCGCTTTTACCTCTTTTTTGGCTTAATTTTGTGCCAAAAAAAGAGGTTAGAGACACTTCAGAATACTAAATCTTTCTTAATTTCCTTATTATAAACTCGCAAATTAAGTCACCTTTTAAATCAATATCTCCACCTTTATTTTTGAACTCTGACACGTTGTTTAAAATGTCAGTTAAAAGCATCTCTCCAAAAATTTCTTTTGACACCTCCCTGTTTTCTACTATTTTTTTAAAAAAATGTCTTTTAAATAAGTCAAGTGCTCTTGTTATTTTTCTGTAAAATCCCCTTTCGCTTATATTAAACAACTTTAAACAAGTATCTTTTTTTAAATTGTCAATATATCTTGCACTGATAAGCCTAATGTCAGTGTCTGAAAGTAAATTTAAACTTTCATCAATAAAAAGTTTAAGATTAATTAATGCCACCTTTTTATTTGTTAGTCTTATTATCTTTTCCCCATTTTCTTCTATATGCGTTAATTCAGGCAAGAAAATAGTGGCGCTTGCTTTTGCCACAACTAAAGAATCAATGCTACTAGCAATCTTTGGCAAAAGAGAATAAGCTGATAAACAGATTTTACATAGTTCTAAAAAATTATCTTCATTATTTGTTGTTGTTAATTTCTCATTTGTTAATTCTTTCATTTTTTGCCCCCTTTACTTCATACAATTTACTCTTTATAATGTGACAATCCATGTCCACTTTAAAAGAAAATTTTATATAATCTTAGTATTTTTTGCCTATTTATAAGTTTTTTTGTCATTTTTCCAACTAGTCTTTAAAACTCTTTTTTATGTAGTAAAAAATTATATTAAAATAAAATATTTGAGTTTTATTTTTATTTTTTATAACTCAGCTTACCTCTCGCCCTTAAAATATATTTTTAAACCTAAAAGACACTCGCTAAAAAAATTTTTCTATTCTTGCCCACTTTTTAGACTTAAAATATATATCTGATTCTTTGTAATTTAAAGCATAGTTAGTTTTTATTTAGTACCTCCTTTATTTTTTCTACCTATTTTAATTGTGAAATACCTCTAACCTCTTTTTCAAATTTTACCGGCAACTTTTTTGCTATTTTATTTTTTTTAGTTATAAATTAGTCCTTGTCTTTATAAATATGCTTTTATTTTTTTACATAAAATAGCTTACCATTTTTGTAAAAACCTCTTTTTTAAAGTATAAGAAAAATAAAAAATAAAAAGGTAAAAATAAATTTCTACCCTCTGTTATTATTCTAAAATTCATTCTACACTACATAAACTAGTTCTTCTGTCAAACGTGCGGGCTCCCCTCGTTGTAAAATTTCAATTTTACAACGAGGGCGGAGGTGCGAAGGGGGGGGAGGCACAAGCCTCCCTCCCCCCCTTCGCCCGCTCCGCCTTTTTGTTGCAAACCTGCAACAAAAAGGGACCCGCCCTCCTTTCATCCCTGAATCAGTGTCTCCCTCCTCACCCTTATTCTTTCACCCACCCCATTTTACTTCCTTTTTTTATAAGGATTATATTATGATAAATTTTTATAACTAAATAATTATAAGCATCAATAACTTATTATTTATAACTATTTATTTATCGCTAATTATTTATAACTATTTATCACTAATTATTTATAATTTTGTATTTAGCTATTTTTTACAACTATTATTTGTCTCAAAAAAACCTTTATGCTCTCTCTTCTTTTTGAGGACAGTCTAACTCATCAACACTGATTTTATTAACAGAAATTTCATACGCAGTTTTAGTAATTGTATCAAAATCATTTAACTTCTTTTGATACTCTCTACTTTGTATTCTACCAACTAAGTTAACTTTTTGCCCAACCTCTAAGTCTCTTGCAAACCTCGCATTTCTTCCCCAAACAATACAAGGAAGATAATCCGACTTATTATATGCCCTATTAACGGCAATAAGTATGTCACAAATTTCCCTTCCAAACGGTGTCATCCTAAAAACTGGCGCTTTACAAATGTAGCCAGAAAGTTCAACAATATTTGGATTCATAGTATCGTCAAGCTGAATTATGTTTCTAACAAAAACATTTAAAATGAGTTTACTTTTGCCCTCTTCCAGCTTATTAAAACTCCTAAATTGCCCTTGAATACTAATCTCTTTTCCTATCTCAAAATCTTGGTGATAAAGAAGTTTTTCAGAAATAATAATTGGAATTATGTCATAGTTATTTGATAGCCTTTCAACTCTCAGTTTTAATTCATAAAACCCTTCACCAAAGGCTTCATGACTAAATTCCAAACTTGATACAACCTCTCCTTTTAAAAAAACTTTGTTGTTTTCCATTAATTCGTAATTCATCTATTTTTCTCCTTTTTGTTTTTTTAAGTTTTTACAATTTTTTATTTTTTTAATCTAAAAATACTTTAAGCACAACTCACTTGCCTGCCTGTATTATCAATTGTGTAGTTTTCCTTTAAAAGTAAATCACTTACCTTTACAAATTCATACCCTCGAGCTTTTAAAACTCCAATTACGCTCGGCAACGCCTCAACAATATGGTCTGCGTTGTTGTGACAAAGTATAATTGACCCAGACCCCACTTTCTTTAAAATGTTGTTTGAAATTGTACTTGCACTAATACCCTTCCAATCAAGACTGTCGACATCCCACTGAATAGTTTGAAGTTTTAACTCCTCAGATATACTTATTACATTATTATTATATGACCCAAAAGGTGCTCTAAATAATGTCACCTCTTTTTGCGTAATATTTTCAATTTTAGCCTTTGACTGTGAAAGCTCAAGCCTAATTTGACTATCTGACAACTTCACAAAGTCCGGATGTGTATTGCTATGAGTTCCTATTTCAAAGCCCTCGTCACTAATCTTTTTTGTGAGTGCCTCGTTTTTATCAACCCACATACCGACTAAGAAAAAAGTCGCAGTTATGTCCTCTTCTTTTAAAATTCTTATTATGTCCTCTGTTTTATCACTCCCCCACGCGGCATCAAAAGTTATTGCAATTTGCTTATTATTATTTTCAGTACAATAAATTGGTAGTTTCCTTTTTTGTGATAGAAAAACGCTTCCGAGTTTCTCTTCGTCATTTAAAGGTAAAGTTAGCATACATAAGCACAAAAACATAAATGCCATAAATAAAATTAAACTAGACTTGATAACAATAAATGTATTACGCCTTTTCATATTACACCCTTTTGAACCTTGTTATTTGGTAGATTTTAGCCCTTTTTGTCAAAAAAACAAAAAAACTTCTAATAAATATCTACGAAATTTTAGACGAGTTTATAACTAAAAAGTTTGTCGTAACATAAATAAAAAAAACTACAACTTTAAAAACATAATAACTAAAAGACTCTATACGCAAGACTAAAACACACAAAAACCCCATCACAAACTGATAGATTTCTATCTTACCCTTTTCTTCCCCTCTCTTTATTTTTTTAAAACAAAAGTCAAAAAATTTAAAAACCCTTAAAAATATAAAAAAATATCATAATATAAATTAAAAAATTCAAAAAACCTAAAAAAACATAAAAAATGCTATCATAAAAGTCAAAAAAATTCAAAAAACTTTTAAGAATCATAAAAATTCTATCATAATAGCTCAAAAACCCATTAAAATCATAAAAAAAACATTATAATAGGTCAAAAAACCTAAAAATTCATAAAAAATGCTATCATAATAGTCAAAAAAATTCAAAAAACTTTTAAGAATCATAAAAATCCTATCATAATAGCTCAAAAACCCATTAAAAACATAAAAATCCTATCATAACAGGTCAAAAAATCCATTAAAATCATAAAAAACCTATCATAAACTGATAGATTTTTGTATTATTTGTTTTTTTTATTTTTTAAAACAAGTCTTTTAGCTAAAAAGACCAACGCCTACTTAAATAGAAATTAAAAAAGCCTAAAATCACAAACTATTCAATTTGATTTAAAAAGTTGTTGGATATTAGGATCTAGAATTATCACCTTAGCGTTTTTCTTGTAGGCATAATTTATTGTGTTCTTAGTGCCACCCCCACCACCTCTATAACATGCGACAACCACACTTGACGAGTCCACCATAAACTTATTCCTATCAAGCATGCAACCATCATAATACTCGTTTGATAAAACCACCTTGTCATCACAATTTGTAACCAAACTATTATATTTTGCCTTATATTTTTCTCCCCACCTATCACTTTGCGTAAGACAAGGAATAACAGCAATAACCCGAATCAAAAATGCATCTTTATCACGCATTTCTTGTAAAACCTCAGCCCCAATCATATCAAAGCCGAGCGCCATACCAACAAGAAAATTTTTTATTCCCTTTTGAACTAATTTTTTAAAGACCTCTTTTAGGTCCTTTTTAAAACTCACACATAACTCGCTCTCTTCATTATACCCCCAAGGAAGTCCTTTTGGTCTATGCCCAGTTAGGCAAGCTGTTACCTCTTTATCTAATTCCATTTTTTATCCTTTTTTGTTTATAATAAGGTTTTTTAGTTCGAAAAATCTAAAATTTTATGCCTTCTTTTCTTTTATCTTCTCTCTTTTTTTAAAACCAACAAAACTACTAAGAAAATATAAACTTAACTTCGACCTATTATAGCCTTTTTTCACTAGAAAATCACTTTAAAACTTGCTCTAGAAAATAAAAACTTATTCGCTTTTTAAACCCATAATCTTAGTTTAAAACAAACCCAACCAATAAGCAAACAAAAAAACCATTTTAAAATTATTATGATAATAAAAAGTTTATTTAAGACACTTATAAATATAATTTGTTTTTAAAGCTTTTTCACTAAGCACTATGTAACACAAATGCCATTTTTTGTCAAAGTTTTCTTTATAAATTACCTAAAATCATTTACTTAAAATTATTTTTAGCTTTCTTTTTTTGTTTTTAACTAAACTTATATTTAAACTATTGTGACTCGCATCAAACACATATTCCCCTCGAATTTTAAACCTCTTCATGTTTTTTGGAAGTACTAAAGTTAAATTTCTATCTTTTAAAGAGTATAATTCTAATTTTAAAACTCGCCTTTTAACATTTACAACCTCTTGAACTTTTAATGCACTATCAACAGAGTAGTTGCTTAATTTTAGCTTACTAAAACCTTCTAGAAATGCCCCATTAATGTACAGTTTATTACTTGTACTAGATAAAAACATATTATAAATAAGCCTTATAAATATGTAATTTTGAACAAAACTAAACTCATTTTCATTTGCTTTACCAATTCTGCCCAGTCCAAAATTAAATATGTCATCATTTTGAAAAGTTAAATTTGATTTTAAAAAGACCTTTAAAAGAATGTTCATAATTGTGTTTCCGCTTTTTATGTCACCACACGTTAATAAAAGAAGCACAATTTTAAGCACCTCGCTAGACGAAAAACCTCCAACTGCCGACATAAATACAAATTTTGCACTATTACCAACAACCATGTCATAATCACTTGTCGTATCAATTTTTCTCACACCAAAATTAAACGGAAAAAGAAAGTCAATCTCGCAATTTGTGCTTTTAGGCGATATTAGATTTGTTTGATATTCCTTTATAATCCCACCGCTTGAAACCTCAAGACTAGGAATTGCCTGCAACTTTTTGTCTAGAGAGTCATCATAACCTTTATGCAGTATCTCAAGACATTTTTTATAAATCACAAACACAACCCTCGCACTTGCAAAGTCACTAGCAAGACTATGTGCGAGCTTATTTCCCGTATCACGACATAAATTATTTCCTAAAACACCAAAGCTAGACTCATACGTACCTGTTACGCTTTTTGTAAAAAAGTTGTTGTAAAATTCATATACCCCTCTAACAAAATCAAAAGAAAGACCAAGTATTTCCTCGTCACCAGTTACTTTAAAGTATTCATATATAAGAAGCACAATAAGACTAGCCCCATTTTTATCTAGCACCAAAAGGTCATCTGTACCTTTTAATAAATACACCCCATTCTTATCATACAAATTTTTTGATACAATTCTATATTTGTCTGTGTTTTTTACAATGTCTAAAATATATTCTTTAATAAACCCTGTCTCGTCTTTTTTTGTATAAAGCAAACTTAAAAGCGAATAAACCGCATCAACATAGTTTACTTTATTAAAAGAAAAATTTTTAAACACCCCATTTTCCTTCCTCAAACTCTTCTCTTCATTATGAGCACCAACATTTTCTTCCCCCAAGCTCTCCTTGTTACCACTTAAACCACCATTTTCATTAGTTAAACCACCAGTTTTACCATCTAAACAACCATTTTCATTAGAAAAAGTACATTTTTTATCACTTAAATTAGCTTTTTTTTCATTTAAGCTAGGTCTTTCATTAGCAAAACCACCATTTTCAGCATAAAAACCACAACTTCCTCCGCCTAAACCACCAGTTTTACCATCTAAACCACCAATTCTAGCACAAAAATCACCATTTGGATTTGATAAACCACCATTTTTCTTGTCTAAACAGCCATTTTTACCATCTAAACCATCATTTTCGCTATCTAAACCACCAATTCCAGCACAAAAATCACCGTTTTTATTTGATAAATTACAATTTTTATCACTTAAATTAGCTTTTTGCTCATTTAAACCAGCATTTTCATCAAAAAAGTAGTCATATTTTGTAGCCTTTATAATAAAAGGCAAAAGATTTAAAAGTGAACAAGAATAATTAAATATGTTTTTTATTAAGTTTGTAGGCACTTGCCCCTGCTTAAAAAGGAAGATTTGTTCTTCTATGCTCCTATCTTGATTTTTCAAAAAAAATTCAACTTGAGTATTCTTAACTTCCTTTTCTTGATTTTCTTTTTGACCTGCTTTAAAATAAGGCACACTTAGATTTAAAACCGAGCTAGTAGAGCCCTCTATCTGAAAACCATTTTTATTAGTTACTATTTCTCCGTCAGTTTTAAGACTAAGTACAAGGGCAACATTGCCATCAAAAATCTTAAACTCGTTTCTACCATTATGTTCTATTTTTATATCTTCACGTTCTTCTATCTCAAACCTAAAGCTACATTTTTTGTTTTTAGAAGTAATCTTAATAAAGAGGTTATTTTGATAAACATAAACCTTTCTAAATATTTCATTTTCATCTAAAGAAGCAAGCGTGTTTATAGACGCGTCTTTAGTATCTAAAACCCTTCTATAATTTGAGGCAATCCCCATGTCTTGTATCTCAATTTTAAAATTTACATACCTAACATTGTAATCCTTTGTAATATAAGTGTGATTACTAAAAGCTTTAACAAACTCCTCTATCTTGCCAAATTCTTTATTTTGATAAAAACTTTCAAGCATCTTAAACTTGCTAGTTTTATCATTTTTTTGCATCCCTTTTTCATTTAAACTATTTTCATTTTCTATATTTTTTTCGAAACTTTCACCTAAACTAGCCTTGTTTTCACCTATATTTGTTTCATTACCGTTACAAGTATCTTGTTTACTTGTTTTATTATGAGTTAAATTTGTAGCACTACTACTAAATTCTACCTCTCTACTAGTTATATTTATGCTTTCATTTTGCTTTAAAGTTGCTACTCTTTCACTTGCGTTTGTCTGAGATTCTGCTTCACTTAAAATTGTTTCAATTTGAGTTTTACTTAAGTCCGTTTGAGTTTTTGCTAATTTTGTTTCACATACTCCTATGCTACTTTGTTCAAAACTCGCTTCACCCTTGGAAGCTACTTTTGATAAATAATATACTTCAATCTCGTCCTTTTTTGCGTAGTTTGTAGAACAAACTATTAAGTCCTCACTCCCACAAAAAAGTGCGTCATTATGACTTGCACTTGGACTAACAAAAAAAATTTCATTTCCTCTTCGTCTTTTCAAAAAATATACCTCTTTTAAGTATATTTTATGTTGAATTCTACTATTTATTTACCAAAATAAAACTATAAAGCTTCAAAACTTTTAACTAAAATAAACTTCTATTTATGCTTTCCCTTTCCCTCGTCCGTTTTTGCTACACCTATCCTTTAAAAAATAACAACTTAAAAAAACATTCACCCTAATTGCCATTTTAAAAGACAAATCAAAAGTTGTCTTTTTTAAATGATACACCCATCATTATTGCTTAAAAATAGACAAACTTTTAAACCTATTCCTTATCTATTTTGCTATAAAGCATTACAAAAGTTGTCTTTTATAATGCAAGCTACTAATAAATTCACCACATTTTCCGTTTAAAAAAAACAAATCAAAAGTTGTCTTTTTTAAATGATACACCCATCATTATCACCTAAAAAAACTCCTAAATTAATTTCTTAACTATTTTGCTATAGAGTATTTCATAACGCAAGCCGTTCAAAAAAATAGTGTTTTTTATCTTCGTCAAGTTTTACTTCGCTAAAAACTTTTCTCAAAAACACTTTATCATTTTCACTTAAAAAAAGACTTTCAAGTGCAACCGTTTTCTTGAGTCCTACCCCACCATTTTTACCCATACGAGTAAAAGTAGGAATCCCGGCACTCTCTAGTTCGTCAAGATACCTATAAACACTTCTTGTAGAAATCTCAAACTTATCTGCCAAAACTCTTGCTGGCACAATGTCATATCTTCCAAGTTCAAGTAAAATTGCAAACGTTAAATATTTCTTCATCCTCTTCCCACACTCTCCTAGCTTGAAATTTTTTCTTTAGTAGACTTTTTTACCTAAAACTCAAATTTTAGTAAAAACGAAACTTTTGATTTGTTTAATAAAGGTCTCAGGTAAATCACTTTTACAAAATAAGTTTATCTAGCCACCTTTTGTATTTAATTATAAAACTACTCAATTTTTCTCCTCTCCTATTTAATAAAATATTTGTTTTATCGAACATTTGTTCTATAAAAGTTTTTTAAAAAAAGGGAAAACACCCCTCTTTTGTTTATTTTATTATATCACCCTAAAAAAAAGAATGTCAATTAATTTTATTATTAATATAAAAAAACTTTTTTTAGCTTGCTTATTTTATTATTGTTAACTTTGTAAAAACTTTCTTTTGTTTGTTTTTAATTATATTCCTAAACATTTTCCTTCTTTTTACTTATTTTTTTGCTCGCACTAACAAGCAAAAACTCATACAAATAACAATATAAAAGTTGGTCTCCCTCTTTTTAAATGCTCAACGAATACGTGTGATAAAGGCCGCTAGACTATAATTGTAGAGTCATAGACGTGTAGATAAAACTGGTAGACCCGTAGTGCCGATAGACTCGTAGTACCAATAGACTCGTAGTGCCGATAGACTCGTAGTGCCGATAGACTCGTAATGTCGGTAGACTTGTGTAGAATTAGTAGTTATGTGTTGAGTCGGTAGACTCGTAGTTGAGTCGGTAGATTTGTGTAGTATTAGTAGTTATGTTTTGAGTCGGTAGACTTGTAGTGTCGGTAGTCTCTTTTCAAAAAATAAAATGGCTTTATGCTTGCGTTAAAACTTTAATTGCATTAGAACAGAAAACACCGTGTGAAGACCAAAGAGTTGTAAACAATTATGAAGAAATAATGGAAGACATTTTTTGTTATATTGAAAAAGTTGAAAACGAGGAAAAATATTTATTTTAGTTTGTTCCTCTTGACATTTATGGGGCTTAATAATTAAAAAAGGAGTAGTCGTTATTGACTACTCCTTTGGGTTATAGTTCGTATGTGTTTTGTTAAAACTGACACACTGCGTTATACAGTTTGACAATCCGTTTAACTTTGAAAGTAATTCAAAAAGATTTTCGCCGTTATCAGCTTTTATTTGACCACTCTTTTGAATTTTACATTTTACTTAAAATGTTTTTCTTTTCTTTTTCATATTCTTCTTTTGATATAACGCCTCTATTTTGCAAGTCGTTCAAATATGTTAATTGTTCTGTCGTGCTTTGTTTTGGGCTTTCATTTTCTAAGTGACTATTTATTTTTTCTAACTCACAAACTTTCAAAATATGAACTATCAAAAATGAAATAAAGGTGCTAAAACTAAGTAAAACAGTGGCTGATGCAATATAAAAATATATTGCATCTTGTTCGTGGTTCACGCTAAGAATAATGCCACCACATAACAAAAATACGCTAACAAATAATGTTAACGCAAACAAAATGATAATTGTTGTTTCAACAAACTTTCGTGAAATTATGCGATTGCTAGGTTGCCCATTCTTACTCATTTTTTACCTCCGCGACTTAAAATTTCTGTTTTTTTCTCATTGTATTCTTGTTCAGTTATTAAGCCCTTTTCTCTAAGTTCGTTTAATTCTGCAAGCGGGTTTTCGCCTTTTGATGATTTCTTTGTCCACACCTTTGCTGCAATTAAAACGATTGCTGTGACCAAAACTGCCACACCGAACGCGAAAAATGCGTATATCATTTTTACCTCCTATTTCCATTAAAACTTAAAAAAATATATTAGTCCAATTGGAGTGCACCCCAAAACTAGCTTAGTATTTTGTAAGACCTTTTGTGTCCATATTTTTAATTAGATTATGCGTTATCCTTTGAAACAACAATATCACTTTCTTGTATGGTGTAAGCATCAAGTTGTTCTAAACTTTCTTCCTCTCCTCTTTCAACAACAAACGCAACACTATCACCTACTCTTAATCTCACCGCAAATTCGTTTAAGTCGTACGAAAGTTTAAAATCAACTTGCCACGAACTTCCGTCTAAACGCGTCACCACCGCGCCAACTATTTTATCTTGAACTTTTACACCCATTTTATCTGCCACACTACCGCTTGTAACCTCTGTTACCTCAGCATCAACCGACAGTGTAGTAATCCCTGTAGTCTCGTCATAGTCACTGCTTGAATTAGTTGTTCTATCTAGCATCACACCAAATACAACTTTCCTAACGCCAACACTTTCTCCGTTTCCGCTCTCATAACTTTCAATTATATTTTTGCTAACCGCCTCGGCTAAGTTTGAATAAATTGCATTCCCCAGACCTTCGTAGCCTACTGCCATGTATTTTGCGTTTGCAATTCCAACGAGTTCTCCTGACATGTTGAAAACACCACCGCCGCTGTTACCTTTGTTAATTGATGCATCAAGCCTAAACCCTATTGTTACTCTTGTCTCACCTGCGACATTTACGGTAGTAATTTCATTTACTTTACTTATAACTCCCTGCGTTATTGAAAGCAAATTGCCCTTTGCATTTCCAATAGCAACCACTTCTTCACCAAGATGAATTTCACTCGAATCTCCAAAGGTCGCAGGAATTATGTCTCTGTTTTCTATCTTTTCAAATTCTTCACCACTCACCTTTAACACTGCAAGGTCATACTCGGCACTGCCACCAATGTAACTAGCTTTAAAACCGTCATTATAAAGGTTTTGCGTCTTATCCTCGTCCACTGTCAAGTTTTCATATCCATATGTATAACAATAAATTTCATTCCCAATTTCATAAACATAATTGTTATTTACTACTTTTTGAGTCACAACAACGTGATAATTGGTCAGAATATAAGCATAATTCTCTTCTTTATTTAACTCAATAACTACACCACTTCCGCAAGAAAAATAGCCAACTTGGTCTGTCGGAATAAAGATTGATACAACAGAGTTAATACATTTATTAGCCACTTCCTCTACAGTCGTGTCAGACGAAGCTAAGAAGTAATCTTTTAGAAACTCCTCATACCCTTCCTTGGTATTTTCATATAAACCAAATTCTACAGCCTTTTCAAAAAGACTTTCAGCAGTAAGCTCTCCATCTTCACCATCCACCCCATTACTGCCCTCTAAACTTTCAAGCCACTCCTCTTCAGTACCAATAAAGCCATGTTCAACTGCAATATCATATGCACTTTTACCTGGTGCGTCAGTACAAGCAAATAGAAATCCCCCACAAAGACATATAATTAAACTCATTATAATTGCTTTAAATTTTTTCATATTCCCTTTGTCCTTTTTCTCTTGTTTGTTAGTCACTACTCCTGCTAAACTAGACGGGCAGGGAAGCAAAATTTTTATTTCCATAAAAATTTTGAAAAAACTCCGTTTTTTTTAAAAGCTCTAAAGAGAGCTTTTCTTCCCTGCCCACCCATAATTATATGGTTATGAAAATTTGTTTGACCCACCTTAAAACCTGCCCACCCATAATTATTATGTTTAAAATTAAATAAATTTTTCTTCAAAAATAAAATTACATGAGCTACAACAAATTTTTAATGTAAACCTATATAAAAACCTAAAAAAACCCATACTTTTCTTTAACCTTAGCCTCTACCTAAAACCTCGCCACCTTTAATGCCTCAAGCTCAAGCCTACAAAACCAAATCTGTTAAATGTCAGCCTCAACAAAAAAAACTCGCCCCCTCTTCAAAGCTCGCCCCTCTTAAAAATTTGCCCATCTTTAAAAACTTGACTCCCTTTAAAAACTTGCCACCTTAGACCTGACCCTCTTAAAAGCTTGACCCCCTTAGAAGCTTGACCCTCTTAAAAATTTGCCCATCTTAAAAGCTTGCCCATCTTTAAAAACTTGACTCCCTTTAAAAACTTGCCACCTTAGACCTGACCCCCTTAGAAGCTTGACCCCCTTTAAAAACTTGCCACCTTAGACCTGACCCCTTAGAAGCTTGACCCCCTTAGAAGCTTGACCCCGGTTAGTCTTTTGGAGTAGTATCTTTTGCAGTTTCAGTATCGTCATTCTTTCTAGTACCAAAAATAGGATATTTGCTATCTGCGTCAATGTATTCCTTAATCCCATTTTCAATAATCTCTTTAATGTCAGGATGTCTATCGAGATAATTTTTTGCATTTTCTTTACCTTGCCCAATTTTGTCACCATTATAGGCAAACCATGCCCCACTCTTTTCAATCAAGCCACATTCAACACCAAGGTCGAGTATGCATCCTGTATTTGACACACCTTTACCATAAATAATGTCAAAATCAGCACTCTTATATGGAGAAGCAAGTTTATTTTTGACAATCTTAATCCTTGTCCTATTACCAATAATCTCGCTTCCGTCTTTTATGGAATCAATTCTTCTAACGTCAAGCCTAATGCTCGCGTAAAACTTAAGTGCCTTACCACCAGCAGTAGTTTCAGGCGACCCAAACATAACCCCAACCTTATCTCTAAGTTGGTTAATGAAAATAACACACGTATTACTCTTGTTAATGACTCCTGCAAGCTTTCTCATTGCCTGCGACATAAGACGTGCCTGAAGCCCAATAAAATTATCCCCCATTTCGCCATCAAGCTCTGCCTTAGGTGCAAGTGCCGCCACCGAGTCAATAACAATAATGTCAAACGCGTTACTCTGAATAAGTTCATCACAAATATCAAGTGCCTGCTCGCCGCTATCTGGCTGAGAAACATAAAGTTCATCAAGGTCAACCCCAAGATTTTCAGCATAAATAGGGTCAAGTGCGTGCTCCGCATCAATAAATGCCGCCGTACCACCCATTTTTTGTGCCTCTGCTATAACGTGAAGTGCAACCGTCGTCTTACCGCTTGATTCTGGCCCATAAATTTCAGTAATCCTACCACGAGGAATCCCACCAATACCAGTAGCTATGTCAAGCACTAAGCACCCACTTGGAATAACATCCACCTTTTCGTGCTTTTGCTCCCCCATTTTCATGATAGCACCCTTACCAAACTCTTTTTCAATTTGAAGAATCGCCATTTGGGCACGTTTCATCTTTTCTTCTTTTGTCGTAGGCTTTGGCAGAACAGACCTCTCTTTGCCTTTCTTCTTGCTTTCTGTTTCATCACTCATATTCTTTCTTCCTCACTCTTTTTTGTTAGTCACTTTTCCGTAACCCATTATACAATACTTTCAAATATTTTGTAAACATTTTAAAGGTCACTTTTGTAACTTGTACCTAAAAATCTAGCCGCTCACTTTTATAATTCACCTTTTTAAATGTAAATACTTACTTTTAAGACTCGCCCCTTAAAATGCAAATACTCACTTTTACTGCTCACCTCTTAGAAGTAAATATTCACTTTTACTGCTCGCCTCTTAAAATGTAAACACTCACTTTTACTGCTCGCCCCTTAAAATGTAAATACTCACTTTTATAATTCACCTCTTAAAACGTAAATACTCACTTTTACTGCTTATATCTAAAAGACTAAAAGGTGGATTACAAATAATATTTTTTGTACCTAAAAAACTATCTTTTTCCTTTTATAACTTGCACCTAAAAACTGTCTGTTCACTTTTCTAGCCTGCACCTAAAAACTAAAAAGTCACTAAGTTATAAAAGCTACAAAACCTACAAACTTTTTAAGCTCGCCTTTTCTTTAGGTTATACAACTATACACATTTTTGACAAGCATTAACTTTTTCGACCTATCAAAAGGTTTGCCCTTGTCAAGCCTTGGACAAATATGCACAAGGTCAGATGACTTATGATAGAAATTATTACTCGAGTCAAACACGCAAATAGTCCTAGAATCCGTCACAACCGAACTAAACGCAATTTGGTCGCTTGAAAGTTTCAAACCTTTCCTATATCTTGCACTTTCTTCAATATTTGCAACAACTACTCGTTTTGACAAACCATTGCTACAAATAACTAAAATCTCACCTTCGCTATTTATAGTCGACGAAACCGACGTGCAGTAGTCATTAGTCGAAAGCATTATTCCCTTCACCCCACCAGCGACACGGCCTTGGAGTGGAATGTTATCACTTTTTGCGTTCAAAACAAAACCATCACGAGTTACAAAAACTAAGTTATAACTCTCTTTTTCTTTTTCAACACAGATAAGTTCGTCACCCTCTTTAAGCTTTATGCCCTGATAGGACGACTTAAGAAGCGTGTACTCGCTCTTTTCCGTCTTTTTTATCATACCAAAACGAGTGTAGAACATGAGATTGCCTTTTTCCTTCATTTCCTCTTCGCTAAATACAGCTATAATGTGCTCGCCCTTCTTTAGCCCCTTAAATATAGACCAGTCCGCCACCCCACGGTCAGCATACTTTGTCTCATTTAGCATCGTCATCTTTGCCTTGTGGACATTTCCCATATTTGTAAACGCAAGAAGTGTCACAAGATTTGTCGCCGGGAACCTAATAGTCACAAGCTGACTTAAAGGACTATCATCCTCAATCTCCCTTTTTGATAAGTTGTAATTTTTAGCACTTACCACCTTTAAATTTTCCTCAGCGGTCTTAAGTAAATAAAGCTCTTTTGCAACGACCTCTTTTTCCTGCTCTTCCTCAATCTTTAAGGTCTCGTGCCCCTCTTTTAAGTAGCCGGTATTTCTCTTTGTTGCATACTTTTTCTTAATCTCAAGCATTTCAACACACACCACTTCAAACTGCTTTTTGGTCGAATTTACAATCTCAGTGTACTTTTTAATTAACCTTTCAAGCTCTTTGAGTTCCTCTTCTAATTTGTAAACCTCAAGACTTGTAAGCCTTGCAAGCCTCATATCAAGAATAGCCTGCGCTTGCCTGTCACTAAGCTTAAACTTTTCCTTAAGACGAGTTTTTGCAACACTAGTATTTTCACTAGTCTTAATAATTTTAACCACCGCATCAATGTTTCTAATGGCAATAATAAGCCCCTCTAGAATATGTGCCCTCTCAAGTGCTTGCTCAAGGTCGTATTTGGTTCTACGAAGTACAACTTCCCTTTGATACTCAGCATAATATGAAATAATGTCAAGAAGCCCCATTTGCTTTGGCTTACCATTTGCAATAGCTACCATATTGACCCCAAAAGTCCCTTGAAGGTCGGTATTTTTAAGAAGTGAATTATAAATCTTTTTTACACTCGCATCTTTTTTGAGTTTTATAACCGCACGAATACCTTCCCTGTCAGACTCGTCTCTTACGTCTTGAATACCTGTTAGATTATACCTTTCTTCTTCCTTTAGTGTAGCAATTTTTTGAAGAAGTACAGCTTTGTTTACTTGATATGGAAGTTCAGTAATAACAATACTCTTTTTTCCGTCATTTCCGTCCTCAATATGCATTTTTGCCCTCATGTAAATCTTGCCTCGCCCAGTCGAATATGCCTCGTACAATTCTGACGAACTCAAAATATACCCACCAGTTGGAAAATCCGGGCCCTTAATGATTTTTAGCATTTCTTTTAAGGTTATTTTTGGATTTTTAATGTAGGCTACAACTCCGTCTATAGTCTCCCCTAGATTATGAGGCGGAATATTTGTCGCAAGCCCAACCGCAATACCAGTCGAACCATTAACAAGTAGATTTGGAAAACGACCTGGAAGCATTTCCGGTTCTTTCAAAGAGTCGTCAAAGTTTAACCCCCACCTGACAGTATTTTTGTCAAGGTCGCGTAATAGTTCAAGCGCAAGAGGAGAAAGCCTTGCCTCCGTGTACCTCATTGCCGCCGCATCGTCACCGTCAATACTACCAAAGTTACCATGCCCATCAACTAAAACCTCATTGCAGTTAAAAGGTTGGGCAAGTCTTACCATAGCATCATAAACACTACTGTCACCATGTGGGTGATATTTACCTAAGCAGTCACCGACAATCCTCGCCGATTTTTTGTAAGGCTTGTCTGGAGTGTTGCCAAGCTCAAACATGTCATAAAGTATTCTTCTTTGAACAGGCTTCAAACCATCCTCTACTCTAGGAAGTGCCCTATCAAGAATAACGTGCTCCGAATAAGGTATCATTGACTCATGTAAAACCGTGTCAATAGTCTTGTAAAGCATGCCATCAACTATCTCTTCAGTGTCACTAAAATATGTCTTTTCAACGTCAGTTTTTTTAATGGTCTTAATCCCACCAAAAACGTCTTTTCCTCGGCTTACTTCTACTTCACCTACCCCTCTATTTAGGTTTTTTATTTCCTCTCTAGCACGTGCATCTATGTCAAAAATGTCCTCTATGTCAAACTCCGTGTCTTCATCCTCTATATTTCTTTTAGAAGTGTTTTTAGTACTATTTTCACCCTTTTTTGTGCCAGTACTACGCAAAGAACTAACACTTGTTTTGCTTTTTTCTAAACTCTCTTTTGCTTTTTTTTGCTTTAATTTGATTTCATTTTTAGAAGCTTTTACGTCTAACTTGTCTACCTTTTTACTCCCTATATTGTCCTCTTTTTTTGCCTTCTTGGTTACCCCTTTTGTCTCCTCTTTTTTTACCTTTAAAGCTTTTTCTCGCGTGCTCTCTTTTGTGGTTTTAATAGCCCCACTCATATTAAAGGTGCTTGATTTTTCTTTTTTTACCTTCTCCTGATAAGTCGCCTTTTTTGGTGCAGGTTTTGAGGAGTCTACTTTCGAAGAAACTTTTTTTAAACCGCTTTCCTTTCCAGCACTTGACACACGACTAAGAAGAGCTTGCTCCCTTAAATCTCTATCATCTTTACTTAAACCTTTACTCATTTTACTTAGTAGTTCTTTCTTATCGTCTTTTTTCTTCATATTGTCCTCATCTTCTAAAATATTATCAAATCCAATTTGTCCATCAACTAGTCCACCGTCTCTCTCTTCGTCTTCTTTTTCGTCATCGTTTTCATCATAGTTTCTATAAAAAAGCTCACTAATGTCTATCTGCCCATCTATTACAAAGTCATCTCTTTTTTCTTCGCCTAAACCTTGCGTTTTATTTTCGTCATCCACGGCTTTCCCTTCTTATTTTCAAAAAGTCCAATTTTCTTCATTTTTTTGCTTTTCCTTTATAAAACTATGATTTATTGTATTTGTAGACTAGCTGTATTTTTATATCTTTTCTAATTAGCTACATTTTCATATGCTTGTAGACATACTTTTATTTTAATATGTTTGTTTGCAGCCTAGCTGTATTTTAATTTTATAGTCTTGCTTTAATTTTACTATGTTTATAACCTAGCTGTATTTTGCTTTATAAATTAGCACCATATTTTGCTTTTTATAGTCTTGCTTTTGTATTTGCTTTTTATTTGTAGTTAGGTTATGTTAACTAAAATTTTGTAAAATGTTCTAGATTACCTTGCTTTTTCTTCAAACTTAATAAAGCTATCTTCCTTATCAAAGTCAACATATTCAGCAAGATATTTTTTTCTTGCGTCAATGTCGTTACCCATTAGAGTTGTGATAAGTTTTTCAGCATTTGCAATATCGTCAATACCAACTCTAACTAAAGTCCTACGTTCTGGGTCCATAGTAGTTTCCCATAATTGGTCAGCATTCATTTCCCCAAGACCTTTATATCTTTGAAGAGAATAACCTTTACCAAATTTTTTTATCACCCCCGGCAGTTCCTTATCAGAATACACGTATTCAATCTGCCCTTTTTTCTCCACCTTATAAAGTGGTGGAAGTCCAATATAAACATGCCCTTGAGTGACAAGCTCCTTCATATACCTAAAGAAGAACGTCAAAAGAATTGACCTAATGTGTGCACCGTCTTGGTCAGCATCAGATAAAATTATCACCTTATGAAATTTAAGTGAATTTAAATCAAAATCATCCCCAATACCAGTACCAAGACTTGCAATTATTGTCCTAATTTCCTCATTTGCAAGAACTTGGTCAAGACGTTTTTTCTCAGCATTAAGAGGCTTACCACGAAGAGGAAGAATTGCCTGAAAGCTCCTATCTCTTGCCTGTTTTGCAGTACCTCCAGCACTGTTTCCTTCGACTATAAATAATTCGTTAAGCTCTGGCTTCCTTCCAGAACACACCGCAAGTTTGCCAATAAGGCTAGAATTTTCAATGCTATTTTTTTGACGAGTAAGTTCCTTTGCCTTTTTGGTCGCAAGTCTTACCCTTTGCGCTTCTTTTGCCTTTTGCATAATTTGGTTTGCAATGCTACCATTTTCCTTTCTATCAAAGAACCTTGTTAGCTCGCTCACCACCATATTCTCAACTATACCCTTAACCTCAGGATTACCAAGTTTTGTCTTTGTCTGCCCCTCAAACTCAATGTCCCTCATTTTAATTGACAAAACTGCACTTAACCCCTCTTTGTAGTCGTCAGGGAGCAAATTTTCTTCTTTGTCTTTTAGTAAATTTAGTTTTCTAGCAATAGTATTCATTGCCTTAGTAAGCCCTGACCTAAGCCCCGCCTCGTGTGTACCGCCCTCAGTTGTCGGAATATTGTTTACATAAGAAAAAACACTTTCATTATAACTATTTGTGTAAACGAGTGCCAAACTCATTTTAAGCCTATCGCACTCACTTTCAATATATAGCGGTGGACGGAAAAGAGGTGTCTTTGCATCATTTAAGTAGTCAATAAAATCAACAAGTCCGCCTTTGTACTTGTATATATTTTCTTCCCCTGTCACTTCGTCATTAAAAATAATCTCTAGCCCTTTATTTAAAAAAGCGAGTTCCTTAAGCCTCTTTTTAATAACACCACTCTCAAGCTTATTTTCATTAAAAATACGAGCGTCCGGCATAAAGGTAATCACACTACCTGTTCTTGAAGTGCTCCCAACAACTTTTAGGTCCTTGTACTTTACTCCACCATGTACTTTGCCCTTTTTGTCAGCGGTGCTTCTAAAACCAATTTCGTAAATCTTTCCGTCTCTATAAATGCGAGCATCAAGATACTCACTAAGCGCATTAGTAACACTCGCCCCAACTCCGTGCAAACCGCCAGAATAGGAATAGTTATGACTATCAAACTTTCCGCCAGCATGAAGCTTTGTAAAAACGAGCTCCGCCCCAGACACCTTATAGGTTGGATGAATGTCAACAGGAATACCTCTTCCGTCATCTTCAACAGTCGCCGAACCATCTTTATGAAGAGTAACTATAATTTTACTACCATACCCATTTGAAATCTCGTCAATCGAGTTGTCTACAATCTCCCATAAAATATGGTGTACACCTTTACTACCAGTACTACCAATATACATGCCGGGTCTAAGCCTTACCGCATCAAGACCTTCTAGAACAACCAAATCCTTTGCGTTATATTCTTTCAATCGTTTACTGCCTCCTAGAAATACTACTTTTATTGTAATCTAGTTTAGCATATTTTAAAAACTTTTTCAAATCATATTGTCTAGTTTTTCACGTCTTTTTTAGTCTTTTTCCGTGCCAAATCTCCACTTCTACTTTATTGTAACCACGTATCTCCCCATGCCAAATCTCCACTTCTACCTTGTTGTAACCACGCATCTCTCCCTGCCAAATCTCAACTTCTATGTTGTTGTAACTATATACACCTCAACACCAAATCTCTAACTCCATTTTGTTGTAACAGTGTAGCCTCCGCGTCAAATTTCTAATTCTATTTTGTTGTAACCGCGTATCTCTCCCTGCCAAGTCTCCACTTCCACCTTGTTGTAACCACGTATCTCCCCATGCCAAATCTCTAATTCTAATTTGTTGTAATAGTATACCGTGCCAAATCTCTAACTCCACTTTGTTGTAACCGTGCACCACTTAGCATAAAAGACCCTAAATTTCCTTTTTTTGACCTACAAACTAAAGCCCACCAACTCCTTTATTGAAACACCAAAGCCTACCAAAAAAACTTTTCTTTTTTTTGACCAAAGTTTGTCTTCAAAAAAATTTCCTTTTTTTGCCCCTCAAGCCAAAAAACCTATCAAAAAAAATAAAAAAAACCTATTAATGAAGTAAAACTTAGAAGTTTCATCTCAAAAATAGGTCTTTTCCATTTTTCATCGTGCACCTGGCTAAAAAAGGTTTTGTCTTTTGTTTTAAAATTTCTTTTGTTTTTTGTATACTTTTATCTTTTGTTCGTTTTTCACTTGTATACTTTTGTGTTTTGTATAATTTATCTTTTGATTATACGTTTGTTTGTTTTTTTGCGTAAATTAAGGTTGTTTAATAATTTTTTTCATTTATGCTATGTAATAACTTATATCTGTTTGAGTATTGCCTTTAAATTCGTTAAAGCACACAATAACTTTGTTTTTTAAAGGTGCATATTCATAAAAAGCAACTAAAACATTAAAGTCATCTGGCATTTTGTATCTTACTCTTTCTATGAGTACCGCGTTGTTAGTAGCATCGTCCATATCAAATCTTTTTTTACCTTTTGAGTTAATACCAGAACTATCAACTTTTTCATAGTTTTTGTCCATCCACTCTTTAATCTCGCGAGGAAAATCCGAAGTTTCAGATATGGTCTTTACTTGCGATAAATGTAGAAACAAATTTTCTTTTGACCCTAGCATCCCCTTCATACACTCCTTTTAATTTAGATTTTTTTGACTTTCACCTTCTTAAACCAAATGCCACTTAAGCCGTATAACTTCCTGCCTATCTTATGTTACCAACTGTGGAAAAAATTGTAAATAGAATAAATTGTCTTAAAATATATTTAAATGACATAAATTGGTGCTTTTTGTCGATTTTTGCACTTGCTTCCCAGAATTTTAGGAATTAAAAAAGCACAAAAGAAACAAACCCCTATTTTTAAGCCTAAAAAAGCCAAATAAATGTCAAATTTTAACACATAAAATAATACAACAATTTCTAATACCAAACTTTAAAAGTAAAACAAATTAAAACCATAAAAATTTACAGCCCAACAATTTAGACCACGTCAATTTAGACCACAACAATTTACAGTCCATCAATTTACAGACATCAATTTACAGACATCAATTTACAGACATCAATTTACAGACATCAATTTAGAACACAACAATATAGAGTACAACAATTTAGAGTACAGCAACTTAGAATACAATAATTTAGAGTACAGCAACTTAGAATACAATAATTTAGAGTACAACAAATTAGAGTACAGCAATTTAGAGCACAGCAATTTAGAGCACAGCAATTTAGAACACACAAAAACAGCCTTAAAAAAACTTTCCTCTTTCTTCTAAATTTTAAGGAAGGCTTAATTTTTTAAAATCATATAATTTAGCACCGCCCTAACGCTTAAAATAAAAAATTATTTTTTATTTTTCTTCACAGTGTCTAAAATGACATTTACAATGTTCTCTGCCCCAGAAAAAGCTAAACTCTCATTTTCCTTTGAGACCTTGTAATTGGAACTAGAATTATATAGTCTATCAATTTCTTCCTCTAATAGTCTTGGTGTAAGTTTTCCTTGAAAAATCATACTCGCCCCATACCTTTCCTTAAAATATTTAGCATTCTCAACTTGATCCCCTCGACTTGATTTGCTTTTTGGAAGCGGAATAAGTAGCATTTTCTTATTTAAACTAAGTAACTCGTATATAACACCGCTACCGGCACGAGATACCACAATGTCACTAAGTGCAAATAAATGCTCGATTTCATTAGAGTATTCAGCTTGGTAGTAATTGTCACACTCTATTTTTTTGCCCTTGTTTTTTCCGACAATATGAATAACATTATATTTTTTTGTTAACTCTTGCACCGCACTAAAAACCACTTCGTTAATAAAACTTGCCCCTGTCGACCCACCAATAAACAAAACATAAGGACGAGGTCTAGTTAGCTTTGTAATCTCCATTCCGCGTGCCTTGTCGCCTTTTTTAAGCTCCTCCCTAATTGGTGCCCCAGTATAAACACCTTTTTTTAACCCCTCTTTTGTCTTTTCAAAGGTCGTGCAAAAAGCCCTAGAGAGTCTATAAATAATCTTATTCGCCCTACCAATACTTAAATCAGACTCATGACTCACAATTGGAATTTTACGAAAATACGCCGCAAAACACACCGGCAAAGACACGTAGCCACCTTTTGAAAAAACTATGTCCGGCTTAATTTCATCAAGCATGCTCCCGGCACTTTTCACCACCTTCAAAAGTTTAAAGGGAAGCAAAAAATTTTTTAATTTGTGCTCTTTGTCTAGCTTAACACTTTCAATTTCATAAAAATCAATATTTTTGTGCTCCATTACAATCTGCTTTTCAATTCCATTTGAACCAATATAGCAAATCTCCCCAAAATGCTTTTCTAGATATGGCAACAAACTAATATTTGGAATGACATGCCCGCCAGTCCCTCCGCCTGTTAAAACTATTTTCATACTAGTATTTTATGCATATTTTTACTTTTTAGTTTGAATTTTAAATTAAAATGTTTTTCTTAAGCAAAAATAAACCCAAAACAAAATAAAAAAGAGGACAAATCCCCTTTTTTAAATAACAAATAATATTATATTCAAATTTTAGTCACAAGCTACCCACTTACTCTAGCCCGTCCATATAAAACGTTTAACCCTACTCCTAGTCTTAACTGTTGCACCGGCAAAAAAAACTTATAACTTCAAATTTTATTGTTGCAATTATTGTTTTTTTTGTAACCTTTTAAACTCATACACCAACAAACACTATCTACTCTCCCCCCACATTTTAGCAAGATAATGTTATTAGTCTTGTTTTAGTTTTATTTACACAAGCTTTTAAGCAAGAAAATTTATAATAGGCGAAATTTTTTAGTCATCAAAAACAAACTTAGTCTAAAATGAGTCCCATGTCAAGAGTCATGCCAAATTCACTCATCATGTCACCTTCAAGTTCCGCCCCCTTAGCAAACTCACTGGTAATAGAAGCGAGAAATCCGCTAGCCAGTTGCCCAAATTTAGTTTTTTTACCCTTGTTTCCAGTCGTATTCTTAAAAATGTTTGCAAAAACTGCACAAATGGTGTTTTGAGCAATCTTAAAAAATAAACTGCTCTTTTTACCAGTTAAACTCTTAATAAAAACAACATTGTCCCCAAAAGAAACCCTTCTTGTCCCCTCACTAATAAACTCAATTTTGACTGGTGTCTTTTTAAATTTCTTCCTTTTGTCCACCGGCAAATTAGATAAAATGTACTCTAAAGTCTTATTTTCATAAAACTTCACACACTCACGCACAACCTCGACCTTCTCTTTGTCACCTAGTTTTTCCCACTTACTATAACCTTTAAGAAACTCCATATTTTCCTTTCCTTTTATTTAGTAGGTTTTTTTTGTTTCCCTAAGCTATCATTTTAAGCACTTAAATCTTTTTTAAAACTATAAACTTGCTATGAATAAGCTTGAGACAAAAACCAACATGAATTTTAAATATATATATTTTCTAAAACCCCTCACACTCAAAAATTTTAACTACCCCTAAAAACTCTCTACCAATCATATTGTACCACACTTAAAAAATTTGTCAAAACACTTTTTTTAACTCCACTCTTCTTGTTTTCCTAAAAACCTAAACCTCTTTACCCTTCACCCTCTTCATTTTCTCCTTTTATCTCCATTAAATCAACTTAGGCTCTCCAGTCACCTCATCGTATACCCAAGTAACATTAAGTCCAAAATGTATTGGGCTAAAAGGTAAAGCTAGCATATTAGAACTCCATCCGCTTGGCATGCTCTCAACCTCGCAGTAAACAACTAATCTATAGCAACCTGAAAAAACACCATCACCGATAGTTGTGACACTTTCAGGGATTACAACGCTAGCTAACTTTGTGCAGTATGCAAATGCTGCTGCTCCTATAGTTGTCACACTTTCAGGTATGCTTACGCTTGTAATATCAAGCCCCGCAAACGCATATGGAGAAATTTCAGTAATTGTATCAGGCAATTCAAGTCTAGTAATATGCTCACCATTTTCATAAAGCGACACTTTTGCTTTTGAAAAAGAAGCAACAAGCAAATAATAACCGAGTGGAATTTCTCCCCATTCTAAGTAACTTTCTATACTTTCAATTTCTAATTTTATATTTGATAAACTAGGACAATATGCAAACGTACCTTCTCCTATTATTTTTACACTTGCTGACATGACAATTTCTTTTAGATTACTGCAATACATAAATGCACCTTCTCCTATAGCTGTCACACTTTCAGGAATTACAATGCTAGCTAAATTTGTGCAGTATGCAAATGCACCTTCTCCTATAGCTGTCACACTTTCAGGAATTACAATGCTAGCTAAATTTGTGCAGTATGCAAATGCATATTCTCCTATAGCTGTCACACTTTCAGGAATTACAATGCTAGCTAAATTTGTGCAGTATGCAAATGCATATTCTCCTATAGTTGTCACACTTTCAGGAATGCTTACGCTTGTAATATCAAGCCCCAAAAAAGCATATGAAGGTATATTAGTAACCGCATCTGGTATTGTAATCTCTGTTAAATGTGTAGCATTTTCATAAAGAGATATGTTTACGTTTATATTTAAAGGGTCACTTGCATCAGTAAGTATTAATTCAAGGATTTGAAGGGTTAAAGGAACAGGATTTGTTGCCACATTTTCTAAATAACTTTCCAAACTTTCAATTTCTAATTTGACATTAACTATATTATAACACCCCTCAAAAGCATTCTCTCCTATACTGGCAACACAACTAGGAATTGTAAGATTAGTAATATTTGTTTTGCCACTAAATGCTCCCCCAAATATTTGATAGGTATCAAAACTCAAATCAGTAAAAGCAGCTCTTACATCTTCTATGCTTGGTAACGTTACATCGCTTTCATCCCCATTGTAACTCTGCAAATACATTGTCCCATTTCTGTATAGAAAAGTATAATCTCCTATATCTTTTGACTCATCAGGATCACCCGGTTGCCCATCAAGACTTGTGTATACATTTTCTGCATAATAGGCTATATAACCAAAATCTCTAGAACCTGCAGTTATATAAAGATTACTTAAGTTATATACCTCTGCCAAATTAATACAACCATAAAATGCACTAGATCCAATACTAGTGACACCCTTTGGAACTGTAACAACGGTTATACTTTCATTATAGTAAAAAGCATATTGATATATTCCGTACGTTTGCCCCTCTTCTAAAGTTGGAAGTGTAATTTTTCCGCCTTGTCCTTGGTAAGCCACTAAATAATGATTGCCATCTAAGCCCTTATACATTATATATTCATTGTTGTTGCCCGCATAATAGAATCCACTATCTTCAGTTGTTTTTATGCTTTCTGCATAGTATCCTACATAACCATTATCACTACTTCCCGCCTCTATATTAAGACTACTTAAATTATACACTTCGACTAGTTTATAGCAATAGTCAAATGCATATCTTCCAATACTTACAACACTACTTGGAATTACAACAGATATAAGACCATTGCAATTTTGAAATGCATAATTACCAATACTAGTGACACCTTCTGGAATTGTAATAGAAATAAGATCACTACATCTAAAAAAAGCATATTGATATATTTCGTATGTTTGCCCCTCTTCTAAAGTTGGAAGTGTAATATCTCCGCCTTGCCCTTGATAAGCCATTAAATAATGATTACCATCTAAATCCTCATACATTAAAAATTCGTTGTTATCTTTTAAATAATAGAAACCAGTTTCTTCTGTTGTTCTTATGGCTTTTGCATAATATCCTACGTAGCCAAAACTAGAAGAGCCTGCTGTGATGTTAAGATTACTTAAGTTGCGTACCTCAATGAGTTTAGCACAACCAGAAAATGCAGAACTTCCTATACTCGTGACACTCTCTGGTATCGTAATATTCGTCAAACTACTGCAATTATAAAATGCACCACTTCCTATACTCTTGACACTATTTGGTATCGTAACACTTGATAAATGTCTTACATTATGAAAAGCATAGAATGGAATACTATCCACTTCCTCTGGTATAACTAAATCAGTAACAAGTTCTCCTTTAACATACAAATTCACATCTCGACTTGTGGCACGTAATGGGCTAGAATAATAGGCATACCATGAAGACAAGTTTTCAAATACAATATTAAGATAACTTGCTACATCTCCTATATAAAGTTCATTAATGTTAGAACAGTCACGAAAAGCTGAATTGCCTATCTCTGTGACACTACTTGGTATTGTGAAACTAGTAAGATTAGAACACGTATCGAATGCGTAACTTCCTATAGTTTGTAATCTTGAATTTTCTCCAATATTCACACTCTTTAGACTGCTACACAATCTAAATGCATCACCTCCAATATCTGTAACACTATCTGGAATTGTGACACTCGTCAAACTACTGCAACCAGAAAATGCATTATTTCCAATGCTAGTGACACCCTCTGGAATTGTGACACTTACTATATCTTTGGCACCCATAAAAGCCCAATCCGGAATTGTTGCAATGTTATCTGGCAAAACTAAATCTGTAACAAGTTTTCCTTCTACATATAACCTTCCACCCGGTGCCGATTCGTAACCTTGTAAACTTTTTAGATAACTTTCTAAATTACCTACATATACCTCCTCAACCGACATATTTGTAAACACGCCTGTCCCAATATATGTAATTGAACTAGGTATTGTAATACTTGTAAGATCACTAGAGTCATAAAAAGCACTTTCATATATCTTTGTCACACCCTCTGGTATAACTACACTAGTTATATCACGATTTTCACTAAAGGCTCTCTTTTTTATAGAATATGTTTGCCCCCCTTCTAAAGTTGGAAGTTCAATATCTCCACCTTCACCTAGATATTTTACTAAATAGTGATTACCATCTATGTCTTTATACATTACATACTCATCATTGTCTCCAGCATAGTAAATTTCACTATCTCCCTCTGTGGTCTTTACTTCTATTGCATTCTGCCCTATACTACCATTATCATAATAATATAACGTTATGTCAAGACTACTTAGATTAAATATTTCAGCAAGGCTAAAACAGTCATAAAACGCATTACTTCCGATACTTGTTACACATTCTGGTATAACTATGCTCGTAATTGTATTGTTTTCATAAAAAGCATACTCATTTATAGTATACGTTTGATTATCATCTAAGGTTGGAAGAGTTAAAACCCCATACTCTCCTACATAATTTACTAGATAGTGTTTGCCTCTTGAGTCTTCATACATTATGTACTCGTCATTTTCTCCCGCATAGTAAATTCCGCTTTCTGTTGTTTTCCTTATTTCTATTGCATAATCTCCTACATAACCATGATTACTACTCCCAGCACTTATGCTTAAATTACTTAAGTTACATACTTCAACTAACTTCCTACAGGCATTAAAAGCGGCGTTCCCTATTTTATTAACCCCTTTAGGAATTGTTATACTTGAAATATTACAAAATTGAAATGCGTAATTGCCAATACTTGTCAACTTTGAATCTTCTTTAATACTTACATTATTAAGTTTGTCACAAGATCCAAATGAATAAGTTTCAATTGTCTCAACCGAACTAGGAAGCGAAACACTTGTTAGCATATCAAAACCACAAAATGCATAACTTGGTATAGATGTTACTCCTTCTGGGATCACAAGTTCTGTTGTTTCAACTCCATTAATAAACAACTTTGTATCATCACTTAATGGTAGACTCACCCCATACCCAGCATTTAGATAACTCTCAATATTACTTATACTTAATACTTTTAAAGGCTCACTAAGACTAAAAGCTCTTTCTCCAATACTTACTAAGCTCTCAGAGAATGTAAATGAATATAAACCTGTGCTATTATAAAATGCTCCCACTCCAATACTTTCAAGCATAGGAGCTTCCCCAAAGGATAAATTATTAAAATTACTAGAAGCAAACGCATAATCTCCTATACTTACAACTCCTGGCAAATTAATATTAGATTCTATAAATTCACAATCATAAAAAGCACGATCTCCTATATATTCAAGTTTAGAATCCGCCTCGATGGATACGATTTTAATAGCACTTAAATAAAACGCATAATCACCTATACTTACAACCGAACTTGGTATTGTGTCAAAATCTGCAAAACTAGAACAACGATAAAACGCATAGTCACCTATACTTACAATCCCATCTAAATTTCTAACACTTGTAAGATTTGAACAATAACTAAATGCTCCATCCCCTATACTAGCCACACCATTTGGCATGTCCACACTTCTAATTTTTAAAAAACTAAATGCATAAGCAGGAATTTTAGTAATTGTACTTGGTACTTCAATATCTAGCAAAGGCTCTCCGTTTTGAGTAAGAAGAAAATTTTTAGACAAAGTAATTTGTTGTCCATAATTTTCCCCATTATAGTTAGCCATAAAAATCTGAAGGGGTAGTGAATAATATTCTGGATTTAACACATAGTCCATATTAAACACACTATCGAGCTCACCAAAATTTATACCAAGATTAATATCAGGCAAACTATTAAAATAACCTTCTATACTCTCAATTTCAATATTAATATTTGATAGCCCTGTACAGCCAAAAAAGGCTTGAAATCCAAGACTTTCAATAGAACCTGGAATTGTGACATCAGATAAAGTTAAACAATTTGCAAAGGCATGCATTCCAATAGTTTTAAGTGTTTCTGGAAAAGTCACTTCTTGTAGTGGCACAAACATCTCCCCCACTACACCGCTAATATCACCAAAAGCAAACATTCCTATCTCTTCAAGCTTTGTGTCCTCTAGATTAATTTGCGTTAGATTTAAAGAATCACAAAAAGACCCAAAGCCTATTTTCACTAGATGTGAATCTTCCTCAAACGTTACACTACTTAAGGCATTACAAAAAGCAAAAGCACCCATTCCAATATTTTTTACGTTTTTTGGTATAGATATATTTTCAAGAGCGACATTATAGTAATCTTCAATAACTAAGTCTCCTTCTGGTTCAGACATAAAAGGCATATTTAACTGTATAGGAAACATTTTTGAAAAAGATGCCCCTTGAATACTTATACAATCCTCATGTATTTGTGCGTCACTTGTGCGTATATTAGCATCAACTAGTAGTGCATGTTCATTGTCTTCTGTTGGTATATAGTAAGTATTTTCATACTCCACCTTACCAAGTTTTGTACACAAAGTAAATGCATCCTCACCAATATGTTCTACACTACTTGGAATGATTATATCTTGAAGTGATGTGCATCCAAAGAATGCCCCACTTATCATCAAGTAGAGTAGTTTAGAATCAAAACCGCAATTAGATTCTATACTTTTTACACTATTTGGTATAACTACACTTTCTATTTTAGCACTAACAGAATTGCTACTACTCACCGAAGGACCATGAGCATGTTCTCCCATGCAAACACTATTATCAAGATCTCCAGTTGAGACTTCCGCGGTAGAAATACAAAACGCGTTATATGGGATGTTGACTACGTCGTGTGAGATTATGACATTTGGAGAGGTGCTTAAAAGTGGTGCGTTTGCAAAGTCGGAGTTATGTACGTTTGGAGTTAGGAAAACTGAGTAAAGTGTAAGGTTTTCACTACTCTCTGGTACGTCGTACCAAATTGGGTCACTTTCAGTTGACACATAATATCTAGAGTCGGTTTCACTAAAGATAAAGTCTGAATTCTCTGGGTCCTCTTGTGGGTCAATAAAAGAAGAGTTGGTTGAAAAAAAGTAAAACTCTCTTCCGTCACTACTTGTAAGGTCGTCTAGATTTGTGACTACCCCATTTTCTATCGTTGGTACTGTTCCATCAATTCTAAACTTTGTCTCATCCTCAGGGTTTTTCACTGCTTTAACTGTACTTGTTGAAAGTGCACTCCCTTCGTTTCTAGCAAAAGTCAAAATGACATTATTTAGGTCTTCTTCCTCTTGCACTTCATACTCAACTTTAATGTCGTTGTAATACTTTTTGTTTATTGCATCTACTACAATAAATATTGTAAGCACAGCAAAGATTCCCATAATTGTAAGCAATAAAGCAGATCTAAGTAAATTTTTCTTTAAACTCCCCATTTTTCTTAACCACTCCTTTATCATTAGTTTTTTAAAATTTAAAGATTTTTATAACAAGTTTTTATACTACTAATCCCATATTAATAAAAATAATTAAAAAAATCAAATAAATTCAAACAAAATATGGTAAATTACAGAAAAGCTTAGTTATAATATGATAAAGTACAAAAAATATATTAAAATAAAAAATATATTTAACTGAAATATAGTAAAAAATACAATTAAATTTAAATAAAATATGGCAAGACACAAAAAAGAGAGCGAATTTTTAATTAAATATGAATATAATATGTAAAAACATAAGTAAATTTAAATATAATGTAGTAATAACACAAATAAACTTAAGTATAATATAGTAATGATACAAATAATTTTAAAAAAAACATGTTGGAGTACAAAAAAAGAGGGGCGGGCTTTTTTTGTAAAACCGAGTGCGGTTTTACAAAAAGGGGCAAGGCTGAGGGAGACTTCCCTCGCCTTGCCCCATGCTTTTGTTTTCTTGGCCGTTTTTTTGGCAAAGAAAACAAAAGCATAAGCCCGCCCCGTAAAAAGACACTTTCAAGAAGGTGAAGAGACAAGAAAACGAACTTTCGTACAAAACGTAAAAAACATTTTCAAAAAGATGAAAAGACAAGAAAACGAACTTTCGTACAAAACGTAAAAAACATTTTCAAAAAGATGAAAAAACAAGAAAACGAAATTACAAAGAAAACGCAAAAAACACTTTCAAGAAGGTGAAAAGACAAAAAAGCGAGATTACAAACAAAACGTAAAAAACACTTTCAAGAAGATAAAGTAGCAAAAAAATCAGTTTAAAAACAAAAATGGAGTTTCATAAAGTCTTGGTTTCGTATAAGTCTTTAATCGTCTTCTTTTCTATCTAAAATTCCACTAAGAAGAAGCCTTCTAATCTGTAAAGGCAACCTATTTAAATCAATATCTTCTCCGTCAACATTTACTGTCGAATTTTCCTGCAACTTCTTTAAAATTCTCGTATCTTCATCCTCATCTTCAAAGTCTTTTATATCAATATCTTCGTCAGCTTCCCTAATATCACTATAAACCTCAGAATCATTTTTTTCACTTTGCATAACAAAATTTTTGAGTTCTTCCTTTTGCTTTTCAAACTCTTTCATTTTGTTATTTTGACTTAACTTAAATCCTTGATTTTGCACTAATTTTTCTTCGGCAGGACTTA
>CASDOR010000016.1 GCA_949282135.1 uncultured Christensenella sp.
ACGTCTTTTATTTATTGATAAGACCTCAGAAACACTAATATTTTGTATGTTTGTACATGTTCCGAAAAGACCTAAAACTTGTTCCTCAGAGTCAATTTTGCTTGAATCTAAAACATTAACTTCATCGCAGTTAACTACTACGCCGTCCTTATTAATACAAACGGTTTTGATGAACCTTTTTGGACTTGTTGGATTAGAAAAAATGTTTTCACCTTTTTTATTTTTTGTTAACTTAGATGCTCTAACAAGCTGTTTTTCAAATATGCCTTTTTCATACAAATAATATTTTGCACTAAAAGTAATAAACATGTCGTCTGTAAACTCGATATCACTTTTGAGATTAACATCACTGAATTCACCTTTCTTTACAACTCTTGTAGTTGGAACAACTTTATATATTAAGTCTCTACTCAAAAGGCTTTCTTCTTCGTTAGTTAATTCATCTCCATTAGCAAATTTAATAGCAAGGTTCTTGAACTCAACAAAACTGACAGGCTCATCGTTGTCAGCAAATTTCCAATTAGAATCATTGAAAATAAACGTCTTATCATCATCTTTTGTTTTCTTTAAACTTTGTGAAACAATATACTTTCTTTTGTTTAATGAGTTAAAAAACCTTATTTTTGCAGAGTTTAATCCAGAATCAGCGCAATAAATGAAGTCTTTTTTCTTTAGAAATGAAGAAACTTGGTTCTCTAAAGGAATTGCAGTAACTTGCTCAGACGTATTGCCAGGAAAAATATCGTAAGCTAATGGTATACCTTCTGAGTTAATGAATAAGCCCATTTCAATTATTGGGTTAGGGCGATGTTCTTTTGAAACCCCATATCTTCTAAACCCATATTGCAAAATATTTCCTTCGTCATCTAACAGATCTTCATCTTGTGAAGACTCGCAAAAGTAGTTTGTGCAATCATAGTAAAGAATCGATTCATCAATATTTGTTATTTGAGAAGTATGCTTATAAAGATAGGCCTGGTAATCATATTTATAAGGAGCAAAATATTGTAAAAAAGCATAACCAGCATTTTTACCAATTTCTGGAGCATCATAATATTTATACAAATCCTCCATGGTTGCTTTTTTTGACTTTGGATCTAAAATTCTGCAAATTGAGAACATCATATTTAAGTCGTTAGGGCTATATTTTATGCGTCCCTTCTTATCAGCAAAAAACTTATCAATTTCATATTCGTCATAAACTGCCTTTAAATATTTCCAACCAACGTTTCGAAGAAGACTTACAGATAAATTATTTCCATCATCAACATTTTTAACTTTTTCGTTAAAGTCAATGCTTTCCTGATAATGCATTTTTTCTTTTTTTCGTTCTTTATTTCTTTCTTCAACAACTGACTTAGCGTAAGCCTCTGGATCGTCATGTTCTTTTTTCAATTTGGAATACGTGCCTATTGTTTCAACTCGTTTTGTTATAACTTTTGACTTATCTTTTTTGTCTCTATAGCTATCTAAGATGTAGTAATAAATTTCGGTTTTTTTCTTAACAATTGAAAGTCTCATATATGCTTCCCACCTTTAA
>CASDOR010000017.1 GCA_949282135.1 uncultured Christensenella sp.
CATCATAAAACTAGGCTTGTTGCAGGTCGAGCAAGTTACATAGAACGCAATAAAGCCATGATAGATGATAGTGACCTGTGTGTGTTTTACTACAATGAAAACTATGATGTTACACCAAAAAAGCAGGCACAAAAAAACCTTAGCTATTACCGCCCAAAAAGTGGAACAAGGCTAAGTTACAAATACGCAAAAAGTAAAAATAAAAAGCTTATAAATATATATGAGATAATTAGTTAAATTTTTTTAGAAGATTATTTTGTATTATCAATTTCTTTGGTAAACTTATCTAAAAAAATTTATCTAATTCAAAAACAACATTTTTTATTCAAAAACAACATTTTTTATTTTGAAAAGCAGCATTTTTTATTTTGAAAAACAGCCTTTTTTATTTTGAAAAACAACATTTTTTATTCAACAAGAGACATATTTTAGATATTTATTTTGTCCTTATTTCTTATATATATTTTATGATTTTTTTAGTTTTATACTATTTTTAAATATAAGATAAGCATTAAAGAGCAAAAAACACCACCTCTTATAAAAAGAAGTGGTATTTATTAAATAAACAAATTTAAAATTTATAGCACATAAGACACTTAAAAATCGTGCACACACATCAAAAGTATAATATTATCTCTTTGAGAATTGAGGTGCTTTTCTTGCTTTCTTTAAGCCGTATTTCTTTCTCTCTTTCATTCTTGAATCACGAGATAAGAAACCTGCTTTTTTAAGTTCTGCCTTATAAATTTCGTTTTCCTTAACAAGTGCCCTTGCAATACCATGTCTTATAGCACCTGTTTGTCCAGTGTACCCACCGCCATAAACATTAGCAATGACGTCATACTTATTATTTGTATCTGTAAGAACGAGTGGTTGACGAACAATAAGTTTAAGAGTCTCAAGATTAAAGTAATCGTCAATATCTCTACCATTAATAGTAATTTTACCAGTCCCACTAACAAGTCTAACACGTGCAACAGCATCTTTTCTTCTACCTGTTGAAATCTTGCAAACTGGTTTTACTTTAGATTTCTTATGAAGTCTTACAAGAGGTTTTTTAACTTCTTTTACTTCTACCTCTTGATTTTTTTCTTTTTTAACACTTTTGTCACCTTCTACTTTTTTAGGTGCTCTTGTTTTCTTTTCCTTTACTTCTTCTGCCATTAGACCCTTGCTCCTTTAATTTCAATTAACACTGGCTTTTGTGCCTCATGGTTATGATTTGCGTCTTTATAAACTCTAAGTTTTTTAATCATCTTTGCACCAAGTGAATTTTTTGGTAACATTCCTTTTACAGCACGGATAACTGCAAAATCAGATTTTTCCTTAAGAAGTTTATCATATCCAATTTCTTTGAGTCCACCTACGTAGCCACTATAATGATAATACTTTTTGTCCTTTAATTTATTCCCAGTCAAAACAACTTTGTCACTATTAATAACTATAACATGATCCCCTGTATCAACATGTGGTGTAAATTCTGGCTTATTCTTCCCTCTAAGAATACTTGCTACTTGGCTTGCAAGTCTACCAAGAGGCATATTTGTTGCGTCAACAATATACCATTTACTTTCCACAGTTTGAGGTTTTGCCATAAATGTTTTCATTTTATCTCCTCACAAACCTTTTTCTTTTATCTTTTTTATAAAATTTTTAATTGTATGTTAAGCTACTTTTTTACTTCTCATGTCTGGGCTAAAAGACAAAATAAAGGTCAAAACTAGCCTCGCGACATATATAATAATAGTTCTATAACACTTTGTCAAGTGTTTTTATTATTTTTTAGTACTGGATTTATAGTAAAGTTTACCTATAATACTTATGTAAAGAGCACGTGTGTGTCTTTTACCCCAGGACAATTCTACCTATTCTACTTAATAAATAGCACGCACCCTTAAAACCACCCAAAAATCTAAGACTAACAAACTTGTCAATCTTCTTTTAAATGTACAAAAAAAGTTCTACCAATCTTCTTTTAAATGTACAAAAAACTTTACTAAACTTTATTTTTAAAAGCAACAAAAAATTCTATCAAACTTCTTTTAAAAATGCAAAAAAGATCTATTTTTAAAAGCAACAAAAAATTCTATCAAACTTCTTTTTTAAATGCAAAAGACCTATCAAATTTTTGTTTAAAACACTAAAAAAAGTAAAATATAAGGTGACTTTTTAGATTAAAATCAATTATTTTTTGTGCCAAAATCATATTCTACTTTTTCTAGATACAAGCCATTTGGGCTTACTGTTTTACCAGCTAAGTGTCTTTTTCCACCATTTAAGAGGTTCTTAAAATTTTCTAAAGTTATTTTTTTTCTTGCAACGTCAAGAAGAGTTCCAACAATAATGCGTACCATATTATACAAAAAACCATTACCTGTTATGTGGTAAGTAATGTACTCATTTTCAAAAGTAAAATAAGACGAATAAATAGTACGAATGGTAGTTTTAGTAGATGCTTTACTAGCTACAAAGGCACTAAAATCATGCTCACCAACAACGAGTTTTGCCCCCTCTTCAAGTAAAGTATAATCCAAATCATACGGAAAATTTAACACTCTATTTTCGTCAAAAACGCTAAAATTTTCCCCATTGTAGATTTTATAAATATACGTCTTACGTTTGGCGTCTTTTCTACTACTAAACGAGCTTGAAACCTCAAACGCATCTTTTACTCTAATGTCGCTAGGCAAATAAAAATTAATTGGTATTTTAAGTTTATTTATCGGTATTGTAGTACTAGTCTTAAAATTAACTACTTGACCTAAAGCATGTACTCCCCTGTCTGTCCTACCGCTTGGAGTTACTTTTACCTCTTCTTTTACCGCCTCTTTAATCGCATTTTCTAAGACCTCTTGAATAGATAAGCCATTCTTTTGCCTTTGAAAACCGGCATATTTTGTGCCAATGTACTCAATTATTAAACAAATATTCTTCATGTAAAATATTGTAATACAAACTAAAAAAAATTCAAATTAAAATTGACAAAAATAAAAAATATAATCATACTAATTATGTTACAATAAGTTTTACTAAAACAAATTAGAAAAAACATTTTTTAGTTGTGTTTTTAAGTTGTTTTGTAAAAAGTTTAATAAAAAATCTTAAGGAGCAAAAAAATGAAATTAACTGTTGACGGAAATACTAGTTGCGCACGTATTGCGTATGCACTATCAGATATTATTTCTATTTACCCAATAACCCCTTCTTCTCCTATGGCGGAAGCTGCGGACGAGTGGCAAGCTAAGGGTATAAAAAATTTATTTAATAGAGTTGTAAAAGTAACTCAACTTGAAAGTGAAGGTGGAGTTGCCGGTGCTGTTCATGGGAGTGTGTCAGCTGGGGCTCTTACAACAACTTTCACCGCTAGTCAAGGGCTACTTCTTATGATTCCTAATATGTACAAAATCGCGGGAGAACTACTCCCTTGCGTTTTTCACGTGTCGGCAAGGGCTTTGTCTACTCATGCACTTTCCATCTTTGGCGACCATCAAGATGTTATGGCGGTTAGAAGTACTGGTTTTGGGATGCTTGCTTCAAACACAGTTGAAGAAGCTCAAGACATGGCAGCGGCGGCTCACATCGCAAGTCTTAAGAGCAGTGTTCCTTTTGTACATTTTTTTGATGGATTTAGAACCTCACACGAGATACAAAAAATAGATGGTATTGAGATTGAGGATTTAAAGAAAATTTTACCTACTCGCGAGATTGAAGAGTTTAGAAATAGAGGTTTGTCTTCCGTCACCCCTCACCAACAGGGTACAGCACAAAATCCTGACATTTATTTTCAAAATAGAGAGGCTTGTAACCCTTACTATAACAACGCGGTGCTAGCAGTCAAAGATGCTATGAAAGACTTAGAAAAAATTACAAATAGAACCTATCACCTATTTGACTACTATGGAGATAAAAACGCAACTGACGTAGTTGTACTTATTGGAAGTGCGGTTGAGACTGTTAAGCAAGTAGTTAATGATTTGAACAAAAAAGGAAGCAAAGTTGGTGTTTTAGCTGTTAGGCTTTATAGGCCATTTTCTAACGTTGATTTTGTGTCAAGTCTTCCAAAGAGTGTAAAGAGGATTGCAGTACTTGATAGGACTAAAGAAAGTGGAAGTGAGGGCGAACCTTTATACAAAGATGTTGTCTCTGCCCTGTTTTCGCGTAACGTCAAAATAATTGGCGGGAGATACGGGCTTGGAGGAAAAGAGTTTACCCCTGCACACGCAAAAGGTGTTTTTGATAATCTGATGGGAGAATGCAAAAACGACTTCACTATTGGAATAACTGATGACGTAACTCATTTGTCACTAGACTACGACAAAAACTACAGAGTTGAAACAGACAACTATGCATGCAAATTTTTTGGGCTTGGAAGTGACGGGACTGTAGGCGCTAACAAAAATTCAATTAAAATTATTGGTTCAAATACAGATTTAAACGCACAAGGATACTTTGAATACGACTCTAAAAAATCTGGTAGTGCGACTATTTCCCACCTTAGATTTGGAAAATCTAAAACAAATGCGCCATACCTTATTACTTATGCAAATTTTATTGCCTGTCATAATGTAAGTTTTGTTGGAAAATATGATATGGCAAGCGACCTTAAAGAAAACGGCACATTTTTGCTTAATGCTCCATTTGACCGTGACGAATTAGTAAAATATCTTCCAAATACATTTTTTGCTGTCTTAAAGCAGAAAAACGCACGTCTTTTTGTTGTTGACGCAAACAAAATCACTGAAAAAGTAGGGCTTGGCAACAAAATTAATGTTGTCATGCAAGCTTGTTTTTTCAAACTTACAAACATAATTGATTATGAAAAAATAGAAAAACTACTTATTGATAGTGTTATAAAAACTTATTCCAGAAAAGGTCAAAATGTAGTTGATGCAAATATTAATGCTATAAAAAATGCGACCTATGACATGTACGAGTTTGATTTGACGAGTTTCACTCCAAAAAAAGAACCAAAAATTCGAGATTCTGCCCCTCTTGACCCATATGATGAAAAGTTTATAAAGAGAATTGAACATAAACAAGGTGACGACTTACCAGTCTCAAGTTTTGATGCGAGAGGCTACGTCCCAACTGACACGTCAAAATATGAAAAAAGAGGTATTTCCCTCACCTCTCCCTGTTGGATAGAACAAAATTGTATTGAGTGCAATATGTGTTCTGCTGTCTGCCCTCACGCAGCAATTAGACCGGTGCTTGTAAGTGACGAGGAGCTTAAAAACGCACCAGCAAGTTTTAATACTAAGAAAGCAATTGGGGTTAATAATTATAATTTCCGTATGCAAATAGACGTACGAGATTGTACAGGATGCGGAAATTGTGTAAAGGTTTGCCCTGCAAAAGAAAAAGCTTTAGTTATGAAATCAAGTATTGAAGTAGAAAGCAAAGAAAAAGAAAACTACGAGTACGCAAAAGACATTATTAATCCACCTACAATTTTTGGAACAAACACAATAAAAGGTAGTCAATTTAAGAAACCTTACTTTGAGTTTAGCGGTGCGTGTGCTGGTTGTGGCGAGACACCTTATATTAAACTTGTATCTCAACTTTTTGGTAACAGAATGGTCATTGCAAACGCAACAGGATGCTCGAGTATTTATTCTGGAAGTGCACCTACTTCCCCATTTGCAAAAAATAAAGACGGAAGAGGTCCAGCTTGGGCAAGTAGTTTATTTGAAGATAATGCAGAGTTTGGACTTGGCATAACACTAGCTCTAAAAGAAAAACGACAAAAATTAAAGGAAGAAGTTTCATCTTTCTTACCTACTTGTCAAAATGAAGAGTTATCAAGTTTACTTAAAATGTGGCTTGAAAATTTTGAAAATGGGGACAAAACTTATGAATTATCTTTAAAACTCAGTCCTCTTGTAAAAGGCACAAAACTAGACGCGTATGCTAAATCGTTTGTCAAAGAAAGTGTTTGGTGCATTGGCGGTGATGGTTGGGCTTATGATATTGGTTTTGGCGGACTTGACCATGTTCTTGCAAGTGGTGAGAATATAAATATTTTGGTGCTTGATACTGAAGTTTATTCAAATACAGGCGGACAAATGTCTAAGTCTACCCCACTTTCTGCGACAGCTAAATTTGCAACAAGCGGTAAAAGGACTCCTAAAAAAGATTTAGGCAGAATTGCTATGACATATAAAAATGTATATGTCGCACAAGTTGGACTCGGCGCTGATATGAATCAATGTGTAAAAGCAATAAATGAGGCAGAAAGTTACAACGGACCAAGTCTCATTATTGCCTATTCCCCTTGTATAAATCATGGAATAAATATGAGTGAGTCACAAACTGAAATTAGACGAGCAGTTGAATGTGGCTATTGGCATTTATACAGATATGACCCAAGACTAAGAAAAGAAAACAAAAATCCATTTAGACTTGATAGTAAAGAGCCAACACACGACTATAAAGAATTTTTACAAAATGAAACAAGGTTTAAAGCACTTGAAAAAATCTCAAAGAGTCTAGCTGAAAAACTCTTTGAAGAAAGCAAACAAATTGCAATAGAAAAATATAACACCTATAAAAAAATGGCAGAAGAATATAAGTAAAAATTTTTAGCAAAAAAGCATTAAAAATATATGTTTTAATTATAAAAACCTATCTATTTAAGAGTCTTTTCCAATAGGTAGGTTTTATTACATTAAAAAGTAAACAAGTTTAAATAAAACTTATTATACAATACTAAAGTCTTTAAAATTGCCACATGAGAAAAACATGAATGAAACAAGTATAATAATTTGCTAATAAAAATAAGGATTTGATTTTATAAAGCACCTAGCAAAAAATGTTAAAATTATTAAAAAATATTTTTTACCTGCAAAAGAATTAATGAGTAAACAACCCATAAAAACTACAATGAGCTAAATAAACTATTGTGTATCATTTTTTGACAATTTACCTCTAAAAGAATTAACGAGTAAACTACCTATATGCTAATTACCGTAAACAATTAAAGATATTTGTTTTAATTTTTATTCCATAAAAATAATTTTAGTTAGCAGCCACTCTATTATATTTTTAACTTTAAAGTTACTTACCAAAGACCCACCAGTCAAATTTATTTCTTTTCTTTCTTCTAATTATTGCAAGAATTATTAAAGCAATAATAATAGCACTAACGACCCCTAAGACTATATATAAGATATAAATATTACTTGCAACTGAAACATTTATAATTGTGTCAGTGTCAATTCCACTAAGACTTCTATCAAAGGTAAAATATTCAAAAAGCCCAAGTTTATAATTATCATGCAAGATGCTAGTACTTACGTCTTCACCATATACTACTAAAGCATCATAACTATTTCCGTTCAAAACAAAAGTTACGTTATAGACATTAGGAGTATAAATTGCATTAATATTTAAGTCTTCTTCTACACTCTCAATCCCATTTTCAACTGACCAGCGAGGCAAAGTATCGTCATAATGCTCTTTTGTAGGAATACTAGGATACTCCTCCACATTTAAGCTTCCTCCGTGCGTGACATCTATAGACTTAACAATTTGATTATCTATAACAAAATTAATGTCATAAACATTTAAGGTTATATTTTCAAGTTCAATACTAAACTCGCCCCTAACTTCTTTAACTACAAAATTTACACCTAGAGTATTTGAAGATAAAGCTCTAGTACTTTTGTCTACCCTGTCAAGCTTTACTCGTTCGTTAGTCTCACTATAAAGTGCATAAGCATTAAGGTTATCATAAGATTTGTTATATTTATCTTCTAAAACGACAGTAAATTCATAGTCTTTTCCAAATTCAATATTGCTACTCCCGAGTATCTCATAAACATCATTTTGAGCTGGTGGAATGACATCAAAAACTATTATATCAAACTTTGCATAAAGAGTCTTATCTCCCGTCATACCCTTCAAATTCAAGACTTGTTCTCCGCTAAAATCTTGACTCAAATAAAAACCTACAAAGTTATAACCAAGTCTAGAAGGAGTTGGGAGCGAGAAATCACTTTCTATTGTATAAGTTAAAGGTGGTTTGTCACTACCAAACGAGCCCCCATTTAAAACAAAACTTAGATTATAACTTATCGGACTAAACTGACCTACAAAGGTAGTATCTTTTTCAATCACATAACCTGAAATGTCAACTAATTCATCTGTCCCATAAACCTTCCAACCTAAAAAGTCGTAACCTAAAATTGAGGTATTTAAACCCTCAGGTAAACTTGTCACACAAGAAAAATGTTCGACATTTTCTAGACTAGACACCGCACCATTAAAGCCTATAAATGAAACATTATAGGTTTTGTACTTAATATAGTATTTACCAGGAACAATAGTTGCAATATAATTATCATTATTATACTTTGCCAAAATATCATAGCCATTTTCATTTCTTAGGCTTGAAGAATTTATCTCTTCATTATTACTATCAAGGCAACTAAATACTAAATTTAAGTTGTCTCCACCAACATAATTTCCAGTAATGGTATACGTATAATTATGGTCTACTTTCCCATAAAAAGCCTCTTTATCGTCAATCGAAATTGTGATACTAGCAGGTAAAATTTCAAAATATATAGGAGTAGAAGAAAACACTAAATTATAATTTGTTTGAAGTGACCTGCCTAAACTTAAGCTTCCAACTAAAATTTGATAGCTGCCAACGTTTTGTCCGCTTTCTCTTACAAGGCTACCAGAAAAACTAAATTGGTCGTTATAATACAAACTAGAATAATTAAAAGTTATGCTAGGGTCTAATGTGCCATAAGTTTTTGTAGTATAGTTTGGAGTAATAACAATATCTCGCTTTGTAATTTCATAGCAAATGTTTGTAGGATTTGAAAAGATTAGATTATAGTTATTCTTATTAAAACTTTCAGTATTTGATAGTGTCAATGTGCCAGCATTTATAAGATAAACTCCAACACCTTGCCCCACTTCTCGATTAAGCGTCCCAGCAAAACCTGGCACTTCTCCGTAGATTTCACCACTATAAGAAAACAAGATATTATCTGCGTCACCATAAATTTTACTTTGGTTTTCAAGAGGCAAAACGGTCAAATCTTTTCTAGATATAGTTAAAACTGCACTTAATGTAAGGTCATAATAATTTTCTTTAGCAAACAAAACTTCTATCTCATATGTGCCTGCATCTTTAAACAAAAGTTCAGCAGCACTATAATCTAAAGTCCCTTTTAACCTATAACTAACTTTAATGCCGTCACCAGCATTTACCTCAATCCCATGTTCCTCTCCGTCATAAGTGACACTTACGTTGTCTACATGAGCGTCCTTTATCTCGCCATTAGAAATATTAAAATAAACTTCCTCTTGCATTTCTAAAATATAATTATTTGCAATAAATAGTCCGTTATTTTCTATACTTAGACTTCCAAGCGTAATTAAGTGGTCGCCGACACTATTTCCACCTTCCCAAGATAACTTTCCTGAAAACAAAGGGGTCTGCCCATCAAGAGTATTTGAGTAAGAAAAAGTAAGCTCTGGATCGGCCTCTCCATAAACCTTTGTTTGATCCTTATCTGGCAAAATGTAAAGCGAGCGAGGAGTAATTTCAAATTTTATGTTATTATTTAGTGTGACAATATAATTTGATGCCTTAAACTTCCCATTATCATAAATTTGAGGGTCCAATGCAAAACTAAAACTATAACTCCCTACATTTTCGCCTGGGGTACGAGTTAAAGAAGCCTCAATATGAGGTGTTTCATTTGGCAAAGAATTTACAATATTAAACTCAAATTCAGGGTCTAACTCTCCGTAAACTTTTGAGTTTGACGTGACTTCAACAACAAGTTCTCTTGGAGCAATGGTAAAAGGGACACCAGTTTCAAACTCCACATCATAATTTTCTATGTCAAAGGTGCTTGAAGAAAGTAATTCTAAATTGCCGAGCGTAATTTCATAACTTCCCACATCCTCACCTAAAGCTCTAGATAACCTACCAAGAGTCTTTGGACTCTCACCTTTTACTAAGCCACTTAATGTATAGGTGAGAATTTTTTCATCATCCCCATAGCTTTTTGCAAGTCCACTATTTGGAATAATATTAAGAGTCCTTGGTGTGATTGTTACACTAGCCTCTGCCTCAACTGTTTTATATAGATTAGAGCTAATTCTAATGTACACTGTGTAACTCATAATTTCGCCTAAGTCTCCTCTTAGTACATTCTTTATGTTATAATCATCTTCACTGAAATAATCCTCTCCATTAAGGCTATAATGCACGGTATAATCTTCTAAATTCTTAACCTCAACTTTTGGTTTTATGACTTCTCCGCTATACTCCTTAGTTACACTTGACACTTCAAAATCAATTGTCCCAGAATTTACACTTTCAACAATCATAGGAAGAACGCACTCTAAATTGTTACTAGTATACCTTTCCCAGCTAGAATTTGGATAACGTGAAAAATAGCTTGGAATTGATACTGTGCTGTTTTCATTATTATTAATATATAAAACCGAACCTCCAGGCAAGGTCTCAACAATAATTGCAAAATAATCACTTTGAAGAGGCAAACCATTATCAATCTCAATTGTGTAATACCCAGTTTGAGTGCTACTAAACAAATACTTATCTTCGCCTATTGCGTACTTGTTTTCTACTGGTATTTTTTTATCAAAATTATTTTTCAGTGCCGAGTCATACTCTATAACGTCACTAGAACTTAGATTAAGCAAGTAAACCCTAAAATAATTCGTTTTATTATTATCGTACAAATTGCTTGAGGAATTTCTACTAATCGTGCTTACAGTTGGAATTTTTAGACGTGTTATAACCTCATTTTCACCATTCGTCTTAAAGATGTTAGATGTATAAATACTTTGAGTTTCGCTAGCTGTAACATATGAAGTCGAATATGAATTAAAACCAGAAAGAGTTACAAATTGGTCTTTTTTGTCTGACATTTCAGTGCTATTATAAATAGTTTTTTCGTCAACTAATTCTCCTACACGAGTAAAACCTACAACGTCATTTTCTACATTGACATCATCATACATAATGTAAAAATAACCATTTCTACCAAAAGACGAGCCATATGAGTTTTGTGCAATATAAGCACCTGTTTTATTACCGTTTACAAAATTGTCATCCCAGCCAACAAGTGTTATCATATGATTGATAGGATTATTCCCACTATAACTATAGACATAAGAATTTGCAAGATAAGCAGCATCATAGTAAATTGAAGTTGTCACAGCACCATAAGTTTTTATATGATTTTTTATCATATTTCTTAAGTCTAAAACTTTACTCTCCGTCTCTTCACTACTCTCGCCTAAAGCACCAGAATTATATAAAATTGCCTCTCGCGATGGAAAAAACACTGCTTCCATAACCGAATACCCTGAGTGAGTAGGAGAATATGTATTTAGTAACTCCTTATAAGAAGCCGTAAGCAAAGAATTGCTTTCCCACCTAAGAGAACTTTCCTTCTCATCTTGAATAACAGGTCCAGTTTCACTTGACAAATATTCATAAGCAAGTTCAAAACCACCAGAACCAATATTAGTCCTCCCACGCGACAAAATGTACACATAATAAGCCATATCAATTTCTGAAAAATTAAGCATGTCGCTTTGACTTGCAAGACCTAATTTATAGATAGTACTTTCTAGTGCAGTATTTGTTGAAAAAGCCCAGCACAAATCAGTACTTAATTGATTACCTACATTAATAGGTAAATTTTCACTCTCACCAGTAAAACCTGAAAAAGAGTAAAGTGAATATTTGCTTTCAAGATTATAACTACTCGTGTCCTCTAAAGCTAAAGACAAAGAGTTAAGGGTGCCCACCTCTTCCCCTTCTTTAACCAATTTTTTCTCACTAGAATTGACACTAAGTTGTGAAACTATATTACTGCTACTTACAAAGTTTGGAACAAAAGAAAAAAGTGCAAAAATTGCACAAAAAAGAATAAACAAAACACTAAATTTTCTTATGCTCTTTCCCCTCATCTTTTATTCCTTTTATTTGATAAAAATAACTATTATTTATTATAATCATAGTATACGTTTAAGTCAAATTTTTTTGCGTAATACATAAAAAAAATGTCCTTATTTACAAAACACAAAAAAAGCAAACACGAATTGATAAACAAAAACAAGCTACCGGCTTAACACTTTTAAAAGTCCATATTTACAAAACACAAAAAAAATAAAAGGAAAACAAAAATTGATACAGGAAAAAAGTTATCAGTTTAACACTTGTAAAAGTCTATATTTACAAAACACAAAAAAAGTAAAAGTAAACAAAAATTGATAAAAGAAAAAGTTACTAGCTTAATACTTTGAAAGTCTATAGCTACAAAACACAAAAAAGTAAACACAATTATAATAATAGAAGAGAAAAAATCATTAGTTTGGTATTTATAAATGTTATATTAAATGTTAAAGGAGTGTTAAACCTCGATACTACTTCCCTTGTTTGTACTTTAGAAGCCTGACCTGACTTGCCCTATCATTTTCTTCAAGTTTTAGCGAGATATATTTTATATCTCTTTCTAAACTTGGAATTAAGTTTTCACTTAATGCGTTAACTCGCCTTTTTGTCTTTTCTATATCTTGACTAATAAGTTTTACTTCTCGTGTAAGCTCCGCAAGTTTGCATAGTACTGGCATAAAATTACGCACTTTTTGGACTAAAAAGCCGGGTAATAATAAATTATAACTATTATGGTCTTGTGCGTCTAAATCTAATAACTTTACACTTGGGACATCTAAATTGAATAAATTTTTTTTGTCAAAACTAAATTTTATTTCATGAGTATTATCAAAATTACGACTAATTTCAGAATTTGAAACACCAGCTCTATATGTTAAAAATGCGTTTAATAGGGAGACAAAATCTCTATCCACTTCTCGTCTTAATTTTACTGTCTTTTTTAGAGTAGAAGTAAAAATCTTTATCATTTCTTCGTATTTATCTTTTAACATTTTATGTCCGCGTACAGCTATTTTTAGTCTTCTATTTAATGTCTTTAACTGAATACGAGTCGCAGTAGTTATAGATGTTTGCAATTTTTTTACCTCCCTTTTGTTGAATTTATAAATTTATATTGTTTTTTATTTTTTTACAACTTTTGTTTATTTTTACAACTATTATTGTTTTTACAACTTTTATTTGTTTTTGTAATTTTGATTATTTAATTAAAAAACTTTTTTTAAATGAGTTTAAAGATTATGGCTTAAAAAGTTTTAGGTCAATCTTTTTTATTTAGATATTTTTCTATAAAAGGCTTTTTTATTCTCTTTATCTCTTCTTTTGGTAGAAGTCTTAGTAAATCCCACATAATATCAAGAGTTTCTTCAATGCTTCGTGACAAGTAAAAGCCTTGTGATAAAAACTTATTTTCAAACTCGACTGAGAAATTTGCGTAAAGTTTATCTCTATCAGTCAAGGCACCTTCTCCTAAAATTTGAGATAGCTCTTGAGACTCCTTTCCACTTGCGTAGATTCTTATAATTTCGTTTGCAACGTCGCTATGATCCTCTCTAGTTTTGCCTTCTCCCATTCCCTTATCTTTAAGCCTTGACAAACTTGACAACACGTCAATCATAGGAGTCACTCCTCTTTTATATAACTGCCTTGATAAAACAATTTGCCCCTCTGTAATGTAGCCTGTTAGGTCTGGGATTGGATGAGTTTTATCGTCCTCTGGCATAGTAAGAACTGGAATTTGGGTTATGGAGCCTTGCCTATTCTTTATTCTCCCAGCGCGTTCATAAATCGAGGCAAGGTCGGTGTACATATACCCCGGATAGCCTCGTCTACCCGGAACTTCTTTTTTAGCGGACGACAATTCTCTTAATGCATCGCAATAGTTTGTCATATCAGTTAAAATAACAAGTACATTCATATTTTGAGTAAAGGCAAGGTACTCAGCACAAGTTAGCGCAACCTTAGGTGTTGCAAGTCTTTCAATAGCAGGGTCACTTGCAAGGTTGACAAACATAACACTTTTTTCAATAGCACCACTAGTTTCTAGACTTTTGATATAGTAATCTGCCTCTTCAAACGTAATACCTATAGCAGAAAAAACGACCGCAAACTTTTCATTTTTGTTTTTTAGTCTAGCTTGCCTTGCAATTTGCATGGTAAGTTCTTGGCTTGGAAGTCCGCTCATAGAAAAAATAGGAAGTTTTTGTCCGCGTACTAAAGTGTTAAGTCCATCTATTGCACTAATTCCTGTTTCTATAAATTCTCTTGGGTAGTCACGAGCATATGGATTAATTGGTGAAGAATTTATATCTAGTGCCTCCTCTGCAATTATATCTTCCCCTCCATCAATCGCATGCCCTAGACCATTAAAGACTCTTCCAAGCATATCTTGCCCAACCTTTAAAGTTAATGGGTGACTTAAAAATCTAACTTTTGACTTAGAAGGCGCAATACCAATACTACTTTCAAAAAGCTGTACCACTGCCTTACTATTTTCAACCATTATAACCTTTCCGCGTCTTATGACCCCATCTTGAAGTACAATTTCAACTAGCTCATCATAACTTGCATTTTCGACATTATCTACAAGTACTAAAGGTCCAACGACTTCTTTTATTGTTTTGTATTCTTTCATTCATTTTCTCCCTCAAAGCTATCTTTTTCATAATCAAGTATTGCATTTATCTCATCATCAATTTGTGATAATATGTCATCAAACATATTTAATTTTTCATCACTTATATATCTCATTTCCTTAATTTTTTCTTTAACACTAAGGTTTAGTATAACTTTGATACTAGCACCTTTTTTAAGAGCATCAAGAAGTTTATTATAAAAATAGAAAATCACCTCTATCATCTTAAACTGCTTTTTAAGAGAGGAAAACGAATCTTCGTCATTAAACGCATTTTGGTATAAAAAGTCCTCTCTTATAATTTTACCAGTTTCAAGTAAGAGTCTATCTTGACTTGACAGCGAGTCACTACCAACGAGACGCACAATTTCAAGCAAACTACTTTCTTCCTGTAAAGTTTTTTCTATAAAAGACCTATATTTTTCAAATTCTTCGCCAACAAAACTAGCGTACCAATTTTTTAGTTTTTCTGCATACATTGAATAACTTGTAAGCCAGTCAATTGCCGGAAAATGTCTAGAATAAGCGAGGCTAGAACTAAGTGCAAAATAAACCTTTACAATTCTAAGGGTTGCTTGAGAAACTGGCTCGCTAAGGTCTCCACCAGCAGGAGAAACAGCTCCAATAACAGTAATTGAACCTTTCTTTTCTTCTTGTCCAAGAGTCAAAACAACACCTGCCCTTTCATAAAACGAGGCAAGACGACTAGACAAATACGCAGGATAGCCCTCTTCACCAGGCATTTCTTCAAGTCTCGCGCTCATTTCTCTAAGTGCCTCAGCATACCTTGAAGTCGAGTCTGCCATAAGTGCAACATTATACCCCATATCTCTAAAATATTCCGCGATAGTAATTCCAGTATAAATAGACGCTTCCCTTGCACTAACTGGCATGTTTGAAGTGTTGGCAATAAGGACAGTCCTATCCATTAGTTTGTTTTTTGTTTTTGGGTCAATAAGAGAAGAAAACTCGTTTATAACGTCAATGATTTCATTTCCCCTTTCACCACAACCGACATAAACAATGACGTCAGCATCAGAAAATTTAGCAAGTTGATGCTGAACAACCGTTTTACCACTACCAAAAGGTCCTGGAATTGCACAAACTCCGCCTCTTGCTATAGGAAAAAGTGTATCAATAACTCTTTGACCAGTTATCATAGGTTCGCTTGGCGAAAATTTTTCTTTGTATACTCTCGGAGTTCTAACTGGCCACTTTTGAAGCATTGTGATGGTATCTATTTTTGAGTTGTCCTCAAGGCTCGCCACTATATCTAAAATTGTGTAGTTACCCTCTTTTATACTTGTAATTTCACCTTCCATGTTATATGGAACAAGTATTTTATGCTTAAAAGTATTTGTTTCAAGCACAAAACCTATTTCATCACCAGCTCTTACATAGTCGCCAACTTTTTTTGTTGGAACAAAATGCCAAAGTTTTTTAGTGTCAAGTTTATCTATTTTAGCGCCCCTTGTAATAAAGTCTCCGTAGTCGCTATAGAGTTTGTCAAGAGGACGTTCTATTCCATCAAAAACACCTCCGAGTAGTCCTGGGGCGAGATATGCACTTAGTAGTTCTCCAGTTAACTCCACCTTTTGCCCAACTGATAACATTGATGTTTCTTCATATACTTGTATTGAAGCAACACCATTGCTATATTCTATAATCTCACCAGTGAGACCCAAGTCACCAATTTTGACGACTTCATATAGTCTTGCATTTTCCATTTTGTCCGCCTTAACAAGAGGACCTGACACCATAATAACTCTACCTGGCATTTCTTCTTCCCTTTTTTTAGCTAAAATTTAAGTTGTTTTAAATTAGTTTAGTTAATATTTTAAATGTTTTATAACTTATATTTTAAATGTTTTAACTTATATTTTAAATGTTTTAACTTATATTTTAAATGTTTTAACATATATTTTAAATGTTTTAACATGCTTTAGTTAATATTTTGAATACTTTAATTTAGATTTTAAACATTTTAAATTGTTTTTTAGACATTGTAATTTAATTTTATATCTTATAAGTAATTTTTTATTTTAAATGCTATACCTTGTTTTAGTGTTTAGTCAAAATTTATTAAAATTATAAAGATAAGCTTCCTTTTATTATTAAATTTTAAATTATAGTTAAAATTTATTAAACCATAGACACCTTATTAATATAGGCATTAATAAAAACTAACTTTTTTTAGGTTTTAATCAAAATTTAAGTTTAAATTTAAAACATTTTTTGTGCTTTCCTTTAATTTTTGTGCTCCATAATCATCCTGAGCATGACTTGGCAAAACAACAACTAAGGGGTATGCGCTCTTGAAACTATCAATAATATCACTAACAAACCTTGCGTAGTCACTAAATATAAAAATTAATTTATACTCACTAACGAGTTTTAAAAAAGTTTCCCTTGTCTCCTTTTCTCCGTAAACCGAGTACACATCCCCACCTATAAGTTTAAAAATAGTTGGCAGGTACTCATCTCCTATAATAGCAAATTTACTATCTATCATTTTTTCTCCTTTTTTCTATAAGCCCCAAACTAAACCTCTTACCTTACTTCTTTCTTTAACCCCAAGTCACGCCACATTTTTCTCTTTTTTTATAAGCTCTAAGCAAGACCTTATTTTTCTTTTTTTATAAATTCTAAGTCAAACCTCTTACCTTCCTTTTTTTTCTAAAACAAATCACGCCTCATTTTCCCTTTTTCTATAAACCCCAAGCTAGACCTCATTTTTCTCTTTTTTTCTAAAACAAGTCGTACTTCTTTTGAAGTAATATTTGTCTAAGTCTTTTAATTTCAATTAGTTTTTTGAGTACGAATTTAATAAAAATATTAGGACTTTCAATATCATTATCGAGTTTTAAAAATTCAAAGAGCACATTCTCTCTTTCTTTTTTAAACTCCAAAAAACTTTTTTCGCCACTATCTTTTTGAGCAAGTTTTATCAAACGAGAATAAATATTAAGTTTATCTGTCAAAACGACCTTTTCTTTTTTAATAATTTTTAGTAAAGTTTTTTTATCTATCATATAGACACTTAAATCCTCTAGCATTTCCTCGTTTTTACTCATAAAAACTAAAGAGAGGTTGGTTAAATCTGTCACGAGTCCAACAAAATGCTTTAACTGAGTTTTTTTAAGCCTTTCATTTAATGCGTGAATTTTTTTTGTCAAAAAAAACAAATTAGCATTATCTAGCTTTTGACTCAAAAACAATTTTATATCTTTTTCAAGTCTATCATTTTCTTCTAAATGTTGGGATTTAAAGCTTAAAATAAAATTAGTTAATTTTGTAATGCCGACATTTCCAGCATAAAGAGGCATAAGGTTATCCTTTTTCCCTTTTGACAAGCTCTTTACTAAATATAATGCGTTATCGTAGTCATTTGAAATATTTAAAAAATTTTTAAACTCTTCGTCTCCCTCACGTTTTACAAAATCATATAATTTTTTTTCTTCATCATCTAAAACTTTTTCAATATTATTGCTGTCCTCAAAATTATAGGGAGAGTTACGCATAAGCTTAATGACAGCATCAAAGTTTTTTGCATTTTTTAATTCACTAAAAAAAACACTATCTAAAAGTTCTCTTTCTTTTGCACTAGCTACTGCGTTTAGGTATAAGCTCATGTTTTTTTCTTCTCCCTCCTCTTCCTTTTAAACTAATTTTTGTTTTCTAAAATTTGATTTAGAATAGCATTTTCATTATTTGTTACAAAATTTGAAACTAAGTCATAAACTAGAAAATTTGCATCATAACTACTGTTTGAAATAATAACTCCTTCATCACTCCCCATCTTTACTTTTAAATTTAGGTTCTTGACAATTTTTAAGTTTTCTATGTCACTCGCACTCACTCCGCTATAAAAAACAGAAATAGTATCTTTCTCTTTTGCCTCTTTTTTTAAAATGCTAGTTAAATGTTTTAACTTTTTAGTTTTACTTAAACCTAAAAAATACTTGTATAAATACTCCTGAAAGCTTGCAAGAAGTGCCCTATTAAATGCTATATCTTTTTTCTTTTTTTCTAGGTTAAGTTTTGACTTGTACGTAGCCTCAGCTTGTCTTTTATAACTAAGAAGTTTGTCTTTTAACTCTCTTGTTTCTCTTTCTATAATTTCGTTTGTTTCCTGCGTTTTTTCTTTTGCTGTAAGGTTTGCTTTTTGAGTTATTTTTTTACTTTCAATTTCTGCGTCTTGTAAAATCTTGTCTGTAATGTTTTTTACATCCATATACCATGTCTCCTAACTAAACAAATCATTTAAGGCAAAAGAAGTAAAGAGATAACAAGTGATAAGATAGCATAGGTTTCAATCATAGCTGGAAACAAAATAAGTTTTCCACTTAGTCCGTCTTTTTTTGCAACCGCATTTATTGCACTACTTGCAGTTTTACCCTGATAAATTGGTGTGATAAAACCAGCAAGCATTAGTGGAAGTGAAGCAAGGAAAATATTTAGTCCAGTTGCTAAATCTATTCCAAGACTACAACTAGAAGACGCGACAATTGCATAAACAAAACCGTAAATCCCTTGAGTTGCTGGAAGGACAACGAGCACCAAAACCTTGCTAAAAATTTTTGGCTCTTCTCCCAAAACCCCACTTGCTGTTTGTCCTGTTTTTGTTAGCCCTATTGCCGAACCTATTCCACAAAGTAGTGCCGTCAAAACAATTCCACTTAAACCTATAATATAACCCCATTCCATATTTTTTACCTCCTATTTTTTTCTTCTATGAGATTTATATAACTAAATTTTGAAGCAAAAGGTGTAAATAACCTTCCCTCTCCCTCGTAAAACCTAGAAAAGAATTCTATATACTGCAGTCTTGATACATGAATATAAGCACTAAGTGCCCCCATAAACAAATTAAATCCATGCCCAATAAGCAAAATAATTATACCCAAAGTAAACGTTAAACCATTACTAAAAAATGGAGACGCAAGGTCATTTACAATACTTGAAATTATAGCTCCACTTAACATCAGTCCATAAAGTCTTGCGTAGCTTAAAGTGTCAGACAAAATATTTATTATTGAATAGAGTGATGAAAAAGGTTTTGTAAGCCTGTTTATTCCCTTATTTATAAAAAATTGACCAACTACAATACTAATTAAACTTATGCATCCAAGTATTAATCCTATGTTCCTAAAACTGTCTCCTGCAACAAACGACAAAGCAAAGATTATAACACCTATAAAAAACAGCACCCATATAAAACCAGAAAAAATTGACTCGCCATATTCTTTTCTTTTTATAAAGAGAACACCTTTTAAGACAAACGACACTGCAATTTGTACAATCCCAGCCCCTAGACAGATTGCAAGCATTAAATAAACATTTTCTGTCGGGTCTTTAATTAGTGCCTCAGGAATAAGTGCTAAAGTCTGATGAGTCAAACCAAAAAACGAACCAAAAAGCACTCCAAAAATTATAGTCGTCACACCGCAAATTGACAAAATCCCCATTAAACTTTTAGTACTCCCACGTGCCACAAAATACATAGGCAGGCAAAATATAATAAAAAGTAGTCCATAACCAATATCTGCCATGACAAAGCCAAAGAAGATTGAAAAAAATATTGCAATAAACAAATTTGGGTCAAGTGCTTTTGGAGATGGGACTGAATAAGTATTAGTAATAAATTCAAAAGGTCTAACTACCAGGTTATTTGAAAGTGCTGTTGGAGCGTCGTCCGTTTTATCTATTTTCAAGAACTCATAAGAAACAATTACACCGAGTTTTTCTAAAAACTCTTTAGCTTTATTCTCATCTTTTTGTCTTAAATAGCCTTCAACAAAAAAAGTATACTTACTTGCCATAAATTTTTCATTAGCCTTTAATTTTGCTAGTAAAAAACCTAGATAATCGTAAATTATTTTAAAACTTTTAACTAAACCTAAAAAGGCACTCGCACTTTCAATATACTTACTTTTTTTATCATCAAGTTTTGCAATTTCTTTATCTAGTTTTTGAACAACTTCACTTGCAGTCTTATCAGGCAACTCACTAAGAAGCTCAAAGTTGAAGTTTTCTAAAAGATTCTTTACTTTTTGGCTCTCGCTCTTATGTGCAAAAATTTGAATGACCTCACCTAAAACTTCACATGACACATATTTAAACTCTTTTAAGTCCTCTTTAATTAAGTCTAAAGCCTTTTCATCTTTTATTTTGCCTAAAAATATGTCTGTTGTTTTTGTGCCTTTAAACCCACTAAGTCTTAAAGGCAAAATTACAAATGGCACAAATTTTTCACGTTTTCGAGCTAAAATTCCCTTTTGTTCGTCAATCTCACGCAAGGCATCAATTATACACTCTACTTCTTCTAACTCCTTTTCTTGTCTTTTGATGTCAACTAGAGTGACGTCATTTCTCGTTAAAAAAATTTCCTCTTTAGGCGTTTTAGTATTCTTAATATTTTCAATAAACTCTATGGCACTTAGGAAACGTTTTCTACTATCAATTATCTCTTCTTCTTTTAAAGTGTCAATTTGTGTTCTAGACAAACTATCAAACTCTCTACTTTCTTTCAACTCAAATAGTCCTGAAATAAAAATACTGTCTAGTAGTTTTTCTTTATCTTTTTGAAGTGCGAGGATGCGTACTTTACTCATTTTTTCAATCATACATCTATCACCTCGCCTATAAAATAAGACGCTACCACATCAAACTTTTCTTCGTATTTTTCTTTGCAACTTTGAAGTTTATCCTCATATTCTTGAGTCTTAGTTTTTAATTTTTTTTCTAACTCACTATTTATTTTTTGCGTGTCAAGTAACCATTTTTCTTTTATTTTTATTCTCGCATTCTTTAGTCTAGCATTTTCAGACTTTGTTGTAGTTTTAACTATTTCTACAGCTTCTTTTCTGGCATTTTCTAGTTTTAGTGAGGCAAGACGCTCACTGCGGACAATTTCATCTACTGCTTCATTTCTCATAGGCTCTTCCTCACTTTTAATCTAAAAATATTTTACCTTATTTTTGCACTTTTTATCAAGCAATTTTAACCTACTCATTTTAATTTTTGTTAAAATTATGATAGAATAAATTTGAAAGCTCTTAAAACCATTATATACACCTATTTTTTCTACTCTTATAATTCATAAATCAATATTTGTGCCTTTTTACTTTCCTCTAAAAATCCAAAATCAATATTTATTTCTATTTATTCTACTCTAGAAATTCAAAATCAATATTTATTTCTATTTATTCTACTCTAGAAATTCAAAATCAATATTTATTTCTATTTATTCTACTCTAGAAATTCAAAGTCAATATTTATTTCTATTTATTCTACTTATATAATTCAAAGTCAATATACTAGTTTATTTAATCTTCACATCAACAACTAAATTTACCGATTTAGACTATGCAAATAGCAATTTTTAATAAAATTTCAATACGTAAAATCACAGTCAAATAAAGGTTAAGCATTTATTATTGCAAAACTTATAGCAAAATGTTTGACAAAAAGGACATCTAAAAATAAAATATGTGTGAATTTATGATTTTTACGAGGTAAAAAAGTATGTTTTTTGGTGTAGAACTTGAACTTTGGCTTGTATGTCTTCTTGTTGTAATTGGTCGAATTTTTGACATGGCTCTTAGTAGCATTAGGACAGTTTATACTGTTAAAGGGAAACCTTTGCTCTCTAGTATTTTTGGTTTTTTTGAGGCATTTATTTGGTTTATTATTGTTAAAGCGGCACTAGATTATATTTTAACAGACCCTGTGGGAGAAACTTTACTTATTGCACTTTCCTACTCAATAGGCTATGCAGTAGGCACTTTTGTTGGTGGAAAACTCTCTAGCAAAATAGTAAAAACTCAAATAAGCGTACAAATAGTTCTTTCAAGTAAAAATGATGATTTAGTGAAAGCACTTCGTGACAATGGCTTTGGACAAACAATATTTAGTGCTCATGGTGGAGAAAACAAAGATAATGAAACATATTTCATAACAGTTGAGACCGATGATAAACACCTCAAAACACTTAGACAGATTATTGACGAGTACGACAAAAAAGCATTTGTTTCTATAAACGAGACCAGACAAGTTTTTGGCGGTTATTTTGGCAATGCAAAATAAAGTATATACTTATTATTCTTTTAAAATTTACGCATGCATATAAATACAAAAAGAGGAAGCAATCTCTTCCCTTTTGTTTGTTTAAATTTTAAAAAATAAATTGGTGCAAATTAACTATTGAAATTTTGTTATTAGTTTGCTATAATACCAGTGTAAAATGATTGGAGGGGAGAAAAATGTATTTTCTTTTAGGTCGCACACTTGAACAATTTTTATCAGAAAGTCTTGTTATAATCGCAATTGCACTTATTGCAGTTGGAGTTGCTGTTGGGTTCTTAGCAAGGAGAATTACTAGGGCTGTTAGACAAACTAATAATATTGATAATCACGATAAACTATTTTTAACACTTAAAATTACTGGGATGGTTTTAATTTTAGTAGGTTTCCTTTGCATTGGTATTGAGGTTATACTTTATCTTGTCAGTAGATAAAATATAGAAATTAAACTAAAGATAGTTAAAAAAAGAGAGATTTAGTCTTATTTTCAAAAAAAACTACTTCTCTCTTTTTTTACACCTATTTTTAAAAGACTATATCTTCTTTAATTTTTTGAATTTCAATATCACTTCTCTCTCTTTGTTATTTGTCTATTTTATTAAAACAACACAACTTTAACCATACTTTAACCATACTTTAACCATTTTTTAAAATTAGTATTCCAAATTTTTTAAATTTAATTTAAGTATCTAACAAAGTCTTTTACTTTTTTAATATTTTTATGCTTTTTATTTTTGCACGCTCCTTTTTTATTTTGCTAAGAGATGAAAGCTTTTACTTTAAAGGGCATATTTATAAATTTGTTATTTACACTATGTTTTGATATGATTTTTGTTAAGCCCCAATTATCACATATTGTTCAATGTCAAGAAGAATTTGTTATTTACACTATATTTCAATATGGTTTTTATCTATAAAAAAGTAAAAATCCTTTTGTGAAACCTTGTAGTATTGTAACACATCTCTAAAAAAGTCCTTTACTCCCATCATATCTAAAATCTTATAAGTCAAAACAGATGACATTATATTTATTTGTTTTAGGGTTTTTTCCTTCTTCATTTTTGCTTTGTCTCTTAGCTTTACTACCCTAGATTTACCTTTAATTCCCCATACAATTTGACTTAAGGCAGTAGTTATATCTATTTTACAAGGTTCAACGTTTTTTAAAAAAAATGAAATGGTATTAAAAATAACTTCCCTTACACCAGGTACAAATTCACTATAAAAATCCATATCTGGTAGTTCAAAATTATAGTAATAGTCTCTAAATACAATTGACATAAAAGCATTTGTCTCTCTATGCTTAAAGCAAATCATATTGTAAAGCACTTTTAACTTAAAATTATCAGCTATATCTTCACTAAGAAGCAAAAATCTAGTAAACAAATAAAAATCATCCTCTTGAAAGCAAGCTAATCTTAAAGTTAAATTTGCATTATCAAAACTATTATTATGTTTAGCAAGATAAAAGAAAAAGGATTTGTTATCTCTAAAAAAACACTTTAAATACTCGTCATCTTGATTTATTAACTCTTTTACTTTTTGTCTTACAATTTTTTTGTGACTATATGGAACGTCAAAGAAATATTTTATACTTTGCCTTATTTTTCTTTCACAAATGTCAAGGTATGACATGTATATGTACCTATTGAAATAGTCAAAGTTATATAAATCAAGAAGTTTAGCTTTTGCCTGTTTAAATTTTCCTGCGTTTATACAAGTTATCGCATAATATAAACTTGCTTCAAGGTCAAGGGCATTTGAATCTTTATAGTGCGACATATAGTTAAGTGCTGCGTTGAAATTATTTGTTTCTGCATAAGCAAGCCCTATTTTAAACTTCTCATCTGTTGACAAATTTTTCTTTTTCTGGCTTAAAATCTGTCCTATTCTATCATAATTATTTGTGTCTTTGTTAAGATAATAAAGAATAAGTAAATTACATAAGTCTAAAATTGTACCTCGCCCATACTCTTTCATAATAGAAAGTGCTTTATCACTTTCCCCCAAAAACATATAGGCAAAACTAAGTCCATTTCTCACCCTTTCGTTATTTAGGTCATTTAATTTTTCGTATTCTTCTATTGCCTCTTCAAAATGCCCACTAGCAACTAGGTTTTCAGCTAAAAGTAGATCCTTACTATCATTTATATCATTTGATATGACTTTAAAGCCTTTTCTAGAGTTATAAATCATATCAATAATTTCTTCAGCCAAATCATCAAAAGTATCATCTTCTTCAAAAGCCCTTTTAAAATAACTTAAAGCTTTTTCATAATCATGAGTTTTAAGATATGTATGGGCAACTTTTAAATAAACATTAGACATAAAAAGGTCGGTTTCTTTATATAAAAAGTTAAAAAGAAGTGTAAGTTTACTATTCCCTGCCAAAAAGTAAGCATTAGCAAGAAATTTAGCAGAATTTATAACCATTTTCTTGTCACCATTATCTAGAATTGGCAACAAACTACTGATTGCTCTTAAGTAACTCCCACTATCAATTAGTTCCTTACCTTTTTCTATTCTATCATTATCAGTTAATTTTACAAATTGTACGACTTTATTATCTACTTCACCCATAATATATTTTTATGTCAAAAAGTTACAAAATTTGCGTTTTTATTTAAAATATATTTTATTTTAAATTAGCATATTCTATTTAAACCTAATTTTTGCCCTTTTTCTCCCTTACAAACTAGATTTTACTTAAATTTACTTATAAAGTCAAATTTAAGACAAAAAAATTACCATAAAACAAAAAACTCCTACAAATAAACTTAGGAGTTTAATATGTTCTAACAAAAGTAAAAATTTTATTTCTTAAATTTTTTAAAAACCTTGCTTTTATTTGCTATCTCTCACCTTCTGTGTTTGTTTTCGGTGTAAAGTAAAGTTTTTTAAGCAAAGTTTTAATTAAGTAGAGTTATTATTAAGGTGATTTTAGCTAATATTTTAAGCTTTTAATACCAAAATAATCAAAAAATTAGTTACAAATTATCTATCAAAAAGCTTAATTATTGTAATTTATTCTTCTGCAGTGCTCACATTCTAGATAGCCATCTTGTTTTAGTTTTGTCATGTGTGCACTAGAAAATTCCATACTACATCCCCCGCAAGAATTATTATTTACAGCAACAAACACTGGGAATATCTTATCTTGCTTTAGTTGCTTATATCGTTGAAGTAGTTTTTTATCTACCTCTTTTTCTAATTTTTCTAATTCCTTTGTTATTTCTTCAAGCTTAGGGAGATATTTTTTACGTTCCTCATTATACTTTTCTTTGCTTTCTAAATATTTGTTTTTATATTTGACTATGTTATTTTTGCAAGCCTCAAACTGCTTAATAATATTTGAAACATTTTCAACTTGAACAGATAAGTTCCTTTCAATCGTAGAAAACTGCTTATCAAGCACATCTTCCTTATTTGCCCACTTTTCTTTATCGTCACTTGACATGTTTGAAGAACTAATTCTATCAATCTCTTCCTTTAATTTTCTAAAATCTGCCTCACATTTTGAATAGATTGCTATTGTGTTCTTTGCCTCCAAATCAATTTCAGCAAGCCTATTTTGATTGTCTTTAATAAGGTTTGCAACTTTATCAACTTCGTCTTTTTCCTTTAAATTGTCTAAATCTCTAATTAGAGCATTTCTTCTTATATCTAAGTTTTGATATTCAATAATTTTTTCAAACATATTTTTCTCCCAAATTAATTTTATTTAAAAGCTCGAGTTCTTCTCTAAAGAGCTTAACCTCACTAACGCTTAAAATTCTTTCGCAATAATTTTTTCTAAAACTCACGTATTCTATAAAGTCTAAAGGCATTTTATCTAGATTAGTTTTACCAAAATGCAGTTCTAAAGGATTTAACTCTTGTTTTTTTTCGCTTCTAACTACCTTTAAAATATTATAAAACATTTTCCCTTCTTTTGCAATAATATCTTTTTCTATGTAAAAATTATTTGCTAAAAGATACCTTCTTAAGTCTACAACATTTCTTTGAGGACCTAAAATAAAATGCTTAAAATGATTTTTGTCCTGACTTAAAATTTTTATTATTTCCTTTCCGCCCATACCGGCAATAATAATTTCTTCTGGCACAAAATTATTAGTTTTTTGAGCTAAAACTCCATCAAACACTGTCAAGCCATCCCCAACAAGAAAGGTAGTACGACTCGCATATTCTACTAAATTTTTTCTTGCCTTATTTAGACAAGCATCACTTATATCTGTCAAAAAAGAATAGTCAATTTTGTTATTATCAAATAGATATTTTGTAATAAAACCATGGTCGGCACCAATTTCTGCAACTACTCTTTTTGACACCATTTCTGAAAGCTTTTTTATTCTGTTTTGATTTTTAGTCACAATAGCCCTCTAATTTTTTCGCCCTATTTGGATGACGAAGTTTCCTAAGTGCTTTTGCCTCAATTTGCCTAATTCTTTCCCTAGTGACCGCAAATTCTTTTCCAACTTCTTCAAGAGTTCTAGGATGTGCATCGTCAAGTCCATATCTAAGCCTTATAACTTTTTGCTCCCTAGGCGTTAGAGTATCTATCGCAAGCATAAGCTGTTCTTTTAAAATCACTTGAGAAGCATTTTCAACCGGTGACTTAATACTTTCGTCCTCGACAAAATCTCCAATCTTGCTATCTTCCTCTTCCCCAACTGGATTATCAAGAGATATTGGGTCTTGGGCAATTTTTTGAATTTCACAAACACGTTGCTCTGTAATGCCTAGTTTTTCTGCAATCTCCTGTGCTGTTGGGTCACGGCCAAGAGACTGAGTAAGAGCACGTGACACTCTATTTAGTTTATTAATTGTTTCTACCATGTGGACTGGAATCCTAATAGTTCTTGCTTGGTCTGCAATAGCTCTAGTAATAGACTGTCTTATCCACCAGGTCGCATAAGTCGAAAATCTAAAGCCCTTTGTATAGTCAAACTTTTCAACAGCTTTAAGAAGTCCAAGATTTCCTTCTTGAATAAGGTCTAAAAATTGCATGCTTGTCCTACCAACGTATTTTTTAGCAATGCTAACAACAAGTCTAAGGTTAGCTTCAGATAATTTTCTCCTTGCCTCCTCGTCTCCCTCATTCATCTTTTTAGCATAAACAATTTCTTCGTCCCCACTAAGAAGTGGCACTTTACCAATGTCTTTAAGATACATTTTAACTGGGTCGTCAACACTGACTTGGTTGGCAATTTCGTTTAAGTCCTCAATCTCTTCATATACGTCAACCGTCTTATTAACCTTAATGCCCATCTCAGTAAAGTAACTAGCCACCTCCTCAATGTCCTTTGCGGATGCGTCATACTTTAGAAGCCTTAAAATAATGTCTTCCTCATTTATAACGTTATTCTTGCTTTTTGCAATCTCAACAAGTCTATTTATTTCTGGTTGAAACTTCTCATTAATCATTTACTTTATCTCCATTTTTAATTTCTTTTGCAATTTCACCTAGCCTACTAGCTATTTTTCGTCTTTCGTCTAAGTCTCTTTCAGTTTTAAACTTTTCAAGTAAAACTAATTGTTCTTCTTTTAAGCTATCTTTTTCAATAAGTTTTAAACATTCCATAAAGTATTCTTTTTTCTTATCTCCAATTTCATCAAAATTAAACCCAATAATTTCAGCAATGTCGTCATTATTTTCAGAATCAAAGTAATCAAAAAGGCTACTAATTGTATAACTTTTATTGTTTTTATACGCATTTACAGCAAAATCATACAGTTTTTGATACAACTTATTTTTAAAGTATAAGTTTTGACGGAAAGCCGGCAAACTATACTCTTGTTTATGAATTATACTTGCAAGCACAAATCTAACAGCCTTAGTGTCCCCTGTAAGTCTCGATTCAAGTTTTTCCTTTACTTTGTCATTGTTCTCTTTAAACTCACTCGTCTTAGTTTTATCATGTTTATTTTCTAAATCTCGTCTTAAAAGGTCAATTGAAATATTTGTCTTTTTACTAATTAAATTTAAGTAAATCTCTCTTTCGGAATTTGTACTAAGCGAACTTAAAACCTCAAGAGATTTTTCAACAAACTTGTTTTTCTCATAGTTGTCACCCAAATTATACACTTTTTCAAGTGTCATAATCTTAAATTCAGTCGCATCAATACTATTTTCAACTTTTTGTTTTAAACTATCTTTTCCGTACTTTTTTAAATACTCGTCAGGGTCAAGATTTTCTGGTAAAACCACCACCCTCACCTCAAGTCCTTGTTCAGTTAAAACATCAAGTGCCCTATTCATTGCTTTTTGTCCTGCACTATCACCATCAAGGCAAAGTACAACTTTATCTACATATTTTTTAAGTTCACTTGCATGAAAAGGTGTAATGGCAGTCCCCATGCAAGCAACAGTATTTTTAAATCCAGACTTAAACATTGCAATAACGTCAATTGTTCCCTCGCAAATTATTATGTAATTTAAGCCAGTCTCTGAATGTCTAAGTTTTTTTATTGTATGAATGTTATATATTGTTTTACTTTTATCAAACACAAGAGTTTGAGTCGAGTTGACATATTTTGCAAACTTTGGATCTTTCTCTAAACTTCTTGCTGTAAAACCTATTGTGTCCTCATGTTTACTAAAGATGGGAAAAGTCACCCTACCAAAGAACGCATCATAATTTGTCCCATTCTCACTTTGTTTTATTAGCCCAGCCTCTCGCATAACGTCAAGCGTGACACCTTTTTCTTTTAAATAATTTATCAGTCCAAAACCATCTTTGCTATAACCTATGGCAAAATAATCAACAATTTCAGGGCTAAAATCCCGCCTTTTAATAAAGTCTCTTGCAAGTCCGTTGTCTTTTTTAAGGATAGACGAATAATATTCTTTAGCATAGTTTAGTGCCCTTAAAACCTTTTCTTTTTGTCTAAGTTTTTCTATTTCTTTTTCCTCATCATAGGTTGTCGGCATGCTAAGTCCTGCGTTATTTGCAAGCATCCTTACCGCTTCATAAAAGGAAATACCATCAAAACTTTCAATAAATTTAATAACATCTCCCGTAACACCACAGCCAAAACAATGATAATACCCTTCGTCTTCATTTATAGCAAATGACGGTGTCTTTTCATTGTGAAACGGACAGCAAGCCCAATAATTTTTACCCTTCTTATCTAATCTTAAATATTTTGATAAAACAGTTACAATATTATTTTGTCTTTTAACCTCTTCAATAAAATCGTTTGGAAACCCACGACTCACTTCTTCCACTCATCTCCTATTATTTACGCATAAATTCGAGGTGACTATTTGGTATATTTGTATAACTAAAATAATCACTACTATATATATACAACCCCCTCTCCCTTTTTCCTTTTTTTATTTTAAAATAAATTAATTATTTTTTTATTTTTTTTAATACCATAAACTATCGCCTTCTTTGCACCACTACTTGCCCTACTCATATCTACATAACAAATAATGATATCACTTTCGTCTACCATTTTTTGATTAGAAACAGCTATCCGTTTTTTATAAAACACATTTTCTATATCATAAGTAAGCGTTTCAACATCTTTATAAAAATCAGCGAGTGAGTAATCTCCTTTTTTTTGTAAAAAAGATAGTGATGTAAATACCACTGTAATTTTGCAAGAGAAAACACGTCTTAATTCCCTACAAACACTTAAGGCAATGCTATCAAATTCCCCATGTGTCCCTATCAAAAATCTTATATTTTTTTCTTTCTTTAAAATTCCATTCAAACAGTCATATAGTTTCTGACAAAGGTCTGCCTTTAAGACAAGTCTATGTCCAAAAAAAGTTATGGTAATCACTTATTCCTCCTGATGTTAAAAGCTAAAATTGCTCTACAAAGTCATTATACACCCTCACAACTCTCTAATGCAAGAAAAATTTTTAAGGATAATTAAACTAGTTAGTGGGGAGTATAATTAAATGACAGAATTTCAAGAAAGATTAAATGAATTATTAGAGGAAAATAATTTATCTAGACTAAAACTTGCAAATAGTATAGGCATAACCTCAACGACAATTAATGATTATTTTAATAAAAATTACTATCCAAAAATAGACATTGCTATAAAAATGGCAAAATTTTTTAATTGTTCCCTAGATTATTTATTTGGTTTGACGGAAGAAAGGAATAATGCTAATTTAAATAATCAAGAATTTTTGTATAACTTTAATTTACTTTTAAATAAAAATAAACTCTCTATATCAAAAGCAATGAAAAATCTTCAAATGAGTGAATACAACTATTATAGGTGGAAAAAAGGTATGTTTCCAAAAACTAATAATCTTGTTGATATTGCAAAATATTTTGGTACAAGCATTGATTTTCTAGTTGGAAATAAAATGAATGAAAATAAATAAATAGAACATTAATAGTATTAAAATAAAAAGGAACTATACTAGTTTTAGTATAGTTCTTTTTCTATTAAAGCTAAAAGGTCTAATAAGTACAACTTTAATTATTCTAAAATATTATGTTTTAAATCAAATAAAACCATTAAAACCATTAAAAAATAGTGCAAATTTTAAATATGATAAGACACTAAAAAAAGTTTTTTTTAAATTTAAAAAAAATTCAGCAACAAATCAAAAAAAATCTTAAAAAATAAGATAAGCCTTGAAATGTATTAATAATCTTTAATCAAAAAAAGTTATATTAATATATTTCAAGACTTATTTAATTTAAAAAATAATCTTATTCAACTGACAAAATGTAATAGTAGACTGGTTGACCACCACTCACTGCATTAAATTCACACTGAGGGTAAATGGTTTTTAAACTATCTTGGAGTTTTATCGCGTCTTCTTCCTTAACATCTTGACCAAAGAAGAGTGTAATATTAACGGTATTTTCATCAATTAATTTTGCGACTAGTCCTTTGACTGTTTCGTCAATCTCGCTACCTTTAGCTAGAATTGAATTGTTATCAAGCCCAATAATCTCTCCAACACTTAAGTCAAAGCCGTCAACGTGTGTATCTCTTACCGCATAAGTTACATTTCCGGTTTTGACATTTTTCATAGATTCAGTCATTGACTCAATGTTTTCATCTACACTTCCGTCTGGATTAAAAGACAAACATGCTGAAATTCCTTCTGGAACACTACGAGTCGGAATAACGACCACATTTTTATCAGTCAAATCCTTTGCCTGCTGTGCTGCAAGCACAATGTTTTTATTATTTGGTAAAACAAAAATAGTTTCTGCATTGACTTTTTCTATCGCCTCGGCAATGTCATTAGCACTTGGATTCATAGTTTGTCCGCCTTTAATGACGTAATCTACCATAAGGTCCTTAAATAAAAGTTCAAAGCCCTCCCCAGCACTAACAGACACTATACCCATAGGTTTAGGAGGTTCTTTTTCCTGTTCCTTAAGCTTTTCCCTATTAGTTTCAAGCATATTTTCAATTTTAATGCTACTTAACTCTCCAAGCTCAAGTCCGTAACCTAAAACCTTATTTGGCTCATTAGTCAAAACATGCACTTTTACAAGGTTTAAATCTCCAACACAAATGACAGAATCACCAAGTTCAACAAGCCTCTCACGAAGTTTATCAATATCACTTTGTGTAGTTTTCTTAAGCATGTTAATTATCATAAATTCGGTTGCATAAACATACTGAATCTCAGCAATGTCTACCGCACCACCGTTTCTATCTTTATCATTTTGATAATCAATTTCTGGGTCAAGGTACTCGCTATTTGGACTAACGTCCTCGTCAAGTGCCTTACAAAATCCGTTGAAAATTATAAGTAGTCCTCTTCCGCCTGCATCGACAACCCCTGCTTTTTTTAGCACTGAAAGAAGTTCCGGCGTCTGCATTAAGACTTCTTCACCCTTATCTAAAACGTCTTTTAAGAAGCTATCAAAGTCTTGGAATTTCTTACAAGAGGTTAGAGCATATTCTGACATAACTCTAATAACTGTCAAGATTGTCCCTTCTTTTGGTTTTGTAACTGCCTTATATGCAATATCTGCGCCCTCTTTCATAGCTGCAGCAAAATCTTTAGTCTTAAGCTCAGTAAACTGCCTAATGATTTTTGCCATACCCTTTAGAATTTGAGACAAAATAACCCCAGAGTTACCTCTAGCCCCTCTAAGTGCCCCCTTTGTCACCGCCTCGCAAAGACTATCAAGGTTATTATTTGGGCAAGCCTCCACCTCTTTTGTGGCAGACTTAAAAGTCAAGTTCATATTTGTACCAGTGTCTCCATCTGGCACAGGAAAGACATTTAATGAGTCAACATACTTTCTATTTTCATCGAGCAAGCTTGATGCGGAAACTATCATTTTCCTAAACATTGCCCCGTTAATTGTTTTTTGCAATTTTACACTCCTTTGAAAATCAAACCAAGAATTTTCTTAATTAATATATATTATTGTAAGTTACCATAGACTGTACTTTTTTTTTAAAAGTCCATGCTAACAATTGTTTTTAAAAACCATTTAGTAAAGCGTCGCTTTACCTTTTTTTAAAAAAATCAGACCCTTACCCCAATGACCTTAATATTGACAGCATCGACTATCATGCCAGTAAACTTTTCCACACTATACTTAACAGTACTTTTCACACTATCGCAAACCGCAGTAATGGAAACGCCATATTTAAGTATAACATTCAAATCTACCGTGATATGATTGTCCTTACTTTCAATCTTAACACCACGAGAAAAGGATCTACTCTTGAACATTTCGCCAAACCCCTCTTTAGCACTACGTGCCACAAGGTCGACAACACCGTAACATTCTAGTGCGTTATAGCCTGCAACAACAGCTATTGCATTATTATCAATGGTAATATCACCATATGCGTTTGAAGTTTTAACGAACATATTATTCCCTTTTTATACTTTTATTTCTTATTTTTTTTGTCTTTTGCCTATGTAGAATGTAGCTTATAAAAACATAAATTTACACAAGCATAAAAAGAGCCGTCTACACAACTCTCGCTATTATAATACTATATTTTTAGACTACTTGCAACAATTTTTTACTAACTTTACATAGTTTTCTAAAAAATAGTTTGATAATCAAAGTTTTGTGCTTTAACTAGTCCCCCTTTTATAAAAAAATAAAGACCTATATTTTAGGTCTAAAGGCTTAATCAAACTTTATGTAATATTTTCTAAAAATTATTTTCAGTAACTTTGATAATCCCTTTGGTGCTTTAATACATATTATTTTCATGTTTTCATATTCCCCTTTATAATGCAATCTTTTTATTAATAAAGATATGAAAACAAATTAAATTTTGTTACCTAGTGTTTTTGAGGACTTCAACCGCACGAGTCTTATCTAGGGACGCATAGATGTAATTTCCAACAGCAACTATATCAACATTTTTTTCTTTTAGTAAATTTATATTTTCTTCGTTTATTCCACCATCAACTTCAAGCTTTGTATTAAGCTTATTTTCTTTAATAAACCTTGCAACACTATCTATTTTGCTAAGTACTCTTTTATCAAACTTCTGTCCACACTTCCCAACCTTAACACTCATAAGGAGTACAACGTCAACATACTTTAAAAGTGAAAAAATATTCTTTTCCATAGTTGTGACTTTAATTGAAATGCCTGCTTTTTTGCCGAGCCTCCTAATATCTTTTAGGACATTTATAAGCTCATTAAGTCTACCCTTAAAAGGTTCAAAGTGAAGTGTCAAAATGTCAGCCCCACGTTTTAGGTAATACTTATAACTATCTTGAGGCCTTTCAACCATTAGGTGGACGTCAAGAGGCTTAGTTGTAGCCTTTTTTATCTTTGGAAGGAAAATATAATCAAAAGTCTTTTGAGGCACAAAAACACCATCCATGACATCAACATGGATGTAGTCAATATCTAAACTCTCAAGACTTTTAATGTATGTTAGCATCTCCTCCCTACTTTTTGGTGGAAGAGTTGAAACAGAAACCTGCATTATATTCTCCTTTAATTATCTGCCATTTCATTTTGTTTTTTTTATTCTATCTTGTCAAGTCAATTCGACATTATTTTCAAAAAAATTACATTATTCTTTATTTTCAATAAATTTTCTTCTAAGTTGTCCGCACGCACCGTCTATGTCTTTACCAAGACTACGTCTAGTCGTAACTGAAATATTATAACTTTTAAGCACATTTGCAAAGTTGTTAATCGTATCGCTATTGCAAGCTTTGTAAGGTTTACCCTCGACCTCGTTGTAATTAATGAGGTTGACAATTGAGTTAATCTTAGCAATCTTCTTTGCAAGAATTCTAGCACATTCTTTTGAGGAGTTTATTCCATTTATCAAAATGTACTCAAAAAGTATTCGTCTATTAGTTTTAGTCGCGTAGTATTTGCAAGCCTTTAAAAGCTCGTCTATAGTCGTAGACTTGCTTACTGGCATGAGCACGTGCCTTATTTCATCTGTTGGTGCATGAAGAGAAAGACACAGATTAATTTGTCTATTCTCGTCTGCTAGTTTGTAGATATTCTGAACAAGCCCACAAGTACTTAAAGATATATTTCTGTCACTATAATTTAGCCCATGTTTGTCATTTGCAATTTTTATAAAGTCTAAGACGTTTTCATAATTATCAAGTGGTTCGCCACTTCCCATAAGGACAATATTTGTAACCTTCCTTGTCTTTATGTCTCCCCCAAGATATTTATTGACCATAATTACCTGCGACATAATTTCACCTGCAGTTAAATTCCTCACAAGTCCATCAAGGCAAGAAGCACAAAAACTACAATTCATCCTGCATCCCACTTGTGTAGAAACGCAGAGAGTGTAGCCAAATTTATACTCCATCAAAACGCCCTCAACAATATTTCCGTCATTTAGTTTGTATAAAAACTTTCTTGTACCGTCTTTTGACACCTGCTCTTTTATAATCTCAAGGCATTTATCGTCATAAGATTTTTTAAGTTGGCTTTTTAGCAAAGCAGGAATATTTGTCATTTCATCTAAACTTTTTCCAAGATGAAGAGCATTAAAAAGTTGGCTTGCTCTATAGCTCTTTTCACCAAGTGAGATTACTTCGTCCATAAGTCTTTCAAAGGTAAGGCTAAGTAAACTTTCCCTCATTTTGATTCTCCAAGCATTAAATTTGTTTTTATCTCAAGTTTTCTACCATTTAAAAAAGCTTTATCTTCAAGCACTTTGCCCCCTGCTATTTGTATTTTTGAAAGTCTAACAAGTCCGTCTCTACACTTAACAACAAGCCCTTTTTTGCTACTTGCCTCGACTATATCTCCGTTATGAAAGCTTGACAAATCAATATTTTCATCGTTATTATAACTTTTACTCTCATACACCAAAATGTCTCCGCCATTATATTTTACGCGAGCAATTGGCCAAGGAATAAGTGCGCGTACAAAATTTTTTATCTCTTTTACACTTTTATCAAAATTAATGTAAGACATATTTTTGTCTAATTTTTTGTAAGTTGTAGCAAGGCTCTCATCTTGTTTTGTAAGGGTAAAATCTCCGCTTTCCATTTTGTCTAAAGCTTCAACTAAAGCCTCACCCCCAAGATACGCAAGTCTATTTGTGAGCTCTAAAGCATTTTCGTCCTCAAGTATGTCTAAGCTTTTACTTAAAATTATATCGCCACTATCAAGACTAAGAGCGGTTTGCATAATTGTAACTCCGGTTTCTCTTTCACCATTAATTATAGCATAGTTTACCGGTGCACTACCACGGTATTTAGGAAGAAGTGACGCGTGTACATTAATCACTCCATAAGGGGCAAGATTTAAAATGTTTTCTCTTAAAATTTGTCCAAAACTAGCGGTCACTAGTACGTCTGGCATAAAACTCCTTATAGCCTCTTCTCCGTCTTTGCTGACATTTTTAAAGCTAAGTAATGGTATTTTTTTAGAGTCGACATAATTTTTAAAATCACTTTTTACAACCTTTTTCCCTCGCCCAACTTCTTTGTCAGGAGACGCCACAACACATACAACAAAATGACCGCTTTTAATCAGTCTATCAAGCACTATACGAGAAAACTCATTATTACCTAAAAAAGCAACTCTCATTTTCACTCCTTTAAATCTTTTTATTTTAGTCTCTTAATACTTTAATTTTTACAAGCTAACCTTAAATTTTTTTCTTAAGTAAATCAGTAAAAAGTATTCCGTCAAGATGGTCAGACTCATGACAAAAGGCACGTGCCATAAAGTCGGTAGCTGTAATAGTCATAGGAAAGTTGTACCTATCAACAAACTCTATTGTAACACGTTTTGGACGCACGACATCTTCAAATCTATTTGGAATGCTTAAACAACCCTCCTGCCCTTTTTGTCTGCCTTCTTTTTTTATTATTCTTGGATTAATAACCTCAAAATATGCACCATTAAGACTTATTACAAAGATTCGTTTTAATACACCCACTTGAACAGCAGAAAGACCAACTCCAGTCGAATGAATAAGAGTCTCTTTCATATCATCAAGTAATTCCCATAAATTTTCGTCAAAATTGACGACCTTTTTAGATACCTTTCTTAAAATCTCATTTTCCTCAGTTAGAATTTTACGTAAAGCCATATAACTTACCCCTTTTTATAGTGTTTCTAGTTTACCACTTCTAGACTTTTTCTTCAAGTTAATTTTATAGACATCTGGATTTTTATCACCTTTATTTTACTAAAAGTTTTATGTGAGTAAAAAAATAGGAGTAGGTAGAAAATAAACGCGGGCGGGGGTTTTGCTTTTTTTTGAGTAAAAAAAAACAAAAAGAAGAGGGGGGTAGGCGAAGCCTACCCCCCTCTTCTACTTTGTAAAACTTCTGTTTTACAAAGTCCCCCGCCCGCCTTTTACTATACCAGTTCTCTACCTATTAATAAATTAACTCCTAACTCAAATTTTGAGGGTCATTTTCAACAAAAACTGATATCTTATTTTCCTTTGTAATCCTACATATGTCATAAATTTGCGATATAATTTCTTCACTATTTTTCTTATAAATTCTTATCATTATTTCATATCTAAAATTGCCTTGCAACCTTTTTTTAGGACATTTCATTGCTTGCAAATAAACAAAGTCAGAAGAAAACGTCTCCCGAATTCCCTTGATACTTACAAAAATACGTTCTGTTTCAAGTCTTACTTTTTCCTCATTTTCGCCGACAATTAGAACTCTAAGCATGCTGACAAATGGCGGAAAATGACTAAGTTCTCGCATCTTAATTTCTCTTTTATAAAAAGCATTATAGTCATAAGTGGACGCACATCTATACACATAATGTTTTGGAAAATAAGTCTGCAGAATAACTTTACCCTCTTTTTCACTTCGTCCTGCGCGACCTGAAACCTGAGTGATAAGGTTAAAAGTCCTTTCACAAGCTCTATAATCACTAAAATGTAGACTTACATCCGCATCAACAATACCAACAAGTGTTACATTATTAAAATCATGCCCTTTTGCTATCATTTGTGTACCAACAAGTATTGAAGGACTAGTTTTATTAAAACTTTCGAGTGTTTTTACAAATTCTTTTTTGTCTTTTGAAGTGTCATTATCAAGTCTAAAAACCGGCACATCTCCCACAATTTTTTTGAGTTCTTCAACAATTCTTTGCGTACCCACCGCCCCATATCTAATTGACGAACTTCCGCATTTTGGGCACGTAGTTAAAACCTTATACCTTCTAGCACAATAGTGGCACTTTAGCATATTATCTTCTTTATGATAAACAAGGCTAACATCACAGTCCTCACATTTTGGAACGTAACCGCACTCCTTACACATTAAAAAAGACGAATACCCTCTTCTGTTTATAAAAATCATTGCCTGCTCTTTTCTTTCTAAGCACTTTTCAAGCTCATTTAGAAAGCGGTAGGAAAACATGTTTACATTTCCTTTTCTAATTTCAAGAAGCATGTCAACAATTTCAATATTTGGAAGCTCTTTTTGGTTTGCACGATTTTGCAGTTTTATTAAAGAATACTCACCGGTTTTTACCTTATAGAAACTTTCAATACTAGGTGTCGCACTCCCAAGCACAAGCGGACAGGAATTAATGTATGCAAGAAACCTTGCAACTTCGTGTGTATGAAAACGCGGATTACTTTCAGAATAATAGCTTCCATCGTGCTCCTCGTCAATTACAATCACCCCAATATTTTTAAGTGGAGCAAAAACGCAAGACCTAGCCCCTAGTGCAATGCGTGCTTCTCCCCTTTTTAGCCTCATCCACTCGTCATACTTTTCCCCTTGCGTAAGTCCGCTATGAAGAATAGCCACCGTATCACCAAAAGCATTTTTAAATCTAGCAAACATCTGAGGTGTAAGTGAAATTTCAGGCACAAGCATAATAGCGGTTTTATTTTCTTTTAAAACTTTTTTTATTACATTTATGTAAACCTCAGTCTTACCGCTTCCAGTCACCCCATGAAGTAAAAAGGTGTTATATTTTGATTTGCTAATTCGACCTACTGCCTCTTGTTGCTCGTCATTTAAAATTATATCTTTTTTTTCAACCGTAAAACTATTTTGTGGCGTTCTATTTTGCTTTTGCTTTTCAAGTACAACTAAGCCGTTTTTTATAAGTGTTTTAAGAGAGGAAGGAGAAAAACGTGACAGAATATCTTCTTTTCTCACCCTGCCATATTCTTTTAGGTAAAGCAAAATCTCAAGCTGTTTTGAGGATTTTGCAGCAAGAACGTCTGTATTAAGCCTAACAAATTCTATGAAACTTTCTTTTACTTTCCCACTTGTAACAATAGGTGGAAGGCAAAGTTTTATCGCGTCAATTAGGCGAGTGAAAAAGTATTTTTGCATAAAAAAACATAACCTCAAGTTATCTTCAGTAAGTAGAGGTGAAGAATCTAATTTTTTTATTATACTCTTTAACTTACTCACTTCATAACTTGAGGTCTCTTTAACGTCTACTACGTAGCCAATACAAGTCTTGTTACCAAATGGAACAAGAACTCTATCTCCCTTTAAAACTTGAATGTCACTTGGAATAACATAGTCAAAGAGTTTTTCAAGTTTACTTGTTGAGACATCTATCACGACACTTGCAAACATGTGATATGCCTAACTCCTTTACTATATACTAATCGTTATCTGTTACACTATCATTTTCTTTTTTTTCATTCTCTGGAAGACGAGCCTCAATCTTTCCAGAATACAACTCACGTGCAGCAAGAGAAATAGCTTTTTCCTGTGAAGCATCGATAAAATCTGGCATTTCTTTTTCGAGAGTTTTTGCCCTCTTTGCAACAACATTTGCAAGAATATACTCATTCCCAGCTTTTTCTCTAAGTTCCTCAATTGGTGGATCAATCATCATAACTTTTTACCTCTCATTTTTTGTCGAACATAATTTTATCATACCTTTTCCCCTTTTGCAAGAGAAAATAAAAGTTATTTAAAAAGAAGTATGCGTGCTTTTTTGCCTCTAACAAAAATCTTAAAACACCTAATTTTGTTCTAAAAGACAAAAAAGATTTACTTATATTCTCTTTTAAACTTTTTACATAAAAACCTTAATTTTCGCTTAAGTGTTTTTTAAACTCTTCTTCGTCTATTGTTTTAACATTAAGCTCTCTTGCCTTATCTAGTTTACTCCCAGCATCACTTCCAAATAAGACATAATCTGTCTTTTTTGACACACTATTTGAAGTCACACCGCCTCTTTCTTCAATAAGCTTACTTGCTTCCTCTCTTGTGTAGTCATTTAAGGTGCCAGTCAACACAAATTTCTTGTTATAAAAGAAATTGTTTGTATCTAAGTCTTTTTCTTCAACCTCTTGAATTTTTACACCAAGATTTAAAAGCGAGGTTATCTCTAGCTTGTTCTCTTCATTTGAAAAATAGTTTACTATATTTTTAGCTGTTACCTCTCCTATATCACGAATTTGGACTAGCTCGTCATAGGTGGCTACCATGACCTTATCTAAACTCTTAAACCTCTTTACAATATCTTTAGAGGTCTTTTCACCCACTCCCTCAATACTTAGTCCGTTTATAAAATTACTTAGAGTTGTGTCTTTACTCTTTTTGATGCTCGTAAGTACATTGTTTATTTTTTTGTCTTGAAAGCCCTCTAATCCCAAAAAGTCCTCTTTTTTTAGTTTATAAAAATCACTAAAATGTCTTACCTTATTAGTTTCGTAAAGTAAACCTATTATTTTTTCACTAAGACCTTCTATATTCATACATTTTTTTGAAGCAAAATAGACAAGCCTGCTAATATTTTTTTCTGTGCATACACTCGACACACAAAATACTTGTACTCCGTCTTTGACAAGCTCTCCGTGACAACTAGGGCAAATTTTAGGTAGCAAAATTTCCTCGGCATTTGGAAGTTC
>CASDOR010000018.1 GCA_949282135.1 uncultured Christensenella sp.
AGATAGTTAGTTAGATAGATAGTTAGTTAGATAGATAGGTAGGTAGATAGGTAGTTAGATAGATAGGTAGGTAGTTTGTTTGTTGTTTGTTAGTTTTTTTTGTTAGTTTGTTAGACAGTTAGCTTGTTAGCTAGCTAGTTAGCATTTTAACAATCTATAATTTTTAAAGATTATTTTAAAAACTGCTTTAATTAGACTAAATAAAAACATTTAGTTATCTTCAAAGATAAAACTTTTTTAAATATTAATTAAAATAAAACATAGCTTGATCAGCAGCTCCATCACATATAACAAATAAACAAGTGTTTATAAACTCTTTATAATACAAAAATATGTTAAATTATTTTGTTATAAATTATACTATGTTTATCAAATCTAAACTCATTTTATAAATAATCATAAACATTCTTAAAAGGGAAGATTTATGTTTCACGTGGAACAATTTAATTATCCACAATAAAAAATCAATTGTGAATAATTAGATAGTATTGTAATTAATATCTAACAATAGAATTTAAAATGGTATTGTTATTATCTTATACAGCTAAACATTTTTTACATCACTCAGATTCTTATATAACAAGCATTGATATTATAAGAACAAGCTTTTTCTTTTTAATTAGTATTTCTAAAAAACAATCAAATTTTATAAACATTTATAATTAAATTTAATTCAATAAATAAAACTAACATAATTAAATCATAATAAAAATTATTGTTAATAAATCATTATTAAATATTTTTACAAACAATATAGAAAAAATTATCTAACAAAAAAATATTAGCAGACTGTTATAAAGAAACTTTAATTAATCTAATATTGAGAACGTGGACACCTTAAACATATACGATTTTTAAAATTATTGTTTTGTTTTATAGCATATATGCAGGTGATAAATTATGTAAGTAAATAAAAAATGTTTAAATTTTAATTTATTATCTATTATTAATTGAATTTTATTTGATAGTAAATAAAACAACTACACATCTTTGTAAGCGTATTGTCAATATTTATTAATTATATAATACTATTAAAGAAAGCTTATAGAACAACATAAATATTAACTTTTCAAAAATATAGCAAATTGTTCCACGTGAAACATTAAAAATAATTACTTAAAATTGAAAAAATTTATGAATTTAAAATTTGCAATCATTCTGTCTGAGAGCGTTTTAGAAATATATAATTTTTTATCTGTTTTTTGAATTTTTATTTAATTCAACAAGTGAACTTTAAACAATCAAATATGAGATTTAAGTTAAATTTAAAATTTTTAACAATCTATTTCTTAAACTATTAATTATAACTAAGTAAAAATTTAATATGGTGTATAATACTAAAATATTATTTTCATTACAAAGCAAATTAAATGTAATACATGAAAAATTCTTTTACTTTTTTAAATAAGCATTAGACAAAAACCATTATATAAACAAAGAAACAACTTTAGAGGATAAATAAAGTTTAATAATAAAATTAAATAAAATATTAAAAATATTATTTTTATTTAATTAAATCTCATTCAAATATTTGATTTGCAATATAAAAATAAAATGTTCCACGTGAAACAATGGAACATTTTATATAATTATCATTTATATGTTTCACGTGAAACAATTTTATTATCTTTCTAACTTATCAATAAAACTACAGATTCTATCTAAGTCATCTTGATTAAAATATGCAATAGAAATTTTTCCTTTTTTATCATCACCAACAATTTTTACTTTAGTTCTGAATAATCTTTGCATTCTGTGGCCAAGTTCTTTTAACTCAATACTTTGAATAACCTTTTCTCTAATAACACTAGTTTTTGAGGATGGCTTTTCATTTCTAATAAGGTTTTCAAGATCTCTAACCGTTAATCTATTTTCAATAACTAGTTTTGCTAACTCAATTTGTTTATCTTTGTCTTCAACTGAGACGAGACATTTACCATGTCCTGCTGAGATTTTGTTACTTTCAATCATAGCAATAACTTCAGGTGTAAGAGATAATAGTCTAAGTGTATTAGCAACCAATGGTCTACTTTTACCAATCCTATCAGCTACAGTCTCCTGAGTGAAGTTATACTCAGTCATAAGCTCCTTAATTGCTTTAGCTGCTTCGATTGGATTAAGATCTTCTCTCTGTAAATTTTCAACAAGTGAAATCTCTTTTATTTGTCTTTCTGTATATTTTCTTACTATAGCAGGAATTGTTTTCATGCCAGCATTTATTGAAGCTCTAAATCTTCTTTCCCCGGCAATGATTGTATATCTTCCATTTATCTCTTCGTTAACAATAATTGGTTGTATTATTCCATGTTGTTTAATAGATTCTGTTAACTCCTTAAGTGAGTTCGCATCAAACCTTTTTCTTGGCTGATCTTTATTTGGATCAATCTTTCTTATATCGATTTCCGCCACACCATTACTAGATACTTCTGACTTGTCTTGTTTTTTCTCTTTTACTTCTTGTTTTTCCTCAACCTTTATTTCTTCATCTTCATAAATTGAAAATAATGCATCAAGTCCTTTTCCTAAACCTCTTTTCATTTTTCTTACCTCTTACAATTTTATTTCGACTAATTATACACTAAGATATAAAATTAATCAATAGATATAAGTAAAATTAATAATTATAATATAAACTATATGGTCGGTTTTAAAATTTAGTTATATTTTTATAACTATCTTTATTTCTATCTAAAAATTCTTTTGCAAGTTCAAAGTATGCGACACCGCCTCTACTTCTTGCATCATATGTCATAATAGGTTTACCATGACTTGGAGCTTCAGCTAGACGTATGCTTCTAGGAATAGAAGTGTTATAAACTTTTTTACCAAAAAATCTTTTTATTTCTTGTGAAACTTCCTGAATAAGGTTAGACCTATTATCTTTCATTGTTAAAATAACACCCTCAACATCAATTTCTTCGTTTAAGTGTTTTTTTACTAATTTAATAGTATTCATAAGCTGAGTCAAACCTTCAAGTGCAAAGAATTCACACTGAATAGGAATGACAACTGAATTACTGGTTGTCAATGCGTTAATTGTAAGGAGACCTAGGGAAGGAGGGCAGTCAATTAATATATAGTCATAATTGTCGCGTACTTTTTTAAGTAAATTTTTAACTACTTTTTCTCTACCACGCATACTGACAAGTTCAACCTCAGCACCAGCAAGATCGACAGTGGCAGGAATAATATCTAAATTTTGTATATCAGTTTTTCTTACAACCTCATTAATCTCCTTGTCGCCATCTATAGCATCATAAAGTGTTAATATTTTTTGATTTTTTGTAATTCCAAGTCCGCTTGTTGCATTTCCCTGAGGATCCATATCTACAACTAAAACTTTTTTCCCAAGCGCTGAAAGATACGAGGCGAGATTTATACATGTCGTTGTTTTACCAACTCCACCTTTTTGATTTGCAAATGAAATAATTTTTCCCATACTATCCCTCTTTACTAAAATATCAGTCTTATCTAATTATAACAAATTTTTTTATTTTTCCTAACAAATTTAAGTAGTTTTTTTATAATGGATTTGTTCTTGGTTTATTACCACTCCTTGGATATTTTTTTGGAGTATTATTAATTTTATCTATAAACACAATTTTCCGGGAGAAGTCTTCAAAATAAACTTCTTCTATTTTTTCTATCTTTCCACCAAGTAAGCTTATACCTTTTATTGATTCTTTTAACTCTTCGTCAATGTCATCTGATTTATACAGAATTGCTTTTCCATTTATCTTCAAAAATGGAAGGGAATACTCACTTAAGGTGTTAAGTTGTGCGACAGCACGTGCAACTACATAATCAAATTTTTCTCTATATTCGTCGCTATGTGCTAAATCCTCAATTCTAGTATGAATTGCAGTAACACTTTTTAAGTCTAAAGTTTTTATTACTTCATTTAAAAAATTAACTTTTTTATTAACACTATCGACCAAAATTATTTTTAAACTCGGATTTAAAATTTTTAAAGGTATGCTTGGAAAACCCGCACCAGCACCAATATCTAAGACGCAAGAACTATCTTTTAAAAATTTACATGCTACAGCACTATCTAAAAAATGTTTTTTTAATACGTCTTCTTCATCTACAATTGAAGTTAAATTAAATTTTTTATTCCATTCAGTTAAAAGGTTATAGTATATTTTAAATTTATCTATTTGTTCATTTGTTAAAGAAATATTATTTCTTAAAAAAACTTCTTTTATTTTTACTTCGAATATCAAATTTATTATTCCTTTTATATTTGTTTTTTTCTTTTTTCGAGACTTAGGTAAACTGTCAAAACCGAGATATCTGCAGGTGACACTCCACTTATTCTACTAGCTTGTCCAAGAGTTAAAGGTTTAAATTTGTTTAATTTTTGTCTTGCCTCAATTCTAAGACCTTTAATTTTATTATAGTCAAAATCCTTATCTAGTTTTATATCTTCATTTTTTTTCATCTGATTAATTAAAAGTTCTTGTCTCTTAAGATAACCCTCATATTTTACTTCCGTCTCTACATACTTCAATATGTTATTACTTATGTTTTTAAACAAACCAAATTCTTCTTTTATATCAAAAATTGTGATGTTATTTCTTTTCAAAAGTTCTTTTGCTGTAGTTGGTAATATTGAAAAACTTTCTTCTTTTCTTATAAGTAAATTTTTAATCTTTTTTGTATCCAGTTTTTTATTTATTTCACTGTTAGCTTGATTTATTTTTTTTATTTTGTTTTTAAAAACTTTATACCTATAGTCATCAACTAAGCCAACTTTTCTACCTATTTCGGTAAGTCTAATATCTGCATTATCTTGTCTAAGTAATAATCTGTATTCTGCTCGGCTTGTCATCATTCTATATGGTTCATTAGTTCCTTTTGTTACAAGGTCGTCAATCAAAACACCAATATAAGCTTGATCTCTTCTAAGTATCAAAGGTTCTTTATTGTTAATTTTGTTGCTAGCATTAATTCCTGCAATAAGTCCTTGTGCCGCTGCTTCTTCGTATCCACTTGTACCATTTATTTGTCCAGCAAAAAAAAGATTTTCAACTATTTTAGATTCCAGAGTAGGCAATAGGTCTAGAGAAGAAATACAGTCATACTCTATTGCATACGCATTCCTTAAAATTTTTACATCTTCAAACCCCTCAACACTCTTATACATTTCTTCTTGAACGTCTCTTGGCATAGACGAGCTAAATCCTTGTACATAAATTTCATTTCCAAACTCATCTTCCGGTTCAAGAAAAATTTGGTGTCTTGTTTTGTCTGCAAACCTTACGACCTTATCTTCAATAGATGGACAATATCTAGGCCCAACCCCTTTAATCATTCCACTATACATTGGCGCTCTATACAAATTTTTACGAATAATTTCATGAGTCTTTTCATTAGTATACCCAAGGTAACAAACAGCAGTGTTCTTTGGCTGCCTTTTTGTTAAAAAGGAAAATGTTTGAATATTGTTGTCCCCATCTTGACGTTCAAATTTTGAATAATCAATTGATGATTTTAAAACTCTAGCAGGAGTCCCTGTTTTGAATCTTAAAATTTTAAAACCAAGAGAGGCAAGGGAAGAGGAAAGACCATGGGAATTTATAAATCCATTAGGCCCCTGATCTTTTGTATACTCTCCTATAATAATTTTACTCTCTAAATATACACCAGTGCAAACAACAACTACCTTGGAATGTATTTCTTCATCAAAAGCAGTTTTTATTCCATAAACTTTATTATTTTTTGATAAAATTTCTACAACTTCACACTGCATTATATCAAGATTTTTTTGCTTTTCTAGCACATCTTTCATACTCATGTGATAAGCATGCTTATCAACTTGAGCTCTTAAACTTTGTACTGCAACGCCTTTACCGGTGTTTAACAATCTAAGCTGCAAAATATTCTTATCTGCTACTTTTCCCATTTCTCCACCTAAGGCGTCAATCTCACTAACAAGTTGTCCTTTAGCTGTACCACCAATTGATGGATTACAGGCAAGAAAACTTATACTGTCAAGGTTTAATGTTGTAAGTAATGTTCTGTTATTTAATCTTGCAAGTGCCAAAGCACTTTCAACTCCAGCGTGTCCACTTCCAATAACTATTGCATCATATTTTTTCATTTTTCCACTCTCTTATTTTCCGAGACAAAATTTAGAAAAAATTTGATCAATAACTTTTTCATCTATTGTCTCTCCTGTAATCTCTCCTAAACATTCATATAATTGCCTTATATCAAGTGAAACAAGATCTAATGAATTATCAAATATTGTTTCCTTAATATTTTCTATATCTTTTTTTGCCTTTTTTAAAACTTCAATATGACGAACATTTGTAAGTATTAGTGTATTACTGACATTACCTCCGTCAATAGCTTTTTCAAAAATTTTATCTTTTAATTTATCAATGTTTATATTATTTTTTGCACTAATTTGTATTGTCTCTTCTTCTAGTTTAACTATATTTTTTAAATCTATTTTATTAGTTACAATAATTCTTTTTTTATTTTTTGTGAGTTCTAAATTTTGTTTATCTTGTTCGTCTAATTCTTTACTTCCATCAAGAACAAGTATTACAATATCACTTTCATTTATTGCTTGTTTTGCTTTTTCTATACCAATACTTTCTACTTTGTCATTTGTTGTTCTAATCCCTGCTGTATCAAGAAAATTAAATTTTATTCCGTTATACTCAATACTTCCTATTACTATATCTCGAGTTGTACCCTCAATATCAGTAACAATTGCTTGCTCAGTTCCAAGTAGGCTATTAAGTAAACTACTTTTTCCTACATTTGTCTTTCCAACTATAGCAATATTTACACCATTTTTTATAATTTTTCCTTGTTGTTCAGTGTTTAAAAGAGCACATATTTTTTTGTAAATCTTATCAATCTCTTCATTTATTTTCTCTTTTGTAGCATATTCTATGTCGTGCTCCGGGTAATCAAGGTTTACCTCAATTTCACTCATAACATCAATTAACTTTTCTTGAATATCTAATATAGTTTTTGTAAGTATACCTTTTTGAAGACTGCTACTTGCTTTAAGTTCGCTTTCACTTTCTGCATTAATTGTATCTATAACACCTTCTGCTTGATCAAGTGTCATCTTTCCATTCAGAAAGGCTCGTTTTGAAAATTCTCCAGGTTCAGCAAGTCTAACACCTAAACTTAATGCTTTTTCAATTATTTTCTGAGTAACAGCAATGCCTCCGTGACATTGAAATTCAACTATATCTTCTCCTGTATACGATTTTGGAGCTTTAAAATAAACAAAAAAACCTAAGTCTTTAGTACTTCCTAAATCAATATTTCCAAGCACCATTAAATTAGGAATTATGCCTATATTTTTATTTAATGGTGTAAACATTTTTTTTGCAATATTTAAACTTTCCTTACCACTCATCCTAACAACCCCTATTCCACTTTTCCCAACTGGAGTCGAGAGTGCAATAATTGTATCTTCTATCATAATAATTTATTATATCACAGCAAATGTCTACTTTCTAGTGTTTTTATAAATTTTATTTAAGTTCTATTATTTTTTGAATTATTTCTTTTTTCTCTTTTGGCATATTTTTAAGGTCATTTATAATTTTTTTGTCAATGTCATATTGAGTAATATCATAGTAGAAAAATTTTTCAAAAGTTACATTACAAACTGACAAGATATCAGACAGTGTTTCAAAAGTTGGAGCAAACCTTTTTGATTGTTCCATATGGTGTATATACCCTGCGGTTTTTCCAATTAATAATGACAACTTTCGCGCTGACAAATTAGCTTGAGTTCTTATAAATGAAATTCTATTTATCAACTCATGTAAATCCATTAATACACCTCGCTATGTATTAATTATACTAGTCTAAATTATTAAACTAATGCTCTTATATTTACTAAAATTAATTATTTTTATATATTTTATATAATTCTAGTAGATATAATTGACATAATGTGCTTTTCTATTATATAATTTTTAAAAAAAGAGGTATATAAAAATGAAAATTGACAAAGAAAAAAATTTTATACAAATTACTTTAACTTTTATTATAGGAGTTATTTGTTTGACAGCTTTAGCTTTTTATCTTCAAAAGGTTTCAATTAACAATATAGGTGATAGTATTGAAATTGGAAAGGAAAATGGTTTTAATCTGATAGATTTTTCAAGTGACTTTATGGCACCAGATTTTTCCTGGGGAGCAACATTGCTTGGCATTTTATGTTTACTTCAATTACTCGTTTCTATAATAACAATTATACTATCCGTTAGTTCCATTTTTATTTTCAGTAAAAAAACAACTAATACTATAAATAATACTTGCTTTTACTTTTGCTTAACTTTTCTTACATTATATATGATAGAAGGTTTTGTTTTTAACAAAATTTATTCAGACTCAGGATATTATTATAAAGGTTTTCACCTTGAGTTATTAGCTAATGAATTATCAGCAAGTGTGTCTGTAAATACATTGTCATACGTCCCATTTATTTTAGGAATAGTTGTTTTTATTGTATACGTTTTATTTGTTTACTTAAGCAAAAAACAAAAAATTTCTACTTCTAATAATAACAATAAAGTTGTAATAGAAAATGATATTGAAATTCTTGAAACATTAAAAAAATATAAAGAATTATTAGATTTAAATATTATTACTAAAGAAGAGTTTGATGAAAGAAAAAATAAATTATTAAATCAATAAACCATAAAACATATTTTACTTACATGCTTTAAAATTATAAACTAATAAAAAAAGAGTATAGATTTTTTCTAAACTCTTTTTTGCTTTAAAACTTTTTTTAAATTACCTTTTAGGGATTACAACTAAATATCTATGAGGTTCTTGTCCTTCACTTTGAGTGGTAACACCTTCAAAATCTTGAAGGGTAGTATGAATTATTTTTCTATCATACGCACACATAGGTTCTAATTTTATTGGCTTGCCAATTTTTACTGCTTTTCTTGCTGTTCTCTGTGCAAGAGCAATAAGCGAATTTTCTCTTTTGTTTTTGTAATCTCCAACTGTAAAGAATACTTTTTCCTTATATCCTTTATTTCTAACTACATTCTTTAAAACCTCTTGTATAGAGTTTAAAGTCTCCCCACGTCTACCTATTATTCTATTAACATTTTTAGCATTTTCACCAGTAGCGACAAAATAATACTCACTATCTTTCTTTTCTACGTCAATTTCAGTTTCAACACCCATATATTTAAATATTTTAGATAAAAACTCAATTGATAAGCTTTCTATTTCATCAAGATCTTTACTTAAATTTTTAACCTCTTTTTCTTCTTTTAATTTGTCTTCTTGAATACTTAAACTTTTATTCTCACTATAATTACTTTCTTCTAAAATAGGATTTTCTTTTTCCTCATAAAATATTTCAACCTTCGCCTTTCTAAAAAGTCCACCCTCGTCTAAAATTTTTATATCGACCTCATCTTGACTTAGATTTAAATCTTTCAAAGCTTGATCAATTGCTTTTTGAACTGTCCTTGCACTTACTTGTATACTTTTCATTTTTTCTTCCTTTTAATATCTTCTATAGTCAACCCTGTTTTGTTCCTGTTTTTTCTTTTCATTTTTGTTTTCTATTGCATTGCAAATTAAAGTAATTATTGGAACAAGTGCAGTAGAAATTAACGAGTTAAATAAAATATAAATAGAGAAGATTGCACTTGAATTTAAAGTAAATATAACCATAATTATAGGTAATAGAAACATCATAATTTTTGTCATAGCAGGCTGTTGCTGTTTCTCAGCACCTTGAACTTTTGGCTGTGACATTTTTCTAGAAATCCATTGTGAAAGGAATGAAACAATTAAAACAAGTATTGATAAAATGTAATAACCATTTACACCATTAGTACCTTTTTCACCATCTAGAAGTTTTTGTATAACAAGATTATATTCTTCTTCACTTATATTTGTATCACCAGTTAAGTTAACATAAGAATTATATTGCAAAATTTCATTTGCAGTTGCCTTATCTGCTATCCAAATATTTTTAATCCAAAGCCAGCTATCTTTTATTTCTAAATATTTATCTACAACAGAACTTTGTGCATTACTAATTGCATCGTTTTTTTGATGAATAACAAATTCTTGTCCATCTTCCTCAATTTTTTGTATCTCAAGACTAACTATATAGTTATGTTTTTCATTTTCACTTTCATATCCATTATATATATTGTAGTCTACGCCTAAATATGTATAATATTCTTCTTCATAAACACTGTTATATGTTAATTGAAGTTGATTAAATTGATTTTCAATTTTAAAACCTGCAATATATTGAATTGAAGTATATAAAGTGATAAAAACAACAAGTGTTACAACAAAATAAATTAACATAACAATACATGAACCTTTCATGCTAAAACCAGACTTCTTATATAATTCATTTTGTTTTTGATAAAGCAAATTCTGATTTTGTCCATATTGTCTTTGAAGCTTTGCAAGTTGTGGTTGAAGTTTTTGTTGAGCTCTCATTGTTTTGTTTGTGTAAAACCTTTGCAAAAAATCAAGAGGTGACAAAACAAGTTTTAAAACTAAAGTAAATAATATGATAGTCCAAGCATAGCTTCCTACATCAAAAATTTTTATTAGCGTTGCCCAAAAATTATCTGCAGGCCATGCTGAACATATAAGACTTATAACATCCATTTTATTTTTCCTTTAATATTCGGTTTTACCAAGTCAACACCACCCTTTGACCATGGATTACACCTTAAAATTCTTTTTATTCCAAGAGCACTTCCTTTTATTACACCATACTCGTCAATTGCTTGTAAAAAATAAGTCGAACAACTTGGTGTAAATTTACAAACACCGGGGAATAAGGGTGATATACAAAATTTATAAAAATAAACTAAACCTTTCACCAGAAGAAGAATAGGGAATGTAATAATAAAAAATATTTTTTGAAAAAAAGTTTTATTTTTCATCCATAACCTTACTCAAAATACATTCGACTTCTCTCTTAAGCTGACTAAAATCAAGATTATTACTATTAACCTTTGCTACAAAAACATAATTTCTAACTGGTAAGGTTTTTAAACAGCATCTTATAATTTCACTAAGCCTTCTTTTAAGTTTATGTCTTATAACGCTGTTTCCTATTTTATTACTAATAGTAAAACCAACTTTAGATTCCTTCGCTCTTGTTGGAACCACATAAACTGTTAAAAACTTTGTATGATATATTTTTCCCTTTTTGTAAATGTAATTAAACTCTTTTTTCTTCTTTAGCCTATTTTTGCTTGCTAACATATTTTTCTCTTTTCTATGCAGATAAAACTTTTCTTCCGCGATTTCTACGTCTCTTCAAAACTTTTCTTCCGTTTCTAGTAGACATTCTCTTTCTAAATCCATGGACTTTTTGTCTTCTTCTCTTGTTTGGCTGATATGTCCCTTTTTCCATATAATTATCCTCCTTTAATATAATTATAATTAAAACAAGTCTGTCTACTTTTACCTAAAATTACTCCATCCGAATATTTGGTCTTCTAATTTAAACTTGTGTAGTAAGAGTGTAAATGATTTTTTTTAACTTGTCAACAGTTATTTTATCTTTTTTAAAAAAAGTCGAATAGTTAGTCAATAAAAAAAGTAAGTACTTAACTACTTACTTTAATTTCCTTTATTTTAGCGGATTATAGCCATTTTTTAATTAAAAATTTACCGACTAATTCGTCAAATTTTACTTTATAAATTCCTCTTCATAAAAATTATATCTTGTATTTTGATTTTGTTTAAAAAATTCTTCAAACTCCGGAAAAATTGGTGTTTCATTCATTTTCTTTTTTTCCGACTCTTGCTTTTTTAATTCTTCTTCTTTTTTCTTATATAAACTCTTTTTAACGAGGTTATTGTAATTTCTAAACTCGAAACCTTTTAAGTCTCCAATTGATTCTATATCTATATTGCTAGTATTATTATTTTTTTTGTATTCACTACAAACTCTTTCATAATTACTTTGTAGAGCACTAACAATATTATCTTCAAAGGTGTCTGAAAAAACTCTATTATCTTTTTCTTGTTTGTTTGGTTTTCCAGAAAATTCTATTTTATCATCAAAATAATCCATACAATTATTTGCTACAAAAAATCCAAAATAATCAAAGTCTGCCGTTGTAAACCTTTCTTTTGACATTTTTAAAACTTTATTCTGAAAATTAAATAATTTAAATAAATCGTTTCTTGATAAACAATCTATCCAATTTTTTTTACACTTATCTTCGTAAATCAACATAGCGTCATTATCTTTACACATAAAATTTTCACCTATTGATTTATATACTTCAGGCAAATCATCTATGTCTAAGTTTGATTTTAGTGCACAAAATCTAATAGACTCATTATTTTCTTTTACAAGTCTTCTTAATACTAGCCATTCCTGATAGGGAGTTAAATCTAAATTCATTTTAACACCTCCTCAAATGGATTGATTTATTATAACATATGACTCTAAGAAATAAAAGAGGTAATTTTTAGTAAAAAAAAAGAAGGGTTTAACCTTCTTTTTATTGATTTATAATTCTAACTGGTAAAATCAAAAATAAATATTCATCACCTTCGCTTGGAGTTATAATACAAGGACTTGATGGAGTATTAAAACTTATCTTTATTGCTTCTTCATTAATTGTTCTTAAACATTCTGAAAAATATCTAGAATTAAATGCAATTGTTAAATCATTACCTTTTAAAGAAATTCCTATATTTTCTTTAATGTTTCCAATATCTGAATTTGAAGTAAGAGTTAAAATCTTGTCTTTTATTTCAAACTTTACTAAATTATTTTTATCAACACGAGATAGTACAGATGTTCTTTCAATAGCTTCTTCAAATACACTTTTGTTAATTACAAGTGAAGTTGTAAAATCTTTAGGAATAATTTGGTTGTAATTTATAAAATCACCTTCAATTAGTCTTGTAATAATTTTTGTGCTGTCAATTTCCACCATTAAAAAGTTTTTCTGAATATAAACTTTTACATTTTCATCACTATCTTCTAGAAACTTCCAAATTTCATTAAGACTTTTTGCAGGAACAACTATATTTGTTTCAACATTGCTAGGTACTAGAGGTTTAGTTATGTATGCAAGTCTATAACCATCAAGGCCTATAGATTTTATTGAATCATTTTTTATTTCAAACAAACAGCCTTTAAGTATTGGTCTTGTATCATCAACTGCTGTAGAAAATATACTTCTGTTTATAAGTGTTTTTAAATCTCTTTGTGTAATAACAAAAAAATCACCGTCGTTAATAATTTTTAAATTAGGAAATTCCAAAGCATCATAACATTGAATAAAACTTTCACTGTCTGTATAATTAATTTTTAATTGATTTTTATCATTTGTTTCAAGATTAATCTTTTCGTTTGTAAGCTTTCTTATAAAATCAGAAAAGAATCTACCTGGAATAACTACTTCACCTTCTTCCATAATTTCTGCTCTAATAGTTTTTTCAATAGCAAGTTCTAGGTCTGTAGCTGATAATTTAAGTGAATCATTTTCTGTTGTAATTTTAATTCCTTCAAGTATTGGATTTGTAGTTTTATTAGAAATTGCTTTAATGACCTGACTTGTCGCAATACTTAAGTCCAATCCATCGCAAACTACTTTCATTTTATTTTCTCCTTTTTTTATTTTTCTCTAATATTATTAATAGCGCAAAATTTTGTGGATAACTTATTTTCGTTTTATTTTACCTCTAAAATCCTCATATGTAAAGATTTTTTTATAAACAATTTTTGTTTTTTATTATCAACATTTATTAACAATTTGTGAATAACTTTTTTTATTTCCGATCATCTGTTCAAAAGTTGTTTTTTGCAAATATTGTTCTATTATTATTAATTAATAATATTTTTTAATAATAATTATAGGCAGTGTTAATTTGTTTATAACTTTTCCACCGTTCCATATATAGTGGTTTTAGTATTAAAAACTTTAAATGACAACAATATCTTGAAATAGCTTGTAAACATTTTTGGTTTATATATATGTGAATTTTGTCGTTAATTGTCGGATTTTATCATTGCAATTAAATCATCGACATCTGTTTTAAGCGACTTATTAGTTTTCATTGATTCAGAAATTTTGTCTCTTGCGTGAATAACTGATGAGTGATCCTTTCCTCCAAATGCTTTTCCAATTGCCATTAAAGGAACATCAAGAAGCTCTGTTATAACATACATGCAAATATGTCTTGGAACTACAATCTCTTTGTTTTTCTTTTTACCAACAAGTTCCTCACGTTTAACATTAAAATATTTACAAACAATTTCAATAATTCTATCTACTGTTAGATTTTGTTTTTGAGATAGTTCAAAATCTTTTAGTGCTTCTTCAGCTTCTTGCATTGTTGCTTTTTGTCTTCCAATTAAACTAGATAATGATATTACTTTGTTTAAACTTCCTTCAAGTTCTCTAATATTTGTATCTATTTTTTCAGCAAGGAATGTTAAAACATCACTATCAACATTGTAATTTTCTGATTCAACCTTTTTTTGAAGAATCGCAAGACGTGTTTCATAATCTGGCTTTTGAATATCTTGTATGAGTCCTCCGGTAAATCGAGATCTCAATCTTTCCTCGAGTGTCTCCATATTTCTTGGATGCTTGTCAGACGTTATAACTATTTGCTTGTCTAGTTGATATAAATCATTAAATGTATGGAAAAATTCTTCCTGCGTACTAGTTTTATTTGCTATAAATTGAATATCATCAATCATTAATATATCAACATCTCTGTACTTATCTCTAAATGCTTTATTTGCATTTTCTTTTTTATCTGCTTTTAATGCTTGAATATAGTCATTTGTAAATTGTTCACTAGTAACATAAAGAATCCTCATTTCTGGATTATTTTTTCTTATATAATTTCCAATAGCATGTAAGATATGCGTTTTTCCTAACCCAACACCGCCATAAATAAATAATGGATTGTATTTTTTTCCTGGATTTTCAGCAACACTTCGTGCTGCAGCATAAACAAATTGATTGCTTTTACCAACAACAAAACTTTCAAAAGTGTATTTTTCATTAAGTTTATTTTTATCACTTAAAACTTGTTTTGCTTCTATTATATCTTCGGCTTCTTTTATATCTTCTAAAAATTTTTCTTTTTCACTAGGTTCAAGAACAATAATATCATCAACATTTTCAAAATGCTCTTTAACACAATTTAAAAGTTTGTCTTTATGTAATTTTAAAAGTTGATTTTTATTTGTAAGAGTTGAAGCAAATAAAATTAATTTATTTTTTTCTATTTTTATAGGTTCTAGTGTTTCAATATAAAGATCATAACTAACTGCAGTAACTTGGTTACTCATATCTTTTAAAACTTCATTCCATCTACTTAAAATAGCATCCATAATTACCTCACATAATTAATAATATTTATAATATTATATCTATCACTTTTTGTCAATGATAAAAAAATTAGTAAAAATTAAAACAATTTATGTTAAAAAAAATTTTTATAAGTTTATGCAACTTGCATAAAAATAAAATAAAATTTAATGTAAAATTTTTGTGCAAGCTATACAAATTTATAAAAAATTTTAGCTTTTTATTTTTGTTAAATTTTTTTATTTTTTTATTATTTTTCTTTTAAAATAATGTGTAATGTGTTATACATAAATGTATGTATATAAAAAGAGTTAAACTAGAAAATTTTAGAAATTATAAATCTTGTGATGTAGAATTATATCCATATCTTAATGTTTTTGTTGGAAGTAATGCACAAGGTAAGACTAATTTTTTAGAAAGTATTTATTTATCTAGTATTGGAAAATCACCTAAGACATCAAAAGATAAAGAGCTTATAAAGTGGGGTGAAAAAAGCTCTAAAGTAAGTGTAGTAGTAAAAAAAGAATTTTTTGAAGAAGAAATTGAACTATTTTTAAGAAATGATAATAAAAAAGCAATAAAAATAAACGGTATTAATATAAGAAAAATTGGAGATTTAATAGGCGAAATGCCAGTAGTATATTTTGCACCAGATGAAATTGGACTTATAAAAGATGGACCTAGTTTTAGACGAAGATTTATGGATATTGACATTAGTCAGTTAAATAAAAATTATTTTTATCTTTTATGTAAATACGAAAAGCTTTTAAATGAAAGAAATAAACTATTAAAGCAGACAAAAAATTTTGAAACTTTACATGATACTATTGATCTATGGGATGTTCAGCTTGCAGATACCGCAAGCAAAATAATTTATTGTAGACTTGATTTTATTGAAAAAATACAAATTCCAGCACAAGAAACTCATGCGAGAATTACCGATAGTAAGGAGACTCTTTTAATTAGTTATCAGGGTATAAATTTAAAGTCAATTAATGAAATTAGGGATAAATTGTATAAGACTTATAAAGATAAATTAAAGACTGATTATGAGTTAGGTTTTACAAGTGTAGGTCCACATAGAGACGATATTGAAATTAGAATAAATAATATTGATATTAGAAATTTTGGTTCTCAAGGACAACAAAGACTTGCAACTCTATCAATAAAAATAGCAGAGCTTTCATTGTTTGAAAACAAATTAAAAGAAAAACCTATTTTACTTCTTGATGACGTTTTAAGTGAATTAGATACTAAACGTTGTAAAAATTTTTTAGAAGAAATAAAAAATTATCAAACAATACTAACTACTACCAAGTTTTCTAGAAAATTAAGTAGCGGAAGTGCAATTTTTAATGTAAAAGATGCAGTAGTTACAATTCAAAAAATTTTCTAAAAAAAGTCAAAAAGCCGTTGTTTTTTATATTCTTATATGTTATATTATATATATAATTATATTAATTATATAATATATATAGCAAAATGGAGAGTAAAGCATGGCAGACGATGATAAAAAAAATGAAATTGTTGATGAAGCACTAAACCTTAATGCTACTGCTAGTGATGAAGAGGATTTAACAAAAACAACTAAGTATACTGAAGAAGATATTCAAGTTCTTGATGGCCTAGAGCCAGTTAGGAAAAGACCTGGTATGTATATAGGCTCTACAGATGAAAGAGGCCTTCATCATCTTGTAATAGAAATAGTTGATAATAGTATTGACGAAGCTATCGCTGGACATTGCGACAAAATAAATGTAACAATCAATGAAGACGGTGGCATTACTGTTGCAGATAATGGTAGAGGTATACCAACTGGTATCCACAAAAAAGAAAATAAAAGTGCTGTTGAAGTAGTTTTAACAAAACTTCATGCAGGCGGTAAATTTGGCGGTAGTGGATATAAAATATCTGGTGGACTTCATGGCGTTGGTTTGTCCTGCGTTAATGCTTTAAGTGAATATCTTAAAGTAGAGGTTTTTCAAAACGGAAATCACTATGTTCAGGAGTATAAAAGAGGGATTCCACAATATCCTCTAAAAATAGATGGTAGCACATTATCACGTGGTACTACTATAACTTTTGTTCCTGACGATGCAATTTTTGAAACAACCGAATTTAATTATGAAACTTTAAAGGCAAGATTTAGAGAAATTGCTTTTTTAAATAAAGGTCTAACTATTAATTTAACAGATAAAAGACCAGGACGAGAAAAAAGTGATAATTTCTTTTTTAAGGGTGGGATTATTGAATTTGTAGAATATTTAAATAAAGGAAGAGACACTTTTTTCCCAGAACCATTTTATGTTAATAGTATTAGTAATACTAGTGAAGTTGAAGTAAGTTTTCAGTATAATGATGGCTATACAGAAGTTATAAATGCCTATGCAAATAACATTAATACAGAAGAGGGTGGAACTCATCTTGTAGGATTTAAAAATGCCTTAAGTAAAGTTATTATTGATTATGCGACAAAAAATAGACTTTTAAAACCAAATGAAAAATTATCTGGCGAGGATTGTAGAGAAGGTTTGACTGCTGTAATAAGTGTTAAGCTTCAAGATCCTCAATTTGAAGGACAAACTAAAACTAAACTTGGAAACTCGTTTATGAAAGGGCTTGTTGAAAAGGTAGTTATAGATGCTTTTGGTGATTATTTAGAAGAACATCCAACAACTGCAAAAGAATTAATTTTAAAATCTATTACAGCTCAACGTGCAAGAGAAGCAGCAAGAAATGCAAGAGAACTTACAAGACGTAAAAGTGTACTAGAAAATACTACTCTTCCTGGAAAGTTAGCAGATTGTACAAATAAAGACCCTAGTAGATGCGAAATTTATCTAGTAGAGGGAGATAGTGCTGGTGGAACTGCAAAACAGGGGAGAGATAGAAGATTTCAGGCTATTTTACCACTTAGAGGTAAAATTTTAAATGTTGAAAAAGCAAGATTATCAAGAATACTTGAAAATGAAGAAATTAAGTCAATGATTACTGCGTTTGGATGTGGTATTCATGAAGATTTTAATGAAAGTAAGCTTAGATATGATAAAATTATTTGTATGACTGATGCTGACGTTGATGGTAGTCATATTAGAATACTACTATTAACTTTCTTTTATCGTTTTATGAGACCATTAATTGAGTTAGGTCACGTTTATATTGCACAACCACCCCTTTATAAGGTTACTCGAGGAAAAGAAATTGCTTACTTTTATAATGATGATGAATTGAATGAAGAATTAGAAAGACTAGGGAATAAAAATGTTGAAATTCAGCGCTACAAAGGACTAGGAGAAATGACTAGTGAGCAATTATGGGAAACAACAATGAGTCCAGAACATCGTACTCTTCTTCAGGTAAAAATGGAAGATGCAGTTGAGGCTGACGAAATATTTAATACTTTAATGGGTGAAAATCCAGAACTTAGACGTGATTTTATTGAAAAAAATGCAACATTAGTTAAAGAGCTTGATATTTAAAATTATTTAGGCGAGGACAATATGAAAAAACAAGATTATTCAAAAGAACTTGACGAATTAGTAGATAATACAAAGTATATTAAGGTGCCACTTAATGATGAAATGAAAAAATCATTTATTTCATATGCAATGGCGGTAAACGTTAGTCGTGCAATTCCTGACGTAAGAGATGGTTTAAAGCCTGTTCATAGAAGAATTTTGTATTCTATGGGAGAGTTAGGTTTATCAAATGATAAGCCTTTTAGGAAATGTGCGCGTATAGTTGGTGAAGTGCTTGGAAAATATCACCCACACGGAGATTCTGCTGTTTATGAGGCACTTGTCCGTCTTGCACAAGACTTTTCTATAAACGAACTTCTTGTTGATGGACAAGGTAACTTTGGTAGTGTCGATGGCGATCCTCCAGCTGCACAAAGGTATACTGAAGCCAGATTATCAAAAATAGCAAGTGAAATGCTAAGAGAAATAGATAAGGAAACTGTTGATTTTTACCCTAATTTTGATGGTACATCACAACAGCCTACCGTTTTGCCTGCTCGCTTTCCAAATCTTTTAGTTAATGGGTCAGATGGTATTGCAGTTGGTATGGCAACAAATATTCCACCTCATAATTTAGGTGAAGTCATAGATGGTGTAGTAGCTTTAATTGAGAACCCTGCAATAGAAATTGATGAGCTTATGAAAATTATTCCTGCACCAGATTTTCCTACAAGAGGTATTCTACTTGGTGTTAGCGGTGCTAGAAAAGCTTATAAAACAGGTAGAGGAACAGTAATTTTAAGGGCAAAATGTGAGATTGAAGAAAACGAAAAGCATAGTAGAATTGTTATTACAGAACTTCCTTACCAAGTTAATAAGGCAAAATTAATTGAACAAATTGCAAACCTTGTAAAAGATAAGAGAGTTGAGGGAATAAGTGATATAAAAGAAGAGTCAGATAGACAGGGAATGCGTATTGTTATTGACGTTAAAAGAGATTATAACGCACAAGTTGTACTTAATCATCTTTATAAACACACTCCACTTCAAACAAGCTTTGGAATTATATTTTTAGCTCTTGTTAACGGAGAACCAAAAGTATTAAATCTTAAAGAAATGCTCTATTATTATCTTGAGCATCAAAAAGATGTTGTTATTCGCCGTACAAAATATGACCTTGAAAAAGCACTTGAAAAGGAACATATTTTAGAAGGTCTTGTAATTGCTCTTAATAACGTTGATGAAGTTATTAGAATAATTAAAGCAAGTGAAGATAAAAATGAGGCAAATGTTAAGCTTTGTGAAAGGTTTGAATTAACTGAAAGACAAGCAAATGCTATACTAGAGATGAGATTACAACGACTAACCAGTCTTGAGGTGTATAAAATTGAGGAAGATCTTCAAAATGTTCGCAGTCAAATAGCGGAGTATAGGTCTATTCTTGAAAGCGACCAAAAAGTCCTTGACATTATTAAAGCTGAAATATTAGAGGTGAAAAACAAGTATGCTACACCAAGAAAAACAGAAATAAGTATTGATTATAATGACCTTGATATTGAAGATTTGATTGAAAAAGAGGATGTTGTTGTATCTCTTACTCATTTTGGATATATTAAGAGACAACCAGTAAGTGAGTACAAATTACAAAATAGGGGCGGTGTAGGTGTTTCTGGACATAAAACTAAGGAAGATGACTTTGTAGAAAAAATGTTTGTATGTAATACTCATGATAATCTCTTATTTTTCACTAGCCTTGGTAGAGTTTATTGTAAAAAGGCATATACAATTCCTGAAGCACAAAAGAATGCTAAAGGAAGAGCTATGATTAATCTTCTTCAAATATCACCTAGCGAGCTTGTAACGGAGATTATTAAATTAGATGACAATGCTTCCGGAAATCTTGTTATGGCGACAAAGAATGGACTTATTAAGAAAACAACTATTGATGAGTTTAGACATATTAATAAAAACGGAAAAATTGCTATAAAATTAAACGAAAATGATAAGCTTATTAGTGTTGAAGTTACAAATGGAACAGATGACATAATAGTAGCTTCTCACGAGGGTAAATGTATTAGATTTAGTGAAAAAGACATACGTAGACTTGGAAGAAACTCACAGGGTGTAAGAAGTATAAGACTAAGCCAAAATGATTATGTTGTTGACATGTCTATCATAAAAGAGGGGTTTGACATTTTAACTATTTCAGAATTTGGTTATGGTAAGAGAACTAATACTGACGAATATAGGCTTCAAAGCAGGGGTGGAAAAGGTATTAAGGCAGGCATTTTTAATGAAAAGACCGGTAAACTTGTAAATCTTAAACAAGTTAATAACGAACAAGATGTAATCTTAATTTCTGATAATGGTACAATTATTCGTATAAAGGCAAGTCAAATTAGTAAGATTAGTAGAAATACTAAGGGTGTAAAAATTATGAGGCTTAAAGACAGTCACTATAAAGTGGTTTGTGCTTCGGTTACAGTTCATCAAGAAGAAGATGTAAGTATAAGTGAAGAGGAAATTGAAAACGATATTTCTAAACCAGAAGATAGTATTATTCCACTAAATAATGAAAGCGATAATTAGACTATTAATTTATTAATTAATTATAATTAAATATAAATGGGATTTACTAAAAAAAATACTCAGTTTTACACATTTAATGTTAGAAATAAGTTTATAATGTGAAACTAAACAAAGTAAAACGAAGGCTTTTATTAAAAAATTTTTACTTTTAAAAGTCCACACTCAAAAATTAAAATATGAAAAATAATTAAATGTACTTTTAAAGCATTAGGTTATTAAAAGTACATTTTTTTATGTTTGCTTATAAAGAATAAAAAACAAAAAATCCTCATATATTTTATTAACTTTGAAAAAAAGGATTTTAGTATGGAAATTTTAGATAATAAAGAAGCAAAAAATAATCGTACGTTTACCACTAGCGAGATAAGATTAAGTAATAGAGAACTATTAAATATTACTGGAGTAGAAAAAGTATATGAGTCAAATGGTAACAAACTACAAGTTAAAGTTGCCGGAGTTAATATGTGTGTAACTGGCGAAAATCTTAATATTATAAAGCTAGATGTAGAGTCTGGTATAGTTGAGGTTAGCGGACTTATTAACGAAATAAAATATACAGGAGATGGCAAATCTAACTTTTTTAAGAGAATATTTAAATGATTTTGTTTTCTACACTTACTCAGCCTATTGAGTTGTTTTTATTTTGCTATTTGGGCTTTATTTCTGGCTTGATTTTTTTTAGTGTTTATCTATCTATAAATTATGCTAATGGCTGTTTTATAGTAAAATTAAATAGCAAAAATAATGATAAAAAAACTAAACAAAATTTGAAAGAAAATAATAAAAAAAATAGTAAAAAATTTAAAGAAAAAACAAGTAATTTTTTTGCAATTTTTTTGCAATTTTTTTCTAATTTTTTTGTAATCATAACTTTTTGTTTTGTCTTATTTTTAAGTTTTTATTTAAATCTAATTTTTAATTATGGTGTGATTAATTTAATTTGTATTATATTTTATATATTGTTTTTTTACTTATCAAAACAATTTATTAATATATTTATATCAGCATGTAAAAATATATTTTTAAAAACTAGAAAACACAAAGAAAAAAGACTAGAAAATAAGCTTTAAAACTGTCTAGAATATTCTCGTATTAAGAAATAAATTTAACAATCATATTTTTGTTTAAATAAATTAGAATTGCTGTACATTTTGTTTGTTTTTTTATATAATCATATTTAATAAGGGATTTAAGTATGGAAAATAAAAACAATAGAAAAACAAAATTGATACTTGGTATGATTATTGCTATTATTATAGTACTTCTTGTTGGTATTATTTATCAATTTATTTATATAAAAAAACTTGAAAGGCAAATTGAAAGCAGTAATAATTCTTCATATGAATATGTAATAAATTTATCAAATCAGAGATTCTCGTATAAAAAATATTAAAGTATTTTTCTAGTGTAATTTTTAACTTAAGTTAGAAAAATGCTAAGCTTGTCTTTAAATTTATTTTATAAGAAATTTTGAATAATAATTAAGAAAATAAACAAAATCTATTATAAAGATTTGACTTTTGTTTTACTTAGTCATAAAATAAATATGATATTAAAAAAGGGGGCAAAATATGGCAAACTCAAAAAAGAGTTCTTCAAGCTCTTCAAGTAGCAAATCAACCAGCAGTAAATCAACTAACAGGTCAAGTTGGGGACTCAATAAAATTTCCTTTTGGACAATAGTTGCAGTTACAATTTTGTATGCTATTTCACTTGTTTTAACTGCTATTGGTACAGACGTTTTAATGACGGTTGTTAGAGTACTTCAAGGTCTTGCTACTGCTATTATGATTTGCATTGTCGCAGTTCTTGCTTGGAGATATGTTAAGTCTAAACCAGTCATTTGGAAAGTGCTATATGTTATCTGTTTATTGATAGTTGTAGCAGGTATTATTATTCCAATGGTTAAGTAAAAAGGGGTAGGTTTAATACCCTTTTTTCTTTTACTAAATCGCAAAAAGTTATTTATATTTTATTAGCTAAGTAAAATTTTTTTAGTGTATTTGCTTAAATTAAAGTTGTTATTTATAAAAAATAAAATTAAATATCTTTTTTGACAAATAGTTGTAATAATTATATAATATAGACATATATTTATACAAAAGGAGTGTTTTTTATGGCAAAAAGAGGTGATTATTTTGGTCTTAGGTATGTTGTAAGTCTTATTCTCGCAATTATTCCTCCTACAGCATGGATTTGTGGCGCTGTCACAAGATTTCAGGAGGGATGCTGGGTTGCAGGCTTAATTAGACTTATTTTTGGATGGAACATCATCTGGATTATAGACCTTATTTTAATGATTATTTCAAAGCATATCTTAAGACTAATTAACGTGTAATTTATAACTTTAGTTAATTTTGTTAAACAATATAAAACTAAATTATAGATTAAATTTTATTACAAAGTTTTGGAAAAATTTGCATTTAAGATTATTTACTAAATTATTGGATTGTAGGTTAGCACTACAATCCTTTTTATTTGTAAGGCTTTTATGCTGTTCAATTAATCTAAAAATATTTTACTTTTTTTAGAATGGGTAAAAATACTTGAAAAAAAAGATTTATAGGTTATAATTTTTATATGGAAAAGAAAAAAATGTTATTACACAGTTGTTGTGGTCCATGCTCAACTGCAGTTATTGATAGGTTAAAAGAGGATTATGACTTAACAATTTTTTATTATAATCCATGTATTTTTCCTTATGAAGAATATGTGCATAGGTTGAATGAGCAAAAAAGATATGTTAAAGAGGCTAATTTAGGGATAGTAGTTTTAGATGGGACATATAATGATTTTGATAAATTTTATGAGGAATACAAGGGCTTAGAAAATGAGAAAGAAGGTGGGGCTAGGTGTGGTAAATGCTTTGCACTTAGACTAAGCAAGACGGCAGAGTTTGCTAAGAATAATGGCTTTGATATATTTGCAACTACACTTACAGTTAGTCCTCATAAAAATGCTAAATTAATAAATGAAATCGGACAAAACTTATCAAAGAAATATGACATTGAATATCTTACTGCTGATTTTAAAAAACAAGATGGCTTTTTAAAAAGTATTAGGTTTTCTAAGGAATATAATTTATATAGACAAGACTATTGTGGCTGTAAATTTTCATTAAATAATAAGTAAATAGCCTTACAAAATTTTTGATAAGATAAGAAATTAGTAAAAGATAGAAAATTTTTTTTAGTTTATATTAAAAATATTTAGAACCGCTTTTGGAATTAGTGTCAAAAATTGAAAAAGAAAGTTAATTTATCTTTATTATTCCGTATAAATTCGTATTTAATAAAATGCTTTTTAAAGAAAAAACAGTAAAATTTAATAGCCAGCATTGCCAAGAAGTACTGAGATAAAAAAGAGAACTTATTGATTACAATTTCAATATGTTCTCTTTCTTTTTATTTATTTTATATTTTAATTGATCGACAACTATTTTAAATTTTTTATCTTTTTTACTAGACTTAATAATTAATAATTTTAGTCTAACTTTTTACTATTTTTCTTTCTTTGTGTTCTTTTGTCTTTTTGACAGTGTAGTTAAATATTTTTTCAAATAACCATTTTAAAAGAGGATATAAGATACTAATACTTACAACTGAAATAGCTATGAAAAGTATGTCATAATTAGAAACTTTTAAGTATTCAAATAAATCTATAGGAATAACAATAAGAGCAAGGAAGCAGAAAAGTAGTAGAACAGATAACATTATTCCTCTATACCAATTTAAAGGTAAGCATAGATTTAGTAAAATAAAGAACGCACCAAAAGTTGCAACACATGAAATTAATGTTGTCACCATTTCAATTTGAGAAGTCAATTCACAATAAATATAACATGCCATTGCACCTAAGAAAAGAATTAGTGCCCCAGGTAAAGCTTTAGATGCTAGGCTTGCAAGGAATGATCCTTTAACTCTTTCTTTACTTGGCTGAAGAGCTAAGAAGAAAGCAGGGATTCCTATAAATAATGTTTCCCAAAGGAAAATATGAATAGGTTTTAAAGGATAAATATATCTTGCAGAAACAAGTGCAAATAGTGTCATAAACATTGTGAAAAAGGTTTTTGTTAAAAATAAGCTTGATGCCTTTGATATGTTATTAATAACTCGTCTGCCTTCAGCTACAATACTTGGCATTGCAGAAAAATTGTTTTCTAGCATAATGAGATTACTAGCACTCCTTGTCGCTTCACTTCCACTTGCCATAGCAATAGAGCAATCGGATTCCTTAAGTGCTAAAATATCATTAACTCCATCTCCTGTCATAGCAACCCTATGGCCACTAGCCTTAAGAGCTTTTACAAGTAAACTTTTTTGTTCAGGAGTAACTCTTCCAAAGACATTATACTTAGTTGCACATTCCATCACTTCTTCATCACTTAAATTTTCAAGGCTGATGCATTTATCATAACCCATAACACCCACTTTCTTACTTATACTACTTACCGTATCAACGTTATCTCCTGAAATAATTTTTATTTCTACTTCATTTTTATTAAACCACTCAATCGTCTCTTTAGCGTCTGGTCTGATATTGTCTTCTATAATAATTAATGCAATAGGAGTATTGCTTCTAGAGATGTTCTCATCAATATTTTTTTCTTTACTTTTACACAAAAGCAAAACTCTGAATCCATCTTGAGTTATACTTTTTATCGTCTGTTTAAGTTCTTTATCTAAATTTTCTTTTTCTGTTACAAATTCTGGAGCACCTAACATATATGTCCCAAATTTGCCACCAAATTCAACAGCGGAAAATTTTCTATCACTGCTAAATTCTACTACTTTTTTTACTTTGCCAGGTTCTATGTTTTCAGAAAAAAAATATTTGTCTAATGCAAGTGATGTTGAATTTTGTGATTTTGTTGCCATAGTGTACTGTTGCATGATTTTAAAAATTTCCTCTTTAGAACTGTCTAGAGGCAAAACATTTTTTACCGACATTGTCCCATCTGTTAAAGTCCCTGTTTTATCAAGACACAAAACATTTGTACGTGCCAGCATTTCAATGCTATATAGATTTTGTACTAAGGTTTTCTTTTTTGCAAGATTAATAACTCCCACAACAAGAGAAACACTTGTAAGTAGAAACATTCCTACAGGTAACATACCAATGATTGATCCAGAGGTTCTTTCAATTGTCTCCGTAAGACCTATTTTACTCTTTAAATCGAAGAAGGTAAGTATACCAAGCGGAATTATTATAATACCAACTGTTCTTATGATAAAGTTGAGTGTTTTTAAAATATCGCTTTGGTTTGTCTTTAACTGGCGAGCCTTTTTAATTAATGTCGAACTATATGTTTCAAGACCAACTTTTGTTGCAATTGCTTTACATGTCCCACTTACAACAAAGCTTCCCCCAAGAAGAAGATCGCCTTTTTGTTTTTTTATAGGTTTACTTTCACCAGTAAGCAAACTTTCATTCGTTTCCACTTCGCCTTCAAGAAGAACACAGTCCGCACAAACTTGATCTCCGTTTTTGATAAACACAATATCATCAAGCACGACTTTGTCTATGTCGATTTCTTGTTTTTGCCCATCACGGAGTACTTGGACTTTTGCTTTATTTATTACAGAAATACTATCAACCATTCTTTTTGCTTTAATTTCTTGAATAAGACCAATGAGTAAGTTACACATAAATATAAGCAAAAAAGAAATATTATTATAGCTTCCTATTCCAATTAAAACACCGGCAACTATAAAACAAACAATATTTAGCCAAGTAAAAATATTTCCTAAAATTATTTTTGCATAAGATTTAGTTGTTTTTGTAAGAGTAGTATTTACTTGCCTATTCTTAATTCGTTCCTGAATCTCGCTGGATGTAAGTCCAATGTTAATGTCTATATTTTGATTAAAATTTGTTTCTTGCATAACATCCTCTAATTATTAGTATAGTCAAAAGTAATTTCAATTTGTAACTAGTTTAATTGCTTAACAACGCAAGAGCAAAGGTCTTCTATGAAGTTTTTTGCTTCATCACTATCAAGATCATACTCTCCGTCTACTTCTTCACTAAGGCTGCATATAATTCCGTTAAATGCAAAATTTATATTTGTATCATCAATTTTAAATAAAGTGCCTTCTTCCTCGCCTTTTTCACAAATGCTAGTAAAAAGAGTAAGAATAACCTCTTTACATTTGTAAAGCATCTCAGTAATAGTATCTGCATTTTCTTCTGTTAAAAAAGGGGCATAATTATCTAAAAAGGTCCAAGGCATGACCATCCAAAAGTTAGCTTTCATTGTAATAATAACCGCCTTAATAAAGACTTTTAAGCTCGTCCGGAAAGTCGAAATCTTAAAACTGTTAGAGAAAAACTTTATCATTCGATTTAGATAGTAGATTATGCTGCTGAATACCATCTCGTCTTTACTAGAAAAATATTCGTATATAGTACTCTTGCCCATATCACATCTTTTTGCTACGTCCGACAAAGTAATAGACTTATAGTCCACTCGGTCGTTAAGCATTGATAGAACCTCTTCATATATTAATTCTTTCTTCATTTTTATCTCGTCCCCTCGGTTTTATGAGATAATTATACACAACAAAGAAAAAAAAGTAAAATAAAAATAAAAATTATTGGTCGCCTTTTTAAAAATTCTTTTATTTTGCTAGATAAATGGCAAAAAAACATATATAATAACTCATATTAAGGAGAGAAAAATGAGAAAAACTAAAATCGTGTGTACTCTTGGACCTTCGACTAATGAGTATGAAAGTATTGTAAGACTAATAAAGTCTGGAATGAATGTAGCTCGCCTAAATATGAGTCATGGAGATTTAAGTAGTCATCAACATACCCTTGATTTAGTAGTGCGGGCGAGAGAAGAATTAAAAGTGCCTGTTGCAATTATGGTAGACACTTGTGGTCCAGAACTGAGGATAGGTAATTTTGAAAATCATAAGATAACTCTTAAAAAAGGTGATGAGTTTATTTTTACAACTAAAGACGTTATAGGGACACAAAAAGTTGTTTCCTGCAAATATAACGAACTTTTGACTATTTTAAAACCTCATCAAAAAATGTATGCCAATAATGGCTTGCTTGAATTTGTCATAAAAGACATTACAGATACGGATATAATTTGTAAAGTTGTTGTTGGAGGAGATTTAAGCGACCATAAGAGCATTTCTATACCAAGAATAAGACTTCCTTTACCTTTCATTAGTGAAAAAGATGAAAAGAATATAGAGTTTGCAGCAAAAAATAATGTCGAATATATTTCTGCATCTTTTGTAAGCAGTAAGGAAGATGTCCTAAAAATGCGTGAATGCATAAAAAAGTATGGCGGAAATCAAGAAATTATTTCAAAAATTGAAAGTTTAGAAGGAATAAAAAATTTAGATAGCATAATTGAGAGTAGTGACGGAATAATGGTAGCACGTGGAGATATGGGGACTGAAATTAATATAGAGCAAATTCCAGCTGTCCAAAAAAGTATGATTCAAAAATGTATACAAGGTGGTAAGAAAGTAATTGTAGCTACGGAGATGCTAGAGAGTATGATTTACAAAAGGCGTCCTACAAGGGCAGAGACTACAGACGTTGCTCAAGCTATTTATGATAAGTCTGGGGCGACAATGCTATCTGGCGAAACTGCTTCTGGAAGTTTCCCCTTTGAAGCAACTTTGACGATGGCTAGAATTGCTAATGCTACCGAAAAAATCATTAATTATGATGCTGAGTTTTTGTCAAATTTTAAAAGTGCACATGAAAATTTAAATGCAATATCATATTCTGCTTGTGCAACCTCTCGTGCGGTCGGTGCTAAAGCGGTAGTTTGCTATACAGATAAAGGTAAGACTGCAAATATGATTTCACGATTTAGACCAAAGGCTCCTATTATTGCCATTACTCATGATAATTCAACCTATAATAAGCTTGCACTTACCTGGGGTGTAGTGCCAGTAATTGTAAAAGAGCAAAAAACAATTGATGATATGTTAAAGACTGCAAACCAAATTGTTAAGGATTTAAAACTAGCAAAAGAGGGAGATAAAATCATTGTGACTTTAGGCATACCTACGAGTGAAAAAGGGACAACTAATGCTGTCCATATTTACGAAATCAAATAATTGTGTTATAATAAGCATAGGGAGAAAAGTATGGAAGTAAAACACCTATTAACTCAGAGATATTTGCAAAATAAAGAAATTCAAAAGGAATATAATTCCCTTAAAACGTACGAAGAGAAACTTGAATTTGTTTATAATATTTTAAAACAAACTTAAGAAAAAACTCTAGATTTTAAGCAAAATGATTATTTTACAAATACTTCAATTGATGATTTGGAAGAGTCTCTTAAAAAGTACCTAATTTGGACGATTTCAGTTTTTTAAACTTTGTGAACGATAAGGTCATTAAACCTATAAACAATGATATTGCTCATGTGCGTCTTGACATAAAAACATCAAATATCGCAAATGATGAGTTAAATGATAGTAATGAGAAAACTAGTGAAAACATAGTTAAAAAAGAAACAACGCGAAGCGAAAATGCGGAAAACAAAGAGAAAAATATTACATTTAAAAAAGCAGACGACAAAACTCTAGTTATCAAGATAAAAAGCTTTAAAAAGAAGTACTTAGAAGACGATCAAAAGACTATTGAAGAAATTAAAAATCTTGAAAAAACAGAAGACCTCTCTAACGTGATTTTTGATATTAGGGGAAATGATGGAGGGACTGATGAATATTCAACTCTTTTTTCCGCCTTTGCAAATAAAGATGTTATAGAAGACTCTAGCTTTAAAAACACTATTAGTGGTGATATTGATAGTTATAAAAACACCATTGTAAAAAAAGGGACAGATAAGGAGTATAATAGGTACCTACTTGTTGATAAAGATTGTTATTCTACAGCAGATGCTTTTGCAAGAAATTTTAAGAAAACTAATTTTGCAACACTAGTTGGAGAAACAACAAAAGGTGAGGGCTTTGGATTTACACCTTTTAAATGTGAACTAGCATCTTTTGGTAATGCTATTAAAGGAGATAAAAAGTTAGAAAACGTAACTATCTATTTTCCTATTGAATGCCCAGTTAATGAAAAAGAAAAAGAGGATTTCAGTGAATTTATACTAAACCTAATATAAAATGTAATTCCGAAGATGCACTAAAAGTAGCATTAAATCACATAAAAAATAGAACAAAAGAAATGGATGAAAATGTAATGTAAATGTGATTTATGCAAATATTTGCAAGCAAAACACACACTATTTAATTAAAGATAATTGACAGTATTTTAAATTTGTCATATAATACTCATGAGAATATTATAATTTATTTTGGAGGGATATTTAATGTTATTTTTAAATATGACAGCAATTAGTTGGACATCAATATTTTTGTTTTTAGTTTTAGCGCTTCTTGGGATTTGGGTAGCATATAGTTTTTTAAATAAAAATGGATTGTTTTTATTTTCAATACTTGCAGTAATGCTAACTTTCTTACTTCCTGCGGCAGACTTTTTTGGATATGCGATTCCTATGTCTGCAATACTTATGCCTCTAGTGTATTTTTCAATGCTCGTTGTTTATGAAAAATTTGGCAAGTTAGAGGCTAAGAGATTATTTATTTACATACTATGTGAAATATGTACGTATGTAGTAAGCCTTTTCTTTGTAATGGCATATATGGATGCAATTTCTTCTGGGAGTGCTCTTACTTGGGGAATTTTAGGCTCAAGTATAAGTCAGCTCATTGCTTTTGTTCTTGTTGTTTTCTTATCAAATTTCCTTGTGGAAAAATTTCCTATCAAAAAGGAACATAGATATCTTAGAAGATCAATACTTGGCACAATAGCAAGTGCTATAGATTTGCTTATTGTCATTATGTTAGGTGGCATTGGAGTTTTAGGCTTTGTTGACATGCTTATCGTTTTTGCAATGAGCTTAGTTTTAGTGTCTGGTACTAGTTTTGCAGTTTGTTACTTAAGAAAATTTTTAAATAGAGAGCCTGCCACTAAAATGGATGATGTTAAAACCAATGAAAGTAGCACTGAAGAATCAGAGAATAGGGAAGACGTCAAAAGTGATGAACAAGAAAATGTTGAAGTAGAAATAGAAAATGAAGATAAAGAAAATTAAATAAAACACTTGATTTATATCTTGTTTTTGATTATACTAGTCATAGTCAAAACAAGAGGGCAATTAACTCAGTTGGTAGAGTGTCACCTTGACGTGGTGAAAGTCAGGAGTTCGAGTCTCTTATTGCCCACCATATGAAATTTTAAAATTAGGACCTCTCAAGTTAGTTTGAGGGGTTTTTATTTGTTAAAATTATGTTTAAGAAAATGTAAGATTATTAAATATGCGGCTTAAACTAGACAAAAAATAATAAATATTGTAATACTACTATTAGAGAAATATGAGTTTTATAAGAAGGGAAATTAAAAATGTATAATGAACTTACTGAGAGTGATATCAAAAAAATGCAAGAAGAAATTGATTATCGTATGACTGTTGTGAGACCAAGAATTACTAGAGATATAGTTGAAGCAAAAGCGCATGGAGATTTAAGTGAAAATGCCGAATATCGTGCTTCAAAACGTGAAAATGGGCAAAACGAGGGAAGAATAGAGTATTTGCAGGCTATGATAAGGACTGCAAAAATTATTAAACCAAATGAAAACAAGAATGAAGTAGGCATATTTGATAAA
>CASDOR010000019.1 GCA_949282135.1 uncultured Christensenella sp.
AAAAATGAGCTTAGTGTCTAACACAAAAGTGTATAATACTACTGGCTTTAATCTTGTTTCTTGAAAGATTTTATCTATGATTTCTAAATTTTTGTTAGAGATTTGTACGTATAAAGTCTTTTTTTATTTTGTCCTTTTTTTTGCACTATTTTAAGTTGCGGATGAAAGAAATTTATGGTAAACTTTTATAGTAAAAAAATCAAATTAAGAAAACAAATATACTAGTAGAGCTTAAACTTTTTAAGTAAGCATTTATTTGTGATAAAACGCTTATTTTAGTTAGGGGCTTCTCGGGTTATAACGCATAAAAACTTGCAGTAGCTAAACGTAAATGGGGTATTTTAAAAGTTTTAAGTGATTTAGACTTTATAAAATTATTTTCTTAATTTTTATTTAATGTAAAACCATAATTAGTGTTGTACCTAGTTATAGATAAAATAAGCAAAATAAAAAATTAAAAAGAGGTTAGATTTTTATCGTGAGTGGTATTGATTTAGACAAACTTAATCCTGCACAACTTGTGGCACTTAAGCAAACAGATGGGGCAGTCATGGTTATGGCTGGTGCTGGTAGTGGTAAGACTAGAGTTACTACATATAGGGTCGCATATTTGATAAAAGAAATGGGTGTTGACCCACAAAATATACTTGCTATCACATTTACTAATAAGGCGACAAATGAGATGAAAGAAAGGCTAATAGGGCTACTTGGTGAGACAGCACGTGATATTTGGATTTCTACCTTTCACTCAATGTGCGTTAAAATTTTGCGTAGTCACATTAGCAATCTCAAAAACGCAGACGGTTCGTCTAATTTTGACAGCAATTTTTCAATTTATACTGATAGTGATAGAGACAAGGCACTAAAGACGGTTATTAAAAATTTGAAAGTCGATGACGGACTTTTTTCTCAAGCAAGCTATCATATATCACATGCAAAAAACTTCCATTTGTCTCCTTGGGAATATCAAAAGGAAAACGCAGACGTCACAAATATTGACGAGATAACAACAATATATTCTGCTTACCAAAAGTACTTGGCTGAAAACAACGCACTTGACTTTGACGACCTATTATTTAAGACTTACGACCTCTTTTTGAAGTTTCCAAACGTGCTTGAAAAGTATCAAAATAAGTTTATGTACATTCACGTTGACGAGTTCCAAGATACAAATAAAATCCAATATTTGATTGTGAAAGCCCTTGCCGGAAAATACAAAAACATTTTTGTTGTGGGGGATGAGGACCAGTGTATCTATTCATGGCGAGGGGCAAGTATTTCAAATGTTCTTGATTTCAAACGCGACTTTCCAGAATGTAAAATTCTTAAACTTGAGCAAAACTACAGAAGTACAAAACTAATACTTAGTCTTGCAAATTTACTTATTAGAAACAACAGTGCTAGAATTGATAAAACTCTTTGGACAGAAAATAGTCTTGGGGAGAGAATAGACTATTATGTTTCTCGTGACGAGTTTGACGAAGCAGAGTATGTCGCAATGAAAATTAGAGATTTGGTTAGAGATTATAACTACAAATATAGTGATTTTGCTATACTAACAAGACTTAATGCAATGACCGCCCCTTTTGAAGAAAAGTTTTTAAACTACAATATTCCTTACAAAGTTTACGCAGGCAAAAAGTTCTTTGAAAGGTTAGAAATTAAAAATATTCTTGCCTATCTTAAAATGATTACTAATCCCTATGATATGACAAGTTTTGAGAGGATTGTCAATTTCCCAAAACGTGGAATAGGAGAAGCAACAGTTAAGATTATACTTGACCTTGCATCCTTTCACGGAGTGTCACCATACACCATAATTTTAAGTGATGATGAGTATTTGGTTGATAGTGCTATAGTTAGAAAAATACAACCTTTTAAAGTCATAGTTGAAAACTTACTTAGTTTATATGACGAGCTTACTCCTCTTAATTTTATTAAGGAACTGATTAAAATTGCTGGGTTTTATGAGGCTTACTCGTCAAATAGTGAAGAGGACATAGCTAGACTTAATAATATTGACAGCTTTTTGCTACTTGCCTCTGAGTATTTTGAAACAAATAAGCATGACACTATTAGTGACTTCTTGCAATCAATTACTTTAACTAGTGATATTGACGAATATGACGATAAAGATAATGCGGTAAGTATTGCGACCGTCCATGCGGTCAAGGGGCTTGAATTTAAGGTCGTCTTTATAGTCGGTTTAGAGGAAAGGATGTTTCCAATAGTGAGGGCATATTCTAACAGTTCTGACATGGAAGAGGAAAGAAGGCTTATGTTTGTTGCAATTACTAGAGCGAGAGAAAGGCTTTTCCTTACACGTTCAAAATCTAGGTTTATGTACGGAAAACGCGAATACATGATGCCGTCAAGGTTTTTGACAGAATGTAACATTGAAGAAAGTGCGAAGGCTCATGAAAGTCCAAGAGAATATGTTAAAAACACCTCTTCTTTTAGTTCGTTTGCAAAACAAAGATTTAATTTGGGCGATAAACTCAATACAAAAGAAGATGTCGACCTTGCAAAAAAATATGCAATTGGCACACGTGTCTCACATCCAAAGTTTGGAGAGGGAAAGATTACTGCTAACACTGGTATAGCACTTACAAAATGCGTGACTATTGATTTTGAGGGTTTTGGTCAAAAGACGTTATCAGTTGAATACGCACCAATAAAAATAATTAATTAGTTGGCACAAAAAACACTAAAAAACTAGGTAAAATAGGAGTTTATAATTAATGGACAAATTAAAACATATGGAAGAACTTGTCGAAAAGTTAAATCACTATGCTTACTTGTATTATGTTTTAGACAAACCTACCATATCAGACTATGACTATGACCTCATGTATGACGAGCTTGTTAAACTTGAGGAAGAAACAGGTACTATTCTTCCAAATTCGCCTACGCTTAGAGTTGGCGGTGAGGTGCTTGAGGGCTTTAAAAAGGTTAGGCACGAGGTAAAACTTTATAGTTTAAATAAATGTAATGACGTGTCTGGTCTTGACAAATTTTTGACTGACGTAAAAAAGGTAGTTAAAGACCCAAAGTTTACGGTTGAATATAAGTTTGACGGACTTAGGATTATAGTAAAGTATAAAAACGGACTTTTTGTGTCCGCGAGTACTCGAGGCGATGGAGAGGTAGGCGAAGATGTTACAAGTCAGGTAAAAACCATTAAATCCGTGCCTTTAAAAATTTCTTACATGGGAGAGATTGTTGTTGCGGGGGAAGGGGTCATTACTTTAAGTAATCTTGAAAAATACAATAAAACTGCGACTGAAAAACTGAAAAATCCTAGGAACGCAGTCAGCGGAGCTATTAGAAATTTGGACCCAAAAGAGACTATGAAAAGAAATCTTGACGTAGTTTTTTACGACCTTATAAAAATTGAAGATGAAAACTTACTTAAAACGCAGGAGGACGTGCAAAATTTTTTAAAAGAAAACAAGTTTTTAACTGGAAAATTGTTTGAAGTTTGTTCTACGTCTAGTGAGGTTGAAAAAATAATAAACGAGGTAGACAAGATTAAAACAAGTCTTGATATACAAATTGACGGACTTGTCATTAAGCTTAACAATTTAAAAGAAAGAGAAAAGCTTGGTTTTACTAGTAAATTTCCTAAATGGGCAATAGCATATAAATTTGCACCGGTTGAGGTTACAAGCGTTCTTCGAAATGTCGAGTGGCATGTAGGTAGGACTGGAAAACTCACACCTACTGGAATTGTCGACCCGGTTTATCTTGCAGGGGCGACAGTTACGCGTGCGACACTTAATAATTATGACGACATTTTAAGAAAGGGGGTAAAATTAAACTCACGAGTCTTTATTAGACGAAGTAATGAGGTTATTCCGGAGATTCTTGGAATTGCTGAAGAACTTCCAAATGCCGAGGAAATTTTGCTACCTAAAATTTGCCCTAGTTGTCACGGAGAGCTTGTCAAAGACGGAGTACAAGTATTTTGTGTGTCGAGTGTATGCACAGAAAAAAATATTAGCAGGCTTGTCTATTTTGCT
>CASDOR010000020.1 GCA_949282135.1 uncultured Christensenella sp.
ATGGTGAGTTGTACCCATCTAGGTAGGTGAAGATATGCATGATTTAAAACTTACAATAGACCTACTTCCAAAAGGGGCATGGGGAAATGATTTAAGTATAATACTAGCTAAAAAAGATTGGGAGACTTTAAGAGAATTTGCTTTAAAGCGAGCAAATGGAGAATGTGAAATTTGCGGATTTAAGACAGACAACCTTGACGTCCATGAAGATTGGGATTTTGACATTAAAAACAAAACACAGACTCTAAAAGATATAAAAGCTATTTGTACTAGGTGTCATGGTGTTAAACATTTTAGAAATTCAAAAAGATTAGGTTTTGAAGAGGAAGCAAAAAAGCATTTTTTAGAGGTTAATCAGTGTAATGAATTAGAATTTGCGTCACATTTATTACAAGCGGAAATTTTATTTAATGAAAGAAATGAAATTTATTATTGGAAGATGAAACTAGACTTATCTAAATTTGGTGGGTCAGAGATTCCTATTCCTGATACTTCAAGGTTGCAAATAGTGAACCCTTATAGCGAAAAAGATTTAGATGATTTTAAAAATGAAACAAATCTGACACCAAGGATCTTAGATATTAAAGTTAATAATTATACTGGTGAGATTGTTGTAAAAAGTGATATATCAAATAAAATAAGTTGGTTTGTAAATGACAAATTAGTAAAAAAACAATTTAACTGTGCATATATCTTTAAATCGACTTTTTCAGTAGCCAATATAGACGGGGGAAGTGTTTGTTTTAAACTTTATGGTGACTATGGAGAAAAAACTTCAAAAAAATTTATATTAAAAGATTGGGGGTATTAAATATCCTCTTTTTTTATTAAAATAGATAACAAAAAACAACATATAAAGATAGTTTTTTATGAAACAACTTATGCGAATAAGTTATAAAACAACTTATGGAAATAAGTTATAAAACAACTTATGGGAAAGTAAAGTTAGAGGAAGAAAATAACAACGCTAGTTAAAAGGTTAAATAACCTCAAAAACGGTGTTAGAGTGGGACAAAAGCTGGGTAAATGGCAATTTAGAGTGGTGGGTTTAGGGGTTACAAAAATAAAATGTATCAAAAAAGCGGGTACATTTTTATAAACAAAAAAATAAATAAAGGATATTTTTATACTACAAGGTTTAAATGTCAAATGGGTTGGTTTTTAAAAATTCTTCAACGTCTATGTTCTGAAGAAGTAGGCTATTAAGTCTATCAGCTAAAACTCTACTATCTAAAGTTATAATGTTTGGGTTTAGAGAAAAAAGTAATGGTATGTCTTCTTTTGGATAACCAAAATGTTCTAAGACTTTCATTATCTTTTTAACTTCGTCTAATGTGGTCACGTCAAGCATAGGGGAAATATTTTTCATATCTTCAATTTCATTTTTTGTAAATTTTATTTTAAGAAAAAACTCTTCTAGGTCTTTATCCATTTTATTCTCCTTTAACTCTTTCTTCTTCTTGAGTGTTTAATTTTGCGTTAAGGCTTTTATTTTCGTTTTTTTCTACAAGCTCGTTATATTTAGTGTTTACAAACTCCACGGTTTCTAACGTGATTGGATATTTTTCCATAAGTTTAATACTTTCAATGCCGTATTTTTTTTGAAATTTTTTTTCGCTGTAAAATACATCGCCGGGATTCGCTTTATCCTCTTTTTTAATGTGTGAATATCTTGCCCATATTTTCTTTTCACTTGTTATATGCCATATTTTGTCGAGAAAGTTTTTGTTGCCAAAAACAACGTACAAAAGCTTATATTTAAATATAAAACCTTTTGCTGGGACGGAGAAAATAGAAGGGTTTTTTACTATGTATCTACTATCTAAACCAATCTTGTCAAAACTTTCTTTTTTTTCTAAAACACTCTTATCGCTATAACCTAAAATAGAAGGAAAAGATTTAAAAATTTTGTTAAATTCGTTATTTGATAAACTAAAGTTTGACTTATAAAAATTAACTTTTTCTAAAACACTCTTATCGCTATAACCTAAAATAGCAGGAAAGAATTTAAAAATTTTATTGAATTCGTTATTTGACAAACTAAAGTTTGACTTATAAAAATCAGCTTTTTCTAAAACGCTCTTATTATTAAGACTTAAAATAGTAGGAAAGAATTTAAAAATTTTGTTAAATTCGTTATTTGATAAACTAAAGTTTGACTTATAAAAATCAACTTTTTCTAAAACGCTCTTATTATTAAGACCTAAAATAACAGGAAAAGATTTAAAAATTTTATTAAATTCGCTATTTGACAAACTAAAGTTTGACTTATAAAAATCAACTTTTTCTAAAACACTCTTATTATTAAGAGCTAAAATAACAGGAAAAGATTTAAAAATTTTATTAAATTCGTTATTTGATAAACTAAAGTTTGACTTATAAAAATCAACTTTTTCTAAAACACCCTTATTATTAAGACCTAAAATATCAGGAAAAGATTTAAAAATTTTATTAAATTCGTTATTTGACAAACTAAAGTTTGACTTATAAAACTCAGCTTTTTCTAAAACACTCTTATCGCTATAACATAAAATAACAGGAAAAGATTTAAGAATTTTATTAAATTCGTCATTTGACAAGCTAAATGTAGCTTTATAGAAATTTGTTTTTTCTAAAATTTTATCTTTTTTGAGATAAGCTAAGATTTGCAGATGGTCATCATATTTTTTAATGTCATCATCCGTCCAGCCAAAGTCTTTTTTTAAAGTATCAATAACGCTTAATAAACTCATTTTTTCCTCCAGATAAGTTTTATCATAAGGTAACAAAAAAGTCAATTATCAATTATTTTCTCGTCAAATTGAAACTTATTTTAGTGATAAGTTGAGGCCTAGTGTAATAAAATATTATATGAGATTTTTTACAGTCAAAAAGAGTACGCTTGTGATTGTTTTTTTGTGCGTTCTTTTAAGTCTTTTTGTGACGACCGTTTGTTTGACGGCAAGAGAAACATCGTCACCTAAAGCGCATTATACCGTTGTCATAGATGCAGGGCATGGTGGAATTGATGGAGGGTGTGTTGGAAAAAGGACAGGGATATATGAAAGTGACCTCAATCTTGAATATGCAAAGATTCTTGCGAGCCATCTAGAGAATATGGGAATTTCGTCAGTTCTAACTAGAACGGACTCTAATGGACTATACGAAGAGGGTGTTTCAAATCGAAAAAAAAGTGATATGAAAAAGAGAAAAGAAATCATTGAGAATGCCTCGCCTATGCTTGTTATCAGTATTCATATGAATAGTTATACTAGGGATTCTTCACGTGGGGCACAAGCGTTTTATAAAAAGGGTAATGAGGAGGGAGGAAAGCTTTGTAGTGACATTCAAGACGAACTTCATAGTATGCTTGACTATGCTTCCTCGCAAGAAAAGGTGGGAGATTACTACATAGTTAATTGTACAGACATTCCATCTGTCCTTATTGAATGTGGGTTTTTAAGTAATAGGGAGGAAGAAGCACTTCTTATGTCAAAAGATTACAAAGAAAAGGTGTGTTATGCAATAACTTGTGGCATTATAAAGTACCTAAATAGAGGGGTAATTTGACAAAATTATTAAAGACGCAAATTTTGAGTAACTATTTTATTTTTTTAGAACATAAAAATTTGCCAAATTTCTAGAATAAATTTTATAAAACTATGTAATTTTATAAACAGCGTTAGGCTTTTAATTCCTTTTTTTAAGAAATGTAATTTTTATAAGTTGCGTATGGTTATTAGTTTTTTAAAAGAAACGTAATTTTTGAAGCTTTAAAATAAATAAAAAAAGTGAAGGGCACCCCAAAAGTTGGACAACTTAAGGAGGTTTGCTTCACTTTGACATTTTGATTTTTTAATTTGTTTTTTAAATGGTTTTGTAGTTTTTATCTAGAAATTCTTCAATTTGCTTTAATATAAAGAAGATAAAGATTTTTTGCTGACTCTAAAGGTTTTTATCAAGAAATTCTTCAATTTGCTTTAGTATGGTATTTTCGTCAAGGTTGGTTGTAAAGCCAGCTTCTTTTTTATGTCCGCCACCACCAAAAAGGGTAGCAATTTTGTCTGCAATGGGAAGGGTAGAAGTCATGACTTTTGAAGTGATTTTATCTCCAAAATTAATAAGCATGACAAAGATATCAAGGTCGTTTAGTCTCCTTAAATCTTCCGCGACCTTTTTTGTGAGGTCGTTTAAAGATATGTTAGAAAACAAAGGAAGGGTTTTGTCTACTATAACGTATTTAAAGTTGTTTTTTTCTTTAATTTCTTCTGCAAGTTTTCCAGTAGCTATAATTTCGTCCTTTGTTCTTTTCCATAGAGTCGACCTATTAATATATGCGTAGTCTATGTTCTTATTTATAAGATTTGCAACAATTTTTAACGTTTTACTAGTAATTCTTCTTGAAAAGCAGTTTGTGTCTGTCATGATGCCAGCATAAATGTATGATGCAAGACGTGTGTCAATTAAGTTTTTATTTAAATGACAAATAAGGTTATAAATTATTTCGCAAGTACTGCTTGATGTGCTACTTGAAAAAACATAATTTGCGTTTGTAGTGTTGTTATTATGATGGTCAATATTTATTGTAAGCTTTGCGTGCCTATATGCGTTTTCAAATTCTCCTAGCCTTTTAGTATCATTTAGGTCAAGGGCAATAAACACATAATTTTCATGCGTGACGGCATTTGAGACTTTTTCTACGTGTTCTTGCCAAGACAAAATATTTTTGTCACTACTACTAAGTAAAACATAAGCATCAAGCCCCATAGCTTCTAGCAAGTATTTTAGACAAAGGCAAGAATTAATTGAGTCTTGGTCTGGGGAAGTATGTCCTGCTATATAAACTGGGACAGCTTTGTCTAGACTTTTTAAAACATTGATTAAACGAGAAATTTTAAACATATTTGTCTCCTAAATCTGTAAGTTCTAGAGGTAAAGTATCTCTATTTTTTGCCTCTTCAAGTTTTTTTCTAAGAGTTGTGCTTGAGAGTACTTTCTCGTTTGTGCGGTTGGTTGAGGTAAGAACAATATTTGGGTAGTCTGATAGCATAACTTTTAATTCATCTAAACTACTTTTTGGTTTTTCGTTTAGCTTGGTTTGCCAGTCTGAGCCTAGATATACCGCCACCTGTCCACCGTTTTTAGTGATTTCCTTTGCCTTTTCTAAAAATTCTTTTGGAGGGAACATATCAGTTTCAGTAATAAACACCTTTGTAATCCCACGCATGCCTTGAACAATTTTAAGCCTGTCTTTTTCGTTATTAATGGTAGTTTTATGTTTTATGCGTTCTGAGTATTCATCGGATTTTATGCCGACATAAACGTCTTCGCTTTCATTGATAACAGTTTGAAGATGTTCAATGTGCCCTGGATGAAATCCGTCAAAGACACCTGAAACATATGCTAGGTCAAATTTTTTCTTTTTAGGTTCGTCTAGTTGCAAAGGTCCTATGTCTGGGGTGAGTTCTAAGGTGTAGGAGGAGATAATGTTGCTTGAAGTCACACCTTTGCATTTCTCGACTTGCTGTTTTCTGTGTTCTTCATTAAAAACTGTGTTTTGACCAAAGTAAGCCTTACTTATTTCGTCACTAATAACTCCAACATTTACTTCTTTGTACACTTTGCTTAGCTCTTCAAATAGGTTTATGTGCATTGGCTGAAGTACGTCAAAAATCCCTGTCACAAGGCAGGCACCATGTCTATATTCGCCTGCAATTTGCGTTCTAATTTTTTTGTAACTATCGTATGGTAGTTTTACAAGTGCATCGACCGTTTGGCTGACTAGTTGGGTTTGCTTTAGGCTTGGTCTTTCACGAGAAAGCCTATCATAGATATATTCATAAACTTGTTTTACTTGAGCAGAGGCTAGTTGAAGGTTAAAGTTTACTCTACTAAACAGTGCGTCTTGTAAAAACTTATCTCGGTTTTGAAGAAGATAGAAATTTACACCAAATAGGCATCTTGCTTCGTTAAAGACCTTTGGAAATTTATTGTAATAGTCAAAATTTCTTTCAAAGATATTTTTAATGTCGTTTTCTACTTTTTCAATCTTTTTTTGAGACAAATCATCTCGATTTAGTCTTAAGTATGCAAAAGCTTCAAAGTAAGGGAAGAGTTTGTCGGCTACTGCATATCTTGTTTTTTTGTCGGTAATTTGTGCGTTTTTATATATGCTATCATGAGTGGCAAGGTGAGCAATGTATTGGGCTTTTGTTTTAATTTGTATTTCTATTGGAACATCATCAATCATGAGATTTGCCTTTGAGCTTTTATATCCGTCATTTACTTGATAGTCCTTGTGGGTTGGGTCTTCATAGATATATTTTAGACTTGTCGTCTCAGGTTTTCTACTAGAAACTCTTCTATAGTCGACAATAAGACTTTCGCTATTTGGATTTTTATATTTTGAATAATGCTCTTTTATATAATTTAAAAATTTGTCAACTTCGTCATTTGTGTCAACGACTAGCATAAGTCCTAATAAGTCTTTCATGCCATTCCACTTTGCTTGATATAACTCTTTTTCTGAAGAGGTAGAGTATTTTCTAAGAGCTGAAATTGGGCCTTTTATTCGACTTTCAAATATCATGTTGCCAGAAATGCCACTTTCTTCAAGCTCGGTTTTAATGTTTGCTATTTGCTCTTCGACCTTTTCATTGTGTTCTATTAGATATAATTCGTGCAGTAATTTTTTTGCAACATTTTCGTTTGGTGCTATCATTTTTTCTCCTTTTCTAAAGTCAAACTTTAAAACTAGTCTTTACTTGTATTTGAAATAAGTAGCGCAAGTTTTTTCATGAGTTTTGTTTGAATGGTTTTTGAATATTTATTTACAATTAGTTTTGCTTTGTATAAGGTGGTTAAGTTTTCCTTATTAAAAACACACACGAGGTTATTTAAGAGTATAGTTTTTAGGTACTTTTTACTAGAATTAAAAATCTCATCAAAATTATTTTCTTTTTCACTATTTATTAAAAACTTAACATTATTTATAATATTTTCTGAAACATTAAGAGTTTCAAGAAGAGTTCCTGTTTGTTTGTAATAAGAGTAAATAAGGGCGGACTTTAACACGATATCTTCATTTAAACTTGAGTTTGAGACTAAAGATTTTAGTTCTTTAATTAAATTTTGATTAAGGGTTTTACTAAATTCTAAGTCGTAGTTTTTGCGTGAAATTTTAGATAGTTTTTCGTAAAACTCCATAGTGTCAAGCGAGTAAGGTAAGATAAAATCGTCATCTAAAATAATTGTGTTTGTACTCTCCATTTTTCACCTCATAAATTTGTTATATATTATATATCTTTTTTAATCAATAGTCAATATAGGGTGCTAAGCTTGAGTCCGGGATGAGAAAAGAAAAAGTTGGGTGTTTTTTTAAATGGCGGATTAAAAATAGGGCGCCCTATCTAAGTGGGCGTAGAGAAAATAAAAAAGAGTTAGGCTCAAAAAAAGTTAGGTATAAAAAAACTTTTTGAAAATAGATAAAAAGTGTGATAAAATATTAAATATGATAGAAAACATTTTTTTTGAAAAAGAGAAGTCAAAGAGTGAAATTTTAAATTTTAGTCCTCTAAGTCTAGCTTTTTTAGGTGACGGAGTGTGGACACTTCTAATACGCGAATATTTATGTATTCATTCGACATATAAAAATACAAATTTACATAGGATTACAACTAAGTTTGTTAAGGCGACCTATCAAGCAAAATTACTAGACGCTCTTTTTGATAGTTTAAGTGAGGAAGAACAAGACGTAGCAAGGCGAGCGAGAAATACTAAAGTCGCGACCGTTGCCAAAAATGCGAGTTTAGCAGAATATAAAAAGGCAACTAGTTTTGAGGCTGTTTTAGGGTATTTATATTTGACAAAAAGATTTTCAAGAATAAAAGAGATTTTTGAGAAAATTAAAAGTGAAATAGAAGAGAGCATAAAGGCAGGGAAGAAATGATAATAAGTGGAAAAAATAGTGTTAAAGAGGCTTTAGGGTCAGATACGACTATAAACAGAGTTTTAATTGAAAATACTAAAAGAGATGATTTTACAAAAAAAATAGTTGACGCATGTAAGAATCGTCACATAAGATTTGACTTTGTAGACAAAAAGAGGCTAGACAAACTGTCAACTCATCATCAAGGGATTGTTGCTGAAATTACAGATTACAAATATTTTGAACTTGACGACCTTATAAAAAACAAAAAGGAAGAGGGGCACTTTATAGTTGTTCTTGATGGGATTGAAGACCCACACAATTTTGGGAGTATTATTCGGGTTTGTGAATGTGCAGGGGTAGATGGCATCGTAATAAGTAAAAGAGGAAGTTGTTTAGTTAATGACACTGTATATAAAACTAGTGCTGGGGCGGTAAACTTAGTCAAAATTGCAATGGTTGGTAGCATTAATGACGCAATAAGGAAATTAAAAGAAGAAAACATTTTTGTTTACGCACTAGAAGCTGGTGGAGAGAGTATTTATAAAACGAGTTTCAAAGGAGATATTGCTTTTGTGCTTGGAAGTGAGGGCTTTGGAGTTAAGAGTTTAACAAAGAAGTTATGTGACGGGGTGATTAGTCTTCCTTTGTTTGGTAAAATCAATTCGCTTAACGTGTCGACAGCAACAAGTGCGGTTTTGTATGAGGCAATTCGCCAAAGAGAAGGAAAGTAGAATGGAAAGTTTAAAAAACGAAAGAGAGTTAATTGTAGAGGCTAGAAATGGTGACAATAGTGCCATGAACACACTTTTAACCTATTATAAGACCTTAGTTCTAAGTGTGACGAGGAAGTATTTTTTGATAAATAGTGAGCAAAGTGACCTTGTCCAAGAGGGAATGATAGGACTTTTTAATGCAATTCGTAGTTTTGACGAAAAAAGTCATGTTTCTTTCTTTTCGTATGCAAAACTTTGCATTAAACATCAGGTACAGTCGGCGGTTATTAGAAATAATAGGCTAAAAAATCAAATGCTTAACACATATTTTTCAATAAATAATCAAGGGAAGATTTTACTTACTCAGTCAAATGGGGAAGAAAGACTAAATGATGAAGATAGTGGTTTTTATCTTGAATCAAAAGAGCTTACGCCTGAGGAAAATATTGTTTTTAAGGAAAAGCTAAAGGAAATTAAAGGTAGAATAGAAAAGACTTTAAGTGGGTACGAAAAAGAGGTTTTAAGGCTATATATGTCTGGGCTAAACTATACACAAATAGCCCAAACTCTAAAAAAAGAGCCAAAAAGTATTGACAATGCGCTTAGTAGGATTAAAATAAAATTGAAGTTCTTAAAAGGAGAATAGTAGATTGCATCTTGCACTTTATAGAAGATTTAGACCAAAGACGTTTGATGAGATTATAGGTCAAGACCATATTGTGTCTGCTCTCACGCGTCAAGTAAAAAGTGGGAATATTTCTCATGCTTATCTTTTTTCTGGCAGTCGTGGAACAGGCAAAACAAGTTCGGCAAAAATTTTTGCAAAGGCAATAAATTGTTTAGACCCTAAAAACGGTTCTCCTTGCGGAAAATGCTTAGTGTGTCAGGCTTTAGAATCTGCAAATAACGTTGACATAATTGAACTTGATGCGGCGTCAAATAATGGTGTGGATGAGATAAGGGAGATAAGAGAAAAAGTCAAGTACCCACCAATAAACGGAAAATATAAAGTTTACATTATTGACGAAGTGCACATGCTTACTGATAGTGCGTTTAATGCACTTCTTAAGACTCTTGAAGAGCCACCTAGCCATGCGGTTTTCATTCTTGCAACAACTGAGGTTTATAAAATACCACAGACTATTTTGTCTCGTTGCATGAGGTTTGATTTTAGGCTTGTTAGTAAAGAGGATTTGATGACGTGCCTAAAAAATATTTTTGATACATGCAACATAAAATATGACGCAAAGTCAATAGAACTTATTGCTCTTAGTGGGGAAGGAAGTGTAAGAGATATGCTCTCTATTGCGGATGCTGTTCTTGCCTTTTCAGGAGATAATGTCGAGTATCAAAATGTCATTAAAGTTTTAGGGCAAAATGATAGAGAAAGTGTTTTAAAGCTGAGTTCCAAGATATTTGATAAAGACCTTGGAGGCGTGCTTGAGACAATAGATGAGATATCTAAAAGTGGCAAAAACATGACCGCTTTTTCTAAAGAAATGACTGTTCATTTTAAGGATTTAATTGTTATAAAAAATTGTGAGGACGCAAAGAGTATTCTTGATATTCCAAGTGACATCTTTGAGCTTTATAAAAAACAGGCAGAAAAGGTAGAGACGGACACTTTAATAGAGTTTATGGACAGGTTTAGCAAGATTGAGAGTGAGTTAAAATATGCGCTTTCACCTCGTGTTTTACTTGAACTTGTTTCTCTTGAATGTGCGAGTTTTTCATCAAAAAAAAACTAATTGACGAGGATTTAATTAAAAATAACCTAACTTTTACAAAAGAAGATAAAGACTTTAAATCAAATGAGAGTAACGTAGCTAACTCTAATTTTATGGATGAAGTGGCACTTCAAAATAAAAAAATAGAAGCACACACGCCACAGGACGCAAAAGAAATAAAAGAGGAGCTAAAGGTAAAGTTTGGTGATGTTTTGGTCGCAAATGAAGAGTTGTCTCCTAGACGAATTTGGGGGAAGCTTGTGGTAAGACTTAAAGAAAAAGGGCTTATGACTTTGCATTCTGCTTGTGGGGAGCAAAGAGACGTAAAACTAGTTAATGGTAAGCTTATTGTTAACATTCGAGATGAGTTTACATATAATTTGATAAAAAAACCTGAGAATTTTCAAAAAATTGATTTGGAATTAAAGCAAATTAATGATAAAATAAACGTAGAGTTTAATCTCGAAAAAAGGTCAAGAAGTAGGCTTGAACGTAACCTATCTACTTTAAAAGAACTTTTTGGTGACGAGATTGATATAAAATAATAGAGACTTGATATAATTTTTAATAAAAGAGGAGAGTATTGTATGGCAGGATTTAATAGGTTTGGTGGCGGTGGAATGAATATGCAAAACATGATAAGGCAGGCACAAAAAATGCAGGCCGAAATGGCAAAGAAGAATGAGGAGCTTCAAGAGACTGAACTTGTTGGTCAAAGTGGTGGCGGAATGGTTGAGGTTGTCATTACTGGAAAAAATGAGATTAAGGGTATCAAAATTAAACCAGAAGCAGTTGACCCAGACGATGTTGAGATGCTTGAAGATTTGATTATGGCGGCTATTAAAGATGCTCAAAGTAAGGCAAACAAGCTTAGCCAAGAAACACTTGGTTCATTTAGCGGTTTTTAATATTAGCTCAAAATAAAAGCTTAAAATTGACAACTTAGAGATGTCTAGGTTTTTAATTTTAATTAAACTAAAAACAATTAAACAAAGAGGGCGGATTTTTATAAATCCACTCTTTTTTTGTGCCTTATTTTACGAATTTGTAAATATAGAAAGTTAAATCTCTTGTCTTATAAGTATAATATTAGTTTTTTATTATATATAATAAACATATATATATGAAGGGTTTTTAAAAAAGAAAAGAGTTTTTATGAAGCACTAAATATTACATTTTTTTTAATGAAAACATATAACATATTAAATTGAGTTTTTAAAGAAAAAAAAGGGAGGAAGAATGGAGGAGTTTTTAAATAGTGAAAAGTTTTATAAAATGGCAAAAGAGTATAACGAAAAATACAACTCTATATCTGCGCTTAACATACAAAAGCTAGATATGGAAAAAGTAGAAAGTGTACTTAAAAATATTTGTAAACTTATTTATCTTGTCAAAAAAGGCTTTTCTAGAAATAGAAAATTTAGTGACGTGCTTGATAAATTTGGTGAGCTTGACGAAAAAGTTTGCGGATTTGAAGAAAAAATAGGGTGCAAAATTGAAAGAGATTTTTCAAAGGAGAAGGGGTTATACATACATAATAAGACCTTTATTTTTATAATTTTTGACATAATAAAAGACATTTTTGACATAGGTTTTGAAAAAAATAGTGGGGAGATAAAGGAGCTTTTTGGGTGTCTAATTGAGGCTTTAAGCCTATTTTATAAGGTAATTTAGGGGTGAAAGTGAGGAACACGGGGTATAGTGTTCGATGTATTTAAGAAAAAAATAAAAAATTTATAAAAAAAAGTAAAAAAAGGTGTTGACACACTTTTTTCCTTATGGTATTCTTGCATTGTCACCGAAAGAAAAGGGTGACACGTTCCATTAAAACTTAATAGTTAAGGTTTAGAAGTTCTTGTGAATTTTCAAGAATTTTAATCTAGCAAAACTTTTAAAACAAACAGTCAGTAATGAATGTTTTGAGCAAAAGAGTTTAGTCTAGTATAAGTTAGATAATACAAGTTGAAAAACTTTTATTATACAATTTTTATTAGAGTTTGATTCTGGCTCAGGACGAACGCTGGCGGCGTGCTTAATACATGCAAGTCGAACGGGATTTATTTGTTGCACAAAGTGTGTTTACATAATGCATTTTGTGCAATGAATAAATCTAGTGGCGGACGGGTGAGTAACGCGTGAATAATCTACCTCTCACAGGGGGACAACAGGTAGAAATACCTGCTAATACCGCATAAGACCACAGCTCGGCATCGGGCAGGGGTAAAAGATTTATTTCGGTGAGAGATGAGTTCGCGTATCATTAGTTTGTTGGTGGGGTAATGGCCTACCAAGACTACGATGGTTAGCCGACCTGAGAGGGTGATCGGCCACATTGGAACTGAGATACGGTCCAGACTCCTACGGGAGGCAGCAGTAAGGAATATTGGGCAATGGAGGAAACTCTGACC
>CASDOR010000021.1 GCA_949282135.1 uncultured Christensenella sp.
ATCATTACCAGCCCAATAGATGTCGTAGACAGACAAATATTCTGGATCGCAATGTTTGCGTATAAATTCTCTACAAACGCCAACTTGTTCGGGGGTTGCATTTAGAAGCCCTGCCATAGTTGCGAATTTTTCGTTAATATCAGTTGGAATGTCTGCTTGAGTGTATCTCTTTTCAACTATTTCTTCAACGGTAAGGGTAGGGTGATTATAAAAATCAAAAAACTCTTCCGCCCATTCTTCACGCAATTTTGAACCGATTGAGGCCCTAAGTAGTGTTTCAACATCTTTTCCTACAAATTTACCATTTTTCAAATCTTCTTCAAATGCATAAAGAGTGTTAGAAATAGATGTCCAGCCACGAGGGTCATTTGTTCTTCCACGACAACCATTTTTATCTAAATTTTCTTCACCAACTTCTGGTTCTTCGTAGAAATATCCCATATCTTCTATTTCTTCACTACGTCGATTTTCTTGATATTTTGAGAAAATATATCCAATAACAGATGGGTGTATTTTAGAAGGAATTGCAAACTCATATATCCATTCGCCAACTTTTGGCTCCATATCTAAAATGTGGTCAAATCTTTTTTCAAGTGGCTCGGATAAATCTTCAGCAACAGCAGAGTATTTCTTTTGGTTACCAGTGGCAACTACAACAGTATTTGCAGGAAGTTTTAATCCTTTTCCTGTTTCAACAAGTTTATTTAAAACAAGAGTATATACAAGAGATTGAACTGCTGGCTTAACATTTAAAAGTTCGTCAAGCATTATAACTGTTTTTCCAGTTGCACTTTTTGAACGCTCATATATTGTGTCAGCAAGGTCATAAAGATTTTGGATATTTTCTTTTATTAACTTTCTTTCATCGTCAGTGGCACAAGCCATAAGTGCTTGTTTTGCAAAATCTGGTGGAATAGACTGACCAGTTTGTAAATTCATAGAGCCAACTACTTTTTCAGGGAACATATTGTTTGTAAGTTTTATATAAATTAAATCTGGATATAACTTTTTAATTCTTTCGGTTTTACCAATTCCAGAAGGACCGCGGAGTAGCACAGATTGCCCAGCGTCTATCCAACTTTTAATCATTTCAGTGTCCGTCATTTTTCTGCGAGAAGCAATAGGTGTTTTGTCTGGGTTTAGTTTTTCAAGTCTAGATTTACGGTGGGCAGGTATTTCTACTTCGGGTTCTAAAACCTTTTCATCAGTTACTTTTAAGGTTTTACTTAATTGAATATTAAGTGCTTCTGCTAGAAAGTTATTTTTGCCTGTAAAATTCCCACCTTTTGAAGCAGTAAAACTTGTATTACCATTAGTTTTAATGTTATTAACATTTATTCCGTTTAAATATCCACGAACTGTGCTATTTTGCCACATTGAACAATTTTTATCGTCATAATCAGGATAAAATGGAATTCCAGAAATTATAGCCTCGTCGGTTCTGATGTCTATAAATTTTGCTTTTCCAGAACCAGTCGGGCTTATTTCTTTAGGTAATTCATCCCAATTCCTTATTTTCCATACAATAGGTTCAACACGAACCCACATATAAGTTCCATCTTCTGGAGCCATCGTTCCATCGCTATATTCACTGTCATCATCATATTTGTTTGTTAAAACTCTAACATATTTTTGACCTTCATACTCAAATTCAGAATGTGAAGTAAGTTCTCCGTCGTTATCTATTCTTCCTGTATATGTTTTTCCAGTTGAAACAAGTCTTCTAGAAGAATAAAGTTTTTCAAGTTCTTTATTTTTTCTATCTCCAACATATGTTTTTGGATATTCTCCAAATTCTATGGTGTGATATTTGCCCGAGCCTTTAGTTTTAATCTCAGAAATTCTAAAAAAATCACGCGACGCGCTTCGCGCGGAGATAACAGATGAAAGGTTAAGGTGCAAAGCTGGGCACAGCCCGCCATCAGTTTCGTGTACAAAGCTGAAACCAAGGCCGCCGTCGGGTCTGAGTCTGTCAACTTTGCTTGATAAATAGGCGGAGCGGAGCCAAGTCCAACAAGATTTTCGGTCCTTAGGACCTTGAATGGAAAAGGTCATTAGGGCATTATTCATAATAGCATAGTCTGTTGGATAAGTAATTCTGACACCCACTGAAATATCTTCTACTTCATTATAAGAATCTAAATAAATCAAATCTTCTGTTTGAAACCTTTTATTTCCACTCTCTTGATTCTCGTCAGTATTATCTAATTTAGTTGGTAAAATAAATTTTTCTAAATCCATAATTTACTCCTTATTGATTAGGAAGATTATAACATATTTTAAAAAGTTTTACAATACGCTATATGAATTTTATAATAATTTTATTATAAACCATTCTTTTTGCTATATGTCTTAAATAATTTATAACAGTTAGCGTGGCATAAATATCCCTTATAAGCAGTTAATCTTTTGTTAATAAATTCCTCATCAACTATATTATTTTGTTTTAATTTTCCTAATAATTTTAATTTATGTTTCATTTTAACTTTTGCTTGACCTCTAAGCAAGCGAATAACTTTACCAGATTTTAATAAAATACTTCTAAATCCAAGAAAATCTATTCCATTATTAAGTTTAGAAATTTGAGTTTTTTTATTTAAACTTAAGTTTAGTTGCGTTTCAACAAACTCTGTAATAACTTGTTTGCAGTATTTTAAATATTCTTTATCGTGATGCAAGAGTATCATATCATCCATATATCTAACATAATATTTAATTCTTAATTTTTCTTTTATTAGTCTATCAACACTGTTTAAATAAAATAATCCAAACCACTGACTTGTTTGATTTCCAATAGGGAGCCCAACTCCTGTTTCTTGATTTTTGCTACTTATAATTGTTTTTACAATATATAAATCTTCTTCGTCTAGATTTGTTTTTGATAAATTTCTTAATAAAATTTCGTGATTTATACTTTGAAAATATTTTGTTACATCACATTTTAGAAAATATCCCGTTTCTCCATATTTATAAAAGTAATTCCTTAAAAATTATTCCAATCTTTTTAGACCAAACAATGTTCCTTTTCCTTTTCTACAAGCAACATTGTCATATATCAACTTTTTTTCTATTTTAGGTTGAATAATGTTTGTCCAAAAAGCCATTAAAACATGAAGTGAGCCCCGTAGGGGTCACTTCATTTATGTTATAGTTTTTTATTCAATTATTACTAGGTTTTTACTCAGATATCAATTTTATTTGAATTGAATATGATTTGACGCCATCGGCACTTGTATACGAAACTTTATGACCAACAAAATTGCCATCAACATCAAACACATAATATACTTCCACTGAATCTCCTTCTGTAGTTGTGATTTCAATTTTAATTTTAATATTTTGATCATCTTCTGCTACATAAAAAACCTTTTGTTCATTTTGCATAGAACTATTAGGCAAATCAATTATTAAAGCAGTTATTATCATTTGATCTAATTCTTCATTAATTACATAGTTTGCTGGAACGCCATTTTTTGTTATAGAATAATTATTTTCTGTTCCACTCGTATCGACATCACCCCTAATAGTAAATATATTGTCACCTTGATTTAATGTGGTGTCAGTGGTAAAATTATAATACGTTGCAGTATCGGTGTATTGATTATTGACCGATCCTACAAATTTCAAATTATTTTCACTGTCTTTATAGTCTATTCTTATATCAGCGGAATAATTTGGAGCTGTCGTTTCCATTCCTATTTCCATCCAAGCGCTTAAATGTTTAATATAAGCAGGTGGATTTTCTTGTACCATATCTTCCGTGTAATTCACTTCATTATAATTCCCTTCAACGTCAAGAACTTGAACATCTGCTAAAACAACATTAAAAGTTAATGCATTAATGCTGTAATAAATTGGACTATTAGAAGTAAAAGAAAGTGTTAGTTGTGTTTGGGAAAGAACATTTGGAACAACATCGTCTAAATTTATTTTTGTTGAATTATAAGTTCCATTTTCCTTTGGCAACATAAAAGTGAAACATTCTCTATAAGTTTTCCCAGTGGTTAATTCAATGGGCTCTGATGCTGTTTCTTCAAGAGTTGGGCCTGGTCTTAATCTGCTAATAAAGACACTCGTTTCACGGGCTTCAAAAGAATAATTATCATTAATAGGATCAGCTGATATTTTCAGGTATGCACGGGCAGAAAATGCGTCAGATCCATTATTTTCAGTACCATCGGATGAATACAAACCACTTGGAGTGTACTTGATATATTTTTGACCTTCAATTTCTACAAACTCTGCGCTACCTTTAAAATAATTTCCAGAAAGAGAAATACTTTCTTTATTTACCGCTTCGACTTTAAAGTTTGTAAGTCTTTCATCTTCATTATTAAATGGAATTAACGCATAACCATCAGCATTAAAACTTGCAGTGTTTAGCTCAAAACTTGGGGATATTGCAAGTTTGTTTATTTTTTTAACAACTTCAATATCGTCTGACGACAAAGTTTCACCATCAATTTTCCACACAAAATTTGTTGTGTCTTTTAAGCGTAGTTGATACTTATACTCACCTGCTTGCATATCAACTGTATCTAATAAACTGTAATTTCCACCTTCATCAGCAGTTATTTTTTGCCAAGACGATCCGTTAAATTTGTAAACATCAATAAATTTTGATGGTCTAAATAAATCACGGTTGTTGTAAATTGTGAATGTTTTGTTTTCCAAATCTGGATTATAAGTTATGTCGTCTGAAGTTTCTTGATAGAAAATTTCACCTTTTACAACTTGCAATTCAACATTACCATATTCAATAGGAACATAATTTTCACTTGCAGGAACAAACATAACTCTATATTTTAGCCCATTATGAGAGTAATCCACTTCTAAGTCTTTTACCTCATTACTCCATTGCAAAGAACCAGCAACATTATTTCCGTATTTATCTACATAACGAACATTCGCATAGAAATCATTAATTCGAATATCTCCCAGACGAACAGCTCCGGTTGTAACGCCTTCGTTCGTGATTCTATAATCAAGAATTGCAGTAACAATCTCTTCCTCCACACTTTCAGCTTTCTCGATTGTAGCAGGGATTAATGTTAAATTAACTGGTTCTGAAAATTTATTGTTATAGTTATCTGATGTTATTTCAGCATAAATATAATATTCGCCAATTACCCCATCCCCATAAAAATTGTCATAAACTTGTTGATCGGTGTTTGATAAAAACTCTTGTTGTTCATCTTTTGACAAACTTAAATATTCATCATATTGTTCTTGATTTAAATACCTAACACCATGTTCAACAACTTCTCCTGTTGAAGGAATTACTGAAATTTCAGGTAAAGCATCACCATATCTTATATTATTTTGAGATAAGCTTAAAGAATATGAATTTACATAATCTGCTTTTTCCACATCAAAATAAACAAAAGCTTTAAATGTATTTGCATTATCAAGATAACTATAAACAATAGTGTAAGTACCTATTTCTAAACTGGTCAGGTCTGCAATTTCTGTTTGTTCAGAACCTAAACCTGTATAATAATATTTAACAGAAAAATTAGGATCATTTACCTGAGCTTCTTTACTTGTGTTGTCATCATATCTTAAAAACAATTTAAAATCGTTTAAGTTAAATTCTTCACCATATTGAATTGATTCTGTATACCAACTATCATAATGGTTTATATTGCCTTCTGTCTCAACAATATCAAGTGCAATCACCTTTGGATTGTTTTTCTCTCCACATGCACTTAAAAGAAATGCCGCTGGCAAAATAATAGCAAAAGCCATTACTAGCATTAATATTTTTTTCTTCATAACTCCCTCCTTGTGTTATACGCAAATCGGTTAATGATTAATACAAGAATGTATAACTGTTTATAGTATATACAAAAAATATAAATAAATCAAGCAATTTAAAACATAACATTATTTTTAATGGATTCTCTTTTATTATATATAATATGCGTATAATTTTAATCCATAATCATCTTCATCTGTTATATAATCTTCATAAGGCTTATAATAATGATTATTTTCTTTTATTACCCATGGTTTAAGAGATTTTCCAAGGTTATCAGTTATTTGTTCGCCAGTTCCGTTTTCTCCCGTATAATAACCCATAAATGTTTTACCTTCAATTTCCGCAAATTCAATTTCAAAATTATTCGCTTCTGTAACAGTCATGATAAATTCATCTGGTCTTTCCACAGTAACAACCGAATTGGCTATGGTTTCTACATCATTAGAAAAATGCAATTTCAATGCACCATTTGATGCGTTTGTTGTTACATAACTTGAAAATACAATTTTATCTCCTCTTTTTGCATTAAAACTTCCGCTAACTGTTTCTTTATTGTATATTTCTTGACTATATGCAAGTGCACCGTTAACTGTAACTGATAACATCGCCGAACAATCATCTGTATAAATTTGAAATTTTGCACTAAATTTAACTGTTCCATCTTCACAATCATAAACATATGGATATGCGTGTGGTTGCTCGTATGCTAAATTTTCCATATTTAGAATTTTTGCATTATTTATAACATTTGAAAAAAGCGAATTGTCTGTTTTTATAAACTTTGCTTTTAAAATTAATAATTTTTGATTTTCAGTTGATTTTTTAAAATTATATCTAGAATTTTGCGTTGTATACCAGCCTGCAAAATAATAACCTGTTCTTTTTTCTGGTTCAATACATTCAATAGTGTCTCCTTCATTATATCTAACAACATACTCCTTTTCATCATCATTAGCGTAATATCCTCTATATCTAACAGTCATAGTATTATCTATGTTAATGTTATCATAAATGATTTGTTGAGTCTGAGCTTCCGTGAAATAACCATAAATATATATAGAATCCATTCCATCTTCTGGTAAAAAGTTTATTTTAAATTGGCAATTTTCATCACAAATCTGATCACCTTGACCGTTAGGCTCTGTATAAAATCCGTGGAATAAATAACCATCTGTATATGGTTTTTCTATTGTTAATATTTCGTCATATGTTACTTCTTTACTCATATTACAATATTCAGAATTTGTTGGTATTGTTGAATAATATATATAAAATGAAATCGGTTTAAATATGGCATAGAGTGTAACATCATCTGTATATTTTCCAGCATAAATACTTTCAATGGTAAAAAAATCTTCATTTGGACTTTCGCTCCATCCCTCAAAATTGTATCCGTATTTATTGCCTCCGGGCAGTGAAATATTATCTGCTACTTTACATATTCTATTTTCAGTTCTGCCATTGTAGACAAGTGTTAATTTATAAGTTTTATCAACCTTGTATTCGTAAACATTAACAACTGTTTTACCTTCACAAAAAGACTTGAAAGCTGGAGTATAATTATTAAACACATCATACACTGCAATACCCTGACCATCTTTTTCCGTGTAATAACCACTAGTTTCATAAAAATTGGCGTTTTCAATACCAATTTCACAATAATATGTAGTAGATAAATCTACATTGATTGACCTTTTAAGGTCATTTCCATTTTGATAATAAAAGTTAATAGTTGTAGTGCTTGCCTGTGAAGTTTCTGTTTGATCATTTTCTTTATCATCAAAAAAACATCCACTTAAAAGCATGGCGCATGGCAAAATCAAAACAAAAATCAATACGTATATTAAAAATTTTTTCTTCATATTTTTCTTCTCCGTATTATTATAGTTAACAACAACCATTAATAGCAATTAAAGTGAATAATCAATTATATTATATATTATATAAAAAATATTAAAAAAATCAACAAATCAAAATTAAATACATTATAAAAAATATTTTAGAACATTTTTGAAAATAAATTTTTTATGAATTTAATAATTTATATTATGGGAAGCCGAACTTGCTTGCAAGGGTGAGGCTGATGTTTATACATACTAAGTGATGAGTGTGCGTTAGCACACAAATTCGATAGAATTTATTAAAATTTTATGCTAATAAAATTTTAACATCACATAGTTTATATTATTATATCTCATATTTGACAATTAAATATTTAATAGGACATTAATTTTGACAACAAATATTTTTGATTTTAGATTATTTTAGGCAATTTTATATAATAAAACAAGTGCATTTTACCCCTAAAAAATAGGCATTTATTGTCAACTGTTGTCAATTTAGTCTTTTTTTGACAACCATTTACACTTTAATCAATTCTTCAATCCCTTTATTTATAGGGCTTTTAATAATATTAAGTTCAATTCCGTATCTTAAATATTCAAAACTTGGTAAGGCAGAGGTCACGGGTCCGAGTCCCGTCGCCAGCCCCATTTAAAAACAACTTACGGACTGTAAAAGGTTCGTAAGTTTTATTTGTAAAATGAAAACTGGACTGCAAAATTGCAGTCCTTTATAATTTATCTCTAAAACCTTATAAGAATAAATTAAATTTTATGTCCTAGCCAGCACTTAATTTATACTCCCACACAAATTCTATTATGGGAATTTCCCATAACCCTCTAATCATTAAAATTAAAATCTAAATACACATAATTGTTCATGCCATAGGCTAAATTATTTTCTATCAATTTATTTGCAATTTTACAGCATTTAGAAATTCTTTTGCCATTAAATAATGGATCAATATACCTAACTTTTGCCCCATGATGTACATAGTAAACATCTTTAGGTTCTTTTTTTGATATTTTTACTTTCTTAGCATTTTTCCAAATATTAAATATGTTATTATATTTAGAATTTTCTATAATACTAATTACATCACTTTCTTTTAATTTATATAAATCTTCTTTAGATATTTTGTTTTCGTTATTTAACCTTTTTAGAATATCTGCTAGTAACTGCATAGAATACCTAGTTCTGTCTTCACGATATATAACAGATAATCTGCTTGTAACTTTTACAAAATTTCTAGCTATTTTTTTAGTCCTAAAACCCAACTCTATTTCATTTTCTTCATTCGATTGAATCTCTATATCATCATAAATTTCTTTAATACTTTCAAAATCTAACAATCTATACGTAAACAAGGCATTTGAAAGAGAATACTCTAATCTGTCAGCAGATAGTTTTGGCGTGTCATTATCTGCAATCGGATATAAGTGATAATTGTCTACTTCTTCTATATTAATTTTATCTCTTTTTAATAGTGTCATTATTTCTTTAGAATTTTTAATCATTTCTGTGGTTAAATCTTCTGTTGATTCTTGTGTCATATAATCCCCATTTAGAAAATCTACACAATGTTTAAATACTGGTGTGGCTATGTCATGAAATAACCCAGATAAAGTCTGTTTTTTATCATGAGTAAAATGCCAAACAATTAGAGCAACTGCTATAGAATGATCTAAACTTGAAAAGAAAAAATCACTTTCAAATAAATCAGAATATATAGTACCACAAGTACCACTAATATATTGTTGCGATAATAATTCTTTTGTATCTATGTATTCGTTTAACCATTCTGGGAAATCAGGCTCTAAAATTTTAAAATAATCTTTTATTTCTTCACTAATATTATCATAATATTTACTCATATAAGTTATTCTCCTATTTATTTTTATTAAATTCTTCTTTTATTTTTTTGTCAATCTCTTTTTTTAATTCAGGAGATGAAAACATTCCTTTGAAAATATCACCCATTGCACCATATTTAGCTTGATTTTCAAATTCTTTTTCTTTTTTTAAGATCTCATTTTCACATTCGATTTTCATTTCCTTTATTTTTAAATTATGTTCCTGTTACTTTGCTTCAGATTGTAACTTATACTTTTCCTTTAGATTTTCTATATCTATTTCATGTTGTTTCATTAATTTTTCAATTTCGTGCTTATTATTTACTTCTAATGTTTTTATCTCGCTTTTACATTTTTTTAATGCAATAAATAAGCTTCCTATACCTGTGATAAGAGCAGGAACTATTGCCATTATTAATTGTGTTCATAAATTAGCATTCATACTTTATGGCTCCTTTATTTTTACTTTATTAAAATATTAAACTCAACTTTTATATATTATACTATAAAATAACAAAATTCTCTATGCTCCCATTGAATTTTAATAATAATTTATATATAATATTTATAGAAAGAGAACGAAGTTCGTAACTTGTATGTGATTCGCTCCAAATTCATAAATTCCTTTAAAGCAAATGTTTGTTTTAAAGGATTTTATTTGTAGAATTAAATTTTATTTGCAAGCATATTTCTAGTTTTTGCAACAAATATAGTCTCTTCTGATATGATAATAAAAACTAATTTATTGCCTTATTAAAAGCATAAATAAAGTAAATAATTCGAATATAATGAATTATTTTATTTAAACTGCCAAAAAACTTCCTATTTGTAATAGCCTTTATTGCAACCACTCATGCGGGATTGTGGTTACAATAAAAATATCTATGAAATTTAAGAATACTTTACTTATTCTAAATAACTAATAAGAATTATTTTATATTTATAAAGCTATGTATCAATATAACCATTTCTTTAACAAACAGTTGAAAAAACATCATAAGCCTATTTTCTAGTTTAGAACTATAAATTGTTTAAAATTTCTTTGAAAACTTTAATTAACCTTTATGCTTTCTTATTATTTTCCCCTCAAAAAGATTTTCAAATTCTTCTATTGTCCCTTCCTTGATTAAATCTTTTTGGTAAATTGACAGAGATAGAAATATATTTTATTCTTTAAAAGAACGTTGGGAGAAAAACGAATTAAGTTTCGGTGCCCTGTAATCATAACCAAAGTTTTATACTCGTGTTATGTCGCTCATTTTTTGTAAGCCTTTGATCTGCATATTTCAAAATTAGCCTTTTACATTTATAACCTTCACCTCTAGTTTTTCTTAACAAAACCACAATCTTGATAATTAAATCTAAAAAACTAATATTTGTCTTTCTAATAAACCGCTCCGCCAGACTTAAAACATACCATACATTCTTAGTTTTTACCCAAGCCTCCGGAGTTCAGATAAGCCTAACACCTCTATTATTTAAACTATAATTTACACTTGACATAATTTCCTCCCTTTGTTATTATGATTTTGGCCATACCCACGGCGAGTGGGAGCCACGGTGAATTCGCGTGGACAGAGGAGAACGTTTGGCCTTCGCACGTAGACTCCTCATATATTAGTCACCCCTTTTAAGGGGTGGCTTTTTTCTTGTAAATCAATTTGTATCTACAGAATATTTTACGTTTACATAAAATTTAATACAAAACATAAATTATGTTAACATAATATTTCCCATAACTAGCCAAATAACTAACAATCATACCAATCAACTCACCCCATGCAGAATGAGAACTTATCCTACCTCTTCTACGCCAAGACATGAAATGTTTCAATTCGCTCACCCCATGTGGGGTGAGACTTAAAAATTTCACACTCTTTTAATTTTTGTTTTGTTTCAATTCGCTCACCCCATGTGGGGTGAGACTGGTGCATAAGGAACAACTGTGGTAATGATGTGTTTCAATTCGCTCACCCCATGTGGGGTGAGACTTTGTTCTGCTAAACTTTTAAGCACTGTTTCATGTTTCAATTCGCTCACCCCATGTGGGGTGAGACTATTCTGTGCGGTAGTCGGCATTGCAAGTGCAGTGCTTCAATTCGCTCACCCCATGTGGGGTGAGACTATAAATGTTTGCAAACTATCAATATTACACAGGTTTCAATTCGCTCACCCCGTGTGGGGTGAGACCTTTGTTGTCTTGCGTCTGGACTGGTTACCCCGTTTCAATTCGCTCACCCCGTGTGGGGTGAGACAGTAAGTGGCGTAGTTGCTGGTTTAAGTGAGTTGTTTCAATTCGCTCACCCCGTGTGGGGTGAGACAAAGAGGGAATGAGTGGCTCCGCACTCTATACTGTTTCAATTCGCTCACCCCATGTGGGGTGAGACAAGACATCCTTATTTTTCTCGCTAAGTTCTGCAACGTTTCAATTCGCTCACCCCCATGTGGGGTGAGACCACTAGATTAATTTTTGTACCTGGCATGTCATTGTTTCAATTCGCTCACCCCATGTGGGGTGAGACAGTACTTGCTTTTGGCGTTTGGTGGCTTGTCAAGTTTCAATTCGCTCACCCCGTGTGGGGTGAGACATTTCTTTTCTTTTGATTTCTCTTATTTCTCTCGTTTCAATTCGCTCACCCCGTGTGGGGTGAGACTGTGCATTTGTTTCGTGTATCTCTATATAGTCGTTTCAATTCGCTCACCCCGTGTGGGGTGAGACTTGTCTAACCACTCATTTTCAACATAATTTAACCACCACTGATATTTACAAAACATGTAATGTTCTAAGCTATTAAGCGTTATCTCGTATTCCACTACTTTTTATCCACAATAATTTCACAATTTACATTGCCGATTTCATGATTATCTATAATATAGTCATCTAATTTTGTTGGGATGTCGACATCTTCCTTTTTCTTTACAATTACAGAATTAAACAAATCAATACTTGGAATGTTACCAGATGCAGAATTGTGTTCCCACCAGAAAAGTTTAACAACTCGCATGCTTCCCTCTGGTCTAGCAGACGAAATATCATTTTCAAATAATGTAGATAATGCATATTTTATTTTTTCTGCATCATCCCAGGAAAAACCATTTTTTTCTGCAAAATGCGGATTAATACTTCCATTTGTACGATACAAAGCATAGTTTACTCTGTGTTTTGCACCCATAGTGTCTGATGATTTTTTGCCAGCCTCTGTGGAATCACTATTAACAGATTTTGTAATTTGAATAGACTCGATTTCAACTGGATCAATAGAAAAAGCAGATTGAATAGAAACAGCTCCACGAATGCCTAAACTAAATCCAGAAATTGAATTAAAAGCAAAAACCTGCCCGAAAGACCTCACATCTATCCATTGCTTATTTATCAATTCTCTAATATTTTCCATATCTGCAGTTGTTGTCTTTTTACCTACAGTTATGTTATTTTCTTTTAAAAGATTTGAAAATCTTTCAGATAATGACCTGCAATTATCATTTGAATCATCCTGAGATTGTACAAAAACATTTCCACCTTGCGTAGGATTTTTTTCTTGCATTTGTTGTAGTCTATTTCTTATTTTACGTTTCAAGCACACATCTGAAACTTCGCCTAAATCTTCTATGTTTGTCCTTGGACGATTTCCGTTTAGAGGATCACCATTAGGGTTTGCATTTTTGACCTCAAAAATTAAAGTAAAATCAATTTTATTTTGTAGTTTTTCCATTTTTATTCTTCTCCTTTGTTTTCATCATTTTCTTCTTCCATTTCTATATCTTTTCTAAAATTACGCTGACCATAATAACCTAATATAAACATTTCATTTAATGCTTTATTGCTTGTAAACTCTTCTTTGCCCATTTTATCTAAAATTTCTGCAATTTGATTTTTAAAATAGTTTGCAAGTCCTGCCTTACCATTTCCATATAATTTATCAAAATATGGAACTAGTTGCTTTTGTAAAGTACTAAATGTTTGTCCAGGTCTCATTGTAAATCTTGTAAAAAGTCTTTCAGCATTCGTTTGTCCTGCATAATTTGTGGCAGTATTTTCTATTCTTTCTGCAAGCGCTAGAAGTCTACCAAACAAGTAACTTCTATCTGTTTCATTTGTATCTAATTTCATATATTTCTCCTTTTTATAAAATTTATTAAAAATCGCACACGCAACACAAATATTTTCTTGCCAATCGAAGTAATCCCTAAAAGACTCAGGCTTACACACTTTTTTAAAAGCAGATTTTACAAAGTATCTTGGAATGGCTTTTCCTTCAATAACACAAGGTAAAATTTCTTTAAAGAAATGTTTTTTCAGCTTTTTATCTTCTTTACTTTCCCTATGGATTAAATCGTATATGTGATAGAAGTTAGGCGTGCGAATTTCAAACTCTTTTGTTTTAAAATTTTTCCACTCCCAGCACAGAGTTTTACACCAATTTTCAAGATTTTGATAATATTTTGTACTGTCAAGTTCGTTATAATAACAAATTGAAATTCTTCCTTTTGACTCTCCGTCAAGCACTAAAACATTAACTTTATGCTGGCTAGTAAAATTATCAAGTCCCTTGCTTCTTTTACCATACATTACAAGTGAAGTAGTTACTTTGTTACTTGGTACATTAAACACATATTTACCATCTTCCTCGTAATTACTAAACATATTGTATATATTTGCTTCTTCAATAAATTCAGCACTCCAGGAAAGAACAACTAACCCATCGTAATTAAATGCTCGATTATTCTTTATAAGCCAACTTAAAGCGTAAAGTGCCTCTAGCATAGATTTTTGACCAAGTGTTGCCACTTGCTCTGGTTCTTTAGGATTAAATCTTCCGCCAAAAGTACGAATTGTCTTATCATTTGACGATATTATTCTTGCTCCATCACCTTGATTACGAATCTTTTTTGGATAAAATGATTGTAATGTCTCTATTCTACCGCTAATATAATCAAGTTCATCTAAAGTTTTTAATCCTAAAATCTCAGTATAATTTTCTACCCATTCCCTTAAAATGTCTTCCCGAAAGTAAACTTCAGGCCTGTTATCATCACAATAAACTTTAAACCTCACAAAAATATCAGCAAGCTTTTTTACGTTTTTACTTTCTTTTGCTTTTGAGAGTTGTATAGCAAGCTTGTCTTGACTTTTATTTTCACTCTCATCATTCTCACTGCTTGTTTCTAAATTTTCTTTTATCTCCTCACCCTCTTCTTCCTCTTGAGCCTGCGCTCCTATTAAATCTTTTAACGAGAATTTACGAAGAAGTAATTCAATTATTTTCGCCTTAGATATAAATTCATAAATAATTTTTATTTGTGGAAATTTTGAAAAATTTGCCCATTTGCCTAGAATTTTTTTATAAGCTTCAAAATTATTCCTTTTATTTTCTAAGATGCTTTCATCTTCAACAATTAAATTCCAGTCACCCGCCATATAATCAAGTTTTTCAAAAAGTGGGTTAGGAGAAATTGCTCCTCCTGAACGTTTTACACTATCAGGAGTTACTGGAAAAATAGTTTTTTGTAATGCTTTTGAAATAAGTGTTATATCAACAACTTCTGCAGTCTTTGAAAGCGAAATTTCAATACCTGCATTGTTTATTGTGAGTCCATCTTCAAGTAAAAATTTGTCTACCTCTACTAAATTTTTATTACTAGGATCACTAGCAATTTTTGAATAAGTTAAACTTAACTCCGACCACAAACTCATGCGTCCCCCTCCTTTGCAATTTCTTCGTCAAGAAAATCACTACCAAGTTTAGTTTTAGAATATTCCATTTCTCGTACTACTCTTGATAATTTACACTCGTCAGGTCTTTCAAACTCTATTACTCCATTTTTCATAACTATGTGGCTAAGATTTGCAATTAACTTATTACTACTTTCACTTGGATAGATAAAACTATGAAACATAATTCCGAAATCAATTTCATTTCTGTCTTTATAGTAACTTTCTTCACTATCAAAGTCACATTCTTTTATATAAGCTATACACTCGCGTTTGCCTAAAAACAAATCTCTCTTGCCACCTCTTTTTAAATAACGTTTTGCAATATTTGAGTGCTTTCTTTCATCAAAATCGTCAACCAAATCAGGCCTATCTTTATTCCACTCAAAATGTGCCTCTACTATATATTCAGTATCATGAAGATAAGTATATCTATATAAACCAACCCCTTCGTCATTAATGTTTCGCAACTTTATGTTCTTAGACTCTGTTTGAATGGGCTTTATAATTTTAACTCTATCAATCACCCATTCAATACTTGGTTTCCAGTAGATAGCTTCCGTTATACCACGCAAAGCTTCGTATGTTGGCACATGATAAGTGCAAAGTTCTCCACCAAGCTTAGTAATAGGGTCAGCAAACATTGCGTTACGTCCAAAAACTTTGTATGTAATTTTATTATATTTCATAAACAACTTCCTCCGTAAAAATTATATTCTAAATTGTTATCTTCGACTAAACCTAGGTCTTTGTCATAATTTAAACTAAAGTACATATCTAAATAATTTTGACAATGAAAACTACTTAATTTATTTGTAAAAACATTTACCATGTAGCGCTGAATATTTCTAAAATTTAAATTTTTACCACCAACTAAGTCGTTAATAAACTCTCCTCCCTCTTTATAATTTACAAGCACTCCTATTTGGTCTTGAGAATTTATCATTTTAAAATTTGACGAAACCGTCCCAAACTGAAACCTCAACATATTAAATTTGGATTCAATTTTTTGCCCTCTACCAATTAGTAAATCTACAGCATTTGTACTATCACTTTTTATTTCAAAACTCAGTTTTGATTTACTCTCACCATCATAAAGCCGTTTAAAATAATCCTCAATTGTGCTGTCATATGCCAAATCTTTGTTATTTATCACACAAACATCTTTAAACTTTTCTTGTCTTACAGCTATTTCTGGTAAATAATCTAAATTCTCTAGTTCTTTACAAAGTTTTACGACAAATACCTTACCAAGTTTTTTGTTTCCATCTGCGTCTTTTAACTTTCCCTCTCTATTACATCTACCTGCCGCTTGAATAATTGACTCTAGTCCACTTTGAGAACGAATCACGCATTCAAAATCCAAATCTACACCCGCCTCAATAAGTTGCGTACTAATAAGAACAAAATTTTTACTTTCTTCTAACTTGCTCTTGACTAAATTAATAACTTCTAACCTATGCTCTGGGCACATATTTGTTGAAAGATGATAAGTTTTTACTTTGTCTTTTAATGCTAAAAATAATTCTCTTGCCGCCTTTCTTGTATTTACAACAAATAATATGTTTTTACTTTCTTGTAACTTATTACAAACAAAATTTACTGTCTCCATTAAATTCATTTCATCTTTATCTTCTCTAATGATTTCAGTCCGCTTTAAAAAATCATACTTTTTTGTGACAAGCGGCTCACTCTCTGGAAGTTCTATTAAAGAGTAGTCCTCTTTTTTGTTATAAAAGGATAAGTTAGAAAGTGCCGGTTGTGTAGCCGTACATAATAAAATTGTGGAATTTAGGTCAGTAGATAAAAATTTAACTAACAGGTTAAATAAGCCAATGCAATTTGTAGGCAAATTCTGAATTTCATCAAAAATAATTACAGAATTCTCCATATTATGTAGTCGTCTATTATTTTGAGTAGAATCACCATAAACACTTTCAAGAAACCCTACCATAGTAGTAAAAATTATAGGTTCGCTAAAATTAGAAAATAACTTTTCATGTTTTGATGGTTCATATTCCTCTTCTCCCTTTTTCTCAACTAAAACATTACTATGACTTTCAATTAACATGTCCTCTAAATTTAGCTCTTTAAGTAATTTACGTATCTCATCTGCATTTTGCTCAATAATTGAAATAAATGGTGCGACATAAATTATTCTACTTGCTTTTCTAAGTTTAATTCTTTCAAGTGCAAAGCGAAAACTTGAAAAAGTTTTACCTCCACCAGTTTGTACATTTAAGTTAAAAAGATTGTCCGTCTTTTGTGCACCCTCAATACACTTGTTATAAATTTCACTTCTAATTTGATTAAGAGAATTTTTAGGATAAGAATTAATTTTTTCGTCTAACTTATCACAAAGCTTATTAAAATTTTCTAGCCTCTCACACTCTACTTCTTTATACTCCCTATGTTCAATTTTATTATCAAAATTTCCCGCGTCAGTTCTATCCGCATCAATTAATAAACTATAAAAATATCTAAAATACATACCTATATAGAAATTACATGCACTGTTTCCTTCAAGATTTTGAAGCCTCACCAAATTTTCAAAAAATCTTTTACAATCTATATTAAATTCTTCACTTTTTGCTAGTTGTTTAATTTGATTACACAATTTATCATTTTGAAGAACCTCGCTATAATTATTACTAAACTCCTTGTCTTTTAGTTTGCCTAATAAAATATCAAACTCGCTTTCTTCTCTTATAATCATATCAATTAGCCCTTTATGATGACAAGACGAGGCAAAAGCACACATTAAAATTACAAATTTAAAGTAGTAGTTTTCTTCTAAACTTAAATTTTCTACATCGATTATTTCTTTTAATAAAAAAATGGCGGAACTTGAAGAGTGATCAACTCTCTTGTTTTCACCATTTAATCTACGTTGAAACTGATTGCATGACTTACCCATATCATGAACAAGTCCTAACAGGGATGCAATGTGGGAATAATTTTTACAAAAATCAGCACAAATTTTACTTACATTTTGCAAGTGCCTTTCTAAAGTTTGAGTATTACCATTTTTATCTTTTCTTGCTAAAAAAATTTCTTCCACTTAATCTCTTCCCTAACAATTTCCAGTATATGGTAACACAAAAAACAAGCTCACGTCAAACCTTTTTTCAAAAAATACTTTTTTCTATTATTTTCTTCAAATACAAAGAGCTATAAAAATTTAAGTACCTTTCCTTAGAATCTAAAAAATAGTTTATATTGATCAATTTAAAAATAAAAACTAATTATTTACTTTTTTTCAAACAATCATCACAAATTCCATAAAAATTTATGTCCTGTCTTAAAACTTTAAAACCTTTTACCATGCTTATAAACTCCTCATCAAATGTCTTAGTAATAGGTTTATCTATAATTTTATTACATAGATTGCACACTAAATGAAAATGATTATCTCTTACATAATCAAAATGGGCGACATTATCTTTAGTCACTATTTTACATACCTTATTTTCCTTAGTTAAATTTTCAAGAATTCGGTAAACGGTGACTTCGCCAATTTTTTCATTCAATTTTAATAAATCATTATAAATCTGACGTACTGTTGGATGGTCAAATCTAGTTGCTATATAATTTAAAACAATCTCCTTTTGTCTTGTGTTACGATGACAGACCATAAAAGTTTATCCTCTTTATTTTTTTTCTCTTCTAAAACACATAAACCAATCTAGGCAATATTGGTCATCTGTTTGGTTTTCTACTCTTTCTTTAGCAACTCCACAAGAACCTGCTGTTGGAACAATCACATCTTGCCCCGGTCTCCAATCTGCAGGTGTTGCAACATTATCAGCATCCGCTTTTTGAAGAGCCATAATCACCCTTTTTATTTCGTCAAAGTTTCTACCTGTTGAAAGAGGATAATACAAAATTGTTCTAATTATACCTTTTGGATCTATTATAAATACTGCTCTAACTGCCTGCGTATTTGATTGTCCTAAATGTATCATTCCATATTTATTTGCAATCTCCATTCTAATATCCTCTATAAGTGGAAATTTCACCTCAATGTTTTTCTTGCCGTTCCATTCTAATTCTTGTATTTTCCTTAACCACGCAATATGAGAGTAAAGAGAGTCTACAGACAAGCCAACAAGCTCTGTATTTAACGCTTTAAATTCTTCCGCCATAGATCCAAATGTCATAAATTCAGTTGTACAAACAGGTGTAAAATCTGCAGGATGCGAGAATAATATCACCCATTTCCCATTATAGTCTTCAGGAAAGTTAATTGTTCCTTGAGTCGTAACAGCCGTAAAACTTGGCGCCTTATCACCTATTAAAGGCATTCTATTATATTCTATTTCCATAATTTCTCCTTTTTAGAAAATGTTTCTTAATGAAAATCATTTTCAATAAGATATTATCATAATAAAGTTTATTATGCAAATAAAATTATAAACTTTTCTAAAAAAATTTTTAATTTTTATATCAATGGGATATATTTAAAAAAACAAAAAGGTGAGCCTAAGCACGTCTCACCTAAATATAATCATTAGTTTATTTAACCAACAATTTAATTTTATTTTATTTAAAATTCAAATTCCTCTTTTCGCCATTAAGTTATGATTACTACTCTTTAAGCAGCCCACCAATTAAATTTTTTTGATTTTCAACTGCAGTTTTGTAGAAGTAATCGACTTTATAGCCCGTTTTATCTGCATATTCATTTGCCAGCCTAATTGCACTAGTTTCCCACAAAGTCTCAGCAAAATTTTTTTGTTGTTTCTCATCAAAGACCCTATTAATAGTTTCATTCTTTTTTATTAAGGAAATAGCTTTTTTTAGTCCCACAGGTTTAGAAGAAAACTCTGTTTGATATGTAAGATTTTCTAGATTCTTTTCACTCTTAATTGATAAAATCTCATTTTTATCTATACCACTACTTACAGGCAATACGTCCTTAACTCTTAAATTTTCTAAAACGTATAAATTAGATTTTAACTCGTTGCTTGTATTAAGATTTGCCATTTTAATAAGTCTTAATTTAACAAGCTTGTTTAGTGCCTCATTAGTAAAAAAACAATCCAAGTTATAGTTATTTTGCGAAAAAATTGTATCAAAAGGTCTCGAGCCTTGTTTGCACTCACAACTTCTTTTTATATCTCTATTAATAAAAAATCTCTGAAGTATATTTAATTCTGTATCATGTCTTAATTTAAGCTCCGGTATGAAAACAAGTTCATTCATAACATTATGATAATCCTTTGCTAGGGAAGTGCCACTAAAAAAATCTGAAATTTTTACATTAAGATTAGTATCTTTATCTAGTATTGAATTAATCAAACTTTTATTGTCTAAAGCAATATTATCTCTAATGAGTTCAACATTACCATTACTCATTAAAACAGGCATATATGAAGGTGTTTTAAATCCTAATTTTTTAAGTAGCAAACTCTGCAAAATATCACAGTCATTCTCTTGCTTTGTACCATTTTTAATGTAACCCATTGACCCATCAACAAATTCTACAACTCCTAAACTATTTAAAAATCTTTCATCTTTTATATAATGTTTTAGTGTAGAATATTTAAGGCCATTCTTTGTAAAATTTCTTTCATTTTCCTCAATAATTTTATCAATCATTCCTCTTTCCCTACCTTATTATTTATAAAACGTAATTCTAATTTAATGTCTTAATTATTTAACAAGTTCTTCGCAAACCCTATCTTTTTGAATTTTTAATAATAGCAAGTACAATGTATCTACCTTATAATTAGTTGCATCCTTATACTCTTGTGCTAGTTCACAAACATTTAAATTCCCTAACTTTTCTACAAAAGCTCTTCTATCACTGTCAGCTAAAACTTCGCTAACTATTTCATTATTCTTTATTTGATTAATTACCTGTTTATGACTCAAGCTATCTGTAGCAAACTGGGTTTGATAGTGCAACTTATCTTGTGCAACAACTTTGTCTGCTAAATCCTGGCTATGAACCACTTCACCACCTGTTTTAACAGGAAAAACATCTTTAACTCGACCAGCATTTCCTAACTCATAAACGTTCGATGTTAGACTGTTTCTAGTTGTCAACATGCTTAATTTGACAATTCCTATTTTTGCAAGTAAATTAAGTGCTTTTGGGTCAAAATGTTGTTCTATCATCCCAGCTTCTCCACTAAAAACCGCATCAATAGGCCTTTTACCCTCTTGCCCTTTTTGGCTGTTTAAAATTTCTTTTTTAGTAAAATATCTTTTGATAGGATTTGTTTGATTACTTAACTTATGCCTAAGATCAGGGATAACACAATGTTCATTTATAATATTATTATAAATTTTTGCCGGAATGTTATGTCCTAAACAATCTTTTAAATCTATATCCTCTTTGCTGTCATTAACATCTGAAAAATCATCTCTTAGCATAATAGTAGTACCTTGTAAGTCAAGAGGCATATAGGAAGGGGCTTTAATCCCAAGTTTATTTAAAACTAAGCTATACATAACATCAGCATCATTTATTGGTTTTGCTGCAACTCTAAAGTGAGATAGCGTATCATTTTTTAACTTTATTTCTCCTCTACAAACAAGTCCCACTTTTGTTCCTAATTCACTGGAATCCTCTTCTTCTAAATAGTTCTTAAATTTTTCATAATTTAACCCTTTTTCACTAAAATTCCCCAAATTTTCTTTAATAATTTCATTAATCATCTTGACACCCCCTTTGTCCTCTTTAAAACCAAATAAAATTCAACTCTAAGTAATCCTTCAATACAAATTTATTTATTGTTTTAATATTCTAACACAGGTTTTTTACAATTTCAAGATACAACTTTTTAAAATTATTTGGTACTTATGCATAAATAAATTAATGCAAACTCATATAATAATTTTGCCATAAAAGAAACTATGCCTTTATAAATTATTCTAATAATTTTATTCTAAAAATTATAAGCTTTAATACTTTTGTAAACAACTATTTGCAATAAATTAAGGTTAGTAAATTTTTTATTATTAAAAAATTAAAACCAATAGATAATTTCTATTGGTTTACATTTTACAAATTCTATTTATCCTTTTTGAGCTTTATGCCACAGCCCCAAGAATTGCCAAAGCAATTAAGAAGCAAACTAGGAATGATAAACCTAAAGTCACAACCGATACAAGCACCTTAAGCCAAATATTTTTTAACTATTTTAAAATAATTAGATTCAAAAAGCTAAATACAGCACTAATTAGTCCTCCTACAAAGCCACCAACAATAGGTACAATTTCACAAAGAGCAACCGAGTTTCCCCAAATTAGAATCAAAATAAATGGAAGAAATGATAATACATATTCATACCACTTTAGCCCTTGAGACAAAACAATGGTATCAGAATCTATATTTAGTTTTACACCCGAAAAATAATTCCCAGATAATTTTACCTCTTTACCATCTTCCATTTTAAACGTACTTCTATCAACTTTTTCTAAAGCCTTATTTGAAATAGACAAATCCTTTTTCCCTGTCCATGCATTTTCGTTATAAATTATTTCACCATACTTTTCGTCTTTAATTATTTCTTTCATCTCTAACCTTAATTTATATTACATATATATTACAATAATTTTACAAATATATCATGCAAATTTAAAATTAACTTTTTCTCGTTTTTCTTCTTTCAAAGCGAACAAACATGTATGCCACAATAATTCCAAGTAAAAAAACAACAGCACCTATAATCAAATCCCGAATTATATATCCGCCTTGAGCCCAAGACTCATAAATCGCCACCACCTCAGGATTAAAAAACATTGTAAGTATAGAGCCAAGAGATAATCCTACTATAGTACTAAAAGTTGAAACCCTATATTTATTTAACATATAATTTAAACTCTTTGATACCACAAATAAACCAATTACAAACCCAACAAGTAAACATCCATATACTAAAAATATCATAGGATTTTCTTTAAAATAGTCAATGCTTACCGAATTCATAAGAGGAGTAAAACATCCTATTGACATGAGTAGCGCAGTCGCACTAAGTCCCGGCACGAGTTGAGTCATTGCAATTAAAAACCCAATAGCAAGAAAGAATATGTAATGATAAAACTGCAAATTTGATAAGTCTAAACTATTTACATTAACAAACACCGACACTAAGGAAACAGCTATTGGAATTAAAAGTCCAATAATAAATAAAGCTATATTTTTTGCTGTTAATTTGTTTCCTTTAACCTCGTCAACAACGGCCGGAAAGGCCCCAAACATTAATCCTGCAAACAAACAAATAACAATGAAAGGTAAAATATTTAATAATGCTCTAACTCCAAAAAAACCTATTACAAAACCTATTAAAGCCCCAATTAAAATGGGAAGCAAAAATCTCACACACTTTTTAAATTGTTTAAAAATGCTTGAAATTGCGTAAAGCAATTTTTCATACATTTTAAAAATAATTGCAACCGCTGATCCACTAACTCCAGGCACAATAATGGCCAGTCCTATAAAAAAACCTAAAGCCCCACCCTTTATGACTTGTTGACCATTTGCGTAAGATAAGTCAACTACATCCTGATTACTAACTTCTTCTTTTTTCTTATCTGGTTCAATTTGATAAGTCATTTCTTTTTCTTCCATAATTTTTCCTAAATTATTATAAAATAATATAAAGAACATGTCAAAAAAATAACTACTATATAAAAAACTCTTACTAAAATATTCTAATTTTACCTTCATAATAAGCTTGAGCTTTATACTCAGAAAATAAAAATTACATCTAAATGCAAATTATTTTTTGCACCACTATAATTCCAATAAAAAAAGCCCTATATTAGGGCAAAAATAGGAATATATCTTTTAGGACTCTTTTTTGATAAAGAGCAGAGTGTTGGGATTTTTTAAGAATATATCCTATGTATGTGAATAATATTTATTATTCACGCAGTAATTCTACATAATAAAAAATTATAAGTCAAGTAATTTTTACAAAATTATTAAATTTTTACAAAAATATTTTCTTCGCACTTTAAAATGTTTACTGAGTTAGGCTAAAGACTAAATTTATTAGCTATTTAAAATGAGTCAACTAAGCATTTGTATGATGAACATTATAATTACTACTAGTACAATAAAGTAAGCAATAACTTTTGATAATACAAATTTTACTTTATTATGTTCTCTTTCTATTCTTTTATATTTTGCGAGAGAAAAATAACTAAAAAAAATATACAGCAAGACCCCAGCAACACTACCTATTGCAAAATATTTTATTTCCAAAAAATAAACAAGCAAAGTAAAAATGACCGCTATAAAAAAGCAACCTATCGCAACAAAATAAAATATTTTTGCTCGTTTTAACTCTATTAATTTTTGATTTTCAATATCTTCCTCACTCATAAGCTCATCTATGCTGACATTAAAAGTTTTACTTATAAGTCTTAAGCTATCAATACTAGGATACCCTTTATCATTTTCCCATTTAGAAATAGCTGTACGAGTTACATATAAAAGTCTAGCTAGCTCTTCTTGAGTAAGAGAATTTTCCTTTCGTATTCTTTTTAATTTTTCACTAAATTTCATTTTTTCCTCCACACTAATATTACTATAGAATAAATAAAAAGACACGACACTTTTAGTCACATTACATAAAAAGGTTAATTATTAAATAGATTTTATACACATTTATTTAAATTTTGTTGATAACTTATTCTAAAGAGGGTATAATTTTCAAGGAGGCGATAAATATGACTAACTATGTTATAACTGGAGCTACTGGTCACCTAGGAAATGTAGTAGTAAAAATGTTAGTAGAAAAAAACAAAAAAGTCAAAGTCCTTTTGCTGCCGGAAGAAGACCTTAGTCCAATAAAAGACCTTGACATTGAAATAGAATATGGAGATGTAAGAGATAAAGAATTTTTATCAAAAAACATAAATAGCGGAGATATCGTTATACACATGGCAGGCATAATTGATGTTTCTAGCAAAAAAAATAACCTACTTAGAGATGTAAACATAAACGGAACAAAAAATGTAGCAGACGTATGTTTAGAAAAAGGTGCAAAATTAGTTTATACAAGTTCTGTTCACACAATACCTGCTAGTGAAAAAGAATTTGTTCTTCTTAAAGAGCCTACTGAGTTTGACGAAAATAAGATTGTAGGCGCATATGCAAAAAGCAAAACGGTAGCTACAAAATATGTTTTTGATAAATGTAAAGAAGGATTACAAGCGGTAGTTGTGTATCCTTCTGGAATAATAGGCCCTTATGATTATAAGATTAGTGACATAGCACAAGTTATTATTGATCATATTAACGGAAAATTACTAGCTTATGTCAAGGGGGGCTACAACTTTGTGGATGTTAGAGATGTTGCAAAAGGGGTAATTCTAGCTACATCAAAAGGAGAGATTGGCGAAGGTTACATTTTAAGTGGCGAAATGTGTTCAGTTAGAAGACTACTTGAGATAATAAATAAACGAATTGGTAGAAAAAAACTACCTCCTAAACTAGCACTTTGGTTTGCAAAGGCTTTTGCACTCCTAAGCGAGGCATATTACAAAATAAGACATAAGAAACCATCATTTAGTGCGTATTCCCTAAAAACACTGAATGTAAATTGTAACTTTGACAACACAAAGGCAAAAGAAAAATTAGGCTTTTCGCCAAGGCCTGTAGAAGAAACTATTTTTGATACTGTTGATTGGCTTATTGAAAATAAAAAAGAATTAATTAAGGAATCTAAATTAGAAAACTATAAAAAAATAAAAGGTTAAGTATTTTTTCTTAACCTTTTTATTTTCCAAAGTCAATCTCAATTTTGCTTCCGTCTAGATTATCTATTATCACCAAAGTAAACCTAGCTAAACTATCACAGTTAATAGTAAGAATATTATTATGTTCTTTAACGCCAACATTATCTCCAAGCACACTAAACGTGAAATCTGAATAATTATTACCACTTTTACAAATTGTTACTATGTAAATTATTGAATTGTTTTCAAGAACTCTATTCTTTATATAACAAATAAGAGCGTTTTTATCTACAATTTGATCTAAATTCCAATTACCATCTTCATTTTCAGAATTGTCTTCTTTATTGCCCTCTTCTTTATTGCCCTCTTGAATCACATCCTCTTCTTCGTCACCACTTTCAGAATTATTTTCGTCTTCATTATTAATATTATCATCTTTAATATCTTCACCATTATCTTCTTGTGAGTTACCATCTCCTACATTAGGTGTATCTAAGTCTGGTGAGGAATCTTCCGAATTTTCAGAGTTATCCTTGTTTTCCTCTTCACCAGTTTCAGAAGGTGGAAAATCAGGCTCTTCATTTTTGTCCCCTGTTTCTTGCCCTTCGTTTGTATTCTCATTGCCACTATCTATATCTTTTACATTTACTATAAGACTACTTGAAACTTTGTCTATGCCACTATCAAATGTAATTGTTATAACTGTTGAACCTTTAGATACCCCAGCAATTATATTTTCTTCTACGCTTACAACACCACTATCTTCAGATTTTATTGTGTAGTTGTCGAGATTAGAAAAATTAGTCTTAAATTTTAAATCAAAAATATTAATACTTTGTCCAACATTAATATTAACAACATCACTTTCAAAATAAAAATAATTTGTCTTGCTACAAGCAGAGCTAAAAGAGCAAAATATACATAACAAAACACAAATTATAAGATTTTTCTTTAGTAACATTTTCATTTTTATCACTTCCCTAGTCCAAAAAATTCGTCAAAAATCGACATTAAGATTCATAAAAAAGTTGTTTTAGTAAAAGCATAAAAGCATTCAAATAAGGCTTTAAAAAATATACTCATTTTTTAAACCTAAAACAGAATACAATCTCAGAAGTTAAATAAAGACGAAGAAATAAACAAAATTTTACTTCCAAAGGCTTATATTTCTCCTAAAACAATCTTTATACTCCCTAAACTGTTAATACAAAGCTTTCCTCTTCCCAAAAATTCCGCAGAAGTAGTAGGTTTTTCATAGCCAATTCTATACTGACTAGAATAAATCGAATACTTATCATCATTTAGCTCATAATCTAAGTCCGTCTCAGCAACTCGCCCTGCTGGGACAGAATTAAACTCTGCGTCTTTTGAGCAAAAAAGCCTAAAAATCAAATCATCAGAAATTCCAATCAAAGTAACATTAACATTTTTATTACCAGCATTAATTAGATTTTCAAAAATATAATCTTCTTGTTTGCTAATCGCGGTAAAAGAAATATTTATATCATTATTTGAATTTGTTCCCAATACCTCAAGATTAATTCTAGCACTAATATTTGAAAGATTTACACCCCCATCACGAGTAAAAATACCAACCATTGTGTCTTCCATTGAAAAAGGATAACTATTGTACATTATATCAATTTGTCCGGTGTCTGAATAAGCATATATACTACTTGTAACGTCAATATTTTTTGCACTAATATTTCCACTTGTGCTTGAAAAAGAAGTTTTTCCTTTGAGAGTCCCAATCGTAACATTTCCACTTCCAACTTGAAACATGTTGTTTGAAGTCGTTTCATTTTTAAGTGCGGAAATATTAACATTATTCGAAACATCGTTCCCTTGCGAGATTAGAGATACGAAGCCATAAACATTATTTGCATTAAAGCTAGCATTTTTTAAATTCAAAAGCACTTCACTTTGCAAGACTTCACTACCAATTTGTCCAAAATTAAAGGTCCCATTTTGACTTTCAACTTCAAGATTTGCTTGCAAACTATTTATATATATACTTGGATTTCCGCTTGCTCTAATTTTAAGCCCATTAGTTAAGTATAAAGCGGCATCACTATTTTCATTAGTATAGTTAAATCTTCCTGAATTAGTGGTAAAAGTCATACTATCTGCAACTAAAGTATCAGGATAGGAAAAACTAACAGTACCATTAACAGTTTCAAAATTATAATTCCTAATTTGAGTGTTACCACTTGGTATAGACGTTGTATTGTTTATAGTAATACTGCCATGCTCTTTAGTACTTAAGTACAACTCTGACACACTGATATAAAAACTTTCTTTCTCCTCATTTGTCAATAAAGCATCATAAGTAACATTTCCTGTATTAGAATTTGCATAAACTATATTAAAATTGAAATTTGTAGGCAAAAGTACCGTTATAGTAGAGTTTGACTTAATCGTATACCCACTAGGCTCAGTAATGTCTACAACTAAAGCCTTATGTTCCCCTTGGTTCTCAGAAAAAAGCTCAGTGCTATAATCTACTTTCAATGAATAATCTGAAGTAATTGATCTAGTAATCCCTGACACATTTTGATTGTATAATATCTTAACTTCTTCAGTCTGACTATTTGGTCTAATATTAACATTACCGTTATTTGTCACTATTTTAAAGGAATGTACATTTTGTACCGACAGGTCGGTCACTTCAATACTTTTCTCAGTAGAGTTGGTAAGCCTAACATATTCATATCCAAGTATTTCTGTGCCCGGAGAAAAGAAAAGTATAGCAAAACAAATTAATACGATGGTCAAAAATATACCAAGAATTACAAATAAATATATAAAAAACTTCTTAACTCCGCTCATACCTACTCCTTTTAATTATTTTCAATAACCGCCTTTATTCTCCTTACTCCAGCACTACTTGATTCTTCCTTAACAATTCTAAAATGCCCTAGTTCGCCTGTGTTCTTTGCGTGCGGTCCACCGCAAATTTCTTTACTAACGTCTCCTATAATATACACCTTTACTTTTTCGCCATATTTATTATCAAATATGCCTAACGCCCCCATATTTCTTGCCTCATCCAAAGTCATCTCTTTGCACTCTACTGGAATATTTTTCTTTATTGCATCATTAACAAAATCTTCTACCTTCTTCTTTTCTTCCTCAGTTAGTTTATGATCACAATTGAAGTCAAATCTAAGACGTTCCTGAGTAATATTACTACCTTTTTGATAAATATCTGGACTTATAATGTGCCTTAGTGCCGCCTGTAGTAAGTGTACAGCTGTATGAAGTCTAGTTGTTTGAACACTATCGTCTGCAAGCCCTCCCTTAAACACTTTATCAACGTTTGCCTTACTCTTTTCTTGATGAATTTTGAAAGCCTCTTTATAGCCCTCTTCGTCAACTTTTAAATTCTTTTCCTTTGCAAGTTCCTTTGTGAGTTCTAATGGAAAGCCAAACGTATCATACAACCTAAATGCTGTCTTTCCGTTTAAAACTCCATCTTTTGTATATTTAGCTACTTTTTCAAATTCTCTAATACCCAAAGTTAAAGTCTTTGAAAATTTTTCATTCTCAAGTCTTATTTCTGTTTCAATCTTAGTCTTATTTGTTTCAAGTTCTTTATAAAAATCTTTATAAATGTTTACTACAACTTCAACTAAATCTACTAGTCTCTCGCCCTCAAAACCTAAATTCCTTGCCGAGTTCATTGCTCTTCTAAGAAGTCGCCTTAAAACATATCCCTGTTCAACATTTAGTGGAACAACCCCATCACTAATCATAAAAACAGAAGCTCTTATATGGTCAGCAATAATTCTCATATGTCTCTTTGTCTCATCACTACTATTGTACTTAAGACCGCTTATTTTTTCAATTTTATTTATAATAGGTCTAAAAAGCTCACTATCATAAACACTTTCAAGCCCATTTGAAATGTAAAGAAGTCTATCAAAGCCAAATCCTGTGTCTACATTCTTCTGCGGATTTTGAATAAGTTCTCCATCCTTTGATTTCTTTATAAACTCCATAAAGACATCATTCCCAATTTCGATATATTTTCCGCAATTACAAGCTGGAGAACAACTGTCACAGCACCTCTTTTTGCCTGTATCAATAAACATCTCACTGTCTGGCCCACAAGGCCCCACTCCACTAGCAAGAATCCACCAATTATGCTCTTTTGGCAAGAAAAAAATTTGAGAATCTTTAAGTCCACAACTTTTCCAAGCATTATAGGACTCCATATCTCTTGGAGCATCCTCGTCACCTGCAAAAACTGTTACCGCTAGGTCGTCTTTATTTATATCTAAATACTTTGGACTAGTTAAAAACTCAAAACTCCACGCAATTTTTTCTTTTTTAAAATAATCTCCTAAACTCCAGTTGCCAAGCATTTCAAAAAAAGTGCAATGATAGTCATCTCCTACATCATCAATGTCACCAGTTCTTACACACTTTTGAATGTCAACAAGCCTTTTGCCTAGAGGATGTTTTTCACCAAGAAGATATGGTACAAGTGGATGCATCCCTGCCGTGGTAAAAAGAACTGAAGGGTCGTTTTCAGGCACGAGAGATGCAGAAGGAATGTAAGCATGCCCTCTCTCTTTATAAAAATCTATCCACATTTTTCTTAATTCTTTTGCTGTTAATTTTTTCATGTTTTATCCTCTAATATTCAATATCATCTATACCTATGTCGCTTGACGAAAAATCCTCTGGTGGTGGAGGCGCAGTCTCTTCAAGGCTCTTTGTATCATTACTTTTGCCAAGATCAACGAAGGTTGTAATTTCTGGTATCCATTTTACCTTAATGTTAGCTAAAGGTCCGTTTCTATGCTTTGCAATAATAATTTCACAAACATTTGGTCCATCTTCAAGCTCAACATCACTATATTTTGATGCGTTATAAATAAACATAACAATGTCCGCATCCTGCTCAATTGCTCCACTTTCACGAAGGTCACTTAATACCGGCCTATGGTCTTCTTTTCTCTTTTCCACATCACGAGAAAGCTGTGACAAAAGTATAATTGGAACTTGCAACTCACGTGCAGCAATTTTTAGATTTCTCGTAAGCTCACTAATCTCCTGCTGTCTATTCCCGTCTCTACTCGCCTTATTAGAACTCATAAGTTGTAAGTAGTCTATCATGACAAGGTCTAAACCTTGCTCTCTTTTAAGTCTCCTACATTTACTTAAAATCTCTGTTGGAGTGTTAAGTGAAGAATCATCTATATAAATCTTTGCTTCAGCTAACTTTTTATTTCCCTCCCATAAAGCTTTCCAATCACTTTGTTCTAGCTTCCCAGTTAATGCTTTTTGCATACTCACACCACTAATTGAGCATAAAGTTCTCTGTGCAATTTGTTCTTTTGGCATTTCAAGAGAAAACACCGCACAACTGCACTTACCATATAATGCTGCGTTATTGACAATATTCATTGCAAGACTTGTTTTACCAAAACCTGGACGCGCCGCAATTAAAATTAAGTCACTTTTTTGTAGCCCATTTGTAACCCTATCGAGTTCACTTAACCCAGTAGACACTCCTCTAACAACTCCAGCATTTTTATCTATCTCTTCAAATTTACTTAAAACACTTTCAAGAGCCTCATTAATTGGACTAAGTTTTGATGCATCTTCTTTTTCCGCTATATCAAAAATCTTTTTCTCAGCAAAACCAAGCACATTTTCTTCTTCGCCTTCATATGCCTTATCAATTATTTCTTGACTACTAGAAATAAGCTTTCTTAAAATGGAATCTCTTTTAACAATATCAACATAATGTTTTGAATTTGCCGCACTCGGAACAATATTTGTAAGTGCAGAAATATAATCAATGCCTCCTACAACGTCAAGGAGACCTCTTCTCTCTAAATCATCTGTTAATGTCACATAATCTATAGGCTTGTTAGAATTATATATTGACTGCATGCTCTCAAAAATAGTTTTATGAGATGAAACATAAAAGTCGTCAATATTCAAATTCATCATAATGTTTAACATAGCATTTTCATCAAGCAAACAGCATCCTAGTACTGACTGCTCGGCTTCAATGCTATGAGGTGTAACACGTGCTAAATTGGTCTTTTTTTTCTTTTCCATCTTTTGTCCTTTTTTATTAAACCTAATATGTGACTTTGATTACAAAACATATTTAAAAAATTTTTAAATCTTAAAATTTAATAAAAATATTTGTTTCTATAATTATCTCGCTTTTTTTGCTTTTAGTCAAGACTTTTAATCAGCAAAAGGGTCTCTCTCTTTTTCACTACTACTTTCTCGCTCTTCTTTCTCATCCTTTTTAACAAAAATAACAAGCCCAATAAGACAAGCAAGCAAAAGTATTCCAATATTAATGAAAAAACTAACAGCTCCATGAAACCATGCAACTTCCTCTGACATAATATAATTAAAAATAATAAGTATTGGAAGAGTGATAAGCAAAATAATGCCATACCTTTTTATATATTTTAAGAGTAAGGTCTTAGCATCGTAATACTTTTTCTTATTTACTTGTTCTCTTTTTTGTTTTTCTCTTTCTTCTTTCTTTTTCTTAGACATATTTAATTTTCCCTATCATTTACTAAGTCATCTACTTTTTTAAGTAACTCTAAACCATCTTTTTTCTTCTTTCTATTTTGAATAACAATAATTATGACTCCAACACCTATTATAATAAGTCCAACAAGTATTCCTAAAACATACCACGAAACTTGATTTGCACTTGTACGCCAAAGCTTAATTTCTCCCATAATATTTCCATTTAAATTCCATGTGTGCATTATTCCATCTTCTGTATCACTTATCTCCCCATCTGAATGGACACGAGAATAAGGTGTGATAAAATTATATACAAACTCCGCTTCAGTTTCACTTAAATTAAGCTCAGAAACAACTACGTCTACTAATTTTTCTCCAGATAAGTGCCCACTACCATTACTTAAATGTAAGTCCTCAAGTAGAACTGCTTCCCCTCCGTCATATGAAAAAGGTGAACATGTTTGAATAACATCAATAGTAAATAGTTTTCTCTCCTCTTCAACGCTTACTGAGGAAATAGGTATATCAATTAAAGACCCATAATTTTTTGAGTTAATAACAACAGCATTTGCCTCTTCATCATACATATACGCACTAGGATTAAAGTATAAAATATAAGCATAAATAGACATAAAGGTAAACCCTACCCTAATCGCACCTTGTGTTTCACTCAAATTACTTGGTACAACACTAAAGTTAGAAAAGTTTTGCAAAATAAAAGAAAGTTTGTCCTCTTCACTAAGCTCTAAAAATCCATTTAACAAACTGTCATACTGTTTTGAAAAAAGATTATAAAAGTTATCTAGATAAGCAGAATTTAATCCGTCAACATATCCATTTGTTATTTGAATAAGTTTCGTCTTGTCACTTTCTTCTAAGCCTTCCACATTAAATTCCAAACTCATTTGCACAATACCATTATTGAACTGTCTAGTAGTTAATGTTACTGGAGAACATGCAAACATAAAAAAAGGCATAAGTACACAAAAGATACTTAGTAGAATTTTCTTAAATTTTACGCCTTTACCCTCTTTCACCTCTCCTCCAATAATCTCAAATATCTTTTTAACAATATATAAAAAGTTTTGCTATTTAATTCTTTTAGTTACCACTTATTATAACTTTTATGATTTTGCAAATCAGTTTATTTAAGCTTTTATAAGGCTATTTTTAATTATAATTAAATAAATTTCCATAAATTATTTTCTTAAATTTTTCTATTTCAACATCCACGCAAACGGTCGCATTAGGCTCTTTAGCCCCAAAATCACACTTTATATAACCATATTCTGTGTTATCTTTTTTATAATAGTCTATTTTAAGAAAAGCTTGTTCTGTCCTAAATATTTCAGGATTAGATAAAAAGAGTGCAGAACAACTGTCGTGTACCGCTGCTCCCAGTTTCCCCACGTGATAGTCGTTATACTTTGTAAACATTTTATAAAAAATTTCACCCACCGAATTTGCTCGTTTAATTTTTTGTTGCTCCTCTGGTGTAAAATATGCTATATGCCCTAGTTCCATTGGCACCATAACAAGAGGAATGTGAGAGTCAAAAACAATTTGCATCGCCTCTGGGTCATATGCCACGTTAAATTCCCTATATGGAACAGTGCTTCCATCCTCATCTTTGCTACCACCCATAAAGACAATACGAGAAATAAGGTCTTTTGCCTCAGGATATTTTTTTAGAAGATTTGCAATATTAGTCATTGGTCCCATACAAAGGATTGTTGTGTTTTTCGCTGGATTTTCATTTAAGAAAAAATGTATTGCGTCTGGACTTTTTAGTATAAAAGGCTTAGTCTTTGGAGTCTTAAAAGTATACCCTCCCATTCCTTTTGTCCCTTGAGCAAGTCCAGCGTAAACAGGCTGACGTTTAATAGGCTCACGTGCCCCTTCACTTACAGGAATATCAACTTTAAAAATTTCAGTAAGTTTAAGAGCATTTTTCATGGTCTCTTCAATAGTTAAATTTCCCGACACTGTCGAGATAAGTTTTACTTCAATATTTTCGCTGTTGACCGCATTCATTATTGCCATAGCATCATCAATTCCTGGGTCACAATCAATAATCACATAATAATCTTTCATTATTTATTCCCTGTTATATTTTCATTTGCTTCTTGTTGCTTACGCATTTTTTCTAATTCTTCAATTCTTTTTTTCATTTCTTCTTTTGATGGAAGAGGTCTAGTCATCCTATACGCAATTTCAAATTTACTATCTTTTGTATAGAAAATTTCCTTACAATGCCTCTCAACTCTTTTTATAAAATCATCAAAAATTGGTAATGTATCATCACTAGAAAGAAGCTTGAACTGAATCATCTCAGTCTTATTTTTTCTTCTTGTTTGCCTATTTTCAATCTTAAGTTTTTCATGCCTTACTTCAACTTTTAAGCCACCGTATCCAAATAATTTTCTGTTTTCTTGATCAATCTTAATCACCATTATAACCCGCATTTGTTCAAAAAGTTTGTCTGGGTCGAACTGAAGATTGTTTGAGAACATTGAATTAAGAGCATTGTTTAAAAAAAAGTAATGCTTTGACAATGGATCATTTAAGCCAATTTCTCTTTCTCTTTCATGACTACGAAGGTTGTCAGAATAATAATACTCTGGCGCAAAATATCTTCTTTTTATTTTAAGTTCAGCCCTATGTCTCCACACACGGCGACGTAACAGCAACTCATTTTTTTCAAGTAAATTCGCTTCGTTATCATAATAATAGTCCGTCAATTTTGCATGAGTAGGCGAGTCCATAGTATAAGTCGTCATTGTCTCTAACAACTTAATTAGTCTCTGATACGTTTTTTCGTCAAAAACGGAATATCTTCTTTCTAACTTAAAAATATTTAACATAACAAACTCCTTCTATATTTTAAAGTAAATCTCCCAAAATCGCAAACAAATTACACCATTAGTTTGTAATAATTTAGTTCAAATATTTTAAATGCTTAAAAAAGAAACTTAATTTTTAGGAACTTTATAGAAAACTATCAAAACCTCTTTCAAATATCTAATTTTAAGCAAGATATAATTTTTTGAATTTTTACTTTAATTTTAATTAAGAATTTGTATAAAAATTTGCAATAGGTCAAAAATTACCAACAAAGGAGAAACAAAATGAACTTTGAAGAATCACAAACAAAAATAAATCTTGCACGTGCTTTTGCTGGAGAGTGTCAAGGCGGTGCAAGGTATCAATTCATCGCACAAAAAGCAATGCAAGAAAACAAGAAAAATATTCAGATGCTCTTTAAAACTTTAGCCAAAAATGAAATGGCTCATGCTCGTGTTTTCTGGGATTTAATAGCAAAGCACGGAAAAAAGCCTGTAAAAAATATTGAGATTAAAGCAGGCTACCCTTTTGAAGATGGAGATATTGTAACTATGATAAAGTTTGCATCAAATAATGAAAAATCTGAAAATACAACAATATATCCAACATTTGCAAAAATTGCAGAGGATGAAGGTTTTAAAGATATTGCCGATAAATTTAAAAAAATTGCCCTTGTTGAAGGAGATCACTTTATGTTGCTTGACGAACTGTATAACAAACTAAAGTCAGGCGAACTATATTCCAGCTCTACCCCATATGATTGGAAGTGTAGCAACTGCGGACATACAGAGCTTTTAAACGATGCCTTTGAGACCTGCCCACTTTGTGAAAAGACAAAAGACTACATTGAACTTGACATGATAAAAAGTCCTAGAAAATAATTTATTCTTAATTTTGTCAATTTTACCAAAATAAACAAATTCTATTAGCAACATTCCTACCAAGCTCAAATAAACTTCAGCTTAATAATATTGTTAATATATAATAAAATTAAAATTTTTTATAAGAAAATAAAGCTCTACAATCCTTAAAATAAAAAATAGTATCACATAGCATTTGTGATACTTTTCTTTTTTTAGTAGATACTCAAAATTTATTAAAATATCTATTTCCCAATAATTTTATTTGTAATAAAGCTTACAATAACTCCAGCACACATAAGAGGATAATAAACAACACTTCCAAGTCCCTTAGTTTTTTCTGGAATTTCTTTTGTATAGACACAATCAACTTGCCCTTTAAAATTAGCTTTTCTAAGCTCGCTTCTTATTTTTCTTGCAAGTCCATCATTTGAGGTTTTAAAAATATTTGTTACTTCAAATTGTGGTATTTTATATCTATTCCCAGTCCCCATTGAGGTAATTAATGGAATGCTTTTTTGACTACAATACAAAATCACCGCCACCTTTGCCTTCACGTCATCTATTGCATCAATTACATAGTCATACTTTTCATTTAAAACTTCATGAATATTGCTTTCATCAATCTTAATATTTTTTGAAATAACCTTTATATCTTTATTAATGTTTTTTGCTCTTTCCTTCGCCACCTCTACTTTGCTTTGTCCGACAGTATCTGTTAGAGCTAAAATTTGTCTATTAAGATTACTCTTCTCAAAATTGTCAAAATCTACTATTGTAATTTTACTAACACCAAGACGTAAAAGCATTTCAAATACAAATCCGCCAACTCCACCAACTCCAAGAAGCGCAATATGTGATGACTTTATTTTGTCAATGTTCTTACCTATAACGAGCTCTGTTCTATTTGTTTCTTCCAACTAAAGCCTCTCTTTTAAACTTTAAAAATGCGTTTAGAAAATTTGAGTTTACCTTTACTTACAGGTGGATATTTTACTCCGATATCCATTTTTGTTGACTTTTTAAGTACACTCTTTTCGTGTGTAAAAGTATAAAAAGACTGCTTTCCATGATAAGACCCAAGACCACTTCTTCCTACTCCGCCAAAAGGCAAATTCTTTTCTGTTAAATGCATTACAACGTCATTAATGCATCCGCCACCAAATTCTGAAAACATTTTAACTTTTTCAATAGTTTCTTTGTCCTCTCCAAAGTAGTAAAAAGCTAGTGGATGGTCAAGAGAATTAATTATGCCAAGTTCCTTATCTAAATCCTCAAATTCAAGAATTGGAAGTACTGGCCCAAAAATCTCTTCTTGCATTACTTTGTCTTCTCTTGTAACCCCAGTAAGTATAGTAGGCTCAAGTATTTCACCCTTACACTTTCCCCCAAAATAAAGTTTGTTTGGATCAATAAGCCCTTGCAATCTTTCAAGTGATTGTTTGTTAATAACCTTTACAAAATCGTCACTCACCTCATCGCCATCATAGTAGAATTTATTAATATATTTTTTTAAGCTCTCCAAAAACTCATCTTTTATAGAGGAATGCACTAAACAATAGTCAGGTGCGACACAAGTTTGTCCAGCATTTAAAAACTTCCCCCAAGCAATCCTCTTTGCACTTAAATCGACCTTTGCATCTTTATCAACAATGCATGGGCTTTTACCCCCAAGTTCCAAAACCATAGGAGTTAAATTATTTGCCTGTGACGATACGAGCTCTTGCGCTTTAAGATAAGAACCTGTATAGAATATAAAGTCAAATTTTGTATTAAATACTTCGTTAATATCTTCCTCTTTTGTAATAACAGCAATGTATTCTTCGTCAAAAACACTTAGTATTTTTTTAATCACTTGCGTCACATGAGGAGTACTTCTTGATGGCTTAATAATAGCTGTGTTTCCTCCTGCAATTACACCAACTAGTGGAGACAATGTAAGTTGAAAAGGATAGTTCCATGGAGAAGCAATTAGCACAACACCATATGGATCATAAATTTTATAGCCTTTTGACGGAAAGTTTACAATTGACGTGCTTACCTTTTTAGGCTTTGCAAGTTTTTTCAAGTGCTTAATCATATAGTTTATCTCACTCATGACAAGTCCGACTTCGGTAGTCACAACGTCAAACTCTTTTTTGTTTAAATCTTGTTCAAAAGCACTCAAAATTTGATTATAGTACGCGTCAATTTGAAGTCTAAGCCTCTTTAGTTGCAAAACTCTAAAACCAACATCATATGTTTCTCTTTTTAAAAAATACTTTCTTTGTTTTTCTACAATGTCTTTTAACATACCTTTACTCCTTTTTTTGTGTAATCTACTCCTAATTTTTCTTCTCTATCTCAAAACCGTCTTTTGTGTCTTTTATGATAAAACCTCGCTTTAGTATCTCATCCCGAATTTCGTCACTCTTTTTATAGTCTTTATTTCTTCTGGCATTTAACCTTAGCTTTGCAAGTTCAACTATTTCATTTGGAATGGTATTTTTATTTTCTTTTTCCTCCTTATCTAACTCTAACCCCAGTGCTTTATCAAACTTTAGTGCTAGATTATAGACATCTTTTGAAAAGTCTAAATCTTTAAGCATAGTAAACATAACTCCAATAGCAAGAGGAATGTTTAAGTCGTCATTTATTGCGTTTAAAAACTCTGCCTCATATTTTTGAAGTGAAGCACTGTCGGTTTTTGCATTACCGTTTTTGTGTTCCCTTATTAAATTTTTTAAACTTTTATAACCATTACTACTTGCCTTTAAACCCTCAAAAGTAAAGTTGAGTTTTTTGCTATAGTGTGTATTTAAACAAAAGTACTTAAAGTCCATAGCACTAAAACCTTTCTTTTCTAAATCAGACAAAGTATAGATGTTTCCTAGACTTTTACTCATTTTTCCGCCATCTACAAGCAAAAATTCATTATGCATCCAGTAGTTTACTACCCTATGCCCCGCTAAAGCATCATTTTGTGCTATTTCATCCTCGTGATGAACTGTTTTGTGGTCAATTCCCCCAGTGTGGATGTCAAAGTTGTCTCCAAGAAGGGTCTTCCCCATTGCAGAACATTCAATATGCCAACCTGGGCATCCTTCTCCCCATGGGCTATCCCACTTCATTATGTGATTTGGTGCAACAAACTTCCAAAGTGCAAAGTCAAAGGGGTGATGCTTATTTACGTTTTCTTCAATCCTTGCATTCCCCGTCTTTTCTAAATCCTTATGACTTAGTTGCCCATAACTTGGAAACTTTTGCACATCAAAATATATTCCATCATCTATTTTGTATGTATAACCTTTTTTCTCAAGCCCTTTAATAAACTCTATCATTTGTGGAATAAATTTTGTGGCATAAGTTATATTTTCAGGGATATCAATATTTAGCTTTTTTAAATCATTAAAGAAAATGTCAGCATAGTACTTAGCAATTTCCTCTGGGCGCTTATTTTCTCGTTTTGACGCAAGAAGCATTTTGTCTTCTCCGCTGTCTTCATCACTTGTCAAGTGTCCAACGTCAGTTACATTCATAACACCCTTAATTTTATAACCATTGTATTTAAGCACTCTCCTAAGCGAGTCCATAAATATATATGCCCTCATATTCCCTATATGCTGGTAGTAATACACAGTAGGCCCACAAGTATACATTTTAACAATGCCTTTCTCTATTTCCTTAAATTCGTCATTTTTATTTGTAAGTGAATTATGTAATTTTAGCATTTTTATCTTTCTCCCCTTGCTAAATATAATATGCTAAGTAGGTTTCTTAAACTACTACCTAACAATTCTTCATTTTCTTTATCAAGTTTTCTCTCAAAAATTTCATCAATCTTTTTTAAGTAGCTTTCAACTTTTATTTTCCCCTTAGTGGTTACTCCATAAAAGATTACTCTACGGTCATCATCTGCCACCATGCGATAAATTTCTTTTTTATCTTCAAGCGTTCTACAAATGTTAGCAATGTTTGATTTTGCAATTCCAAGTTCTTTTACAAGGTAAGAAGGCGACACTTCTTTAAGCTTATAAATTAAAAGTAAACATTCAAACTTTGCAGAAAAAACTTCTTTCCACAATTTCTCGTCCTCATTTTTACATATGTTTTCAATATTTCGCCCTAGACTTAATAGGTCAAGATATTTATTAATTTTTTCCATAAGTTTCCTTGTATTATTAGTAATAAAAGTATAACAATATGAACTTTTTATGTCAAACGTTCTTTTGCTTGCTTTTTTGTTTTATTTAGTTTAAGATAAAGAAGTAAACAAAAAGATTTAATTTGACAAAAAACCATAGTAAAAATCCTATACATTTTGCTTTTTAATAGCTAAAGCAAACAAAAAAAAGAAAAGTAAATAAAATACTATTCTGAAATTATCTTGAGATAAAATTTGTTTCTTAAAAATTAAAGCTTAAAGTTATTTAAAATATGCTTTTGAAAAATTAAAATTTTTGTCATTACAACCTAAATTTATATAAATTTTTGGAAGTGTATCGAAGTGGTTATAACGAGCCTGACTCGAAATCAGGTTGTCCGCAACCCGGGCACGTGGGTTCGAATCCCACCGCTTCCGCCAAGAATAAAATTGGGTAATTATAAAGGATTGACGAAATGCCAGTTCCTTTTTTACTAAAAATAAATGGTACGCAATGACTTATGCATAATTTTCACATCTCTAATCTTTAGTCATATGCATTATTTTCATATCTTTAGGGCTTAATTTAACTTCTTTTTATTTTTATTTAATTAAAATTTTCCTAGATATAAAAATTACAACAACCAAATTGCAAGGCTTGAAATTGAACAAATTGTTTTTATACTCCCTTCAAAATTTGTTCCAAAAATCGAGGTGTTTTTTATCTTCCATTTAGTCCTACTTACGAAGCTTTTTATATAGCAATTCATGATAGCTTATTAAGGTTTAGTTAGCAACCAATAAACTTTTGATTTTTTATAAAACTTTCAATTAACTCTTTCTGTTTCTCTAATCCGTCAAAGCCAAGACTTGCTTTTGTGTAAATTTTACTTTGTTCAACCCCGTTTTGGTCATACGCATTAATATTCATCATTTCGCCCATAAAAGCAGTCGTCATTTGAAGGTAAAAAATGAGCATACCCATATTTCTTTCATCAATTCTATCAATAACTATTGAATAATTTGGTTTGTTAAGCACACTTAGTGACAATCTTGTTGCATTATACTCACTATCAAAAAGCTTACTTAAATTGATATTATTAAGCTTTTTCACAAATGGAATTTCATAATCTAGCTTAATATCAAAATTATTTTCTTTAACCTTTAAAAACATAAATAATTTGTCTTTTGGCCCCTCTGTATAAAGTTGAAGTTGACTATGCTGGTCAGTTACTCCAAGAAACTTTATTGGTGTTTGCCCTGCATAAATTTCTTCACCTTTTTTATCATATCTTTTACCCAAACTTTCTGCCCAAAGTTGTGCAAAATAATCACATGTCAAACTCAGTCTATCACTATATGGCATAAATACAAGACTTGTAAGTCCACCCACTAAACCAGTAAAATTTATGTAAGCACTAAGGTATGATAAGTTTGTATAATCAATTTTCTTAGCATTTTCTTTTATCTCTTTTGCTCCATATATAAGCGCCTTAATATCAAGCCCCATTATAGCACAAGGCACAAGTCCAACAGAGCTTAAAACACTAAATCTACCACCAACGTCTTTTGGAATATCAAAAACTTTCATTCCGTTTTCTACAGCAAAGTTATATAACTCATTACCCTTTGTCGTAGTTACAATAATATGGTCACTTATTTTAATCTTTTTATCCTTAAATAACTTTAACACAATCGACATTTGTGCCAAGGTTTCACTTGTAGAACCTGACTTTGTAATTACATTAAAAACAGTTTTCTTTATGTCTAGTTTAGTTATTAAACTTAAAAAGCCATCGCTATCTATATTGTCGCATACATAAGTTTTTATGTTTTCTTTTTTATGGATTGAATCAAAAAAAGCATGCTTTATTGTCTTAACTCCAAGTGCACTACCCCCAATACCAAGAACAACAAAATTTTTAAACCTTTTTCTAACTCTCGCTCCAAAACACTCTATTTCTTCTAGTTCTTTGTCACTTATATCTACTAAGTCAAGCCACCCTAACATGTCACTACTTTTTTTAGAAAAGATATTGTCAACATGCTTTTTTAATTGTATTTTATTTATTTTTTCTAGTTTTTTATTCTTAAATAAACTATTTTTTTCTATGCTCGACACTTCAAGTTCCATATTAAAAATCCCCTTAGTTCATGCTATAATTTGTAATCAACGTTTAATAATACTAATTTGTTAATACTATAAATTCATTGTTTTGTAAAACAATACTTCCTTCCCTTTTTTTGTTTGTAAAAAAATCTTTAATAGGACTTTTGATTTCAAATTCAAACTCCTCTTTTGATTTGTTTATAACAACTATTACTCTCTTTTCATTCTTTTCTCTTTTATAACTTATTACTCCGTCTTTTGCATAAAGCAAACAAAAATCCCCACCATCAAAAACCTGTTTTTTTCTAAGTTTTCCAAGTTTTTTATACCACTCAATTATGTCGCCATCCTCCTTTCCCCAAGGATAAGGTGCACGACAATATGGGTCCTTTGTCCCCTCCACTCCAGCCTCATCACCATAAAATACCGTTGGAATACCCATGACTGTGTATTGTATAAGGCTAGCGATTTTCAGTAGTTGCTTACCCTTTTTTCTTTCCTCCTCATCTAACACATATCTACTACTTATGTCAACGTTGTCCTCAATATTCATTCCAAGATACGTAAGTGCACGCATTGTATCATGAGTGCCCAAAATATTCATAAGGTTATTTTGAATAGCTTTAGGATAATTATTTAAAATCATGTAGCAGACTTCCACAAATTCTTTTTCATCCCCAAATTTAACATAGTTTAAAATAGCATTTTTCATAGGATAGTTTGTAACACTATCAAGATACCAGCCAAGAAAATACTTTTTTCTTTCCCCATATGATAACTTACAACTTGCATCCTCCCACACTTCACCTAGCATCATACACGACTGATTAACACGTCTAGCTCTAGAACAAATTGCATATAAAAACTTATTAGATAACTCATCAACTACATCTAGTCTAAACCCCATTATTCCCATTTTCATATATTTTTCTGTAATTCCATTTCGTCCTGTTATGTAATCAAAAAAAGAGGATTCTTCTCTTGTCTGTGGCAAAGTTTTAATACCCCACCAGGAGCTATAACTATTTGGATATTCACAAAATTCATACCAAGGATAGTATTTGGATCTTTTACTTTGATATGCTCCAAGATTTTTATATCTACCTTCTTTATTAAAATATACACTATCACTTCCCGTGTGATTAAAAACTCCGTCTATTATTATATTAATACCTTTCTCTTTAGCTGTTGCTATTAATTTTTTAAACTTTGCCTCTCCCCCAAACATACTTTCTACTTTTTCATAATCTGCGACATCATACTTGTGACTACTGTTCGCTTCAAAAATAGGAGATAAATAAATGGTTGAAACATTTAGTGACACTAAATAATCAAGCTTTTCAATAATGCCCTCAAAATTACCACCATAGCAATTAACATTTACTCTTTCATTAAACTCATTGTATTCTTTGTCAACATTTTCTTCCCAATTGTCAATAAGTTTAAGCCCATCTCTTTTTGTTACACTACCTTTTCTATTAAACCTATCAACAAATATATGATAAATAATGCCTTTATGAAAAGCTTTATCTATTTTTGATTCTTTTTCATAAATTAATTGCAAATAATTGCTTTCTTCATTCGTCTTAGTCACGTCAAAATTATCACTTTTACCAAGAACAAAATGCCCACATTCACTATCAACTTCAAAATGATACCAATAGTGCCCAACTTCACTTAGTGTAATAGAAAAAGTCGTATAAACATACCTTTCATCGACAAAACTTTTTTTCATCTCAAAAAATTTATCTTCTCTCCCATCCTTATGCATGACAAAAAAGGCTTTTTTGAAACCTAAATACTTACCAATTTTTAAATTATAAGTTATTTCTTCCCCCTTCTTACATGCACCGCTTGGGTTTTTATCATACAAGGGATTAAAGATAAAATCTTTCATAATTTTTCCTCACTATATTCATTAAAAACATTTTGAAGTGTATTTTTTTAATTTTAATCTTTCATCGATTTTAAATCCCAAATATTTTTTGCATACTCTTCAATACATCTATCAGATGCAAAAAATCCTGCTTTTGCAATATTAATTAAACTCATTTTGTTCCATAAGTCTCTATCTTTATAAGTTTCGTCCATTCTGTAATATGCTTCAAGATAACTATCAAAATCTATTAAACACATGTATGGATCTGGTCTATCACCCTCAATTAGATACTTTGCAATATCATCAAATTTCTCGCCAGCAAAACCTTTTTTTAGCATATCAATCACACGTTTTACTTTTGGATTTTGATTATATATATCAATTGGCCTATAACCTTTCTTCCACTCATCATCAACTTCACTACTATTTAGTCCGAAAATAAACATATTTTGTTTGCCGACCTGTTCACACATTTCAACATTTGCCCCATCAAAAGTCCCAATTGTTAGTGCCCCATTTATCATAAACTTCATATTCCCAGTACCGCTTGCTTCTTTTCCTGCAAGACTAATTTGTTCGCTTACTTCACTTGCTGGAATTATGTGTTCTGCAAGTGTAACATTATAATTTTCAAGAAATACGACTCTTAATTTTGACGAGATTTGAGGATTCGAATCAATTTCTTGTGACAATTTTCCTATTAATTTTATTATACGTTTTGCCATATAATACTTAGATGCCGACTTTCCGCCAAAAAAGAAAATTTGTGGTGTTACGTTCTTGTTTGGGTCATCTAACAATTCAGAGTACAAGTAAATAATTTTTAAGACATTTAAAAGTTGTCTTTTGTATTCATGAATTCTTTTTACATGTACGTCAAAACGCATGTGATAGTCTATATCGATTCCTTGAGTTTTTTTAAGATAATCCGCAAAAGTTTTTTTATTATCTAATTTTATTTTACAAAGTTTATTTAAAAAAGACTTATCTTCTTCAAACTTTTCTAGTTTTTGAAGAGAAACAGGTTTTAAATAAAGGTTATGTCCAATATTAGTCTCAATTAAACTAGTTAAAGGTTTATTGCATTCACACAGCCATCTTCTATGTGCAATACCATTTGTAACATTAGTAAATTTGTCTAAATAAAGTCTTGAAAAATCATAGAAAAGGTCATTTTTTATAATCTCGCTATGTAGCTTACTAACCCCATTAACTTTTTTGCTTCCAATAACAGAAAGATTAGCCATTCTTACCTGATTTTGACTAACTATTGACATTTTTTCTATTTGAGATAAATCAAATTTGTCTCTATGATTATCAAACAAGTCTTTTGTAAATCTTTTATTTATCTCACAAACTATTTGATAAATTCTAGGCAAAATAGTTTTAAATAAGTTTTCATCCCAAATTTCTAGCGCTTCTTTTAAAACAGTATGGTTGGTATAATTTATTGTCTTTCCTACAAGATTCCACGCATCCTCCCAAGAAAATCCATAATCATCAAGTAAAATCCTCATAAGTTCTGGAATAGAAAGTGCAGGGTGAGTATCGTTTATATGAATAACAACATATTCTGGCAATTTTTCTAAATACTTTATGCGTCTCATGTGTGAGGCAACAATATTTTGAAGTGCTGCTGAAACTAAAAAATATTGTTGTTTAAGTCTTAGCATTTTTCCCTCATAATGGTCATCTGCAGGATACAAAACCTTGCTTATCATTTCAAGTTCACTTGCCTCAGCTATTGCCTTAACATAAGCACCTTGGCTAAAACTATTTAGGTCAAATTTATTTATACTTTTTGCTTCCCAAAGTCTAAGAACAGCCACGCCATCACTTTTGTATCCACTAATAACCATATCATATGGAACAGCTTGGACTTCTTCGTAATTATTATAAATAGGTACGAGCTTGCCATTCACATAATTTTCTGTAACTGTACCTCCAAATCTTACAATAACAGATTTCTCCTGCCTTTTTTGGAGCCAAAAATCACCAGTACTTCGCCAGCTGTCAGTAAGTTCAATTTGTTCCCCATCAACAATTTTTTGTTTAAATAAGCCATATTCATACAAAATACTATGTCCCATGCTAGGATAACCTAAAGTTGCAAGACTATCCATAAAGCAAGCGGCTAGCCTCCCGAGGCCACCATTACCAAGTGCAGGATCAACTTCTTCCTCATACACCTCATCAATGTCAATATTATGCTTTTTAAAAACCTTAGTAAATATTTCATCAAGTTGTAAATTAAATAAAGTATTTTTAAGATTTCTCCCAAGTAAGAACTCCATACAAAGATAGTGAACTCTTTTTGCCTTTTCCTTTGTAACACGCGTATGAAAGTTTTCTCTTTTTTCAAGTAAAAGGTCATGAGAAAAAAGAGTAAGTGCTTTATAAATATCTTTAGGAGTTGCTTCCTTTAAGGTAACTTCTGAATATTTGTTCAAGTATTCTTCAAGTTCTCTTTCTGCTCTTTGCTCTGTAAATTTAGTACCCAAAATCTTTCTCCTTATCTAACTAGCGACTTATACAAATCTATATATTTCCTTGCAGAATTTTTAAAACTAAAATCTTTAGACATGACAAGACGTATTTGACTTTCAAAAAGTTTTTTGTCTTTAAAGTCACTTAGTGCTTTTGATATTTGATAATAAAAATCTTCTGCCTTGTAATTTGTAAATGTATACCCATTTCCACCTTCCACACATCCAAAATCTTTTATACTATCTTTTAAACCTCCAACCTCTCTTACAATAGGTATTGAGCCATATCTACTTGCTATCATTTGACTTATACCACAAGGCTCAATAATACTTGGCATAAGGAAAATATCACTACTCGCATATGCTTTTCTTGCCATATCATTATAATATCTATCTACAAACACTCTTACCTTGTCTTGGTGTCTAAATTGTAAATCATTAAAGTAATCAATATATCTTCTGTCTCCTGTTCCAACAACTATTAATTGTACGTCTTGTTCAAGCACCTTATCAAGTACTCTCATAAGTAATCCCATGCCCTTATGTGGAACTAAACGACTAACAATTGCTAGCACCGGAATATCTTTATTTTCTTTAAGAGCTAAATCTTTTTGAAGTGCAAGCTTGTTTTTTGCTTTTCCCTCAATACTATTAATATCATAGTTGTAATAAATACATTTATCAGTCTTTGGATTATAAAAATCATAATCAATTCCATTCATAATTCCGCATAACTTATAATCATTTCGTATGATTATGTAATTTAATCCATTACTGCAATAAGACTCTTTTAAATTATCACAATAACTTTCACTAACCGTTGTAAATTTATCACTAAATTGTATCGCCGCCTTTGTAAGATTAATATCTCCATTATATTCAACAAAGTTTTTAAATTTATAGTCTATTCCAAATAGGTCGCTTAAATTTTCCATTCCATATATACCTTGATACTCAACATTATGTATCGTATAAATATTTTTAATGTTGTAATATCTAAGATCGCTCCAATTTCCTGTTTTAATATAAGTAGAAACAAGTGCCGACTGCCAGTCATTACAATGAATAATGTCTGGAAAAAAGTCTATTGTGCTAAGCCCTTCTACAACTGACTTGCAGAAATAAGCGAATCTCTCCCCATCATCATAAAAGCCATAAGGCTTTTCACGTTTAAAATACCTTTCATTATCAACAAAGTAATAAATTACACCATCTCTTTTTAATTTAAAAATTCCACAATACTCTTGTCTCCAAGCAAGATGTGTTGTAAAGTTTCCTATAAATTCTAGCTCGTTAATATACTTTTCTTTTATATTTGCATAAAGAGGCAAAATTACTCTTATATCAACCTCATTAAACTTTGCTACCTCCTTTGGCAAACTTCCCGCTACATCCCCAAGTCCACCTGTCGCAATAAAAGGTTGACACTCGCTAGCAACATATAAGACTTTTATAATGCTTGCCTTTGCAACATCATTTTCCTTTCTAACCTCTATTTTTTGTGAAGTCTCAGGTGCGTAAACTAATTTGTTATTTATTTTACTTTCTTCTAATTTTTTAGGACTTGTATCTTTAACGACTTTTTCCTTCTTTACTTTAAGCCTCTTTTCATTTGAAACAGTTTCGTTCTTTTTTACAACCCTTTTAGTCCTTGTACTTTCTTTTGCTTGCTCTCTTTTCTGAGCCTTTGAAGCTCTTACATTTGCTTTCTTACCTGCTATTTTTTTCTCACTACTTTTTTCTTTATCTTTCAAATTTTTTGTTACTTTTACCTCTAAGGCTGGCTTAACTTCTAAACTCTCTTTTTTCTTTGTCTTCTTTAAAGTCTCTTTTTTTACTTTTGTATCTAAATTTAAATTTGTGCCACTCTTTTTAGTTGTAGCACTTGTTTTCTTTTTAGACTCATCAACGTTTTTAGGAGTGCTCTTCTTTTCTGTTTTCTTCTTAGCAGTAGAAAGACTAGTGTCTTTCTTCAAAGTACTTACGCTCTCTATACTACTTTTCCGTGGCTTTGTTTGTTTTTCCTTTACCTTTTTAAGTTCTTTTTCAATTATTTCATTTGTATCTTTTTTCATAATTAACCCAACCTTATTTTTTTATTTTTTCTTCTAAGAAACACTCCAGAAAATGCCGGTATTTTAATTGTCAATTTATAGTCTTTACCTTTATATTTTGTCTTTTGTGCTTTAACTATACCATTTAAAATGTTTTTTCCACCATAATCTATGCTATCACTATTAAACACTTCTTCATACTCTTTTCCATCAACACCAAAACTATAATTTAACTGGTCATTTGGTGAAAAGTTAACTGCAAAAACAAGTTCTCCTCCGCCTTTATCTTTTCTACTAAAGACCAAAACATTTTGGTTATTGTCGTCTGCCACCAGCCATTCAAATCCATCCCAGGAAAAGTCAACCTCATAAAGTTCTTTACTATCTAAATAAAACAAATTTAATGCTCTTATAAACTTATGCATATTATTATGTGTCTCAAAATCTAGCAAACAAAAATCTATTCCAGCCATATAGTCCCACTCTTTAAACTGAGCAAATTCTGTACCCATAAACATTAATTTTTTACCAGGATGAGCAAACATATATGCTAAATATGCTCTCATGGCTTTAAATTTATCATAGTAATCTCCAAACATTTTGTTAAGTATTGAAGACTTACCATGCACAACCTCATCATGAGAAAGAGGTAGAATAAAGTTTTCACTAAACGCATAAAACATAGAAAAAGTCAGCTTGTTGTGAATAGATTTTCTAAAGAAAGAATCGGTTTTCATATATTCAAGAGAATCATTCATCCACCCTATATTCCATTTAAAATTAAAACCAAGTCCTCCTACGTCTGTAGGTTTTGTAACAAGTGGCCATGCGGTACTTTCTTCGGCAATCATAAGAACATTTGGAAATTCGTTAAAGATAGCCGAGTTAAGTTTCCTTAAAAATTCAATTGCCTCTAAGTTCTTATTGTCGCCATTTTGATTAGGAATCCATTCGTTTGGTTTTTTGTCATAATCAAGATACAACATTGATGCTACTGCATCGACTCTAAGTCCGTCAACGTGATATTTTTTTATAAAAAACATTGCACTAGAAATTAAAAAGCACTCAACTTCATTTCTACCATAGTCAAATCTTCTAGTACCCCATGTTTTATGCTCTTTTCTGTCCCAACCTTGATTTTCATATAAACATGTACCATCAAATTCAATAAGTCCATAGTCGTCTTTTGGGAAATGTGCCGGCACCCAGTCAAGTATTACTTGAATTCCATTTTGATGACATTTGTCAACAAAATACATAAAATCTTTTGGCTCACCAAAACGAGAAGTAGGTGCAAAGTATCCCGTCACTTGATAACCCCACGAACCATCAAAAGGATATTCTGTAATAGGCATTATTTCAATATGAGTATACCCCATCATGCATACATAAGGTATAAGTTCATCTGCCAGCATCTTATAAGTATAATAAGAACAATCCTCTCTTTTCTTCCACGAATTAAAGTTGACCTCGTAAATGTTCATAGGGCTCTCATAATTATTTTTCTTTGCTCTATAATTTAAAAATTCCTCATCTTTCCATTCATACCCTTCAATATCATAAATTATAGAAGCAGTTTTTCCGTTTGTTTCCTGCATAAATCCGTATGGATCTGCTTTAAGTCTCGCATAACCCTTTTTATCAGTTATTTCAAACTTATATTTTTGAAAGTTCTTAACATTTTCAACAAAAGTTTCCCACACACCTTCTTTGCTTATTCTCGTCATAGGATTTTTTGTATTATCCCAGCTATTAAAATCTCCCACAACACAAACTTTTGTCGCGTTTGGTGCCCAAGTCCTAAAAACATACCCTTTTTTCCTATTTTTAACACAAGGGTGAGCCCCTAAAAACTCATAGGCACAATAGTATGTTCCTTGATGAAATAGATATAGTTCCTTTTCATTTTTCTTTGCCATTTAGCTCTCCCCCTTTTACACTTTTATTTAATTATTCCTAGCATATAGGTCTGACAACTCACAAAACTTACTAAAAAAACTTTCGTCCGGAAAGTTCTTTAATTTCCATTCCCAATTTCCCTTTGCCTTACCTGGTACATTCATTCTAGCCTCACTTCCAAGTTTTAAAAGGTCTTGCATAGTAAAAATTACTGTGTTTGCACTACTCCTATAAAGATTTATAATTGCATTATTAACAACCTCTTCATTCCCTCTTTCAAGAGGCATTTGAAAATATCTCTTAAACCTATTTATTTTATCCCAGCACCCAGTACTGAGAAGTCCCATTAAAGTATCATTATCATGCGTTCCAATGTAGGCGACACAATTCTTTTCATAATTATGTGGCTTATACATATTGTCACTATCATTATCAAAAGCAAACAATAAAACTTTGATACCCGGGGTATAAAATTTGTTTTTAAGTTTTATAACGTCATCTGTCACAATCCCTAAATCTTCTGCAACAATCTCACAAGAAGCACTATCAATTATTTTCTTTAGTAACTTCTCTTTAGCCCCATTATACCACTTACCTCTTTTCGCATTTTTATGGTTTGATGGTATCGCATAATATTTGTTAAAGGCAACAAAATGGTCAAGCCTAACTATATCATAAAGCTTTGATAATCTCTTAAACTTTTTAACAAAATATTCATAATTGTTTTTTTCTAAATAAACATAGTCATAAACTGGATATCCCCAAAGTTGCCCATCACTATTAAAATAATCTGGTAGAACTCCTGCTACCAATTTTGGTTTATCATTTTCTAATTTCCAACTATTTTTATTTGCCCAAACGTCAGCACTATCAAGCTCTACATAAAAAGGTGCATCCCCAAATATTTTGACACCTTGCTTATTTGCATAAGCTTTTATATCTTTCCACTTGTGATCAAGCAAGTATTGTATAAGAATAACGTCTTCAATTTCTTTTTTGTAATCCTTTTTAAATTTCTCTAAATAGCTTTTTTGCCTATTTCTTAGTTTTTCAGGAAACCTATACCAAGGAGACTTATATATGTCTTTAGCCACACAAAACATAGCAAAATCTTCTATCCAATATTTGTTGTCTCGAACAAACTTAGTTAAGTCATGTTTATCTCTTTCTTTTTCACACACAAGCTTAATTGCCTTTTGTATTTTACTTGAGTATTCAGATAAATTACTACAATTAGACAAATCAAAACTTGATAGTTCACTCTCGGTTAGATACTGGAAAACATCAAGAAAATTTGGATTTATTGCAAAAGAAGAATATGTGCTATATGGCGAATTTTCAAGTAGAGGTGGAGAAAAAGGCAGTACTTCCCAAACAGAAAAACCACCTATTTTTAGTAGGCCTATAAAATCATAACACTCCTTTGAAAACTTGCCCCATCCATTGAGACTAGGCAAAGAAGTAATATGTAATAAAACTCCACTTTTTCGACAATTACCTAACATACTATTAACCACTCTAAAACATTATTTTATTTTCTAAAACTAGCAACACTTTTTTATTTTAAAAACTTCTCGCTTCAAATTCTAATTAATACTATGTTATCACATTTTAAGACAACTAAACAACAAAATTTACAAAATTTTTACATTTTATTTTTTTATTGTCAGGTTCTTTTCTCTTAATTTTATAAAAACTTTATAAGCTAAACAATTCTTTAGACTAACTTAAAAAATACCTATTCTATTATTTTGTCCCTTAAACTCTTTATTGTTCTTTTTATTCCGTCCTCTAACTTAATTTTACTAATCCAACCCAATTTTTTTAATTTGTCAGAAATTAATACTGCATTTTTTGCCCTAGAATAGCCAACTTTTTCTTCATTTGTTTTATTTACAAATTTGACTTCTACATTTCCCTGTTCTGCAACAAGAGTTGCTATTTCTTTTAAAGACAAAATATCTTCATCTTCACTAATATTGTATGCTTCACCCGCTACACCCTCAAACATTATTTTTAACATCCCAGACACTGCGTCTGATACATAAAGGTAAGAATACCTTTGCTCTCCCGAACTTTTTAAAGATATATCTTCATTTTTTACTGCACTCATTAAAAATTGAGATAATGCTTTACTATCTTCTATCTTCATTGTCGGCCCATATATTCTACAAAATCTTCCAATAAACACCTTTACATTATATTCATGCAAAAAAGATATGCATAGTGTTTCAGAAGCCCGCTTTGCCTCGTTATAACAAGACCTTATGTCAATAGGATTTACCTCTCCCATATTTTCTTCAACCATTGGTTTTCCACTTGTCCCATATATCTCACTTGATGAAGCAAAAAACACCTTTACATTATTTATCTTCTTTGCATATTCTAGTAGGTTAAGTAAACCACAAAAATTTATAGTCATTGTTTCTACTGGATACCTCGCATAGTTTTGGGCATCAGAATAACTTGCAAGGTGAAAAATATAATCGACTCTTTCTTGAAAAGTAAAAGACTTCGAAAGATCCTGTTCTACAAAGGATAATCTATTGTCATTTCTATACTCCAAAAACCTTTCTTGGGCTTTTTCTAAATTTCTTACAACTGCAAAAATTTTAACATTTAAGTCTTTATTTAATAGTAACGCGTCAATAAGATAAGAACCAATAAGTCCAGTGGCGCCAGTTATTAACAATACTCTATTATTAAACTCCTTAAGATTTTCTTGACCAACAAATCTTTTTAAATCTTCAATATAAAGTTTGTTATAAATTTTCATTTACACCACCTATCTTCACCAAACCCTTAAATAAATCAATGTCATCTTTGTATGTAATTTTAAAGTTTTTCTCGCTGCCTCTAACGAACGAAATATCATAACCAAAGTGCGAAAATAAAGAGCAAAATCCAGTAAATAATTTTACTTCATCTTTTTGTACTTTACTAAGCAATTCCTCACAAATTTTAAATTTAACAGCATGTGGGGTTTGAGTCCTAAAAACATTATCTCTGTTTAATTCTTTTTGCTTGCCATTTATAATTTCATAAACAACTTCATTTGTAGGAAGATAAGAAACTGCAAAATTATCTCGTTTTGCAACATTTATACATTCGTCAATTATTTCATAATTAGTACAAGGTCTATTACCATCATGTACTATTAAGATGTCATTATCATTAAAGTCTGATTTAATGCTGTCAAAAGCTTTCTTAATAGACAAAAAGTTTGTCTCTCCACCTTCTACTATCTTATACAATTTAGTGATGTTATATTGTTTACAATGTGCCAAAAGATATTCTTCCCAACCTTTAAGACAAACTACAACTATTTTATCTATATTGGGATGATTTTGAAAATTTAATAATGTGTAGAGAATAATCGGTTTATCATTCACACTTAAAAATTGCTTTGGAATATTTTGATTAGTCCTAGACCCTATTCCACCTGCAGTTATTATTGCAACTCTATTCATAGTTTTTTTCTCCTTCTAATTTTTAATAATCCTTAAAATCTAAATTAAGACTCTCTATTAAAATAATATAAACAAATTTTACGGCAAACAAAACTTTTAAGTAAAATACTTAATTTTATTTAGGCTTATTTTCATAATTTTTTAAATACTCATATAATTTTTCAGAGGCATGTCCTGTTTCTGTAATACCATAATCTTTATAAACTTTTTTAATTATCTTTTCATAGTCATATTTTTCTAAATTTTTAAGCTCACTAAGTAATTCATCTTCATTTTTGCAAAACTTGAACGGAAACTTATCAAAATCAATCCATAAATCTCTATCAGTCTGTTGATACTCTTCAAAATAATTTGAAAAGCAAACACATTTTTTCTTAGCAAACAAACCATCAACTATAATTGAAGAAAAATCTGTCACTATATAATCTGAGGCAAAAACAACTAAATCTCCATCGTCGACCTGTGTTAGATTTATAGCATTATCAATAGTTAATTTTTGAGTCTCCTCAAGTAAAAAAGGATGAAATCTATAACAAATTACTACTTCTTTATTTAATTCTTCTTTAAAAAAATCTATAATTTTTTTATTATCTAACAAATCTCTTTTAATATTATGGTCATTTTTAAAAGTAGGAGCAATCAAAACAATTTCTTTATCAATAGGCAAGCCTAAGGCCTTTTTTGCATCTATAAAATTGTCTTTAGTTGCGTTAATTAAAGTATCATATCTTGGCGTTCCAAAGTTTAAAAATTCTCCACCACAAAAAAAGTATTTTTTATAGTAACTCAATATATCGTCTGACCCCACAGTAAGTGCGTTGATACTTTTACCCTCTTTCTTTGCTTGTTCTAGGTCTTTTTTATTTGCATTCCATACTGCACCTTCAATTGCCTTCATAGGTATTGGTCCGCCGTGCCAAGTTTGTATGTAAATTTGCCCTTTTTTCTTTTTATATCTTTTGTCTAATCTTTGATTTGAAATTATGTATTTTGAGGTATAAAAATAGTAAAAATCCTTTATTGTTTTGAATTTTGCTTGCTTAACATCATCTCCTATACACATTTTTTGATTTAAGCAATAATAGAAATCAAACTCCTCTTTATGGTTATTATACAAAAATTCAAAAAAAGCTTTTGGATTACATGAAAATCTACCATGATTTGATATAAAATAAATTCTATTTTTCTTTATCTTAAACAACCTAAAAAACAGTCCAATAAAACAACTAAAGCCTCTTTTAAATTTTAAAAATATTTTCTTCATACTGTCCCCATGTGTTTTCTTTAGTAAAGCTTTTAATAAACCCTTTAGGACAATTTAACACATAAATGCAATTTTTCAAAATAAATTTAACAATTTGCACAAAAATAAAAAAAGTCAAAAAAGTACTTAACAAAATTATAAAAGGGACTATAATGTGTTTTGCATTTTAGGAAATACTAAAATGTAAGGGAGGTAATTATTATGAAAAATGATAAATTTGATTTGGTATCACGAAGAGATGAAGATAGGTTTTTGAGGGATTTTGATCCATTTTTTGATGACTTTTTTGACGCACCTATATTTGACAGGAGAGAACTCAGAAAGCTTAACAATATGATGAAAACTGATGTTAAGGAAAGAGATAATGAATATGTGATCGACGTAGAACTTCCTGGCATTGATAAAAAAGATGTAAATCTTGACTTAAGAGATGGTTATCTTGTAATCAACGCACACAGGGAGCACAACGTAAAGGAAGACAATAAAAAAGAAAACTTCATTAGACGTGAAAGAAGTTATGGAAGTTTTTCAAGGTCATTTTATGTAGGTGACATAAAAGAAAAAGACATTGATGCAAAACTAGAAAATGGCATTTTGCAAATTATAGTACCAAAATCACAAAAGCCACTTGATAACTCTTCCAGAATTGAAATTAAATAATTCTTGATTTAAATAGCAATCAGTTTAAAAATAAATATTTTAAGCTGAAATAAGATTAAGTAAAAAAGCATACTGAACATAATCTTCAGTATGCTTTTTTCAATTTAAACATTAATTTTAACCTACAACAATTTCAACTTGTGCTTCAACAGTTATTTTGTTATTTAAAAACTCCCCATCTAAGCCGTCAATATAGCTTTGATATTTAGTATCACAAGAATAAATATATTCCTCTTTTATTCCCTTTATAGTGCCTGTTGCCCCTAGAACTTCATCTGCCTTTATTTTTGCACTATTAATTGCTAGATTTAGAACTTCATTATATTTGCTTTCAAAATCATTTAGCTTAAAGTTGATAGAATTTACTTCTCCGCCATTTTCCATAATACTATTTATTGCATTCATTAAATTTTCTAAGTTGTCAACCTGAACACTAAGAGTTGTACTTGTCCTTGTACCTGTTAAATCGTTTTTAAAACCCTCACGAGTCAAATAGCAAGAAGAATAAGAATAACTTATCATATCTTTTCCTATTCCAAGTTCCGCTAACCCACTTACAATTTTGTTTGTAATCTCTTTGTTTTTATCTCTAGATACTTTTTTGACTAGGTCTAAAGAATTAACCATAAAAGAAACAGTTGCTTTTTCAGCCTCGTATTCCTTTTTTGCTTTTCCTCTAATTACTACTCTCGCATTTTGCAAATCGCCGACCTTTGTTGTTTCAGTAGCATTAGTATTCTCTATAGTTTTATCAAGTGTTTCACTTTGAGTAGTAGAATCATTTGCTGAGTTTTCTATAACCTCTGTTTTAGAGCTAGACGCATTATTCTCATTTTTATTATTTTCTATTGTTTCAACTGTCGCACTATTTGTTTCTGTCTCCATTTTTGCAAAAACATTTTTTTCAGTAATAGCTCTCCCAAACATTATACTAACACACATAACAAGCATTAAAAAAACAACTAACACACCTCTTTTTTTATTTTTCATAAAGCTAACCTCCACATATTGTAGAGTGGTAAATTTTGTAAATATTATTTATGGGCGACAAATAAAGTTAAAAAAACCTTATTTTTGACAAACAGTATATGCTATGCTATAATTAAGTAATAGAAGGAGCAATGAATTATGTCTCAAAAATCGCAAGTGATGTCTGAAAGAATTGTTGACTTAATTAATTATGCGACTCTTACTTCAAAGGAAGAAAAACTAGCTTTAATGCAAAACCATGACGTTTCAAGTGACACTAAAAAGCAGAACTTTAAAGAAATTGGCGGTTATTCACAATATAAGTTAAAGGCACTTTATAACATTGAGGACAAACAGGACTATTTAAAAGCCATTGATAAAGAGAAAAAAATTATTGAAAAAATAAATAAATTATATAATGAAGTGACTGTTCCTGATATTGAAGAAGTCTATAACGAATATGCTGCTGCTTGTAAAAAGAACGAGACACTACAAGGATTTTCTTTGCCTAGTCAAAACAAAAAATATGCCCTATCTGGCACAACAAATTTTACTCCAGTAGACACAAAGAAAATGCATAAACAAACTTTTGATATTCTTCTTCCTTGGATAGAAGGTGTCACAAAAAAACTTGAAGTAGATTTACCAAATTTAACTGGTCAAGATAAAATTGCTGCAACTAAACTCTATAATCATTTCAAGACCACAAACTACAATATTCAATATAATGAAAACTCTCCTTCGCTTTTTAATCGCACTATTAATTTACTACAAAATAATTTTGAGGATATGACCAAAAACTCGCAATATCTTAGGGGATTAAAAATGCCTCTTGTAAGACAAGGCACAGCTTTTACTTTTGTTCAAAACAATGTAAGAGCGAGTAGGCCAACAGAATTAAGAATTTACTTAAACATAGGTCAAAATGAGAGATTGGAGCTTTTAAACAATTTAAGAGAAGATTGCAAAAAAGATAAGCTTAACTTTGCAAGTAAATTTCTTATGGATACTTTTTCAAATAAGCCTGGAGTTCAAACTTTACAAAAAGACAACATAATAATATACACTGATTTTGAGGACTATGATAAAATAGTTAAAAAACTAGAAAACTTATATTCAACAAGACCCGACTTGTTTAAAAATGCGGGCTATCCACCAAAGCTCACTGCACGACTAAAAAATGCACCATATATTGGAATAGCCGAGGAACCTCTTACTATGTTAAATGGAAGAAAGGAATCTTTTTCAAGTTTGAGGCAAGAAATTTTTGACGAGTATTATAAAAAATACGGTACAAATTTTGATAACAATAAATTTAATGAAATATGTGCACAATATAATGTTTCTACAGATAATTTTGCTTTTTCAACTAATGTTGAGTTTGCTTGTAAAAATGAACAGTGTGTAAAAAATGAAAAAGACAGGTTAAATAATTTAGAAAAAAGAATAGAAAGAAACTTCGAAAACCAAATGTAAGATTTTTGTTGAAGTAAATAATTTTTACTCTCTTATATTTTTTTAATTTTAACGCACTATTTACCACAATTTTAACAAGCAAAACGAAATTTAATAAGAATATGAATCCTAATAATAGCTTAGGTTTTCTTAAGAAATTTTTTAACTTACTAAAATCGTTAGGTTTTTTGATATTTTTCTATTTTTGATTCTAACCTTCTTGCCTCATCTATTGCAAGTTTTAAGTATTCTTCTTCAGAAATATTGTATTCCTCTTTACAAAAAATCTCATAATCAAGTGAAATAAAAGGAAAATCAGATAATTCTTTTGCTTTTTTATCCCAATCTATACTTTTGCTAAAATATGACAATGTATGCTCGTCTCTTTCCCCATTATTATCATGCAAATGCAAAGATATTAGTTTGTCACCATAATTTTCTATATAATCATAATCTCTATCATAACAATTGTTATGTCCTATGTCCCAATTAAACTTAAGCATTTTGTGATTTATATTTTTAAATACATCTATAAAAATTTGTCTATGTTCAAGATTTTCAATCGCAAGAGGAACATTTAATTTTTCACATAGATTTAAAACTTCAAGTAGTCTTGTTTCACCCACCTTAGAATATTCGCCATTAAGGTGAACAACTACACACTTAAAACCATATTTATGTGCAATTTTTACATCCTTAATTAAATTTCTTTTTAGTTTTTCTCCCTTTCTCCCTTCTTTCCAAAAATTTGGTAGTTCAGCTCTTGTATACCTCATATGTAAACTTGAGAGTTTAAGTCCTGCCCTTTTTATTGCTTTGACCTGCTTTGAGATACATTTATTTTGACTGTTATATTTTTTGTCCGCATTTGCAATAACTGCGTCAAATCCAGCCTCTTTTATCTTTTTTGCCCTATCGTAAATATTTGAAATAAAACCAAAGTAAAAACTAATACCTTTATCCATTGTAAAACCTCGCTAATATTTTATTGTACAACAAAAAAATTAAATTGTGAAGTTTATCATAATACATAGAGTAAAAAACCTTAGTCTAATACAAGCATTGATATGTTTAATTGCCTATTTTTTTATCATTTATTTTGTTATTTGAATATAAAAAAAGAGACAATTTTGTAAAATTCATTTTGTCTCTTTTTTGTTATTTTTCTCGCATCTTTTTTAACTTTCAAGAGTTAATTCTTATAACTAATCTACCACTTTTACAACTCCATCTTCAGTTACCGTAATTATGTCTCCAGTCTTTATTTCATTTAAAATATCACTACCTAATTTGTCAATTGCAATAATATTTGAATTTTCCCAGTTCTTCGCAAGGATTACTCCACTTGCTGCAAGGGAATCTATCTCCTCGCTAAAAAGAAGTGCTGAAGGATTAATCCCCATTTGACATATTGTTTGAATGACAAGTCCGCCTGTAGTTGAACCAATAGTTTGAGGAAGAATTAACGCTACTCCTGTTAAATTCTTTCCATAAACGTCCGGATTATTTTGGTCTGAGCCAATAATTTTTTTTGCATTTTTAAGTGCCGATTTTTGAAATGTTGCAAGAGTATTAAGTCCTTGCCTAGACACTACACATTCCCCAGTATAATTACCTTTACAAATTACCCTGCCTTTAAATTCCTTTGCCATATTATTTACCTCCACAAATGATTTTCACAATATCATCATCTTTGTAATATCTTGACTTTGAATAAGTCCTAAGTTTATTGCTGTTTGTTATAATTGGTTTTCCGCCTGCAATTGGGTTATTTGTATACATAAGTGGACAAATTGAGGATATATTTACTCCAAAACCTTTTAGCATTTTGTACTCTTGTGTCTTAGAAAACTTTTCTACAACGTCTGGAGCACTTGTCATAATAGTTCTTACTTTTACTTTTTTTCTATTATTAAGTTTTAGTTCTTCTTCAATTTTATGTGTCCAATTTATTAGTTGGTTATATGTAAGATGTGGACATCCTATAAAGCAAAGAGTAGGTTTTGCATTTTTATCTTTCCACATAACAGGATAACTTTTATAAACTCTCTCAAGTTCCGCATCGTCAATTTCGTAAACCTTTGCGTTTTTGTTAATAAGTTTTTCTCCAAACTCTTTTGCTTCTGGAGTAAGGTTTTCAATATGATAAAGTCCTACTGCCCCATTACTTGCAGTTGCCGCACCAAAATCTTTTAGATAAGACACTATGTCTTCCGTAATTTCAGTACCTAAAAATTTATCAAGCCCTTTAACAAAAGGCACGTCTTCCATTACTTTCATACCTATAGCACTACCAAGAATTTGTGCTTCTGGAAGCGAAGAAGTTTTAACCTCAATTACCCAATTTGCCTTTCTCCCCTCATCAGTTAAAAGTCCAAACTTAGGCACTTTACCAAGAAGTGCACCAAAAATATCTAGCATACCGCTATTTCTATTACACCTAGCACCAAGAACAGAATTTGCGTAAACAACTGCACTACTCTCTGCCCAAGATAAAATATCTCCATACTTTGGAGTGTTTCCCACTTCTGGTAAATAGCATGTACACGTAAAAGCATTTTTGTTTTTAAGACCAATTTTACTTAATTGCTCCTCGTATAACTTTTGTTTTGAATACATAATCTTACTAAAAATAAGCTTGTTTAAAAGTCCACATTTGACATTTTCATAATCAATTGGACGAGGATCCATTGTAAATGGATATGGAGTTTTAAGTCCAGCATCAATGATTTCATCCATTATTCTATACACTGGTTTAAGTAATCCTATTCCAAACGAAGTCACAAGATGCCCACTTGTAGTTACATCTACAAACTCTTCCGCTCCAAAAAGGTCACCAAACTCAACAAGTGTTTGCATAATTTTTGCTTTTGTTTTCCCTTGCTTTCCGTCTAAAATCTCTTGTTCCTCTTTAGTTAATCTCATCTTTCTCTCCTTTTTACTATCACAATAATTATATATGTTTTTCTAATTTATTCAAAATAATTTAACTAACTTTATTTTCATTCTTGTCCTTTTTTTTGCCTTTATATTCATTACATATTGTACACGTTAGATCCTTTAAATATTTCATCTCCTTAGACCTAAATGTAAATATTACAAAAATAAAAGTAGTTACGCCAAAACAAATTAAACCTTTACAAATAAAATTAATAATACTTATTTCTTGTATTAATGAACACAAAAAATACGATGCTACACCAGATACTAGTGTAAGAATAAGCATTCCAAGTTGTCTTAAGTAGTAATCTTTTGCCGAAGTTTTAAAAACAGTTTTGTATAAATAATTTGGCTCTAACGTGTCTATAATCATAAGTCTGCTTAAAATCATTGATAAAAATACTCCAGCAAGCCCTAAGAAATGACATAGTAAAATTGACAAACCAATGTTGATTAATGAGGTTATAAGAATATAAAACTTTACTTTTTTAAATAGTCCATAATTTTCTCTAAAACAAACTACTGGAACTGCAATATTTTGAAAATAAAAATATACACATAGTAGTAGTACTGAAACTTCATCAATAAGAAGTGCTGAATCTTTTAGCCACAGCATCATAAAATCATTAAAGGTTATAAACATTGCAATCGCACAAAATGCACTAAGATAATGGAAAATTAAAAGTAATGTCCTAAAAACCTTTAGTGATTTTTCAGTGTTGTTCTCAAGAGTAATACTTCCAATACTTGCAAAAATAGCACTATTTAGAATTGATATAAATCCTGCAAGAGAACCTGTAATTGTGTTGTAGTTACTCACATACCCTACAACTAAGGTACTTATCATGGTAGAAATCACAATACTACATGTGTTAGATAATACGACATTTCCAAGCTTATATAAAAAAGTGCTTTTTATGTTCGATTTTATTTCTTTCTTTTCCTCATCTTGAAGTCTTGCTTCCTTGTTCTTTATAAAAGGATACTTTTTCTCAGCATATATTGCAAGAGCTAAATTATTAATAAAGTTGGTTATTATTTCTGCCAAAATATAAATTTTATAATCTGGTACAACAACAAGCAAAATAATTCTTGCAACAGTTCTAAGAAGAGTTGTTGCTATATTAAAAATTTTTATTACTGACATGTTTTGATAGGCAGTAATTATTGTTTGTTTATACCCTAAAAGATAAGAAAGCGCAGAATTACCTAGAAATAGGAAATAATAAATATACAAATCTACATTTGAAATAGTTATATCAGGAGATATTAAAAATTTTAAGAAAGGTGCAATAAAAATGCCTAAAACAAAAACCACTAACGCAATTATATTGTATATTTTTTTATAGTAATTCATGTATGCCGCTATTTTTTCTTCATCATTTTTTGCTATTGACTTATATAAAGAAAAAACTAAAATCGTTCCAATTCCTAGTTCTGCAAGACTGAGGAAAGATAAGATACTTGAGTATAAGGAATTGATACCAAGAATTTCTTCCCCTAATTTTTGTATGAGAAAAGTACGGCAAACAAAATTAAGTACCAAATTAATAATTTGATACAAAATGCCAAATATTAAATTTTTAAGCGACTTTTGTTTACGAGATTTCATATTTTTCCTATTTATAGATTTGAAACAAATTTATATGTAATAAATAACTTAGAATATTAAGATTTAATTAAATTTTATTAATTTGCTAAAAGAGTAATAGACCAGTATTATTTAATAAGTTCTTGATAAAAAGTTCCTTCTAATTTTGCTTCCTTTTCACTGAATTTATACGTAAGTTTGAAAGCTTTTGTGTCTTGGCAAATTTCAGCAAACTTTGTTTCGTCAAACTTTTCAAATAATAACTCTGCGAGTGAAAAAAGATTTTTATTTTCCATTGGAACCTTATCTATTAAGTCCTTAACCTCACTAACATTGTCATATAAAAAATTTATTATATAGTCAATTAAAAAATAATTAACTAAAACATTGTGGTCTTTCCAATATTCAAAAAGAATATCTCTTAATCCAACAAAAACAGGATTTCCTCTTGCTCCGCTCATTAAAAAACCTGCCCACCTGGTACGAGTAATGCACTGAGTATCAAGCGTGTGGTCTTCTAATTTTAAGGTGTAAAAATGATAATTAACAACCTCTTGGCTAATATCTCCCTTTAGATAAACTGTTGAATCAATCCATATTCCGCCATGTTTTGCTAATAATGTTGCTCTTAAAATATCGGAAAAGTGAGTTAATGTAATAATTCCTTTTTTAACCTTTTCAATTATATAATCAGGAATATCCGCATACTCTTGATAATTTTCCTTTGTAATTAGAATAACTTTATTGTTTTTAAAATTTTGTTTTATTGAATCTATACAAACTTTAACAATTTTAGGCATTTGTTCATATCCTTGATACCAAAAGACCCAAACTACAAAATCCTTATCAACAATTTTAATTTCACAATCTTGTGGTAATAAATTTAAGTATTTACTTCTTAAAAAATTGTCTATTAATTTATTCCTTTTCGTTTTACTTTTTTCTGAATTTGTAAGTTTTATAGAAATTGCGTAAAAAAGATATTTAACCGCAAATTTAAAACCAAATTCTTTTAATAACTTAAAAAACTTCATAAGACCCTCATTTATAATGAGTTTACTTGCAACTCTATGCGTATAATATCACAAATAGAAATTATTCGGCAAACTATTTAAATAAAAAAAAGAAAACAACAATTTATTAGTTGCTTCCCTCTTTATATTAATTTTTAAAATATCTATCAAGAAGACCTTTGAATGCCCTTCCATGCCTTGCCTCGTCTCTTGCCATTTCGTGAACTGTATCATGAACAGCATCAAGATTGAGTTCTTTTGCAAGTTTTGCAAGCTTTGTCTTCCCATCTGTTGCTCCAAGCTCTGCTTCAACCCTCATTTCAAGATTTTTCTTTGTAGATGAGGTTACAACTTCTCCTAGAAGTTCAGCAAACTTAGCAGCATGTTCTGCCTCTTCATGTGCAGCCCTTTCATAATAAAGACCAATTTCAGGATATCCCTCGCGGTGAGCTACTCTTGCCATTGCAAGGTACATACCGACTTCACTGCATTCTGCATTAAAGTTCATTCTAAGCCCCTCAGCAATTTCTTTTGGCAACTTAGAACTATCACCTACAACATGTTCAGAAGCCCAAACCATTTCTCCTTCTTCAACAAGCTCTAATTTTGCACCACAAAGTGGGCATTTATCTGGAGGATTATCCCCTTCATATATATATCCACATACTGGACAAACATATTTTTTCATTTGTTATTACTCCTTTAACGTAAAATTTTTGTCAAAACTTACTTTGACCAGATAAATAATATCATAATTTTACAAATAATCAAACTATAATTTAACATTTCTTTCTAGCTAGAGTAATGTTATCAATCTTTCTATTTTGAAGTTCCTTAATCTCATTCTTTTTGTCCTCATATCTATAATCTTGACCATTCTTTTTTATGACTTTTTCTATGACCACATGACTAGCTTTAGTATTTTCATCTCCTACAAACTCCTGTTGATACAAGAAAAAGTCAGCATTACTTTTAAGTTTCATAACATCAATATAGCCTTGTTTGTCTCCTGTTAAAGTAATCGTTCTACTAATTACGTCTCTTATATATTTTTTATTTGTGCCTAATTTTAAAAGTGGCGGAAATTCACCATCTCCTATAACACTTCTAGTGTCGCCCTTTTCATATTTTTCAAATAACATGCAAGCAATTTTAAGATGTGCACATTCCATCTCAAAGTGTTCTTCCCAAATCCTTTTTATATTTTCATCCTTTTCCTCTTCAAAAGCACTATAGTATAAGTATGCCTCTGTATACTCATGCAAAACCCACTGCTCAAGAAAACTGCAAGTTGGATCTTTTAAGCTCTCATATTGACTAACATGCTCTTCCTCAACCATCGCAATTTCAGAGTAAAGTTTTCTTCCAAGATCATTTTTATAAAACTGGGCAATATTCATATAATAATTCATTGTTTGTTGTTCAGCGGCAGTTATAATGCCTGCGACAAGTTTTGAATAAAGTTTACTTTTCTTTGCACACATTGGTTTTTTAATATTGTCAACCGGGTATCTATGGTGTGCAAGTGTGGGTCTAGCTGGTGTAATTTCAGTTAGCCCTCCAACAAGCATTTTGGGATCTAGTTTTTCTTTATCTAAAATCATAAGATTACTAAATCTATAAAGATGGTCAAAATCCTCAAGCAAGGCAAAATTAAGAGATTCTATATTCTCCTTGTCAGTATCGTTTTGGGCAAGTGTCGCTGTTAAATCAATTGCAAGTTGTTCATAAGAAATTGTTGTTTCAAGTATACTTTCATTAATTGGTTTAAGGCATGCAATCCTCTTTTGTTGCATTTGTTCTTGTGCACGGACTATTGCAAGATAATTTTTTATCTCAGTGTTGTCAGTATGCCTTGCAAACTGATGTAAAAACCATACACTTTCATACTCAGTACCATTCATAAGAATAACTCGAGTTTTAGTGTATGGATTTGTTGTAAGTTTATCATATGCTTTAGGGTACATTTTATCAAGAGATAAAGTGTATTTGGTAATATCCTTTGTTATTACATTAAGTGGATTCATATTAATTCTCCTTTTGCTAGTAATTTTAAACAAAAAGAAAATTTTTAAACCTTTTTTTCTATTCTTCAATTTTTTCTTCTACTTGTAATTCCAGATTTACCATAAAAATCAAACACTGCACAAGATTCGTATAAGCAAGTACAAGATTTTCTTTCCTTGCATGAATCAAAAATTCGTGCGTCTCATCATTATATGATACAAAAAAGTAACTTCTTACTTGCTCGGCATATTCTTCAATGTCGCCTTCTAAATCAAAGCCTATACTATCAAGCCTTTTAAAAGTCATACCCATATCAGACAAAATATATTCCCCATTTTTTTCTTTGATTCCAATCACATAATCCTTGTCATCTACTGGAGAAAAAAATTTACTATTTACTATATAAACACCATTAAGCTCATTAACAGTAATGAGTTCGCCAAAAATTTTTGCTAATTCTTCTTTATTCATCTTTCTTTCTCCTCTTCATTATTAGGATTTAACTCTTCAATAAAACCAGACTTTTTTAACTCCATTTGATCATATACTTTATCTGGATGATATGCCATATCTTTAAAACCTTCAGGAATACTTACAATCCTCTTTTCTTCGCTATTATAAACTGGACAATATTTTTCAGCAAAGGATTTTAATCCATTATGTTCAAGCTCATAATGATTTATTTTTGACTCTACAAAGTTTATTCTGTTTTCAAAAGCTTCAAAAAACTTATCAAAACTTCCATACACTTTTTCTTCTTCATTCAAGTTTTCACTAATTGGTAAAGGCCTAACATCAGCAGAATTGTTTTTACCAAAGATTAACCTTTGTCTAAAAGTAAACATATGTCTATGCCCATATATTGTATTTTTAGGAACAGTACCAAAAATGCTAAAATTACCTTTTTCGTCGAACTTATTTTTATGAATTGCAAGAGGTAAATAATCCCATCTTTCTATATTAAACTTACCATCTTGTCTACCTCTATAATAAACATTAAATGCGGTTGAACTCCCACTCCTTTCATCAGGGCAAACAATTGAAGGCTGTTTTGTTTCAAATTTAATTATTTCTCCGAGTAATACTTGCCCATCAACATTCATAACAACACGCCTTGCGTATTTATTATTTCCGCCCTTACTTTCTATTTTGTTCCAACCTTCTATTGGTAGTTTAGGTGCATTTATCATTGCGTCAAAAAAGTCATCATCATGCATAAAAACATATTTTTCAAAAACTCTTGATGGAGCAGGCTTTGGAGCATCATCAATCCGCATTTTATGTGGAACAGCATAATTTGTTAGAGCATCCTGCCCAAACTTACTTTCTAAATACTTTACGTTTTTATTAATTAATGTTTGTTCATTTTTCTTATCGGTTAGCCACTTAAGGGCAGTAATTTCCCAAGCATATGCTTTTGGAATGTCTGCACTATTTTTATTCTCACCATAAAACTTTAGAGAAATAATTCTATTTTTCCCAGTCGTAATTCCAAGTTCATAAGCATCAAGCACTTTTTCCACAAAATCCTCGTCTATGTTGAGATAAATAGGTTGCACAATTACTTTTCTTGGCTTTTTTACTTGCTTAGATTTATACTTCTTTTTAAAAGTTTCAACTACCTCATTTGATTTGTCACTTCTTGAGACCTGTTTCTTTTGTCTTTTAAAATTCTTCTTACGATAAACTTTCTTCTTTGAAGAATTTGAATAACCACTCATTCTTTATCCCTTCTCTTTATTTAATTTTACAGGCTAAATATTAAAAAGTCAATACGGAAAAAATGTTAAATTCAAAATTAATTAATTACTCATAAAAACCTTAACTTTTTTTAGGATTAATGCTAAAATTTTATTATGGAAACAAAAATACTTAAACCAACTAATAAAAATATGCTACTTGCCGCATCTCTCTTAAAGCAAGGAGAAGTAATTGGTGTGCCAACTGAAACTGTTTATGGGCTTGCAGGAGATAGCACAAATAGTAGTGCAATAGAAAAAATATTTAAGGCAAAAGGTAGACCAAACGACAATCCCCTTATTTGTCACATTTCAAGTTTAGAAATGCTTAACTTTATTGTAAAAAAAACCCCAGAAGATGCACTTACACTTGCTAAAGTTTTTTGGCCGGGACCTCTAACAATAATTATGCCACGAGGGGAAAGAGTGTGCAAAGAAAGTTGTGCAGGACTAGATAGTGTTGGAGTTAGAATGCCTAAGAATAAGATTGCACTTAAAATAATAGACCTTGCAGGAATTCCATTTTCTGCACCAAGTGCAAATATAAGTGGAAAACCTAGCCCAACAAACGCTTTCGACGTGTACGAAGATATGAAAGGTAAGATTCCTCTTATAATTGACGGTGGAGAATGCGAGGCTGGAGTAGAAAGCACAGTTGTCTCACTACTTGAGAATACTCCTATTATTCTTAGACCAGGAGTAATCACAAAAGAGGATATGGAGAGTGTTCTTAAAAAAGAAGTTAAAGTTGCAAAAGGTGTAACTCAAGAAGTTTCTAATGCTCAAAAAGTCTTATCTCCTGGAATGAAATACAAACACTATGCACCAAAAGCAGACATAACAATTCTAAATGGTGACTTAGAAGATTTTTGCGAATTTGTAAAAAAACACGACGAAGAAGGCACGTATGCCATGTGTTTTGACGAGGAAAAAGAATACATGCCAATTCCAGCTATTAGTTTTGGCAAAAAAAACGACCCAAAATCACAAGCACATAACTTGTTTTCTGCCCTTAGAGAACTTGACAATGTTGGTGCAAAAAGAGTTTTTGCAAGATGTCCACAAAAAGACGGTGTAGGACTTGCTGTATATAATAGACTTATTCGTTCTGCAGGCTTTAAAATTATTAATTTGAACTGCAAGAAACAAATTTAATCATTAGTTGTCTTGTTAAAATATATAATAATTAAGCCAAACAAAACAAATTAAAAAAGATAGCTACTTTAAATTTAAGAGCTATCTTTTTTTGACCAAATTTTAGATTGAATTTATTATGACAATTTTTCTACAGTCATGCTAACATTATTAAACGTTGTATTGTTTGCTCCGTCATTAACCAGTGTTAATACAGTGCCAGGAGAAGTATTATCATACACAAAGGAAGTACCCAAATTTGCAGTTTCTGAAGTCGCAATATTTGCTGAACTTGTGCTTTGATCAATCCCAACGCTATTTGCCTGAACTTCAAGAGACACTACCCCTGCAGTTGTTGAGGTCGCATTAGCACTATAAGTTATTCTATAAACACCTGTTGTATTTAATGTTACATCCGCAGTACTTCCTGTATGTGAAATATCTGTTGATGCAAGATTTGCGACATCATTTAGTGTGACGGTAGCCCCATTTGCAATATCACCTGTTGTCGGATTAGTGAAACCTGCTACAAGCGATGTTGCAGTCGCTCCTGTTGGCCCCGTTGCTCCTGTTGGGCCTGTGGCACCTGTGGCTCCAGTTGGGCCTGTTGGGCCTATAGTGCCTGTGGCTCCTGCTGGGCCGGTAGGACCTGTTGCACCTGTAGCTCCCGTTGCTCCAGTTGGTCCAGTTGCACCCGTTCCCGTTGCTCCTGTAGGGCCTGTCGGGCCTGTTGGGCCACTTACTCCAGTTGGTCCGGTTGGGCCCGTTACACTAAGCCCTATTGGTCCTGTTGGCCCCGTTGGACCTGTTGCACCAGCAGCCCCAGTGGCGCCTGTTGGACCAGTTGCCCCTGTTACACTTGTTCCAGCTGGGCCTGTTGGACCGGTAGGTCCTGTTGGGCCTGCAACTCCAGTAGCTCCAGTTGGACCTGTTAAGCCTATTGGACCTACAGCACCTGCTGGACCGGTAGGTCCTATTGGTCCTGCTGGGCCTGTAGCCCCAGTTGCACCGCCTGCCCCAGTGGCTCCGGTAAGTCCTGCTGGACCTGTTGGCCCTGTTGGGCCCGTTGCTCCAGTTAAACCGGTTAGGCCTGTTAAGCCAGTTGGACCTGTTGGCCCCGTTGCTCCAGTTGGACCTGTCGCGCCTGTTGGGCCTCCTGATGGTCCAGTTGGTCCCGTAGGTCCTGTTGGACCTGCTGGGCCTGTTGGACCTCTAAAATTTGGTCTTGGGCATATACAATTACAGCAATTCATAAAAAATCCTCCTAAGCTCAATGCATAATACGCAAAAAAAAGATTTTTTGTGAATTTTCCGTAATTAACACTGCTTTTATAACCTTTAATAAAACAATTTTAGTAAAACCTTTTTTCAATCTCTTTCACAAATAGATTTCTTTAAAGTCAGTAAAAGATCTTTATCTTCTTTACTTACTCTAAAACTATCTCTACATTTACTAATTGTTTTCTTTAGCACAAAATCATTTAATTTATTCTCTTTTAAAAACTCAAGTGTTTTTTTTCTTTGTTTTATAAACGCATCACATAGTAGCCAACTCGCACACATATTGACGTAATAATGCGTTTCACTTTTAAGACTTTCAACTAGTCTAAATACTTCATCTATATTATCATCATCCAAAAACTTAAATAAAATCCTTAGACCAATTCTTCTTACAAAAGGTTCTTTATAACCTATGAATTCTTTTGCAAGATTTAAAAACAAATGTTTGTTTTTCCCACTTTTTTTAAATTTTAAAGTGTCGCATGCTGCCCAATTATCCACAAGAAGAGCATATTTTGTTAATAACTTTTTAAACAGATCAAATTCGTCTATTTTGCAAATAAGTTCTCCAAGAATCAAAACCTCTGTATGATTATTAAAAAGCCAGAGATTAATAAAACCTCTAAAATTCCCCTTAGCTATTTCACTCGAAATCTGCTTTATTTGGCTACTTTTTATACCAAGACAAGGAAGAGAGGTATTTACAACTCTTTTTTCAAACTCCCTTTCTTTTTCATTTCCTGATATGCTTTCAAGGTAATTTTCAAAGAAAATTCCATCATTTTTATTCCAAAAAGCACGATTTAGATCCATTTTTTATAAATTTCTCCTTTTTTTGTTTTGATTTTTATGAATTTATGATAAACTTAAGATGACTAAGAATTAACACAGATGAGGATAATATATGGATAAAAACGTGTATATTTCAAAAATGTCATACATTCCTACTAATTTAAAAGGTTTTTGCAAGCTTAAATTCGAGCTTTTTGACAGAAATCAAGAGAAAGATTCTTTTACAACCTCTTCTATGACAGAATATAATGCAAAAAAATATGAAAAAGAAGTTCTTAATACACTTGGATATAGTAGTTTTCTAGACATGTTTTATGGGATTAACCCAGAAGAGTTTGCTACAATAAAAGACGAAAATACTAAAGCAATTGTAGGTTTGCAAAATGAAAAAATATTAATGCGCCGAGATGGAGTTACAAATCTTAATCCTACAAATAAAAATAGGCAAGAAAAAGATTTTGATTTTATTCGTTAATACTACCGCCTTTTTAGTCTTAAATCTTTATTTTTTATATCAACAATAAGAGTATTTGCCTTGTTACAAATTCGACTAAACGTCCTATCTCCATATCTGTCAAGGAGATTTCTTAGTGTCAAATTTGTAGTAATAATAGTGCTCTTATTTTTTATTAGTCTTTCATTTAAAATGAGATATAAATAATCTTCATTAACTTTCTTTAAAAGGGGCTCACTACCTAAGTCATCAATTATTAAAATGTCGCAATTAATTAAACCTTCAATCAAGTCGTTTTTATTGTCCTCAAAAGTTGTGTGATATTTTAAAAAAACATTATTTAACGTAAACGCAGTATAGAAATTTATTGATTTATTACCATTTAATAGTCTATTACAAATACACTCAACTAAATATGTTTTTCCAACCCCAGTTTCTCCACAAATAAGTAAATTTTTGTATTTTGAGGTTTCTATCTTGTTTACCCACTTTTCTATAGTTTTATAATTTCTCTCTATCTTGTCCTTGTCTTCAAACAAATTAAAATTTGCTTTTTCAAAAGTGTGCTCTCTATTTATTTCAAAACCAACACTTTTTGTAATTTCCCTATTTAACTTCTCATAAAAACATTTACAAAATTTATTATCAACATAACCAGTATCCTTACAAATTGGACAGTTGTACTTTACGTTAAAATCAGAAAAGCTCATTTTAAGTTTTTTTAATAAATTCTCAATGCGTTTGATAACTTCTAAAAGAATTTTTTTCTTTTCTTTTACATCCTCGCTATTAAACTCCGCCTTAGCAATTTCATAATTAAGACTTTTTAATTTTAAATACAAGTCTTTAAAATCTTTACTTTCTAGTGCTTGTCTAAGCTTTAATTCAGCTTCAAGTTCTTCTCTTTCTCTCTGCCTTTTTATTTCATTTAATACTTTTAATTTAATGTTCATTTTTCTACTCTTTCTTTTATATTTTATAAATCTATCTCGTCTAGATTGTCAAACAAAGCATTTAATTCTTCATCTGTAAACTCTCTTTGTCTAAAGCTCTTAGTGTTTACTTGTGGTGATGAATTTACAACTACTCCTGTACTGTCTTTTTTGACTTCCTCTAAGGTAGTCAATTTTTTATCGTGCCAATTTGTTAGTATAGCATTGGCATACTGCATTGAATTTACTTTATTTTTTGATAACTCTATCGCATAGTTTATAATCTCATCACTAAACTTATAAGTATACGTCCATGTGCGATAAAACGACCTGTCATAGGTGTTTACTTTCCTATCAAGCTGTAGTAATTCCAAAAGTTCTTTAATTCTATTGTCAACCTCTAAAACTTCACCAACATATTCATTTATGCTATTTATTGAAGTAAGCCCTAGTTTATAAAATTTCTGCACAACCTCATTCATTCCATTTAAGCTTCTTATTCCACACGAAAAACAATACTGAGCAACACTTTTTAGTGTTTTATCATCAAAGCCTCTACTTTCCCAAGGCAAAATATATGTATCAATTTCGTTATCTACAGACTCGTAAAAAATACCTAATCTCTTATTTATCTCTTTTGCAAGTTCAATAAGACTGCTTTTATTTGCCTCATAATTTTCTATTTCACCAAAACTAAACAGTTTGAGTTCATAATATTTTGTAAGATATTTATCAAGGGTCTCAAAACTATAATTTTTAGTTTTTGAAGAAACCTTTTTAGCAACAAGTGTAATATTGTTTAAGTTAAACCCATAAGACTTTGTCCACTTTTCATAAAGTTGCTGATGCTCTATTGACAAATTGCCTCTAAACTTTAATGCTTTTGCAACAACATTTACATCACTTGTCACAAGTGTTAGATCTTCAATTTTTTGTTCAATCTTTTCTGCAGTTCTAATACCTTCCTCCACCCAAGTTTTAGCAACCGTTAGAATATAATTTGCATTAATATTATCGCCTTTTTTCTCAACGCAAAACTTTGCTATCATATTAAAGTCGCATGGCTTTATGTCGTTTGTTTCTATAAAATCAATGTACTTATAGAACTCATTTGGATTAATTTGCCTGCCCTTTATTATGTCTTGAATTTCTTGTATAAAGCTTGCATATTTTTTGCTTTCGACTTTTTTTAGTGACCTAATGTTATCTTTGACAGGAAGATATCTTATTTCATATTCCCCATTATTTTCAAGCACCTGAACAACATTTTGATCTTGCCAGTATAAAAAGCAATTTATGACATCTTCTTTTGACAAATTTAGGACATTGACAAAGTTGTCTATTGAATTATCTCTTCCTGCACTATTTTGGCATTTTAACAGACCAAACAAGTAAACTTTTAAACATTCATCTGGAGCGATGGCAAGATAGTCATTTAAAAACTTTGCATCAAGACTAATTGTTTCAGAATTAATTAATGAGCTTGAATATTTACAAAATGCCATTTCTCCCCTCCACTAAAAATCAAAAATAGTTTAACAAAATTAAAATATATATTCAATAATTAAACCAAACTTTTAAAAATATTTGTTTATTTGCACAAATCTTTATCTGTTTTACTACCAGTCTTCTTTTATATATTTGCTCTTTTGTTTAATGTCATTATAAAACTCTTGATATTTATCTTTATAATCTTTCTTTTTCTCTTCTTCCTCTTGTATGTCTTCTTGCATATATGCCTCGCAGTCCTGTTTTTCAGCAAGTTTTAATAATTTTAATTTGTTCACTTTGTTATCTCCTAAATGTTTAAATTTTCTGCCCATTTTGGCAAACAACTAAATTCTTTTTTACTTAAGTAACTAAGTTTCCCCTTTATTTCTTTAAAAGAAAGTTTATAACAAAATAATTTTTGAGTTTTTTCTTTATATTTTTTATTTATCTCGCTCCTGCCATATTTTTTGTCTCCAATTATAGGATGTCCTAAATAAGATAAATGCGCCCTTAATTGATGAGTCCTACCAGTTAGAAGTTCGCATTCTACAATAGTAGTAGAAGTTTTAATCCTAAGAGTTCTAAATCTTGTCAGTATTTCCTTGTAACCCCTCTCTTTTCTATCACTTACATAAACAATTGACTTCTTTGCATCTTTGAATAAATAAGCTCTTTTTATCTCACCATTAAATTGTACCTTTCCTTCAACCTCACAAATATAATTTTTAACTACTTGTCCATTTTTAAAAAGTTCCTTTAAGGAGTCTACCTCGTCCAATTTTTTTGCCATTATTATTAGCCCTTCAGTATTCCTATCGAGTCTATGTACTGCAATAAAATTTGTTTTACCTTCTAATCCATTTTCGCCACAAGTTAGTATATTTTTTGGCTTTAACAATATACAAAAGTTTTCATCCTCGTAAATAGTGGTAATTTTTATTTCATTTTCTTTTAATTCTTCATTTAAGAAAAGCTCTATTTTATCATTTATTTTGAGCTTAATATTGTCTTTTACTCGTTTATTGTTTACCTTTATATCCTTATTTTTTAGTAATGACTTTATTTCCCCATGTTTTAAACCTTTTTCACTTAAAAACTTATTTAATAATATTTCTTCAGTTATTCTAAACTCATATTTTCTCATTGAAAACACCTTTTAATCATTAAGTGATTTTAAAATATAGTCTTTTATTTCTTCAAGTTCTTTTAAAGTCGTAGATGCCCCACCTGTCAGACCTATAAAATCACCCTTTTTTATGCTTTTATTTTCTATTAGCTTTACGACATCACTCATGCTTTCTGCAAAAAAAGATGTTTTGTATTTTGACACATTATTAAAAAGTTCCTTTGTATTACTGGAATTTTTACCGCCTACTACAATCATTTTATCAACTTCTTTTGCAAGAATAACGGATTTTTCATTTATCGTTCTTTGGGCAGAGCATGTCGTGTCTTTATACTCAAAAATTTTTCCTGCCTGTATAATTTTATTTGAAATTTTTTCAATCATTTTAATTGCTTTTTCACGCGAAAATGTAGTTTGAACAACCAAAAAATACTTATCAAAACTTAAGTTAAGATTATCAATTTCTTCCTCTTCTTCAATCATAATTGGGTCGTTACACCACTGTGATGTCCCAAGCACTTCAGGATGCATTTTGCCTGTTTTATAACCATATTTGCCTATTAAAATAATTTTATAACCCTCTTTGTCCTTTTGTTCAACAAGTTTATTAATGTGTAAGACATTCGGACAAGTGCAGTCTAGATAGTCAATATGTTTGCTCTCTAAATACCTATATGTCCCCTTTCCCTCGCCATGTGCACGAAGAATAACATAGTCCCCTTGTTTTAATTCTTCTAACTCTTCTTTTTGTATTATATTAAGCTTGTTTAAATCTTGCACAACTCTTTTATTGTGCAAAATTTCTTTAAATAAAACTACGTTTTTTCCCTCTTTTTTTGCTTGAATTGTACTAGTTAGTGCCCTTTTTGCCCCATAACACAAACAACAAATTTCACTAATTTTAACCTTTGTTTTCATTTTTCACCTGTACACCATAACTTTAAAACTTGCTGTGTTTTAATAGTGTAATTTTTTTTAAAAGACAAAACTAATTAAACTAATTAATCAACCTTAAGTCTAAAAAACACACTATCGTCTTTCACATAATTATATTTTAACAAACCTTGGCTAATTTTCAAAATACTTTATTCCACGGTAACACTTTTTGCCAAATTTCTAGGTTTATCAGGGTTAATATTCTTTATTATACTAGTTTTGTACGCAAGATATTGAAGCTTACTTGCTACCAAACAACAAATTAAATCGCTATCTATATCTTGAATTTCTATTTTTATAAATTTATCTTGAGTCTTAAATGGTGAGCAGATAACTACTTTGCCTCCTCTTGCCTCAACTTCACTAGCATTGTTTAATGTTTTATCAAGAAGTTTTTGATTTGTTGCTAATACAATCACGCAAACATTACTATCAACCTGTGCTAAATATCCATGTTTTAACTCTCCACTAGGACATGCAAAAGAGGAAATATAGCTTACTTCTTTTAATTTTAAACTTGCTTCAAGAGACGAAGAATAGTCAATGTCTCTACCAATAAAAGTAACACTTTGTTTTTTTGAAATAAGGGACGCAATTTCATCAATATCTGTAAATGTAGTTTTTTGAAGTGAAAGTCTTAATTTCTCTACATCTTTCATATAATCAATTTGCAAATTTCTTAATTGACCTTCAAAATGTCTTGATAGCATATACAAAACTACAAGTTGAGCAATATAAGCTTTAGTTGATGCAACCGCCACCTCAATCCCAGCACACACATTTAAACAAATGTCAACATTTTTAGCAAGGGTACTATGCATAACATTTGTTATGCCGACACATAAGCCTCCAAAACGTTTTACTAGTTCAAGACAAGCTAATGTATCTGCTGTTTCTCCGCTTTGACTAATAAAAATGTATAAATTTGAAGGTTTAATTTTTTTGTCAGAATATCTAAATTCACTTGCAATTTCACAGGTAGAATCTATATTCACATGTTTTTCAAAAAATCTTGCTCCAATAAGCCCCGCATGATAGGCGGTTCCACAACCTATGATGACTATATTATCTACTTTTTCCAAAAATTTTTTATTAAATTCAGTAAACCTATTCTTGCTGTATTCTTTTATAATATTTGACACAACATCACTTTCTTCCATAATTTCTTTCAGCATATAATGCTTATACTCATTTTTTGATAGGGAATATGATAAGTTATCTAAAACCTGAGCATGCTTACTAATTTGATGTCCTGCTTTATCATAAAAAGTTAATTTATCTAAACTAGCAACACAAAATTCATCGTCATTTAGTGTATAATACTTGCTTCCTTTCCCTTCAAAACAAATTGTATCACTTGCTACTATTACTTCTAAGTTGCCTTCCATAATGTAAATGGGGCTTTTTCTTTTTGCAATAAAAAGTGTGTTTGGTTTATCTACCAGCATGCCTAAAAGCGCAAAAGAACCCTTTAATTTATTGCATACATTAATAACTTTTTCAATATCGCTACTAGCCTTTTGTTTTTCAAGAAGATGAGCAATAACTTCACTATCTGTTTGTGATAAATATCTTGTGTTTTTAAGCTCTTTTTTTAACTCTAAGTAGTTTTCAACTATACCATTATGTACTATTGCCCATTTTTTATTTTGGCTTATAAATGGATGTGCGTTGTTTGAACTTGGTTTCCCATGTGTTGCCCACCTCGTATGAGCTAGACCAATGTGTGAAAAATAATTATTTTTTATACTACACGCTAAATCATCAATACTTCCCTTCTTTTTAATTAACTGAATTTTGTTATTATTAATAAATCCAATTCCTGCAGAATCATAGCCCCTATATTCTAACCTCTTTAGTAAACCTAGCAAAGAATCTTTGATATTTACTTCTTCTTTTGAAATAATACCTACTATTCCGCACATTTTATAATCCTTTTTCTATTTCTATCACTTTGTCTTTAATTATGTTTGCTATCTCTTTGGCTTTTTCTTCTTCCTTTCCTTCTACCATTATTCTAAGCAAATTTTCTGTACCTGATTTTCTTACTAGAATTCTAAAATTTTTGTTACTATTTTGCATTAATTCAACGTATTTTTTAAACTCTTCATTTGACATTATCTTATCTTTATTTTCTGTTATAATATTAATTGAGTGTTGTGGATAAAGATTAATATCAAGCAATTTTGATAAAGGCATACCTTGTTTTTTTATAACACAAGCGAGCCTTATGCCAGCTAAAATCCCATCACCTGTATCAAGGTAATCTGAGATTATAATATGCCCCGCTTTTTCACCTCCAAGCTTTGAATTATTCTTTTTCATTTGTTCTATTACGTACTTATCTCCAACAGAAGCAAGTAACATACTTATATTTTTCTCTTTTAATTTCTCTACAATTGCAAGGTTTGTTAAAACAGTACCCACTACTAAATTATTTTTTAGTTTATTTTTTGCTTTTAAATCAAGTGCAAGCAAATATAATATTTTATCTCCGTCTACTTCTTTTCCATTTTCATCAACGGCAATCACTCTATCACTATCTCCATCAAAAGCAAGACCTAAATCAGCATGATTTTTAATAACCTCTTTTGATAGCATAGTAACATTTGTCGCCCCACACGAGACATTAATTTTTGCACCACAAGGTGTACTATTAATTACTTTGATTTTTGCACCACTTTTTCTAAAAACATTTTTTGCAACCTTGACACTCGCACCAAAACAACAATCTAACACGATGCTCACTCCACTAAGGTCACAGTCAAAAGCTTGGATTAAAAATTGCTCATATTTATGAACCAAATTTTTCTTTTGAACATATTTTCCAAGCTTCATGCTATCTACAATTAAGTAATCACCAAATTTACTTTCAAGATTCTTTTCTCTCTCGTCTCCGAGTTTCTCTCCGTCGCTAGCAAAAATCTTTATTCCGTTATTATCTGGCGGATTATGAGAAGCACTTATCATAACCCCATAATCATATTTTAATGCCTTCGTCAAATATGCCACCCCAGCAGAAGGGCAAAGCCCTACGTCATCAACACTCCCTCCTCCATAAATAACTCCTAGGCAAAAGGAAAGTGTCAAATAGTCGCCACTTACCCTACTATCTTTACCTAAAATTATTTTAACCTTTTCTTTTGTTTTACAAAGTGCATTTCCACAGTCAAATGCAATTTGATGGTTTATGTCTTTAAAAACTTTTCCTCTTATACCATCTGTTCCAAAAAAGTTCAATTACTTTCTCCTTTTAAATACTCTTTACCTTTATTAGCTTTTATTGTCTCCCTTTCTCTTGCTATAACAAAATCACCTTCGTTTGTGTCTTTTGTAAGAGTCGAACCAGCACAAATATATGTTTTATCTGCGACATTAAGAGGCGCAACTAAGTTGACGTTACTTCCAATAAAGCAATGCTTACCAACTTTAATTTTATTTTTTATCTTACCATTATAATTTACAAAAATTGCACCACACCCTATGTTTGTGTCTTCTCCAACACTTGCATCCCCAATGTAAGCCAAATGGCTAGCCTTTGTTCCATCTTTAATTTCTGAATTTTTTACTTCTACAAAATTCCCTATTTTGCATCTATCACCAATTTTACTATTTGGTCTAAGCCGTGCAAAAGGTCCAATTGTTGCATTATTTCCAATCTCACTTTGCACAAGATTGCTCATAGAAATTTCACAATTTTCTCCTATCTTTGTATCTTCTATGTAATTAAATGGGTAAATTATGGTATTGTCTCCAATTTGCGTATTTCCGCGAATAACATTAAAAGGATGGATGGTAACATTTTTACCCACTCTTACAGATTCATCTATATAAATGTTTTCTTTCATTGAATTTTTCTATTTCTCTCTTTTAATCTACATTTGTTTAAATTTTTATTATTTTATATGCAATTTTCCTTTTTTTTGATATTACATATAGTCATATAAATTTTCTTTATTTTAGTATTATTCTTTTTTTTCTTAATAGATAGTCAAATCTTTTTTTGTTTCTTAAAAGAATAACTATAAAAGCAAATTTTTAAATTTCCATTTGCAAATTTTCTTACATATGATATAATATTTTTGCAGTTAAAGAAAGAAAGTCAATAAGGTTCACTCATATTTCAATAAACTGCAATTAAACAATTTTATTCTTACGTTTCCGTAGCTCAGTTGGATAGAGCGTCCCCCTCCTAAGGGGAAGGTCGCGCGTTCGAATCGCACCGGGAACACCAAATTACTTTTGTCTTTGGAAAGATTTATTTTTATTCTTTCCTTTTTTATTTATTTTTCATAAACTACACTTGTAATATATTTGACTTTTGATTTGAAAATTGGTTATAGTTTAATGATGGTAAAATAGGCTTTATAAGGAGAGTTTAAAGTATGGCAATTTGTAAAAATTGTGGTGCAAAAGTTGAAAGTAAATTTTGTCCTTACTGTGGAACTAAAAATGAAGAATTAAGTACGAATAACATAATAGATACAACAAATAAGCAAAATTCTAACACGATATCAAAAATTGGAGCTATTACTAATAATTTTAATAGTATGTTTGACATTTTAAAAATTACTAATCAAATGAAGAAAGAGGGACGTGAGACATATACTGACGATGAGTTAAAAGCCTTTGAAGGTGTATTACAAAGTAGTGTAGACTTAATGAAATTAGGCGAGCAATCTGACTTAGAATTTAAGGAATACAAGAAAAAAGTTAGAGAAGCAAGACGAGCAATTGCAAGTGGTCATTGTCCAGAATGCGGTGCAGACATTAAGAAAAACGACGACTATTGCCCAAAGTGCGGTGCAGACTGCTTGATGGAAGCCTATGACATATAAAATTTAACATGTAATATAAATTAATGAGGGGAGCTATGTGTTTTTTTAAAAAAATTATAAGAACTGAAATTATTGACACAATGCCCGGAATAAGTGAGGAAGATAAACTTAACAACCTTGTAGTTGGCCATATGATGAACGGCTTTAATGGGGTAATGCACGCAAACTTACTCAATGAAAGCGAGGGAGAGAAAACAACCTTTTTAGTTATATATTCAGATAACACAAGCTCAACTATCACAGTCAACAATAATAGCCTTGCATACAAAAAATATATAACGTATCTAAACAACGACTAAAACTTTAACAATTAAAGTATAATATTTATTAAAGTTTCAATTAGCTTTTTTAAAAAATGCTAAATTTTTTCTTTAAAACTCATGGAGTCTATAACAAAAAAATCACATATGTTTAGAGATTCCTATTTCTATGTGATTTGTTAGATTTTTCTTTAAAAATTTAATATAAAAATAGTCAAATTTAAAATGTAAACCATATATTATGTAATTTTAAATTTTAAAAACAAATTTCTAGCTTAGTTTCCCCTTCTCTGCCTTTCTTCATTTCGTTTTCTGTTGAAAGATTAAGAGCTACATTGTCCTTACAAACATTCTTTCTAAATTTATTTTACCACAAACTTAACTTATTGGTAAATCAACATTGTTTTCTTTAACTTTTTCAATGTTCTTAATTGTTACGTAGTAACTATACTCAGGGCTGACTTTTACAAGTACTTTATCTCCTATTTTTTTGCCAAACACAGCCCTGCCAAAAGGAGAGTCTTTACTTATAATCCCTTTTGATGCATCGTTTTGCATAGTTGTTGAAATTTGAAAAGTTTCAAGAGAATTATCTTCTTCAAATTCGACTGTTACTTTATCAAATATGCCTACTTCATTCTTGTTTTCATTTGGTTTAATAATTTTTGCAGTCCTTATCATAGCCTGCAAATACTCTATTCTTCCCTCGTTTTGCCCATTTTCACGTTTTGAAGCACGATATTCGGCA
>CASDOR010000022.1 GCA_949282135.1 uncultured Christensenella sp.
ATTTAGTGCAATGTTTGTAATATCAAGTACTGAAATATCATCCGCATTGATAAATCTGCCTATTTCTGAGTCATAGTATCTACTATTTAAATAGTACAAACCAGTTTCAGAGTCATAGTAATAGCCTCTATACCTAAATGGATTTTTTAACGCAATATATAGATTTGTATTGCTAGTATTAGTATACGTAGATTCCAAATCAAAGTCAACAAAATTGGTGTTATCTAGGTAATATATTTTATGTTCTCCCCATGAATCGTAATCGTACTTTACTATGAGGTTTAGATTGTTGTCGTAAATTCCAATAATATCACCTTGTAAGTTTTTCTTGTAGTAGTAATTTTGATTATTGATTGTAAAGCCACTAATTCCATCAAGTCCGTAGACAAAATGCATTGTTGTCTCAATCTGAGTGTTATCTCCTGCAACAACTATGTCTTTTTGTGCAAGTATTTGAGACCCATCTAAATAATACTCAGTAATTGCATTGCCATTGACTTTTTTAGTACGTATGCCCTGTGCATTGTATGAATACTCTATGTTCCCATACTTTTTAAGTTGTCTACCTTTTTCCCAAGTAAGAACAACGTCTCTATACTTTGTCGGATTACCTATCTCGTCATAGGTAAAGCTTTCTCCGTCGTAAGACATAAGTCTATCTCTATTACCACTACTTGCATAAGAGTAAGGTATAACAGCGGTAGGTGTTTTCTCGTCTAAGTTAGTGGCAAGAGTAAACGTGTACTCAGTTTTACAAGAGATATTTCCGCCTGCGTCATATTCATAGGTAGTGGTCTTTGACATTGGCTTGTTATCTTCTCTGACTAGTCTACTAAGTCCGTCATACTGGTACCTTGCAATAACAACACCATTTTCTTTTACCTCTAATATATTCCCTTTATCGTCATATTTGTATCTAAGGTTATCATAATACTTCCCATTGTCACCAAACCAAATAGATGACACTTGATTTGAGGTATGGTTGCCACTTTTTAGATAGTGGAAAAGTCTAGTCATTTTAATTTCTGAGTCCATACTTTGGTTTAAAGTAATTTCTTTTGTGCGACCAAGGTTGTCTCGCGAGACACGTAAATTTTAATTACTTTTTCTTTCTATGTAAGCCCTTAAAGTTTTCTAAATCATCTATTCTATTCTTTAAATTTTGGTATGGGCATAAAATCATTATGGTATCATACATTTTTTTTGTCAATTCAACGTCAATTCTTCTTTCCTTTGTCATAAAAGTTAACCAATAAAAATTTTGCCCTCTCCTTGTCTCAGTTATTTCTGTAATTTCATCCCACCTAATAAATTCAATGCTTTTTTTAAAGGACTTCCACTCTATTCCTTCCTCAGAATATATTACAATAGATGAAGGTCTTTTATCTATAAAAAGCATATAAACAGGATATATTAAGAATAAAAGAGCAACAAGAATTAGAACTCCCAAATTAGAGAAAAATACTATCCCTATAATTATGAGACACAAAGAACCTAGTATTACAAGACAATAACAAATAAACTCCATAATTTGTTTTAAAAATTTAACCTTCATATTTTCTCCTATCAAAAGATTAATTACTAAATAACCTTTTAATATCGCCAACAAAATCGTTTAATATTTTTATTATAGAATCTGATAAAATTGAAGAAGCGAACTCTGCCCATACTAACAACCCAGCATAAATATTTTTAGTCAAAGGCTTTTTTAAAAGTTCTGTAACAGTTCCAAAACGAAATCCAAGTATAGACACACCACCTACTACTAAACTTTCAGCAATAAGGTTACCAAAGTATCTTAAATCCATGTTTACTCCGTTTATAGAATCCGTTATTATGCTGCCCACAAAGTTGCCAAATGTTCCACCTAAAAATGCTGCCACAGGCCCAAATGTAGCTGCAAAACCAAAAATAGCACCTGAAACGGCACCTCCGAGATAACCGCCCCAGAAAGACCCGCCATCTAATTTACTTTGGATTCCGCCCAAAAAACCACCAATACCAGCACCTATTAGAGTATTCCCCAAAGTAGCGAGACTTCCAAAAGACCCTACAGAAATTAAGATTCCCACACCAGTCAACACAAATGACGCAACTGCTCCGAGCACAACATCTCCGACCTTAGAAAAGAACCCCTTTATATCATTCCAAACATCAGAAAACCACGAAGACCCTAGACTATCTGTTAGCATAATTGGGTTATTTAAACAATACACATAGAGATTAAGACCATTAAAAGTTTCTGGATCTAGATAGCTTATGTCGTCAATGTTGATAAATCTACCTATCTCTGGGTCGTAATATCTTGAATTTAGATAATACAAACCGGTTTCGGTATCATAGTAATAGCCTCTATACCTAAATGGGTTTTTTAACGCAATATATAGATTTGTATTGCTAGTATTAGTATACGCGGAGTCAGAGTCAAAGTCAACAAAATTACCATTATCTAGGTAATATATTTTATATTCTCCCCATGCGTCATAATCATATTTGACTATGAGGTTTAGGTTATTATCATAGATACCAATAATATCACCTTGTAAGTTTTTCTTGTAATAGTAATTTTGATTGTTTATTGTAAATCCACTAATTCCATCAAGTCCGTAGACAAAATGCATCATTGTTTCTACTTGCGTATTATCTCCTGCAACAACTATGTCTTTTTGTGCTAGTATTTGAGAGCCATCTAGATAATACTCCGTAATTGCATTGCCATTGACTTTTTTAGTCCTAATACCCTGTGCGTTGTACGAATACTCTATGTTTCCATATTTTTTGAGTTGGCGACCTTTTTCCCAAGTAAGAACAACGTCTCTATACTTTGTCGGATTACCTATCTCGTCATATGTAAAGTTTTCTCCGTCATAGGACATGAGTCTATCTCTATTACCACTGCTTGCATAAGTGTAAGGTATAACTATAGTAGGTTCTTTTTCGTCTAAATTGCTAGCTAGAGTAAATGCGTACTCAGTCTTACAAGAGATATTTCCGCCTGCGTCATATTCATAGGTTGTAGTTTTTAACAACTGTTTGTTATCTTCTCTAACTAGTCTACTAAGTCCATCGTAGGTATAACGAGCAACAATTACACCATTTTCTTTTACCTCTAATATGTTCCCTTTATCGTCATATTTGTATCTAAGGTTGTCATGATACTTCTCGCTATCTCCAAACCAAATACTAGACACTTGATTTGAGGTATGATTGCCACTTTTTAGATAGTGGAATAGTCTAGTCATTTTAGTTTCTGAGTCCATACTTTGGTTTAAAGTGATTTCTTTTGTACGACCAAGGTTGTCTCGCGTAATACTTTCAAGTGCTGAGGTTGGGAGGATAACGCCACGTAGTGCATTATCTGGTGACATGGTATCAAAGTCGTAACTATACCCATATCCCTCGCCAGTGCCTGCATCACCAAAAGTGTACTCGTTAAAGGTCACATTGCCATGCGCGTCATAGTCGGTATTTTTCTCAACACTAATTCCATGCTGAGTAGTCTCAGTTTTAGCGGTATTACCAAACTTATCAAAGGTATATTTTGTGCTTTGATTTGTAACAAGGTCATTTGTTCGAATAAGGTTTCCGTGCGTATCATAGACATTTTGAAGAAGAGGTGTATAGTCAGGTTCATTTGGAGCACTATACAAAACTTCAGTAACATTTCCGTCCATGTTTTTTATACTCTTAAAACTTTCATTATTCTTGTAAGTTGCAACACTAGAATTTGACATATCGTCATAATTTAAAGTTAGATAGTCCGCTTCGTCAATTTTAATTTTACTTACTCTACCCTCTCCGTCATAGTCGTAGCAAACGTCAAAATTATTGTGACTAACACTTGTCAAGAAATCCAAAGTATACCCATAAGTATTTGTATTTGACACACCATTTTCTGTACTTGTCATTTGGATTGTATTACCAGCCTCGTCATAGCCATAGGAAGTAATATTACCTAGACTATCCGTTGTGCTTTCCACTCTTTCCTCGTCATAGGTGTAAGTACTCAGTGTTTTACCTAAAGAATTTACACTTGAGAGGACTTTTCCGTTTTCGTCTAGATTTTCTTCACTGAAAATAATGTCCGCTGGGTTATCCTTGTGGTACTTTTTAGTTTTTACTATGACACCGTTATCATTAAACTCGTTTTCTCTCACAATGCCGTTATAGTCCGTCACCTTATACACTTTTCCATTTTTGTTGTAGGAGTACTTAGTCTCTAGAGGTATGTAGTCAGCTTGCCCCTCTTTTGTTTTGTCAAAAAGTAATATTTTAGTAAGTTTATCATCTGCGTTATACTTATACTCACTTCTCCATTTTGACATATTTGAAAAGCTTTGAATTAATTTTTTGTCTGCGTAAATTTGCGTATCTACTTTTGCTTCTTGTAGCATTAAGTCGGTAAAGTAAACCGGAGTGTCAACCAAGTTGTTTGAATAGTCAAAGTAGCACTTGATTTTCGACACCTCTTTATTTTTATCTATTGGAACAAGTACTGAAGCAAACTGCCAATCGGTGTTAGCATAGTCAAAGTTCTTTGAAAAACTTGTCATGCTTCCGTCAGTGTAAGTTACTTCTGCGCGTAATTCAAATTTCCTATTTTGTAGATAGGTTGAAAAATCTGAAATGTCGCTTTCCGTATTATCTAGATTTACAACAAAAAGTGAATTTGCCTTTGCAAAACCGCTTAAAACAAGACTACCCTCATCATTTATTTCACTTAGAACTTGACTATCAACCTCGACATAATCCTTTAACTCTTCACTCTCACTATCAAAGCTATGGAAAGCCTTATGTTTTAAGTATGTTTCTAGATAGATATCATCTCCTAAGTACAGGTCATCGCCTTCAAGAAGAGAGTTTCCAAGAAAGTTTGAAACAACCTCCTCCGTCACGTATTCATTATTTGTAAAACAAGTATCTTGTAAATAGTTTTTTGAGTAGACAAGTGGAGAAATAGTCTCTCTTTTTTCTTTTGAAACATAGGCAAAACTGACGACTTGTGGCGAACTCGCACTTGCATCCTCCTCATTAAACTCATTTTGGTAAATGCTAACGGCCCTACCCGTCTCGTCAAACACATAAACAAGGGTTTTTAAAACCTTATTACTGTTGTTTTCCTTTTTGAGGCTAGTTAAAACTGTTGAGTTTGGATTTTTGTAGTTAAATTTGACTATACGAGACCCAAGCAAACTATCAATATTTTGCATAGTCACTTCTTCACACTTCATCACACTTTGTGCGTTTTCTACTTTTTCAAGGTTTGACAAGTTTTGGATGCTCACGACCTTTCCATTATTATATGTAAATCTTGCCCCAAGTCCGTTTGGAGAAATAATTCCAATAAGGCTATTATTTTCGTAAACAAAACTCGTCTTTTTATTCCCCATGCCTACTATTTCGACTAGATTTTTGTTGTCGTCATAGAAAAACTTTGTCTCGTTTTCGTTTTGGTCTATGATAGAGGCAAGCAAGTCATTTTCATTATAGCTAAAGATTGTAATGTAATTTTTGCTGTCTACAATGCTTTCTATTTTGTTAGACTTTGCTTCGTAGTTTATAATTATGGCATTTTCACTATTATCTGCAATATAATTTAGTCTAAAAACGCAAGGAATAGTTGTATAGGTTGTCTTAATTTCCTTTTGTTTTGGTGTGATTATATCAACTTCTTGCCCTGTAGTAGAAGTTTCCAAAACCTCATCTTTTTCTATGATAACAGGTGAAAAACCATAAATTATATCGTCATTATATAGGTAGTAACTTGGCACTTGGCGTTCGTAATTTGCCTTTTCATTATACAACTTTTTCAAAGAGTCATTTGTGCTTTGTAGCTGGGAATAGTAAGTTTCAAGGCTAGTAAGCATGTTTTCTATCTGCATTTCACTACTATATAAGTCTTTATTACTGACTACTACACTGTCCCCGCCCACTTTAAGTTCTTCAAAGTAGTGGCTTAGCATAAAATCCTCATGATTTGTTTCTAAAATTTCTTGTAGTCTTAAATACCCATCATCCCCAATTTCACTTTTTAAAATAGAATTAATATCATTAACACTTTTTACATTTTGATAAATTTCTTTATTTACGTTCAAAATATCATCGCTATAATCAGTACTTGATTCATCTTCTGATTGAGGCGAAACAGAATTGTTAACTGTAGTTCCTTCTTTAGGTTCCTCTTCTTTAGGCTCCTTTTCTTTAATTGTCAAGTTTTGAATTTCAATTTGCTTTTTAAGGGCATACTTTGAAAGAGCAAGAATAAGGAGTTGTTTTTTGCTATTTTCTATTGTATTTTCTATGTTTTCTTTACTTAATTCCAAATTTTTTACTTGTTCACGTATATTTATGAGTTCGTCTGGCTCTATGCTAGTAAGTTCCGCCCCCTTTATGTCTTTTTTTCTAGTCACAAATGTAAGTCCTGTAGGGGTAGAAAGAACACTTTTTACTTCCTTTATAACATTGCCACTTTCACTACTAAGCATGTACTTCAAATCGCCATTTACGTCCATTTGAAGATTAGTATCATTTCTATCAATGTAAACTTTGCTATCATCATCGTCTAGATAATAAAACTTTTCGGTAATTTTTTCTCTTTTGCCATTTGCGTCTATGTGAATATATTCGCCTGTCTTATTTCCTTCTTCATCTTCAACTTCAGATAAATACTCTATAATGCTAAGATTAAAATTATTACCATACAAATTTTTTATATTTTCATTATCTATGTCTAAGGCTCCATTTGAGTTATAACTATGTGAAACAGGTAATGAGATAGCACTACAATTTAAGTTTAAATCTTGATACAAGACCTCAAGCTCACCACTACTAAGATTTACTTTTGCTTCACAATTAGGGCTCACCCTCACACTATGTTTAGTCGCGTTTTCCTCAAAGCTTGATGGCATTAAATACCTCACCTTTGAGTCCTCTTCGCTTTCTTCAAGTTCTATCGCGTGCCCACTTTCCCCTTCAAACTTTAAAAAACCAGACGTAATATTGTTACTTATTAAATATTGGATTTCATCCGTTATATTTAAGTATACCTTATTGTCTCCATCACTAGTGCTTAGCCCTGACACTATGTCAGTTGTCTTTAGTTTTTGGTTGTTTACATAAAAATTCACATTAAAAGTTGCATTTTCTGAAACACTTTTAACTTTAAGCACTAAAAAAGCCTTTTTTACCCTTATGTTTTTTTCTAACTTTGAAGTATCTATACTGACACTTTCTAGTCCCTCTAATATTTCATAATCAAGATTTTGACTGTTTACCATTTTTCCTCCTTTTAATTTGTAATTTTTAATGTTTTTTCTTCACTTTCCAACTTTTTTATTTCATTATCAATTTCAGTTAAGATAGTTATGCTTGTTTCTTTCCCTAGTTTTTCTAATTCTTCTTTGTAGCCTAAAAGTATGTCAATGTCTCTTTTAATTTTATCTAAGCTGTTTTGACTAGTGTCATTTACTTTGCTATTTTTACAAGCATCTTCTACAATATCACTAACCTCTTGAATAGCATCTTTTGCCTTTATCTTTCCGCTCATTACCCCACGTATAATTTTTGTAATTCTTGAAATCACGAAATGCAAAGATATTGCCATAACGCACACACTTAAACTACAAGACACAAAATCTAAGGTTAATATCTCTCTTTTTAAAATAAGAAAATATATTATGCTTGACAAAAACGCGAGTAATAGCGGAATTAAAACAATTACACTATTAATCGCACTTCTTTTGCTTTCATCTAACTTACTCGTTGCTTTCTTGATAGGTATCTTAATTATTAAGGTTAAAACAAATACAATAACACTCATTAAAAAAAATTCTAATGAAAAGTTTTGAAGTAAGTATGTTAAGTAATTCTCCATGTCTCTTATGTTTTTTTGGTAAAAACCTATTATTTGCTATCTTCTATATTAGAAAAAAAGTTTGCATAATTCCTTCTAATTTTTTAAAGTCAAAAAAAAGAATTATACAACCACTAAAAATCAAAACAATCTAGAAAGCAAACAAAATTTTTACCTAATTTTGTTCTAATTTTAAAACTAAACAAAAACCCTGACCTCCTTTCACTATTTAAGTACAAAATAGTAAAATTCGTCAGGGTATTCTTTTTTTTGTTTATAAATTTAAACTAAAAATCTAAATCTCTACTTAGCTGTCTCATAAGATGTTTTAACGCAATTTTTATAAGTATTAAAATGCTTTAAGTAAACACTACCTCAAATTTACTTTTTAAAAGAATCTTTAAGGCTAATAGTCGAGTTGAATATAAAATTATCTTCTGTCGAATCTTTATCAAGTGCGTAGTAACCTTTTCGCATAAACTGAAACTTGTCATAAGGTTTAGAAGACTTCAAAAAGTTTTCTGCTTTGGCATGCGTCTCGACTAAAGAATCTTCCTCCAAAATTTCATCAATTGACACACCTTGGCTGAGAGCTTTTCCTGGCCACAAATATTCTTTTTTTGTTAAATTTTTAAAGTTTCTAATTGTACAATCAAAACTGTTTTTCTTTGCAACAAAATGTATGGTGCCTTTCACTTTCATATTACTTCCTGGTTGCCCACTTTTTGTGCCCTCTAAATATTCACATTTGAGATAGTCTATCTCGCCATTCTCTTTATAGACCACCTCATTACATTTAATTATATACGCGTCCTTAAGTCTCACAAGACCGCCAACTACAAGTCTATTATACTTTGGTGGAGGGGAAAGTGAAAAATCCTCTCTTTCAATATATAACTCTCTTGCAAATATTCCCTTGTGTTTGCCGGCATTTTCGTCATTTGGATTATTACTTGTTTCAATTTCTTCTTCGTAATCTTCATCTAAATTTGTAATAACTACTTTTATAGGGTCTAAAACCACCATTGCACGAGTCGCAACTTTGTTTAAGTCCTCTCTAATGTAGTATTCTAGCGAACTAAATGGTATTGTGCTTTCGCTCGCAACAACTCCGCAACTTTTAACAAAATTTTTAATACCGTCTGCAGTGTATCCACGTCTTTTCATACCAACAATAGTAAGAAGCCTTGGGTCATCCCATCCCATAACTACCTTATCTTCAACAAGTTTTTTGAGATGTCTTTTGCCAAGCAAAACGTTCTCAAGATTAAGAGTAGAAAACTCTCTTTGCTTTGGAGTATATGGGTCGTCAAGACAGTTTTTAACAAACCACTCATAAACCTCTCTATGAACTCTAAAGGTAATATCACATAAACTATACGTAACTCCCTCAAGTGCATCTTCCATAGGGTGAGCATAGTCATAAATAGGATAAATACACCATTTGTCCCCTGTTTTATAATGATGCTCTCTTGAAATTTTATACATTATTGGGTCACGCATTAAAATATTTGGATGACTCATATCAATTTTAGCACGAAGTGTTAAAGACCCATCAGGGTGCTTCCCATCCCTCATTTCACGGAAAAGTCTTAAACTTTCTTCTTTTGGCCTATCTCTATATGGGCTATTAATCCCAGGAGTTGTTAGAGTCCCTTTCATTTTGAGTTGTTCTTCTTGACTGAGTTCATCCACATACGCAAGTCCCTTCATTATAAGTTTCTCTGCAAGCTTATATATTCCCTCAAAATATGCTTCACTCGCATAAATAACAGCTTTTGGTGTGTAACCTAGCCACTTTAAATCATCAAGATAACTTTCCGCAAACTCACCCTGCTCTCTAGATGGGTTTGTGTCGTCCATTCGAAGATAAGTATAACCGCCAAACTTTAACGCAGTCTCAAAATTAATAACCCAAGCCTTACAATGCCCTATATGCCAGTACCCACTAGGCTCTGGAGGACAACGAGTTATAACCTTACTTACCTTTCCTGCCTTTAAATCTTCTAAAATTTCATCTTCAATAAAATTTGAAGGAGTAATATTGTCTAAATCCATTTTTAATTCCCTGTCTTTATAATATAATAATTTTGCCACATAAATTTACACTTTCGACCTAATAAAAAATATAATACAAAAGCCTTTGTTGTCAAGTATTATAGAAAAATAGCAAAAGTGTTTTCAAGTTGCAAAAACAGTTTTAGTCAAGTTTATTTTTCTTTTCTAGAAAACAACTTTTTAATTTTTCTACCTACTTTTTTCATCATATTTTTAAAAGGACTTGCCTCTATAAGTTCAACATGACACTCATAAATTTTTATATCCTTATTCTTTTTGAGCCAAATACTAAACAACCTTTCAGACAAAAAACCATATACTCGCTTTTGGTATTTGTCTCTATCTTTCACTTCATCTCCTATTAGTTTTTCAAGCTCAAATAAAACATCAAAAAGAAAGTTTGTATAATCTTCAATTAATTTTCGCTTACCTATAAACATATTTAAAAAATAAACTTCATTTCCACTAAGTACGTTTTCACAAGCTTCAATGTAATCAGGATATTTGCTCTTTATAATTTCTTTTGTCTTGATTAAATCGTCTTCAAAATGGTCTTTCGCATACTGTTCATATATAGATTCGGTTAATATTGCTTTTGTTGGAACAATTATATCATAGTCCACTAATATTTTATCAACATCCTCTGCAGTCAAAAAAGGAAACTTAAATAAATAAAATTTACGCTTTGTAAATAGCCTTCTATAATGCTCAAGTCCAAGAACTTCTACATCTTTATCATTCTTTATCATATAATACAAACCGGTTAACTCACAATAATTTTCATTTTTGTTTGATATATTATCTAAGTTTTCATCATAATCAGAATAATACCCTTGTGGTAGTTTCTTGTTTTCAGCTCCTACCATCATAATTCTTCTATCTTTCGGAAAAATATTTTTGACTTCTTTGTGTGTTACGACATATAAATCTTTTTTAAACATCATCAGCCTCTCCTTTGTATATGCTCTCAAGTTGCCTTGCAGACATTTTTGCGTCAAAACCTTTGTTTTTCACTTGGCTTGCATAGCCCTCTCTTGTAAGTACCTTTTTATTTAAAGCTTTAACTATCGCTTCAACCCAAATTTGAGGGTTGTCAATATCTAAAAATTCTATCAAATCTGTAATGTTTGATTCTTCTGTAATCGTTGACGAACTTAAAGTTAGTAATCCCGTGCACTGAGATTCTATTGACACGACAGGAAATCCCTCAAATTTTGATGGCAAAACAAATAGGTCGCTTGCAAAAAGTATATTATTTATGTCATTTCTTCTCTCTAAATAAATGAAGTAGTCTCTGATTTTATAATCTTCTATTTTTTTATGAATTTCCTCTTTCTTTTCGCCTTCTCCAACCAAAATTACCTTAAAGTCACTTATTTTATCACTAAGTTTCTTTATAACCTCGACTAAAAACTCTTGATTTTTCTGATCACTGTATCTTCCAATATTGCAAATTACGAACTTGCCGTCTAAGTTAAATTCTTTTCTATACTCCTCTCGCTTTTCCTCATCAAAAGTAAACTTTTTGCAGTCAATACCATTTTTTATCACAATACACTTGTTACTATCCATAATACTTTTTGGGTATTTAAATTCTCCAGCCAGTTTTGAACATGCAAGGTAAACATCCGCATACTTTGTTATTCTTTTATCGCTATAACCTTTTATGAGCCTATATTTAAAAGTATTAAAACCGCCCGCGTGGGAATGAACAATTACTTTTTTAATCCCCGCTTTTTTTGCAATTTTTGCTAATGAATATAATGCAAACACACTTCCCGTATGAATGTGTACAACGTCAAATTGCTTTTTTTGTAGCAGCCTTTTAAATTCTTTTGTAATGTAAAATTTTCTAAATTTACTGTTAAAATTTTTATTTGCAGCGACAATTTCATCTTTTCTTTCTTGTGTTAAGCTTATCAAATCTTTATTTTCACAATTAAACGGCGTAAAAAATGTGTATTTTATTTGTTTTGCTATAAAATTTCTATACATATTAAAAATAAACGCTTCTTGTCCGCCATATAAAAGTGGCTCTCCAAAACACTCAAGCACGTTTATTTGAGTACTTGGTCTATACATGTATTCAATTCTTGGATTAAAAGTTTTTGATGCTTTATAGCCGTCTTTTAATATTTTTAACCTTTCCTTTTTATCCGCCACCTTAGATTTTCTTATTTTAAATTTATGTAATGTTCTTTTTAAAAAGTTATATAATTTTCCCTTTAGCCCCTCTTTTCTATAAAAATAGCCCTCATTTCTATATGCATAAAAATATCTAGGAATTCTATCTATGCTATCCTGTGATATATCAACTCCCATATTTTTGCTTGATTTATGTACAATTTCACTACTTGGCACATAGTAACAATTATATCTTTTAGAAATACGAGAAGAATACTCCCAGTCGTCTCCCCAAATAAAAAACTCTTTTATAGGGAGCCCCATCTCTTCTACCACCTCACTTTTTATAAAAAAGGACACAAAAGAAGCAAGTTTTATTTTCTGTGGCTTTTTAAAATCCTTTAGTTTTTTTGACAAACTTATCTTTTGAAGGTTCATCTGACAATTACTTCCATCCGTCCATAAAACATGACTTGACAAAAACCCAAAATCATCATTTATACTTTTTGCAAAGTCGAGTAATTCATTTAAAGTATTTTCTTTAACAATCGCATCATCGTCCATAAGCCAAATGTAGTCAGCATTTTCACGAAGTGCACATTTCATACCAAAATTAAATCCACCAGCACCTCCTAGATTCTCGCCGGTATTAAAGTAAAGGACTCTTTCGTCTAAATAATCTTTTACCTCCTCTTTAGTCCCGTCAGTACTCGCGTTGTCTATAATTAAAATCTTTAGATTTTCATAAGTCTGATTTTTAAGTGCAGCTATACTCTCTTTTAGCATTTCTTTTCTGTTGTAAGTCACAACTACTGCAACAATCCGTTTATCCATAGTAAATTTCACTCCATCCTTTTTAAATCAAATAATTATAAGTTTGAACTTGCTCTCCGAAAATTAACCTACTATCAAGTGATATAAATGAGAGCAAAAATACATTATATCTTATATCAAATAATGTTCTATCAATTATTCCATCACACATCATAATAAGAAGAGCAAAACATAACAAATACTGCCTTCCCCTAAATGCTTTATAGAACAAATAAGTTATTACAGTCATTATAAATATAGCTGGAATAATACCCCAATTAAACAAGTAGTAATATATAGCTGAATCTACTCCTATATATTGTCCATTTTGCTCCCAACTATAAACTCCCCCAAATAAAGTAAGAGGGCGATCTAAAAAAGCTTGATATGTTAGATTCAATCTATTACTTAATATTCCGTTTATTTTAATTATAAAATCAGACTGAAACTGATATAAGTATACTAATAGACCAAAAGCACTCACCATTAAAACTGGTACCAAAGCAAAAATAACGCTACAAATCTTATTTACTTTGTCACTACAAGTTAAAGATTCATTTGTTTTGCAATCTTGCCCACCTTTTATTATTTTCTTTTCTTTAAATAAAGCATAAAGCTTCAATATAATTGAGGTAAAGATAATAACAAGTGTTAAAGCAAAGCCTGTTCTTGTATCAGTAAAATAGTATATTGCCAGATTAACAATAAACTCAAATAGCAGAACAAAGTATGAAATTTTTTCTTTTTTAAAGTAGTTATATGTTAAACAAACCAAGAAAAAGAAAATGCTCGACTGAGTTGCAGAAACAAAACCAAATTTTAATCTTACTTGTTCTCCTCTATGTCCCACCCCACTTTCTATGCAACCAATTAAACTTAAAAAAACAACTAACACAAGACCTATAAAGAGAGCCAAAGAAACTATTTTTACTATTTCATTAAAATCCTCGTCTTTTAAACTAAATAGAAAAGCTATAAAAAAGCAAATTATACTATTACGTGCAAATATTAAACTACAAAATGCGCACAAACCTCCAATTATAAGAAAAGGAGTAATTTTTATTTTCCTAAAAATAACATCAAAAAACAAATAAAAACACAAAATAACTGCAATTAAAATAAGCAAAACATTTAATAATACAGAGCAAACTTGAATTTCGTTAATTACAGATGTTCTAAGAACTCCTATTAAACAATAAATAAACAATGACACGAATAGAAATTTTTTCCTATGTTCAACGTAAATCACATCAAAAACTCTTTTCATACTTCTTCCCCGTAAATTTTGATTTTAAAAAACTAAATCCTTTTTTAAACCAATTAACTTTTTCTATGTTCTCGACCTTAACTTCCTTATATGAAATGCCATTTACATTTAGCCACACATCAAGGAGTAGTTCGCTAATTCTCCCAAAAAAACGTGCGTGAAAAGAGTCATATTTTGTCACGTCAATTCTATTTTTTAACTCAAATAAAACGTCAAATAAAAAATTGCAATACTTATCAAAAACTTCCCATTTCATTATAAACATATTAAACATATGCGCGCTTCGTCTATGTTTTATTTTTTCAAACTCCATATAATAACTTGGATACTTTTCCTTGATAATCTCAAAAGTCACGTCAAGAGGCTCAACATACATTGTGTGCTTATAGTGATTATACAAAGTCTCAATATAGTACTTTCTCTTTTTTGGTAAAATTACGTCTATGTCCCCAAGCCTCTCAAGGTCTTCTTTGCACAAAATTTTCTTTACCTTATTATTTACCTTAAAACTAAAACTTCCTTTAAAATATCTTCTATAATGCACTAAACCTATGTAGTCATATTTTAAATTTTTCCACGCATAATACACCCCTGTGAGTTCACAAAAATAAGGATTAAGTGAAGAAATATTTTCTCCCTCATCATCTCTTTGCACATTAAATCCCTCTTTGCCCTCTGCCCCAACTTGACAAGGTAGATATAGATCCAAATCCGGTTTTTCATAGTCCTTATGCATAGCAATAATTATTTTAGTGTTTTCATACATGATAAATTATCAGTCCTTTACATTATAGATTTTAATTTAATGTTTAAATTTTATCATTTAAACTTGTGAGTTTTGTGTTTTTTGACTAAAAAATAAAAGAATTTCAAAACAAGACTCATTTTTTCTAAAGATAAAATTTATTTTCCGAGTTCCGTTTTAACTAAATTTAACGCTTCTCTTATAACATTATGCATATCATAATATTTATAATTTCCAAGTCTACCACCAAATATGACTTGGTCCAGAGTTTCACTAAGCTCTTTATATTTTTTAAATAATTCATTATTTTTTTCATCATTAAGAGGATAATAAGCTTCTTGACCTTTTTCCCATTTTGAAGAATACTCACGACTGACAACAGTTTTTTCTTGCTTACCAAACTCAAAATGCTTATGCTCAATAACTCTAGTATAAGGGGTATCTCTATCTGTATAGTTTATTACCGCGTTGCCTTGATAGTTGTCGGTATCATAAATTTCTGTCTCAAACCTAACACTTCTATATTCTAAAGGTCCAAATTTATATTCAAAGTACTCATCAATAGCACCAGTATAAATAATTTTCTTTGCCTCTTTCAAATATTTTTCTTTGTTATCTAAAAAATTCTCATTTAGTCTAACCTCGACACCTTCAAGCATTTTCTCAACCATTTTTGTATAGCCACCTATTGGTATTCCCTGATACCTATCATTAAAGTAGTTATTGTCAAAAGTAAACCTTACAGGAAGTCTTTTTATAATAAAAGAAGGAAGTTCCTCGCACCTCTTACCCCACTGCTTTTCTGTGTACCCTTTAACCAGTTTTTCAAAAATTGTTTTACCAACAAGATTTATTGCTTGTTCCTCAAGATTTTTAGGATTTTCAGTAAAAGACTCTCGCCTCTCCTCTTCAATTCTTTTCTTTGCGTCTTGTGGTGTAAAGACATCTCTCCATAATTTTGTAAATGTGTTCATATTAAAAGGCATATTATAGAGTTCGTCTTTGTACCTAGCAATAGGCGAGTTTACATAGTTATTAAACTCAGCAAAATTATTAACATACTCCCAAATTTCTTTGTCTGAAGTGTGAAATATATGTGCCCCATATTTATGTACATTTATACCCTCAATCTCTTCGGTGTAACAATTCCCTGCAACATGCGGACGCTTATCAATAACTACCACACTCTTACCGGCACGTTTTAACTCCCTCGCACACACTGCACCAAAAAGCCCTGCTCCTACTATTAAATAATCCAATCCTTCCTCCTATACAACGTGTTTAAAGACCCATTTCTATTTTTTATTTTATTTCATTATTAATTTGTAGTCAACTAGATAGGTATAAGTTTTTGACTTTAATATGTTCTTTGTGATAATATCTTTTTATAAAAGGTGAGGGAAATATGAAAAATTTTTACCAAATGAAACTTGACGAAGTTTATAAAACACTTGAAACTAGTGCTAAAGGTCTAGATGAAAACGAAGCAAAACTTAGACTAGAGGAAGAAGGTCCAAACGAACTTAAAGAAAAAAACAAAAAAAGTGCGTTTAAAATTCTAATAAGTCAATTTTCAAATATGATGATACTTTTCCTAATTTTAGTAGGGTTTGTGTCTCTCATTTACGCACTCGTAAATAATGAAAGTGTGATAGAATCTATCGTCATTTTCTCTTGCGTGCTTGTCAATACCATAATGGGTTTTGTTCAGGAAATGAAATCTGAGAATGCAATTGACGCACTTAAAACAATGACTGAAAGTAAAGCACGAGTCAAAAGAAATAACACATGGGTAGAAATAAACACCAAAGAAATCGTACCTGGCGACATAATTCTTCTTGAGGCAGGAGATAAAATCCCAGCAGATGCACGAATAATTAGAGCAATTAATGCACAAGTTGACGAATCAATTTTGACAGGTGAAAGTTTGGCTGTTGAAAAAGAAGAGTGCGTGCTTGACGAAGAAAAGATTATACAAGAGCAAAAAAATATTATATTTTCTGGCACAAATATTGTTAGTGGTAGGATTGAAGCAATAGTTATTTCAACTGGTATGGATACAGAGCTTGGAAAAATTGCCGGCAGCTTAAATAAGAAAGACGATGCTCCAACTCCACTTCAAGTAAAAATCAAAAAAGTTAGTGCATTTATCACTGTGCTTGCTTGTTTCTTAATTGCAGGGACTTTATGCTACGGGCTTATTATGAAAATGGATGCTCTATCAATTATAATGCTATGTATCTCTATGGTACTTGCCTCTGTTCCTGAAGTTCTTCCAGTGTCGATTACTGCTACCCTTACAATTGGCGTTCAACAAATGTCAAAAAAGAAAACAATAGTCAAACAGTTGTCTGCTATAGAAACTCTTGGTGCGACACAAGTAATTTGTAGTGACAAGACAGGGACAATTACCACAAATCAACTAACTCTTACTGAGATTTACACAAACGATAAGACCTACCAAAATGTAAAAGTCAATAATAAAGACTTAAGGCAAATTCAGTTAATTATAGGACTATGTAATGACAATGAAGTAGATCAAAAAAATAATGGCGAATTTATTGGAGACCCTGTTGAAGAAGCTTTTAGTAAATATCTAGACAACCTCGGCATTACCTTGTCTTACTTAAGAAAAACGTACAAAAGAATTGCAGAATTACCTTTTGACTCAACTAGGAAACTAATGAGCACCATAAACGAGGTAGACGGGGAAACCTTAATGCTTACAAAAGGAAGCTTAGGTGAAATTTTAGCAAAAAGTAAAAAATACTATAAAAACGGAAAAATATATACCCTAACCCCACACGTCATTAATAAATTTTTAGCACAAGAAAAAAAGATGAGCAAGAAAGCATATAAAGTCCTTGCCTGCTGTTATAAAGAGATTGAAAAGAAAAAAGAGTATAATTTTGAAGATGAAAACGATTTTATTCTAGTGGGATTAGTAGGTTTAATAGACCCACCAAAAGACAGTGTAAAAGAAGCTGTAGAAAAATGCCTCTCAGCTCATCTTAAACCTATCATGATTACAGGAGATAGCCTCACAACTGCTATGGCAGTTGCAAAAGATGTTGGAATTGCTTCGCGTGATTCACAAGGCATTGAAGGTAAACGACTGGACGGTCTTACAGACGACCAACTAGTCAGTTTTGTTAAAAAATATACTGTTTTTGCACGTGTTACACCAGACCATAAAGTAAGAATAGTCCGTGCTCTTCAAAGTGCTGGAAAGGTGGTTGCTATGACAGGTGACGGAGTAAACGATGCCCCAGCACTCAAACTTGCCCACGTCGGTGTCGGTATGGGACGGGCCGGCACAGATGTCACAAAAAATGTCGCAGATATAATTCTAATGGACGATAGCTTTGCAACAATTGTTACTGCGGTTGAAGAAGGTAGACGAATTTATAAAAATGTGCTTAAAACAATTCTATATAATCTATCTTCTAACTTTGCTGAAATTTTCCTTATCATTGCCGGCATGATACTTCTAAGAGATATCATTTCCCCACTTCATATTTTGTATATTGACATTATTGCGGATACAATTCCGTCTATTGCTCTTGCGTATGAAAAGAACGGCAAAAACGCAATGCGTGAAAAGCCTTTTGGATTAAATAGACGTGTCTTTACTCCATTTATGATTGTTGGAATAATTGTATCAGCTCTTCTTGAAGCAGGTCTAAGTCTTATCATCTTCTTTGTGGCTGAAAGTTGGTATGGTTACGAAGTTGCTTCAACTCTAGCACTTCTTAGTGTTGTAATTAACGAACTTGTCTTTGCCTATAACTGTAAAGAACTCAAAGAAATGAGCTTTAAAAAAGGACTACTAGGCAACAAAGTACTCAATATATCTACGCTAGCAATCTTACTAATTCAAATCCCTGTTTTCTTTACAAGTATTGGTAGCCTCTTTGGACTTGTCCCAATAACCGTCACACAATTCTTAATTGTTATAGGACTTAACATCGTATTCTTCTTTATCATAGAACTCTTAAAACCACTATGGGTAAAAGTAAAAGACGAATAAACTATTAAAGACTCCTAAATTAGTTTTATTGTTCTATCGGTTAATCAATAAACTTAACTTAAAAAAATATAGACCACCTAAGAGAATAAAATGGGGTGCACCCCAAAAGTTGGACAACTTAAGTAGGTTCACTTCAAAAATCTCTATGTGGTCTTTTATTATAAATAATACTGTTTTTTAATCAAATTCAGTAAAGATACTTAGAACACATTCTAATCATTTTACCTATATAACTAGGTTTATTTTTCTATACCGAGTATGTAGTCACTTGTGACACCAAAAATCTCAGTCATACGAATTAGCGCCTTTACATCAGGATAACTCTTCCCCAGTTCCCATAAAGACACAGTATCTTGACTTACAAAGAGAAGTTCAGCCAGCCTCGTTTGACTAAGCCCTTTTTCTCGTCTGAGTTCCCTAATATTTTCTCCAATAGTCATAATAGAATTATACGAATAAAATTCGTTTTTATGTTGACTTACGAAGAAAATTCGTATATACTTGATATGAACTATAATCAAAAAAGGAGAAAATTGTGTTTTGTAGAAAATGTGGAAAAGAACTTTTTGACGAAGCAGTTGTCTGTCCTAATTGCGGGTGCACGACAAATAATTATGCTACTAACACTCAAAACAAAAGTGGTAAGTTTACTGCTGCAAAAGTTTTTATAATTATTGGTATGATTTTTCAGTTCTTTCTAATCTTTCCAATAATTGTGGGAGCAATTGCCCTAAGCAAGTTAGATAAGGTAACTAGGATGGAAGACCTCACTACTATGAGTGTTTTTGTACTTTTATTTTGCAACTTAATTGCAGGAATTATTATACTTACAATCACGAATGAAGACCTTGGGAGGAAAGAAAATGTTTTGTACTAAATGCGGAAATGAAATAGATAACGATGCAGTAATTTGTCCAAAGTGTGGATGCCTTGTTTCAAATGAAAAAATTTCTCCAACTTCAACTACTAAGCCTCACTATGCTAGCCTTGTAATGTCTTGTGTTTCTTTTGGCTTGTCAATACTCTTGTTTATTTTAGGTATTTTATGCACTCTCATCCACATAAGCACTTTTACAATGTTTTTATGTACATTGCCTGTATTTCTAGCAATTGATACCTTAAGCCTTATTTCTATTATAAAGACTGATGAAACTAGAGTTAAAGTTTTATCAACCGTGTCACTAATTCTACTCCCTGCATTCTTTGTATTACCTGTTATGCTTTTGTTAATTGCATTCTAAGGTATTTCTAATTAGTAAAAAATTAATCTTTAAAAGCACTTGAAATTTTGTTTTACAAATAAATTTTAAGTGTTTTTTATTTTACTTGCTTTTATTTTTTCATAAAAGAATATATAATAAAAATATAATGAAGACTTGTTTATTTATATACAATCCGTTTAGTGGAAAAGGAAAAATTAAAACTAGTGAAAAAGATATTGTGTCGCGTCTTAGCACAAAATACAAGGTCACTACCTTTGTATCTCACGAAATAGGAGACATTCACTCCTATATTCTAGCAAACGCAAGCCGCTATGATTTACTTGTTGTTTCCGGCGGTGATGGTACCTTAAACGAAACAGTAAACGCAGTCTTAAGACTAAATAAAAAGCCAGTTTTAGGTTATATTCCCTCTGGCACTGTAAATGACGTGGCAAGAAGTCTCAAAATACCAAAAAACATAAAACACGCAGTAGATATTATTTTAGAAGGAAATGTTTTTTATCACGACGTTTTTAAAATGAATGATAGATATGGAATTTACGTTTGTTGTTCAGGACTCTTTACCGAAACAAGCTATGCAACAAGTAGAAACGCTAAAGAAAAATTTGGCAAACTTGCTTACTTTTTCCACGGAATAAAAAAGATTTTTTCTACCCCATCCGTCAACCTCACCCTAGAATACAAAGATGGCACATTATCTGGTAAATATGCAATACTTCTTATTTTAAACTCTCGCAGTGTAGGTGGTTTTGTTATGAATAAAAAAGCAAAACTTGATGATGGACTAGTTGACATTGTGCTCATAAAATCCAAAAAAGATAAAGTCCCTCTTTCTGCAGTATTTAGACTCGCAAAAGTCTTTTTAGGTGGTGTTCCTAAAAAGAGCACAGAAAATATTAGGGTGCTAAAACTTGCCTCCTTTACCCTTACCACAGCCGATGACACCATAATAAACCTTGATGGCGAAAAAATTTCAAAAGGAAGTTTTGAATTTAAAGTCCTTCGTCAAGCTCTCCCCATACTAGTTTCAGAAAAATTTTTAAAAAGATAAAAAACTCCAACTACTCATTTATAAAAATAACGCTGTAAACTGGTCAGGGTGAATTAAAAAATTAATTCCTGCAAGAAACAAAATATGAAGCGGATAGAAAAGATAAAAAAAGTATTTCAAATTTCCCTTTCCACGTTCTCCATTATAAAGCAAAATAAATATTACTGAAAGTAAAGATAAAAATTGCCTTTGACTTGAAGTTATTGCAATTATAACTAGACAAAGTACAAACAAAAGTAAATTTATCGACGGATTATTTTCTCTTTTTAATTTGTTTTCACTCGGCAAATAAAAATCATAAAGCCTGACCGTTACAGGTAGTAACACCCCAGCAAACCCATAATCAATAATAATGCCAGAGAAAAAACACAAATAAATTGACAACGCAAGCACAAAGATAAAAGCGAATAATGACAAGCTAATTTTCTTTTTGTTTCTTTGAACCACTCCCTTTTTAAGTGCATCTATAGAATAAATCAAAAGACAGGACAAGGAAAAAGTAATTAAAATGTCGCCATACAATATGTCATAAAGCACAGAATAAACAATACTTGTAATTAAGCCCAACCCAAAAATTAAAATAAAATGATTTAATTTATTTTTTGTATAAAAGCAACCTTCTGCAAGCATCCAAGCAAATATCGGCATTGCAAGTCGACCAACTGCACGAAGTATATAGACATCTGGGAAAATTATAACACCTAAATGGTCAATAAACATAAATACACAAGCCAAAATTTTGAGTAAATTACCACTTAAGAATCCATACTTTAAACTCATGTAATTACTATACTTAAACCGTCACAATTTGTCAATTCGTTAATATTTTTTAACTTATAATGATAAAAAAATTAAGTTTATGTACTCATATATGTAACCCAATTTCTAATTACAAAATTAGCATTTACTTGATAAAGTTTCAACTAACACATATGCAAAAAATTAGTATAAAATTTATTTAACATAAAAATAAATTTGCTATATAATTTTAGTAGTTATTATAAAAAAAGGAGACAAAATATGAGAAAAAATTTTGGAGCAAAAACATGGCTTTACCCAGAGCCTGTACTAATTCTAGCAACCTATAATGAAGACGGAAGTGCAAACGCAATGAATGCCGCATGGGGTGGCATTTCAAACACAAATGAGATTTCAATTTGTCTTGATAGAAATCACAAAACCACAAAAAATATTTTAAGAGGTGTTGACTTTACCGTGTCTCCAGGCACAAAAGACAAGCTTATCGAATGTGATTATGTAGGCATAGTGTCAGCAAATAACACTCCAGATAAATTATCAAAGATAGGTTTTACCACAACAAAAAGTGAATTTGTCAATGCACCAATTATAAATGAGTTACCTATGACTCTTGAATGTAGACTAATAAGTTATGATGAAAAAACAGAAATCTTAAAAGGTGAAATTGTCAATGTTTCAGCTGACGAAAAAGTGCTTACGAACGGAAAAATTGACGTTTCAAAACTTGCCCCAATAACTTTTGATGCAGTAAATAACGCGTATCATGTTGTTGGTGAAAAAGTTGGCAACGCCTTTAGAGATGGATTAAGCCTAAAAAAATAAGCTAATTAAATATTTGAACACTAAAAAGTTTGCAAAAACCTAAAAAAGTAATGTTAGCTAAAATCTATAGGACTTAGAAAATTTATCACTTTATAAACTAATTAAAATATTTAAGAAAAAACCACAAAATTTAAAACCGACTAAAATTAAAAACAAGGACATATTATAATTAATATCTTCTTGTTTTTTTATTTGCCTACTTTACTCAAATAACATAATTAAACTTCATTCTCTTTTTTTATACAAACCAAATCAATTTCTGTTGCGTAAATATTTCCCCCATGATACCTAATGTAAAAGTTGTAATTCGGATTTAATTTGTTTATCAGTCGAGGGATTCTAACGATGTCTTTATTTCCATGATAAATAGCAATAAGAAGAGTCGGACTATCGCGTTTTATATGCATTTTTGCCCCTTTTAAAGCATTTGCTTCCCCACCCTCAATATCCATTTTTATAACGTCTATTTTTTCGTCTATTTCACTATCAAGCGTCACCTTTTCTATTTTCACACTTCCGGATTCCGCAACACAATTTGCACTGCTTCCACTTTTGTTTTCTTCTAAATAACCAAATCCTTTTTTATTTGAAACTGCAACATTTTTAAAAATAATATTTTCATAGTTTTTAGTCCTATCTTTAGCTATTGCTAAAATATTTTTTGTTATTTCAAATAGATAAATATTTTTATAAGTCTCACCAAAGCTATTAATAAAATCTAGTGCACTGTCTCCCGTATAAGCACCCACATCAACGTAAACTTCCTTTGCGGCATTCTTCATTAAATCAATATCAAAATATTGCTTAAAATCCCTAGTTGTCGCATTATACAAATTAATAAAATCAAAATTGTAATAGTTATTTAAAACCGAAAATAAAACATACTTTGATTTGTAGTCACAAAGTCTATTATAAAGCCAAACAAAGTCTTTTACTCGCCTTTTAAACACCCTTGCTTTATCTCTAAAAACCTCATAATTACCTGTCTTAACATCAAGCTCGCCCCAGTAACCAAATTTATTTAAGAAATCTTGAATTCCATCCTTCGTAGAACCATCTAGCATACAAAATTTGTTTTTCATGTTTAAATACAACTCATCTTCAGGTTTAATTTTAAACTCCGCTATAAGGTCAAAAAATAATTTATCAATATAATTTCTCATATTGTTTAATATATTCTTATTTTTGTTTTTTTGTTTATTAAAAATAAAATAAAGTCTTTATTTTGCTATTTACCCTCTACCCTTTCATTTTAATAAACTTATAGTCCCAAAACACATCTCATTTTGCTTAAATAAAAAGAGCTAAGTTTTTTAGCCCTTATTTTGATAGTATTTTTTAATTACACTTAGCTCAAAACCACTATTCTTTAGTTGACATTTTAGCTGCCCTTGTATTATCATATGAAACATTATAAATTGACATTGCAAGTAAAAATTCAGCAAGATAATAAGTTGCAAGACATAAAAGCCCAAAAACCTCCCCAAGATTTGTAAACCTATCAAAAACAAGCATAAAATCAGAAAAGAAAAAGAGTCCCGCCCCAATAAACAAAATTAGGTTACAAGGCAACTTAGTATTTATATAATTACTTGCCGCTTTGCCAAGCATGAAAGAAATAATAAGAGCATAAAAAATGACAACAAGCAAAAAATTCCCAAAATCAAAAACCGGCAATAAAAATATGAGTAACAAACACACAATAAATATACCAAGACTAATTAAAATATCTTTATAATTAAACCCATTAAGAGAATAAAAGAAAATCACAAAAAAGATATGCCCAACACCAAAAAATATTGCACCTAATACAAAGTTCGAGATTAAAACAATATCTCCAACACAAGCAAAAATTAGTCCAGCAAGCAAAATAAATGCTTTATAAACACTCCCTTCTTTTTTATACCTATACAAAAAAATAAGATTTACCACTCCACACAAAACAAACAAAACACTATCGAGTGTTTTAATAATATAAGGGCTCAAAACCCCTGTCATAAAAATTATAGTCGCTACAACAATTAGTGTTAAAAACACAATATTTGTCCAAAAAATCACTTTATTTTCTTTCATTTTATTTTTCCTTACATGTAATAGTATACCACTATTTTAAGTTATCACAAACTAATGTGTCATACAAAAATTAAATTTTTACTTCTTTTTTATTCAAAATTGTTTGATTTTTATTATTTTGTTTTAGCTATATATTAAAAAAAATTAATTGACAGTTTTGCTTTTTTTATTGTATAAAAAGTTATGGACGAAAGAAAAGATTATTTATCATGGGATGAGTACTTTATGGCAGTTGCAAAACTCTCAAGCCTAAGAAGTAAAGACCCATCCACTCAAGTAGGCGCTTGTATTGTGAGTCATGACAAGAGGATACTTAGTATTGGTTATAATGGCGCTCCAAATGGTTTTAATGATAAGGATTTTCCTTGGAAACGTGAGGGGGACAATCTAAATACAAAGTATTTCTTTGTTTGCCATGCAGAAATGAATGCAATTTTAAATTTCAAGGGTAGTCGAGAAAGTTTAAAAGGTGCAACTATTTATGTTGACCTCTTCCCTTGTAATGAATGCTCTAAGCTAATCATTCAATCAGGAATTAAACATATTGTTTACCTTTGTGACAAATACAAAGATACTGACGCGGTTATTGCATCAAAAAAGATGTTTGATTTATGTGGGGTCACTTATACCCAGTTTAAAACTCAAAAGAAGATTGAAATTGAAATATAAGAAAACTTTAAATTTGTGTTTTTTGTTCAATCCATAAAAGCTTTGCTTTAAAAAAAGTATCTATTAAGTCTCCTTTAAATCCCTTAACGTACTAAAAATCTTTCTATATCTTTTTAATTTTTTACATTAAAAAACTCACCTTAACTATTTTGGGGTGCACCCCATTTTAAGGTGAGTTTTTCTTTATTTATGATAAACTTTTTTCTAATTATTTTTTATTTTATTCTTCTTTCTTTTCTTCTGTGACAACAACTTCTTCGACTTTTTCTTCGCTAGCAGTTGTTACAACTACTTTTTTGCCTTTAATATAGTAGATAA
>CASDOR010000023.1 GCA_949282135.1 uncultured Christensenella sp.
ATGTTTGTTACATCAAACAAAAATAGCAAAACAAATAAGTCAATTTTGTGGAATACAGTGTAATAGAAAAACAATCGCTCGCAATATAAACTATCTTCGTGAGTATGGTTGTGAGATTGTTACTATCAAAGGTAAAGGTTGTTATATGAAGTCGTATCCAAATTTTGAAAGGACTGATTAAAATCTATAAGCATTTTGTAAAATATAAAGGAGATATCAATGGAAAGTATTGAATTATTAGATTTAGAAATAGAAAGAAAAAGAGTAAAAGAATTAGAGCAAAGCTCATTATTGTTTAAAAACATTGTTGAATCAGAGAAATTTGAAAAGAAACGAAATGATTTCAAACCAAGCAAAACAAAAATTTTGTTTGTTGGAGAAAGTAGACCATCTGGCGGAACTTTCTTCTATGATAAGAATTCAAATCTATACAGATATACAAAAGAATCTTTTGAAAATGTAGGGATTGATTTTTCACTTGAAAAATTTAAAGAAATGGAATGTTGGCTGTATGATGTTTGCAAAGAACCCATAGATTTTATTAAATCCAAGAGTAAAAGAAAGGAAATTATAAATAAATATATACCAGATTTGAAAAATGAAATTAAACTTTTATCACCAAAATATATTATTGTCGTAAAAAAAACTTGCATGGAAAAAGTTTTTGCGGCGATTTTGGAGAGTGGTTATTCAAAAAATATTAATGCTTTTAATACTTCCTTCCCTTCATGCTCAAATCAGAATAATTATGTAGACGAGCTAACAAGAATTTTAAGAAATATTTTGTGAGAATTAATAATGGGAGAGCAAAATAAAAATTTTAAAATTAAAATTGTAGGCGTTGGTGACGCTGGAGTACATATTACAGAAAATTTGAGAAGTAATAAAGCGCCAAATATTGAATATATGGCCATCAACACAGATTGGGTTGTTGGTTGGGATTTTCAATTTGAACAAGCAAGTCGGTTTGTAAAAATTGGTAAAAAGACAACCAAAGGGTTGGGTTCTGGTGGCTTACCCAAATTTGGAAAAATTGCAGCAGAAGAAGACTGTGAAGAAATAAAAGATGCGTTAAAAGATTGTTCTTTTCTAATTATTGTGGCAGGTCTTGGTGGCGGAACAGGTTCTGGCGCGTCACCAGTTGTTTGTGAGGTGGCAAAAGAATTACATATCCCTACTATTGCATTTGCAACAAGTCCTCCTGATTTTGAAGGGAAGAGAAGGTGTAAAATCGCAGATGATTGCGTTGAACAATTGAAAAAGGTTGTTGATGTTTTGTCAGTGATTTCAATAGAAAAAATACTTGAAAGTTCTAGCGAATATAAAAAAATCCCTATTCCCGAATTCTATCTCGAAGTAGATGAAATATTGAGGTTAAGCATAACAAATGTGATAAAATATATAAATTCGCAAGTGATAAAAGAAAAATCAATGAAGGATATTTTAAAAACACTAAAAAATGATAATTTATGTAACATTATATACGAAAAGAATAATTTAAATCCAATTATAGAATATTTTAGCAATAATTAAGCGATTTGGCATTTAAACGCGTGCTTGTCTTGATACAAGTCGGTGAGAGCTAAAGCTCCACCGAAGACAAGCACACTCTACAACCAAATAAATGAAAGCAAAAAGCGAAAGTGTTGACAGAGCATAACACACTTTCGCTTTTTTATTATTTTTTTTCTTCTTTTTTTATTATGGTAAACGAATATTCTTTGTTGTCAAGGTTAAAATAAATGTCGCTTTTGTGACAATCCTTGACAACTGCAGAAATATTTGTTTTTGCGGCGGTTAAGAGAATAAAAAACACCTTAACCAGAGTTGATTAAAGTGTTAATTATTCCGCTAGTTTCAAATTGTGTAGACTATATTTTATTTAGTGTTATAAAAATTTTCTTTTTTTAATTGAAGTGTTAAATATTAAAGAATATACCATACATGTTACATAAAATTTTTATTTGCCTATTTTAGTTTAATATTATAAATTACAAAATTATATTTATTTTAACATTTTACTTAGAAATTTAAAAAAAATTTTTTGCTATAATTACATTATCTAAAAAGACAGTTTAAAAGGGTTACATATTGTGAAAAGAGATAAAAGAGGTAATGAAAATTAAGGACTAAATATTTAGAAAAAAATTTAAAACTTTACAAATAAAATAAAAATTGCCTATTGAAAAGAGCGAGGAAGCATGCTAGAATATTAGTAATATTAAGAGGGGTAAAAAATGGACAACGAAAAAACTCTTGAATTATACAAAGAAATGGTAAAAGATTCTGGAAATATTATTCATTACAGGGACTTAATCAAGCATGGCGAATTTAATAATGAGCAACCAGTTGATACTAAAATTTGGTCATCAAAGAGAGTGGCTACTGAGTATGGAAATTTTTATTTAGCACCAGAAGGTTTTACAGAAAAAGAGATAATTGATGCTGAAATTTTTACATCTCAAATTTACAAAAACTTTGGTTTTGATAATACACCATTTTATTTTCCAGTTTTAAAGGGAAATAAACTCACTCTTATGTGTAATGACATAAAGAATGGGAGAAATGGAATTGCACAAGAAGTAAATGAAAAAATTCAGCTCGGGTCTGGGATGTCAAGAGATAGAATTGAAACAATGTGTTGCGATCAAAACTCGTACTCGGTACTTGTTCCAAAGTTTTTCACGGAAGAGTTTATGCAAAAGAAGATAAAAATGCGTCTGCTAGATATTGCTTTAAATGTTTCGAATAGAGATTACAATCAAATAATGTATACAGTGACAAAACTCGGACGAGTGGTAGACTTAGCTCCGCTTACTGGGGGTATAAGTGGATTAAATTACTTAAGACGAAATGATAAAATGAGAGCTGAACCAGTTTATCAAAGTGAGTTTACCACAAAAAATCAAACTCGTAAGCAATTTTTGAAGGACTTTGTTGTTTATAAGGATTCTTTTGGTATTTTTAACAACATTGCTATGCGTGAATTTGTAACTAAATTATCTAAAATAGATTATAAAAAAATAGCACAGGACATAAAAGAAAATTTGAATTATGAAATAAATCCAGATTATGTTTCATATATGGAGAATAGCAAAGAAATGTTCTTAGAAGAATTGCAAGAAGAGTCTTATAAAAATTTGGCAAAAACTGACGATTATAATAATGCTTTCTATGATATTAAACAACGCGTAAAACAAAACACAAAAGAAGATTGTCTTGTTAAATAATCGCGGTTTTTAGCATAAAAAATGCTTGTTTTTGTGCTATAAAGTAGTTTTTAATTGATAAATAAAACAATAAATAAAATAAAAAAAGAATTAGAGGTATAAAATGGATAAAAGTGAAATACGAAAAATATTAATTTTTAGGCATTACATAGGCAATACTAAAAGTTTTAATGTTGACAAATTAAAAAGAGATACAAAAAAATATTTAGAGTCTCCAAAAGTTGTTTTAAAAGAGGAGAGTGATGCTAATATTTTGCAAGGCTATATTGCAAATAAATTAGGACTTGATACGCCAAATATATATCCTATGTATAATGAGGCAGAGAAAAAGATTATTGTTATGGGAGAAATGGAACTTCCTAAAGAGGACAGGTGCGAGATTGTGTTTGGTAACGAATATAATAGCATTTTGCATTTTAAGACCTTTGTTGAGCTCTGCGATAAACTAGGCGAAGAAGATCGTTTGACACCAGCAGAAGAGAAAATTTTTTCAGATATTTATTCGAAGGGTATTCTTACAAAAAATGATGAGGCAAAACCTGCTGATGAGTTCTTAAATAGTAACTATCAAGGATTTTTTAATGAGTATTTTGAGAAAAAGGCAATACGAGACATTATAAAGTCAAGGATTGCAAGAATAACAACTTTTGATAGAAACTTAGTGCCAAGTGCAAACATTTACCGTACAGATATCAAAACTCACAAAGTAACTGATGTTTTCCCTGTTTATAACAATATCGACAGAATGACAATTTATTCTCAAGTTTGTAATAAAGATACTAGTAAAATCTCCGATAAATACCAAAGTGAGTTTTCAAGAAAAGCTTTACCATTAAAGCAACTAATTAAGTGTATGAAAGAAAATGATACAGTGCAAGATGTCTTTGGTAAGGAAGGCTTGAAAAAACTTGGAGAGGATTTAGGTAATATTTCTACGAAAGAATATGAAAAGGAATATGCTGAAATTTCATCAGGTTATGAAATTTGTAAAGTTTATTCGGATTTTGTAAGTTCTAAAATAAATGAAGTGGCAAATGAGCTAATTAGATAACTGCAATAAAAGTAATACTTTTTTAAACTAAAGATAGCATATAGGAGGATAAAATGATAAATGAAATTATGAAAGAAAATGGCAGTTCTAAAACTAAATTAGGATTAAAATATTCGGTATTAAGCCACTACATTGATAAACAGAAAAGCATAAGAAGTATAGGTTTATTAGTTTTAAGTGATGGTACAAAATGTTCGCTAGTCGAGGAAGAAAAGGAAAAATCTGATGCTGATATAATGCAAAATATAATTTATAAGTACTTACGTTTTGATACACCAGAATACATTCCTGTTGATCTAGGTAATGACAAAAGAGGTATGCTTAGAACAGACTTATCAAATGATGATAAGAGTTTAATTAACACACTAACAAAAGGCTTACTAAGGGTAAGACCAGAAGATTTGATAGATAAGACAATACTTGCAAGTGATTTTCATAAGAAAATGAATGAGAGTTTATATATTCCAGATTTAAAGGATATTAAAAATATAGATGATGATAGCAGAATAAGAAATTTCTTTTTTGAGAAAAAAATGAAAAAATTGCTTAAACTTGATACTGGTAAACGTCCTTTAGATGCAATTTTTGTAAAAGAGCATAATAGGTTTATTGATTTTTTTAGCGATAAGGCATTAAGAGAACTTGTTATTGCACGAATGGTAAAGCTTGCCACATTTGATGCTAATAATGATTTATCTACTTCGCTATATAATTTAAAGTACTCAGAAGTGCAACAAGTTATACCTCAGTCGAGCGGAGTGGGGGTTGACCAAATTAAGGATTTAAAAAATGGAAAAGAGGTAAAAAAGTATCATTCCGAATTTTCGACTAAGCCACTATCACTACAAGATACTGTTGAAGCAGTAAATAAAAATGTTGCGGACTTAAAGGATGATGAGTTAAAGCAGAAATTAAGATTCTTGAAAAGAGACTTCAAAAATATGCGTTTAGAAGAAAAAGTAAGAAATTATGAAGAGCAAACTGGCTATAAAATAGATGACAAATATGTAAGTCTTGTTAAAACGCAAATGAAAGAGATGTCTGACATGATAAAATAGTTTTGGCTTAAAAATCAGAAAAAAATATACTAAAAATGCTAGTTATACAATAAAAATAAGGGAGAAAAATGGAAACAGAATCAAAAAAAGATTTAAGTTTTCTTGTTTTAAATCATTACGTAAAAGATTATGAAAATGTAAAGCCTCAAGGGGTATTAGATATAAGTAATGGTACAAAACAGGTAAGTGAAAGACAATGCGATGCGAACATATTATTTAGTTTGATTTGCGAAAAATTAGGTGTGTCTGCCCCTGATATTTTGCCAGTTTACTCAGTTAGTAGGGAAAAAACAATAATTTCAGGGGTTTTAGATATTCCAAAAGTGGAAAATAATCAAGAAATTGAACTTGCGAGACATTTTCATAATATGTTAAACAGCTCATTCAATAAAGTCGATATTTTAAATAAACTATTGTCTAAGGATTTAGAAAATGCTGAACGAGAAAAATTAGCAAATAAGTTAATTCTTAGTAAAATTGCAACTGATGGTAAGAGACCTGTTGACCTTTTGTTTTCAAAAAATTATATGTACTCCTCACGATTTTTTTCAGATGAAGCATTAAAAGATTTGATAAAAATAAGAGTTGCAAAGATAGCAACTTTTGATACGAGTAATGCTCCTAGTGCAATATACAAATTTAATAAAAACTTAGGTATTGTTGACAGGGTTATGGCAATGAAAAACATTTCAAGCAATGGAGTTCTTAATCTGGTATGTAATGGAGAAAAAGCTAACATAATGTTTGACACGGAATTTAGCTTAAAGTCACAAACTCTTTGTGGGGCTCTTAATTCAATAAAGCAAAACCCAATGGTGAAAGAAATTTTGGACTGTAAAGATATTGACGAGATGGTAAGTAATCTCCAAAAAGAAAGTATAAGCAAAATAGCAAATAAATTTTATTATAAAACAGGAATAATGTTAGATAAACCATATGTAAATGCTGTGTCTCATCAAGTAGATGAAATATGTGAAGGTTTAATTAGATAGTTATCTAAGTTTAATAAAGTTGGTTATAAGTGAAAATAAAAAAATGAGGTACTTAAATAAGGTGTGGCAAGATAAAAAAGTTTGCAAATAAACTAAATAAGGCTAATGATATATTATGGTAGAAACCCAATGGGAAATCTAACTGCGTTAATAAATAATCGAAAATTGTTATAGAAAATATGTAAAAATATTAGTGAATTGTTAATTTAAAAAGGAGAAATATTATGTTAGAAGAAATTATAAATGAAAACAAAAAAAATATTACAGAAAAAGGATTAAAGTACTCGGTTTTGAGGCATTATTTTAATGAGGGCGATAGCTTTCTAGATCTTAGACTCTGTACTTTGAAAGACGGATCAAAAGCAGTTTTGACAGAAGAGTCAAAACCTCAAATTAATATTAATCTTATGCAAAATTTGCTTTATAAGGAATTGGGATTTACTGTTACTGATTTATTTCCAGTTGATCTTGAAAACGGTAAAATGGCTATGCTTAGGGGAGGAATAGCAAAAGATAAGTCAATTTTAAGTGAGAGAACATTAAATTCAATGGGGAGATCTCTAGAATTAAAAGATCTTTTTTCTAACACGCTTTCTGCACATGAATTTCATAATTATCAGAATAAAGAGCATGTTATTCCTTTGTTAAAGGATGATTTTTGTTCAACTCCATTTTTAGCTGAAAAGTATTTTATACTTAGGCAAATAATTAAAGATAGAAGGCTTGCTCCAGGTAAAAGACCAATAGATAAGATATTTGCAGATGAATTTAGTGATTTTTCAGAATTTTTTTTGGATAAACCATTAGTTGAAATTCTAAAGTCAAGACTTGTTAAAATTTCAACTTTTGATACTAAAAATAATCTTGATTCGCTCTTGTATAAACTAAATGGGAATGGATTGGTTGAAAAAGTTATTCCTACATGTAGTGGAATAAAAGATGAGGACATAAAAAAATTAAAATTTGGTAACAGAATCCTAAAAAACAAATATGAAAGTGAGTTTTATTTTGGTTCAAAGGGATTAGAGAAAGCTGTTAAAACAATTAGAGAAAATGAATTACTTGGTCAAATATTTACGCAAACGGATAGAATAAACTTAACAGCAAAATTGTGGGAGACTTCAGCAGAAGAGCTTGCAAGTAATTATCATGAGGACACAAACTATGTTATAGATGAAGCTTATGCAAAAAATGTCGATATTAACAAGGCAATAGTTGGTGAAATTTTTAGACAAGAGAACAAAAATGTCCCATTTATATATCTAGGTGGTTATTACATGTAAGTTTAATAAAGGCTAGAATATTGTAACACAAAACTAGGTATTCGCTAAACTGTTTTGAATTTTATTGAATAAATTGTATATGTCTAGTCTAATATTAAGTATTATGAGACAAACTAGAGAATTGCTTAAAGCATAAAATTGACATTCGACAAAATATTTTATAATTTGACAAAAATTATAGTTGACAAAATATTTTTATTAATTTATCATAATATAACCCTTTGACTAGGTTTACGGGATTCTCCGAGATAATGAATTGTCGTAAGTATTTACTTAGCGTTTGCTTGGCCTTTAGGGAATAATAGAATAAGGAGAAAAATTATGGAAAAAGAAAAGAAACAAGAAATTATCAAAAAATTTGCAAGGAATGAAAAGGACACAGGTTCAACTGAGGTTCAAGTTGCACTCCTAACAGAGAGAATAAATCATTTGACCGACCATTTGAAAGCAAATCCACAGGACAATCATTCAAGGAGAGGTTTGCTTAAACTTGTTGGACAAAGAAAAGGTCTCCTAAATTATCTTGAGAGAGAAGATATTGCAAAGTATAGAGAATTAAAAAAGACACTTGGGATAAGATAATGCAATTTACAACGGGTGAAAAGCAAGGAAAGTTTTTTGCTCGTTTTTTTTGAAATTTAATGTCGATTTTTCGAATTTTTAGTAATTAAGCAAATTTAGGAGATTAAAATGGAAAGTGTTTTTGAAACTACAATTGGGGGAAGAAAATTAATCGTAAAAACTGGGAAGTATAGCGAACAGGCAAATGGTACTTGTTGGGTACAGTGCGGAGAAACTGTAGTGCAATGTGCTGTGACTATGTCTGAGACACCAAGAGATGGAATAGACTTTTTCCCTTTAGGTGTTGATTTTGAGGAGAAGATGTATTCGGTAGGAAAAATTCCTGGCGGATTCAAGAAGAGAGAAGGTAAGGCAAGTGATAAGGCAATTTTGACTTCTCGTTTGATTGATAGACCACTTAGACCTCTTTTTCCAAAAGGTTTTTATAACGATGTGGCGGTTGTATGTACTGCTCTTTCAGTCGATCCAGATATTGCACCAGAGCCACTTGCTATGATTGCTTCTTCAGTTGCTCTAAGCATTTCAGATATTCCTTTTGCAGGGCCAACAGGTAGTGTTGTTGTAGGAAGTATTGGTGACAAGTTTATTATAAACCCTACTGTTATGGAAAGTGAAAAAAGTGATATGCATGTAACTGTTAGTGGCACAAAAGAGGCAATTTTAATGGTCGAAGCGGGTGCTCACGAGATAAGCGAACAAAAAATGCTAGATGCTATTATGTTTGCTCACGAAGAGATAAAGAAACTTGTTGAGTTCCAAGAAGAAATAGTGAGAAAAATTGGTAAGAAAAAGAGGACTGACATTACCATCTTTAAACCAACTGAAGAGATTGACAAGGAAGTCAGAAAATATGCTGATAGTAAATTAGATTTTGCTCTTGATACCTTTGATAGAGAGACTAGACAGGAAAGACAAGAAGAGGTTGAAATTGATACGCAAGAACATTTTAAAGAAACCTTCCCTGATAGCGAGTCTATGATAAGTGAAGTCTTGTATAAGATGACTAAGGAAAAGGTAAGGAGTAAGATTCTAGACAAAGGTGTTCGTCCTGATGGCAGAAAATTAAAAGAAATCCGCCCAATTTGGTGTGAGGTGGGTGTTCTTCCTAGAGTTCATGGGAGTGCTGTATTTACTCGTGGACAAACGCAGGTACTTAACTGCTGCACTTTAGGGACATTAGGCGAAGGACAAAAACTTGATGGTCTTGATGATGTTGATAATAAAAGATATATTCACCAATATAACATGCCTCCATATGCGACTGGAGAGGCTAGACCTTTAAAGAGTCCAGGAAGAAGAGAAATAGGACACGGTGCACTTGCTGAAAGGGCACTTGAGGCTGTAATTCCAAGTGAGGAAGAATTTCCTTATACCCTTAGACTTGTTAGTGAAGTTTTAAGTTCAAACGGATCTTCATCAATGGCAAGTGTTTGCGGTTCGACATTGTCACTCATGGATGCAGGTGTTAAAATTAAGGCACCAGTGGCTGGTATTGCTATGGGACTTATTAAGGATACTGAGAGCGATAAAGTTGCAGTTTTAAGTGATATTCAAGGTATGGAAGACTTCCTTGGGGATATGGACTTTAAGGTGGCGGGGACTGAAAAAGGTATTACAGCTATTCAAATGGACATTAAGATTAAGGGTATTGATAAAAATATATTGACTACAGCACTTAGTCAAGCAAGAGAAGGTAGGATGCACATACTAGGTATTATGCTAGACACAATTGATAAGCCAAGAGAAAATCTTAGTAAGTATGCTCCAAAGATTATTAGCTTTAATATTGATCCAAGTAAAATTGGTGACGTTATTGGTGCTGGCGGGAAGACAATAAATAAAATTATTGAACAAACTGGTGTAAAAATTGATATTGACGATGATGGGAAGGTCTGGATTGCTTCAACAGATACAGAACAATCTCAAAGAGCAAAAGAGATTATTCATAGTATTGTTGATGATATTGAAAAAGGACAGGTTTTTGTCGGAAAAGTAGTTAGAGTTATGCAATTTGGTGCTTTTGTTGAGCTTTCGCCAAATAAAGATGGCATGATACACGTTTCCAAACTGGCAGATAAAAGAGTAGAAAAGGTTACCGATGTAGTGAATATTGGCGACACTGTCAAAGTTGAAGTAATCAAAGTTGATAGTGCTGGTAAAGTTGACTTAAAACTACTTGAAAAAATGTAATTATTATGTGTCTTCCATTTATTTTTACTATTTTAAAGACCCTCTAAGTTTTAGCGGAATTTTAAATAGAAAAGAGAACGACTAAGAACTTACGGGGCGGGCTTATGCTTTTATTTTCTTAGCCTTTTTAGGCTCAGAAAACAAAAGCATGGGGCAAGGCGGAGGGACCCTCTCCGCCTTGCCCCTTTTTTTTATCTTACCACATTTTGTTTAAATTTAATTGATTTTTTATACAATGCTAGTTTTACAAAAAAGCCCACCCCTCTTTTTTGTGTCTTGCCATATTTTATTTAAATTTATTTGTATTATTTACTATACTTCATTTAAATGTGTTTTTTATTTAAATTTATTTTTACTCAAATATATTTTTTGCACTTTATCATATTATACCTATTATACCTAAACTTTTTTGCGTCTTACCATATTTTGTTTAAATTTAATTGATTTTTTTATTTATTTTTATTAATATGTAACTAGTAAAAACAAAAAATTTGTCATAAAAACCTTTAAATTTTAAAAACTAATGATAAAGGAGTGGTTAAGAAAAATGGGAAGTGCAAAGAGGAATTTACTTACTTCAACACTTTTACTTGTTGTAATGGGAGTTTTTGCTGTGCTTACAATATTTATTGTGGTAGATGCAATAAATAAAAAA
>CASDOR010000024.1 GCA_949282135.1 uncultured Christensenella sp.
GAAAACGTAGCATTATTTTAAATATTTTTGCACAGAATCTAACGTTTTAACTTGTGTAGTGAGGCTTATTCTAAAGGTGTCTGCCATAAGTTTGTTTAAATCATTTTTCTTTCTACAGGCTATTAAACATGTTTCGCCTTTAGTATCTTTTTTGACTAGACTTTTAAGTTGAGCGATTTCTTCAAACACATCTTCTTCGGTAAAAGCAACTTCCGATTTGCCTATCTTGTCATTCTTTAGGTTAAGTTGATTATAAAGTTTGTAAATAAAGACTGTTAATAATTGCTTTGCTAACAAGCAGATTTCAAAATGAGCTATCACATGTTCTTTTTTACGTAAATATACAGTCCCGAACCCTAAGTTAGATTTTTCAGTTCTGAATATATATTCAGAAATCCATCTATCTCTTGATGATTTATAAATTGTGTGCTCATCATTGTCTAGGTTAGTGGCCTGGCAATAAATTCCGCACATATTTCTTTCTTCTTCGAATTTATCGTCTAAGAATTTTGTGGCTACTTGCTTTATTTCCCCATTATCATCAATGCTGCGGCTCTGAACAAATCTACGATAATCATAATTAGACTTAGATTCGATTGACTTGCCATTTTGAATAGCAGTTTCGGCTTTAGCCTTGTCTTCGTTTAAAGACTTAAGTTGAGCAAAATAATATTTAAGTGAAAAAGATACAACTAATCTTTGTTCAAACTCTACTGAAATTGTTTTCCCTTTTTGTGGAAGAGCAATTTTATCAGCACTGATATTAGATAAACTTTCATCACTTGGCTTATCTATTTTTTTCATTGAATCGACTGTTTCTTTGCCTTCGTGGTTAATTTTTATTTTAGTTTTAAACCAGCGGCTTTTATAAAAGGTACGATTATAAAGGTCTTTTTTCTCATCATCATCTTTGGATTCGGTATATTTTTGAATTATTTGATCTTTGGTTAAAAAGGTATCTTTTTTGTAGAAGAATGGTTCTGTTAATGCCCAGTCTCTTGCTGCATCACTTATCTTTTTCTGCTTAAGAGATTGTGTGACAATATACCCTTTAAATTGTCTTTCAGCTAGTCTTTTGTTTTTGATTGAACATAGTCCTGCGTCAGTACAAATAACTATATTTTTTAGTTTTGAGGAGCCAAAATTTTGAGTTAAAAGCTCCTTCAAAGATGGTTGCTCATTTGCGTTGCCTTTAAAAACAATCAAGCCGATAAGAAGGCCGTTACTATCACACAAAAAACCTATTTGAACAATCGGACCATAGATACCTTCCTTACCTTTTTTCATACCAACTAAATCACTTTCTTTCACGTATTTTGACAAATTGACCGTTGTGACGTCGTAGAAGTATAAGTCGGATGATCTTTCAATATATTTTGTAGCTGCCTTATAGGTTTTATTATTTATGACATCAGCGTATTTAGCCAAATAGTCTAAAGCGTCATAAAATGCGTCTTTTGCAATGTTTTTTGGATGAATTAGGTAGTTTTCTATGTTGTCATAAGCTTTTGATTTGCTAACACTTTCCATTATTTGGCTAGTAACTAAATAGAAAATTATCTCATTAAGATCGTATTGAAATCTTGCTTTGGAATCGATCTTTCTAATCTCGTTAAATTCTTTGGTTAGGCCAAGCGAATCCCAGATTTTTCTAAAATAGATTTGAGATGTATTAACAAGATAAGCGTCAGTGTTTTCATCACTCTCATTGAGTACAAAACTATGATTAATCTTTTGATCGTCTTTCCGTTTTTGGTAAATTTTGGCGCCTTCAGCATTAATGTATTCTTTGAATTCTTTTTCGGTCCTAAAGTTTTTTCTTAAGCTTTCGATATCTTTTATAGCACCACAGTTTGCAGAAGTTACTTTATTCTCTCTTCTGAAAGAGGTGTGAACGACATAATTTGTTAACCCTGTTTTTTTGCTTTTGATTTCAGTAAAAGACCATCCCATAGATAAAATTCTCCATTCCTACTATTATTATAGCATAAATGCTACAAAAACTACAATAAAAAA
>CASDOR010000025.1 GCA_949282135.1 uncultured Christensenella sp.
GTCCCCTGTTCCAAGTTTTTTAAGCATCTCACTTTCAAGTTCAGCTCGTCTAAGTCTTTCTTCTTGTACCTTATTTTTTAGCTTTTGCTCCTCAAGTTGTGCCTCAGCCCTCTTTTTGTCAATTTCAATTAGCTCCATTTGCCCTTCGTGTTCTTTTGCCTGCAAACTCTTTTCGTAGTTGTAGTCTTTGCCAAGTCTCGCACTTACAACATTCATATCAATGACTTTTAGTGCACTATCGTCACTTTCACACTTTACCCTTGCAATTTTTGTAAAAACGTCAAAGTTTGTTAGAACATCCTTACTTTCCTCTCCTGCAACCGAGCACACCACACTTTCCTTTACCTTTGAAATTAAAACGTCCTCTTTTGTCCCCTTTAAGTAGTTGTTAAGTTTAACTTTTACACTAATATTTATCTCAATAATGACCTCTTTTTCGTCAATACTTACCGTCTTAAATTCTCCAGTACTGATAACCTTTGGACTAAGAGACTCGTCAACCACCTGCTTTATGTCCTTTTTTTCAAGGTCTAGAACCTTAATGGTGTCTAGACTTAAATCCACGCAGGCGTCTTTTGCATAAATTGCACCAAGAACGACATTTTGTAAATTTCCGTTGCTAACAAAATGCACCTCAAGTGCGTCAAGACTTAAATTGAGTCTCGCCTTTTTTGAGTATATGTACCACTCACAAATCATTTTATAAGGAAGTCCTCTTTTTTTCATTGCCCTTAGTCTTAAAGCACCAACGTGAGCATGCGAAAAAAGACATTTAAAATACTCATTAACCGGAATAAGAATAACAAAAAGAAGAAGAGCGAGCACAATAACACCTGCAAGGCACACCCCAAATATTCCAAATCCACTTAAACATATCATATTTTTCATGTCTATATTATACCATGCGTGCCTCAAAAAATAAACCCCCAATTTTTTAATTTTAAAAGGTCAAAATGTACAAATTTAAAGGTCGAAATATGTAAAAAACGTATTTAATAATGCTTTTAAGTAAAGTTAGACTAACAACAAAGATTTTTTGTGTCAGCAATAAATAAAGTAGATTATATATTATGGTAAAAATAGTAGACTATACACCGGCAAAATAACAAAGATTACATTTAGTGACAGCGAGACAAAGTAAAATATGTATACTAGCAAAATAGTTGAGTTTATACACGCCGGCAAAAGCAAAATTTTTATGCAATAAAAATTTTCAAAAAAAACTTCGTTTTTTTTGGTGTGCGTATTCACGCACACCGCTTTTGCCGGCGCCTTTTACCACGCACTCGAGTTTCCTACACACCCTATTTTACTTCGCCGCCATAATCCTACTACACTTTTCCTACACCCCCAAGTTTTAAATCAAAACTCAAATTTGTAATTTTAATAGGTCAAAAATTAAATAAACTCCCTTTTTACCATAAAATCAGTTGTTAACTTTAAATTATAGCTTACCACAAACCTAACAAAAAAAGGAAGCTCTACTCTTCCTCTTTTTAGTCTTTATACTTCTCATAAAACTCTCTTATAAAATCAAAAAACCTATCTTGATTTAACTTCACCACTAAAAACTAAAGAGACGCCCATGAATGTTGTTTGCTTAAAACGGACAGCAAAAAAAGAGAAAACATATTAATCCGTAAGGTTAATGTCTCTCCCTCTTTTTTAATCTTTATATTTTTTTAATCTTTATATTTTGTTAATCTTTATATTTTGTTAATCTTTATATTTTGTTAATCTTTATACTTCTCGTAAAACTCTTTTCTAAAGTCAAGAAATCTGTCTTGCTTAATTGCTTCCCTAACCTTACTCATGAGACTTATTAAAAATCTAAGGTTATGAAGACTGACAAGTCTTGCCCCTAAGATCTCCCCTGCATTAAACAGATGGCGAAGATAAGCGCGCGAATAGTGTTTACAACATTCGCAGTCGCACTCATCATCAAGTGGTGAAAAGTCGTCTTTGTACAATGCGTTTTTAATAACAACTTTTCCGTGACTCGTGAGTGCTGTGCCATTTCTAGCAATACGAGTTGCCAGCACGCAGTCGAACATGTCAACCCCTCTTAGTACCCCCTCAATAAGGCAGTCCGGACTACCTACTCCCATAAGATATCTAGGACCTTTTACGCCCTCCCATTTGTCTTTTAGAAAGTCTAGCACTTCATACATTTTTTCTTTTGGCTCGCCAACAGAAAGCCCGCCTATTGCAATTCCGCACTTGACGTAGTCCTTTGCTCTATTTAAGCTCTCTAGCCTAAGATCGTTAAAAACATTCCCCTGAACAATCGGAAAAAGCATTTGTTTTGGATTTTTTTGTGCCTTAAAACACCTTTTAAGCCACTCACTCGTTATCTCCATTGCCTTTTTGCTCTTCTCATAACTCGTACCGTACTCAGTGCAAACGTCAAGTTGCATGACAATGTCACTACCAAGATTGTTTTGTACCTCTATGCACTTTTCAGGAGTCATTAAATGCTTGTCTCCATTTAGGTGGGAACGGAATTCCACTCCGTTCTCGCTTACTTTTCTCATTTTTGACAAAGAAAAAACTTGAAATCCGCCCGAGTCAGTCAAAATTGGTCTATCCCAGTTCATAAATTTGTGAAGCCCACCCGCAGCCTTTATAAGTTCACTCGTAGGTCTCAAATACAAATGATAGGTATTTGATAAAATAATTTGTGCCTCAATTTTCTTTAGGTCGTCACTGCTCAAACTTTTAACTGTCGCCTGCGTACCAACCGGCATGTAAATAGGAGTCTCAATCACCCCATGCGGAGTGTAAAACCTGCCCGTCCTCGCCCCACTTTGCTTGCAAATATGCGTCACTTCAAATCTAAAATATTCGTCACTCACTTCTTTTTTGCTCCCCTTTTTGCTTTCCTTTCTTTTTCTTTTTTTATGTTTCTCTAACTAAAAATAAAGCCTACAAAAAACTCTCTAGCTGACTTTCCGCCTTTTTTAAGGCCATCTTACTATTTTTTTAAGCTAGAAACAATAAAAACCACCCCTTTTTACCCATCTTTTAGCCTATTTTACACTAAAAACTTAAGCCTAGCCACCTTTTTTAACCATAAAACACAAGCTTATTGCCCCTTTTTTGACTAATCAAACTCGCGTTTAACCCCCTTTTTTACCTGTCAAACTCGCGTTTAACCCCCTTTTTAGTCGTAAAATCCGAGTTTATCTCACTTTTTAGCTGTCAAATTCAAACTTAGCTCACTTTTTAGTCGTCAATTCTAAGTTGATCTCCTCCTCTCTTTTTAGCTTTTAAACCCAATTTAGCCCCCTTTTTAGTTGTCAAACTCGCGTTTAACCCCCTTTTTAGTTGTCAAATGCGAGTTTAATGTCCCTTTTTTGACTTGTCAAACTCAAGTTTTTTGTTGACACTCGGTCTATAAAAAAACGAACTATCGCCAAAACTAAAAAATCTATATTTGTTTTCAACTGCATGTTTGTAGACCTTCATTGTATTATTAAAGCCAGCAAACGCACACACAAGCATTATAAGAGTACTCTTTGGCAAATGAAAATTAGTGATAAGTCCGTCTACAATCTTAAAATTGTATGGTGGGTAACAAAAAAGTTTTGTATTGCCTGTGCCAGCCTTAACCCTACCGCTTTTCCCAGCACTTTCAAGAGTCCTAAGACTAGTTGTACCTACACAAATTACTCGCCTTTTTTCGTTCAGTGCCTTATTTATTATGTCCGCACTTTCGTGTGAGACCTCATAGTACTCACTATGCATGTCGTGATTTAAAATATTTTCTTCACTAACCGGTCTAAAAGTCCCCAGCCCCACATGTAAAAGCACATAGGTTATAATAACCCCCATGTTTTTTAACTCCTCTAAAAGCTCCCTTGTAAAATGAAGCCCAGCAGTAGGCGCAGCACTCGACCCTTTAAATTTTGAATAAACCGTCTGGTACCTTTCTTTGTCCTCTAGCTTTTCCTTAATATATGGTGGAAGAGGCATAAGCCCAATTTTATCTAGTATTTCTTCAAACACTCCGTCAAAAATAAACCTAACCCTTTTTCCGTGAGTCTCTTCGTTGTCTCCCAAAATTTCGCACGCAAGTTCGTCAGAAAACTTAACCCTCGCCCCCTTTTTAAGCCTTTTGCCAGGACGCGCTAAAACCTCAAAGTCGGTAAGATTTAGTCTTTTAAGCAAAAAAATCTCGACCTTTGCCCCTGTGCCCTCTTTAACTCCGAATAACCTACAAGGAATAACGCGAGTATTGTTTAAAACTAAAACATCTCCTTTTTTGAGCCTTTTTTTTATGTCAAAAAAATGTTCGTCAGAAATTTCTTTGGTGTCCATGTTAAAACAAAGAAGCCTTGACTCGTCTCTTTTGTCAAGCGGAGTTTGTGCAATAAGTTCAGCCGGTAAGTCATAGTCATAAGTTGAAAGTCTTGTATAATCTATCATGTTGTCCTCTTGCTTTTTTTGTCATATTTTAAGTTATTTTTGTCGAATTTTTAATCTAAAATGCCAATTCTTTAGCTATTATCTTATTTTCAGTGTCAAACTTTTAGTTTTTTTAGCTATTTTTGTCAAATTTATCAGTCGTTTTCGCTTTCGGTGTTAAAATTTAGTTGTTCCGCCCCTATAAAACTTGGTGCTTTAAGCCCTAAATGCTTGTATGCTTTATCAAGTGCGACCCTCCCACGTGGCGTACGTGCAATAAAGCCAAGCCTAATCAAAAATGGTTCATAAACATCTTCAATAGTCGCGACTTCTTCGCCAATAGAAGTAGCAAGTGTCTCTACCCCAACTGGCCCTCCTCTAAACTTTTCAATAAGAGCAAGAAGAAGTTTTCTGTCCACATAGTCTAGTCCCCTTTCGTCAATGTCCATAAGTGAAAGTGCCTCACGAGCAAGTTTTAAAGACACCACCCCATTTTCACTTTTAACTTCTGCATAGTCTCTAACTCGCTTTAGTAACCTATTTGCAATCCTTGGCGTGCCACGACTTCTTTTTGCAATTTCAATTACCGCATCCTCGTCAATCTTCACATTTAAAAGTCCGGCACTTCGGTGAATAATGCTAGCTAGCTCCTTATCACTATACATTTCAAGCCTAAGAATAATCCCAAATCTGTCTCTAAGTGGTCCTGCAATATTCCCAGCCTTAGTTGTCGCACCAACCAAAGTAAAAGGTTGAAGCTTAAGCCTCATGTTTCTCGCACTTGGACCTTTTCCAACAATAAAATCAAGCGCATAGTCCTCCATTGCTGGGTACAAAACCTCCTCAACAGACCTACTAAGCCTATGAATCTCATCAATAAAAAGCACGTCATTTTTTTGAAGATTGGTGAGAATTGACGCAAGATCCGCCGCATGCTCAATGGCAGGACCACTCGTAATCTTAAGTTGCACCCCAAGCTCACTTGCAATAATGTGAGAAAGTGTCGTCTTACCAAGCCCCGGTGGGCCATATAGTAACACGTGGTCAAGTGCCTCCTCGCGCCTTTTACTTGCATCCATATAAATTTTTAAGCTTTCCTTTATCTTGTCCTGCCCTATGTAGTCAGAAAGCTTTATCGGTCTAAGCGAATTTTCAATTTCTGACTCGCTAAGATTTTTTGTGCTCTTTATGTATTCGTTCATTTGACTTTTCTTACCCTTTTTTTGTTTTTTTAATTAAAACTTTTTTTTGTTCCACCCTCACTTAAGAACTTTTTTTCTAGCAACCTTTTTTACAGCAACCTTTTTATTGACAACTTTTTTATTGACAGCTTTTTTATTGACAACTTTTTTATTGACAACTCCTTTTTGAAACAGCTTTTTTAATATATTTTTTACTAAAAATGTTTTTCACTAAAGGTGTTTTCTTATGAGTTTTTTATAAATGCTTTTACTAAAAAAAGTTTTCTTAATATGTTTTTTTCTGAGCTTTTTTTGCTAGGATTTATTTAAAAAGATTTTTTTAAGAACTTATAAGTGACTTTCTAATAATATCTTCAGCCTTGTCTCCAGCTTCAAACACCATATGTGCCCGACTTGAAGCCTCTTGTTTAGTAAGTCCAAGCGAAATAAGTACAACAATAGCATCCTCAATTTCACTATTACTTGCGCTTGTGCTTGTCTTGTTATAATCAGAAGAAATAACCTCGACTTTGTCCTTTAGTTCTGTAATAAGCCTTTCAGCAGTCTTTTTTCCAACCCCTTTAATTTTTGAAAGTGCCCCCACGTCTCCGCTTGCAATAATGACGGAAAGATCGGTCGGCGAAATGTTTGATAAAATGTTAATTGCCCCTTTAGGTCCAAGCCCCGCCACCGTTATAAGGTTTAAAAACATTTCCTTTTCCTCTTCGCTGTAAAACCCAAAAAGACTTACGCCGTCATCTCTCACTTGAAAATAGGTGTAAATTTTAATCTCCCTATTAAGCTCTTCCTCTAAACTTTTAGTAGCAAAATTTGACACAAAAAGTTCATAACCTATGCCATTATTTTCAAGTACTATTTGACTTGCTCTAATCTCAACTAGTTCACCTTTTATGTAATTAAACATTCCTTCTTCATCCTTTTATCTCGTTCTTAGGTTATATCATATTTTGACTTGACTGTGTAGTGCTTTTTTTATAAAACCAAACTTTAATTCATTTAAACTTTATTCTTTTTCCATTAGTAGCATAAAATTTTTATACAAAAAATTTAAACATTTTTTAACTTCTGCACCAATTTTTAGCCCCTTTTTTGCTTTTTTTATTGCCAAAAGCTTAAACTTAGAAAAAATTATAAAAAGCTAAATACTTAAATAATCCTTTTTTTTTAACAAGCACTACAACTTTTTCTTATAAAAAAGTTTTTCTTGCTTACCCTAAAATACTACTAAATCACAAAAAGAAATAACCCACTAGTTAATGCTATTATCTACAAGGTCGTTATTAGTTTGAAGGTGCGTGAGTGCAACCGCTAAAGCATCCGCCGCATCGTCAGGTTTTGGAATTTTGTCAAGCCCAAGTATACTTTTTACCATAAACTGAATTTGCTTTTTCTCCGCTCTTCCATTTCCGGTAAGTGCCTGCTTAATTTGAAGAGGAGTATATTCAAACATCTTAAGCCCCCTCTCAATGCCGGCAAGAATTACCACCCCTCTTACCTCTGCCACCGGTATAATCGTCTTTTGGTTTTTGAAAAAAAATAGTTCCTCAATCGCCATAGCATCCGGCTTGTAGGTGTCAATTAAACTTAAAATCCCCCTGTAAACTTTGTTTAGCCTATCTGCAAATTTTTCGTCTTTTGTTGTTTCAATTACCCCATAGTCAAGAGTAGCAACCTCTCCTCTCACATTTTCGTCAACCACCCCAAAGCCAAGCAAGGCAAATCCGGGGTCTATACCAAGAATCCTACGCATAGTCTTTAATTTTACTTCCCCTTAAGACTTTTTTCGTTGTGTTCAATAATTTTATCAAGAGCGGTCACACCCTTTTTAACCTGTGGGTCTTTTACAACAAGCACAGGCCCCTCAGCATTATGAAGGTCAAACTCAATAAAGTTCCCCAGCCCCACATCCTCAATTTTTGCCTTTTCATTTTTGTTTATAGGAACAATTTGGAAAAACCTAGTATACAAACCGTCTATTTTTTCTTCAATTAGGTCAAGTGTCGTCATTTCAGGAAAAACAAGTACTCCACCAATACTATCAGTCCCAGCTAAATAATTTTTGTCACTTGTCACATATACTTGTGGTGGAAATACCCCACTATTACTCTTTGCTATGGAGTAAGCTATGTCTCTTAAGAAAAACACCGGCCAAGAAAACTCTGCCCTCTCAAAATCAGTTTTCCAAGTTTTAGGCAAAATCATAAAAAGTTCAACAGGAGCAAAATTTTCATTAGTTCTGTACGCACTCAAACCTGCAGTCGTAATCAAAAAATACTTAAACTCGCTTGTTGGCTCAAAAATGACAATATCAATAGGCCCATTTGCGTCCTCCAAAAACTCCTCCGACTTAAAATAATGCATTTTTTGTGTGTCAAACCCTAAAACCCCAACATAATGCGCAAGTACACTTGCCTGCCTATCAGTTAAATTTTTTCTAAAATGCCCCATTTTCCTTTTTTCTCCTTTATATTAACTTTCTTTTTTTATATTTTAAAACAAAGTAGCTTGAACTCTTTTTTAGCCCCATCCTATTTTTACAAGCCTTTTTTATTTTTTTCTTATTTTGTTATAACCTTTTATTTTTTCACTTACATTGTTATAGCTTTTTATTTTTTCACTTACATTGTTATAACCTTTTATTTTTTGTGTTGCTACCCTCTTTATTATTTTATCTTGCTTTGTGCTAACTTTTCTATTATTTTAGTTTATTTTATTGTGAGATTTTATTGCATTGTGCTCTTTTGAAAGCTCACTTTTCTTTTTTTGTGTACAAACTATTTTCATGCCTCCACCCCTTCGCTTTTCTTTTTGCACCTCGCTCCTATTTTTTACACTCTCACCTCTTGCTTTTTCTCATTTCTCTCGCCTCTCACATTTTAGTGTCTATCATATTTTTTGTGCTTTCCACCTCTCGCCTGCCTCTCTCGCCTCTCACCTTTCTTTTACCATTCCACCACTTGCTTATAACTCCCATCACTCACTTTTTTTGTGTCTCTTTTTTTTGTACTTCCACCCTTCGCTTTTTCACTTTTGCACCTCTCTCCTATTTTTGTACTATTCCATCCTTCACTTATCTCTTCTCTCACCCTTTTTGTGTCTATCTTATTTTTTTGAGCTTTCCACCTCTAACCTATCTCTCTCGTCTTTCACTTTTTTGTGTCTATCTTATTTTTTGAGTTTTCCCCTCCGCTTTTTCTTCTATTCTCCCACCTCACTTTTTTTGCGTCTCTCTTGATTTTTGTACTTCCACCCCTTATTCTTTTTTTGTGTATTTCATTCCCAAATCACATAATTTAATCATATATTTTTTTACCCAAAAAGTCAAACACTTAAACCTTTTCCCCTTTCAATTTATATAAAAAACAAAAAATAAGCCAAGCAAAATTAAAATGCAAGGCAATATAAAAACATAAATTTTATAAAAACCAATAATAAAAAAAAGAAACAACGAAAGTCAAAATAAAGTGTAGTGAAATCAAAAATTAATAAAAAACCTATTGGAATCATGAAAAATCTATTTATTTTAACTTACTAAATACATTTATAATCTCCTTTTTCTTTTGTTTGGCATAGTCATATGCAAGCCAAGTGCCAGATTTTGGCTGATACGTAGTAAAACTTCGTTTAGAGTATTTACGCTCATCTACCTTATAGTTTTCATCATAATAAAAAACACATAAATCACTATCATTTATCATTGCCTGATTTCTTTCAACATAACTTGCCTTACCAGCTTTCCACTTATTTTTAAATTCAACCTCCTTTTCAAATCCTAAAAGACGCACTTCTTTTTTCTGAACGCTACTAAAAATCTTCTCATAATGCTCTCGCTCATGTTCTAACACACAACTTTCACTTGTACAGGTGTAACGTTTCCTCTTAATATTTGGGTACTTATTCTTAAGTTCAGTCACAATTTCATGACATAAATAGTCAAACTCACTTTTACTCCCAAATAAAAATACGCAGACATTTTCTTTTACAATCAAATTTTCAATTATCATTTTTAATTTCAAAGTCTCCGCCTCTCCTAACTCTACCTTTCTATGACCTATAAAACAAGCGATTTTACTCTTCACTATTCCTCCTCGTGTTTACACACATTATATTTAATGAAAAAATGTCAATAAATACTAAGTAAATACTATCAAATGTGAGAATAAAAAGTCAAATGTTTACCGTGTTTACACGCGCTAATTTTACATTGCCGCTTTGATAGAATTATGCGAGGAGGAAAAACATGACAACACAAAAAGCAGTTGCACTCAGGATTTCAAACTTACTTGTCAAAAATGGTTTTAGCCAATATGCACTTTGTAAAAAGGTTGCGATGAGCGAGGAAACTTTGCGCTCGATTATAAATGAAAGGTATAAAACAGTCAAACTAGATACAATAATTCAAATTTGTGACGGATTTAATATTTCATTACAAGAATTTTTCGCTGACGACCTCTTTCGCCGCGAAAATTTAGATGTCTACTAGAAAAATTTAGTTTTATGATATTTTAAAATTTAAAACAAATTATAGGAGCAAAAATATGACATTAAATAAAGCTTTTGCAATGAGAATAAGTAATTTACTTATCAAAAATAATATGTCAAAATACCGTCTAGAAAAAGAAAGTGGGCTCACGCACTCTGCACTTAGATATATTTTTAACGAGATTAATAATGATGTAAAATTTTCAACAATTTGCAAAGTCGCGGATGCCTTTAACATGACCTTAGAAGAATTTTTTGATGACGATTTGTTTAAACTTAAAAATTTAGATTTTGATTAAAAACACTTTTATTAAAAAAAGGTCAAAAAAAGAGGTTACTATTCTTAACTTGTAACCTCTTTTTTATTTACTAATTTTTTATATGCCTTTAACAAGAACTTCTTTTATGTATTTTTGAGCGATTCTACCAGCCTCTTCCATTTCATCTTTCTTTTTTTCAGGCATATTTTTTGCGTTGTACTCTACTGTCCTATATTTTTGGATGCTATATCTTTTAGCGCCCTCTATTTCTTTACAAATCTCCTCGATGTCATCTAAATTTAAGTCTGGCGAATAGGTTGTTCGAAATTCGTAGTCAGTTAGTTCTTTCATTAAAAACTCTATACTCTTTTTTTCGTTTTCTAGACTCCTTTTTACAGTTACAATCATTTCATACTTATTAAAAGGTGCTTTTATGTCCATTGCGACATAGTCAACGAGTTTGTTTTCAACTAGAGTTTTCAAAACCTTAAAATTGCTACCATTTGTATCAAGTTTAACAAGATACCCCATGTCTTTTATTTTTTTCACAAACGGAATTAAGTCCTTTTGTAGAGTTGGCTCGCCTCCGCTTATCACAACTCCGTCTAAGAACTTTTTTCGTTCCTCTAAAAAGGAAAACACTTTCTCCTCGCTTATACTTCCCTTTTTATGCAAAATGTGAGAGTTGTGACAATACCAGCAATTATAATTGCACCCAGTCGTAAACACAACCGCACTTATAACTCCCGGATAGTCAACAAACGAATTTCTAACAATCCCCCCAATCTCCATTTTCTTCGCCTCTTTTCTCTTTTTTTACTTTTCCCTCTTAAAAGCTCTTCTGACATCAAAAAAACACTTATTATCTTAAAAGCTTTTTATCTTAAAAATAAATCTTCTTGCCTAAAAAACTTTTTATACCTAAAAAAATTTAAAATCAAAAGTTGTCTCTTTCTGCACCTACTTTACAAGACGGTCAAAGACCCCCCGCGCGACTATACCAAAAGAAACACCTTCTTTCCTCCCCGCGCGACCAACAGGGTACCCCGCGCAACCAGTCTTTCCTACCACCCTTTCTTCTTTCCCCGCGCGACCAGCAAAATTACAGCACTATCTTTAAATAAAAAAACTTTAATACAAAACTAAATTTCACTTTGCTGAACTTGCTAAATTTTACTTTGCTGAACTTTTAGTAATAGTTTTTTTACTACTTTACCAATCTTTTAGTAATAGTTTTTTTATACTTTGCCAGCCTTTTAGTAATAGTTTTTTACTACTTTGCCAGCCTTTTAGTAATAATTTTTTTACTTTTCAGACCTTTTAGTAATAATTTTTTTACTTTTCAGACCTTTTAGTAATAGCTTTTTTACTTTGCTGACCTTTTAGTAATAGTTTTTTTACTACTTTACCAATCTTTTAGTAATAGTCTTTTTACTACTTTACCAATCTTTTAGTAATAATTTTTTTACTTTTCCGACCTTTTAGTAATAGTTTTTTTTCTTCATTTTAGTAAACTCGCATCCTAGAAACTATCGCGCGAGGTCAAAAAAACTTGTTTCCTCTTAACCTCTTACGCGGGGGCTCCCTTAACGAATTAGCCTTGCCGAGTTTTTTCCAACCTTTTAGAGATGACTACCTTTACCTTCATAAACAAACTAGCTTTTTAGAATTATCGCGCGAGAAACAAAAAATATTTTCTATGCTTTATTTTTTACGCGGGGTCTCCCCCCTTGTTTTTACGCATAGTCTCCCTTTTTTTGACACTCGCGCGAGGAATAAAGTTTTTATATACACTTAAAATTCCTCACGCGGGGCATCAAAGTTGTTTTTATTAAAATTGAGCTTTTTTTTATGATTTATTGATCTAAATTCGCCTTTTTTATCTATTTTTATATCTTTTTTCCTATTTTTTGACTTTCTTTCCTAGTCTCTAAAATCACTTAAGACGTCATCAATTTCTTCTTCGTCAATGACAAATTTTTTCCTATTCATATATTCGTCATATTTGCTGTCGTTATAGTCTTGAACAGGTCTTAGATACCCTACAACTCTTGACCAAACCTCAGCTTTCTTGCCACACTCTGGACACTCAAAGTGTTCGCCAGCAATATAACCATGATCCTCACAAACACTAAAGGTTGGAGTAATAGAAATATATGGCATTTTAGAGGTCTCAAAAATCCTTTTGATAAGAGCCTTACAAACCTCTTTATCTTCAATTCTTTCACCTAGATATAGGTGCAAAACAGTGCCTCCGGTGTATAGAGATTGAAGCTCGTCTTGAAGAGACACAACCTTAAATATGTCGTCAGTATACCCAACAGGAATTTGTGTAGAATTTGTGTATGATACTGCGTTCTTACCAGCTGTGATAATGTCTGGGAATCTCTTTTTGTCTAGTTTTGCAAGCCTTGCACTGACACCTTCCGCTGGAGTTGCCTCAAGGTTGTACTGATTTCCAGTCTCCTCTTGATACTCAATCATTTTTTGTCTTAGGTAATTCATGATTTTCAAACTAAATGCCTGCCCTTCAGGAGTTGTAATATCATGCTCTTTGCCAAGGAAATTCTGCAAACTTTCATTCATCCCAACAATTCCTATAGTATTGAAGTGATTTGACCAATAGCCGCCTGTTCTCTTTTTGACGTCACGAAGATAGAATTTACAATATGGGTAAAGCCCTTTTTCTGTCTGACTTTCAACTATCTTCCTCTTAATCTCAAGTGAGTTTTTAGCAATGTCAGCATACTTTGAAAGCATAGCAAAATATGCACTTTCATCTTCAGCAAGATAACCTATTCTAGGCAAATTAATTGTCACAACACCAATAGAGCCTGTAAGTGGGTTAGAACCAAAAAGTCCGCCACCACGTTTTCTAAGTTCTGACACATTAAGTCTAAGCCTACAGCACATACTTACCGCATCTTCTGGAGAAAGGTCGGAATTGACATAGTTTGCAAAATATGGAATACCGTATTTGCAAGTAATTTCCATAATAGAATTTACAACGTCACTATTCCAGTCAAAATCTTTGGTTACGTTAATAGTTGGAATTGGGAAAGTAAACACTCTGCCCTTTGAGTCTCCCTCAAGCATAACCTCACAAAAAGCTTTGTTAATAATGTCCATTTCCTTTTGATAGTCGCCATAAGTCGTGTCTTGCATAACCCCACCTATAACTACTGGTTGGTCTCTTAATGTCTTTGGACACTTAATGTCAAGAGTAATATTTGAGAAAGGACATTGGAAACCAACACGTGTTGGCACGTTCATATTAAATATAAACTCCTGAATTGCTTGCTTTACTTGAGTGTATGACAAATTATCATGCCTTACAAAAGGTGCACAATATGTATCAAAACTACTCCAAGCCTGCGCCCCAGCAGTCTCGCCTTGAGTTGTAAAGGTTGCATTGACAATTTGACCTAAGAATGACCTCAAGTGCTTTGGTGGTGTGCTAGAAATCTTCTTTTCTACCCCAGTAAATCCGTCAGTCAAAATCTGTCTTAAATCCCAACCTACACAGTATGCCCCAAAAAATCCAAGGTCGTGCAAGTGTATTGCCCCACTTTCATGAGCCTCTTTAACTTCTTGAGGATAAACCTCGTTTAACCAGTAGTTTTTTGTAAAGGTCTCTCTAACATAGTTATTAAGCCCAGCAACACTATGTTGCATGTTAGCATTTTCTTTAACCGCCCAGTCTGCACTATCAAGATATTTTGTAAATAGGTCTATTGTAGCCCCAGTAAGTGCGTTCATTTCTCTTGCTGCAGTCCTCTTCTCTCTATAAAGAATAAATGCCTTAGCTACCTTTGCATGCCTGTTTTCTATTAAAGTCTTTTCAACAACATCTTGAATTTCTTCAACAGTAGGCATCTTAGAACCATACTTATTATTAAGTGTCTTTTCAACTTCATCTGCTAGAAACACAGCCCTCTCTTTGTCGTTTCCGTCACATGCAATAGCCGCTTTGTAAATTGCGTTCGCTATCTTTGTCTTGTCAAAATTCTCTATCTTTCCGTCTCTTTTTCTTACTTGTGTAACCATTTGTTTTTCTTTCTCTCCTTTTTTTGTTTGGTTATGACACCACTCTATCACCATACTATATGTTGTGTCAACAAATTATTCAAAAATACTATATCTTGTACCAATCTTTGTGTATCTTGCACAAACTTGAAATTTGTATACCTTGCACAAACCTTAAAATACCTCTAAATTTTTCTTGACTTTTTAAGTTTTAAATACGTATAGCAAATTAAACGGTGTAAGGTTAAGATTACATAAATAAAGAGCAATTATATCTTCTTATTCAAGGATAAAATTGCTTTTTATTTTTTTGTAACACATACTTTTTATATAGAAAAATTTACTTACATAACTTACAAGATAAACCTGTTTATCTAAATTACAAAGCATAAAAAAGAGTAATAAAATAGGTTTTGAAGAGCATTGTAAAAGTAGTAAGTTATTTAATAGCCTCATATTAAATACATACAACTTTGTTTCTAATCAAAAATGAAAAATTATATGTCGCTCAAAATCTTTTCTAAAAACGCACAATTATGTTTAAATTACTAACGTACAACTGTTTTGTCTCCTAAACCCTTACTAAAAACGTACAACTATGTCTAAATTACTAACGTACAACTGTTTTGTCTCCTAAACCCTTACTAAAAACGTACAACTAATGTCTAAATTACTAACGTACAACTGTCTCGGCTACCTAAACCCTTACTAAAAACGTACAACTATCATACCTAAAAGCACCGGAAGTGAAATTTTTATTTCCATAAAAATTTTAAAAAAACTCCGTTTTTTTGCGTGTGCTCTCGCACACGCCACTTCCGGTGCTCCCCCGCACCACTTTTTTTCTTTCCCCTCCTTTTCTTCTCCCCGCACTCCTCCCCCGCACCACCTTCTTTCTTTTCTCCTTTTCTTCCCCCCGCACTCCTTTTCATCCCTCCTCCCCCCGCACCACTTTTTTCTTTTTCCTTTTTTTCTCCTCCGCCCCCCTTTTTCTATACCTTAACCTCTTAATAGGTCAAAGCATAACTACTTAAATCTTTTTCCCTTTGCGTAAAAAAACTAGTAATAAAAAAACTAGTAGCCCCTTTTTATTTTCCCCATGTCACTTCTTTATCGGCCAAAGCGTAACTACTTAAATCTTTTTCCCTTTGCGTAAAAAAACTAGTAATAAAAAAACTAGTAGCCCCTTTTTATTTTCCCCGTGTCACTTCTTTATCGGTCAAAAAAATAAAGCTAGTAAATTCTCTCTACTAGCTTCACTTTTTTTAACTAACTTATTTTTTAGTCCTCTTTTTTCTCTTTTTTGGTTTTAATAACAAAGATAAAAAGAAGTGCAAGAATGACAGCCCCAACTATCACAAAATATTTCCATTCAAGGTATCTGTCATCAACGTGATTATAACCAGTCTGGTTTGCGACAAGTTCGGTCTCCCCTTCACCAAACACAATACTCCCAAGCTCGTCTGTCCTCATAATCTTAGGCCTACTAGGACAACTTTTAAGTCTTGCAAGAGCTTCACTTGTTGGATGTCTATACTTGTTTCCTTCTCCGCAACTAATGACTGCGTATTCTGGAGTGACATAACTTAAAAACTCTTCACTACTTGACGTGCTACTTCCGTGATGCCCAACCTTTAAAACTTCACAATCAAGCTCACCATTTGTCAAAAGAGCTGCATTTTTCTCTAAGAACTCCGCTTCTCCCGCTTTCTCTAGGTCGCCAACAAACATAAAATCTACTGTCGCATTTGCACCATTTTCGCCCTCTACAGCCGTCAAATCACCAAACCTTACCATAATGACAGGTGAATAGTCGTTTGAATCAGAGAACCTTTCAGAATAAGGCGCATAAAAGTCAACACGATAGTTATACTCTTCACTTACAATTGACTTTGTCACAGGAGTGTCCTCATCTTCTCCAACAAAAGTCCTTATAATTGTCGCTCCCTCTTCGTCAACCTCTTTGTAAGAAGCCTCTACAACTTCGCTCCAAGTCTTTGTGTCTTTAGTCGACCAACCTTCGTCAATGTCAAGCCCCTTTTCCTCGTCATAAAGCGAATAAACAGTTGGAAGATATATGTAGTCAACCTCATAATTTTCAAGTATATACGCAGCATTTCCAATATGGTCGCTATCAGTATGAGTTAAAATCAAATAATCAAGCTTCTCAACTCCGACCGAATCAAGATAACGAATAAGATTTTTTCTAATTTCGCTTGTGTCCTCTCCAGTATCAATTAACATATTCTTTCCATCCGGAAACTGAATAAGCGAGCTATCTCCTTGCCCAACATCAATAAAGTGGACCTTATACTCGCCTGTCTCAATGCTTTCATTAAAAGCAAAATCAGTCTTGTTCATACTCCTATCAATGTCATTTGAAAAAATAAGAGAACAAAGAAGTGCCGCCCAAACAATAAAGTAAATCACAAGTTTGATTACAAGTCTCTTTCTTCCTTTTTCACCTCTGTATTCACTCTTGTTTCCAATAAGCCTTGATATTGTGCTCTTTTTTCTTGCCATCATCAAACTCCCCTATCTTTTCTTTAATCATGTTAACCTATTTTTAAAAATATGTTAAATATTTTTTTGTAAATATGTACCATATATCTTTACGAAAATTAATAATTTATCTTACTACTTATAAGTCAAATTAAATATATATAGATTAAATATAACGTTATAAGTCAAACTTAAAGCTATTTATATTGTTTTAGTATTCATAATTTAAATATAATTTTATTTGTTATGTTAAAGGTAAAAGTTAATATTTACATACTAATATTTATACATAACAACTTTTTTATGCCTTTGAAACCAATTAAACAAGCACACTAATATCAGTTTTTAAAACTATTTTGTAAACGTAAAACTAGTAGTCGTATACGGCGCCGGAAGCAAAATTTTTATGCAATAAAAATTTTACAAAAAAGCTCCGCTTTTTTCGCACGCCCTCCGGGCGTGCCCCTTCCGGCGCCCCTTTTCTTCCCCTGCACCACCTTTATTTTCCCCACCTCTTTTTTCTCTCCCACCCTTATTTTTCGTTTACCTTTTTACCTCGCACTTGTCAAAAACTATTATAAATGTATTTTTCCCAACCTTCCTTTTTCTCTCTTGCACTTACTTTTTTTACCCTTAACCTCTTTCTTTTCTCCCTTAGCCCACCAACTTTTCATATCTCCATTTTTAATTGGTCTTTTTAAAAAAAAATTATTTTTAACTAAACCCCTAAATTATTTTTGGTCTATTTTCACTCATCAACCTAAACCTAGTTTTTTGTGCCCTGCTAGGCTTACGAGATATAATCTCAAGGATTTGAGGAAGTGCGTCAAGAGTCGCCATATACCCCTCTTGAAACATAGCATCCGCCTCATCAATTTTGGTCGACTTATACTTTTTCATGCTAGGCTTTATGACATAGTCTGCGTTAATATACCCCTTAATTGAGTTACTTTTGCTCATAATTCTAATTGTCGCACTAAGCACGTCAATGATTTTTAGCGAATCAGTCCCTTCTCCCCTCGTAGAGTTTACGTCTATTGCAATAACATAATCGCACCCAAAAAATCTTGGCACGTCACTTGGAATGTTGTTTTGAAGCCCACCATCCGCTAGATGCATATCTTCGTACTCAACCGGCACAAAAACCCCAGGCACCGCACAACTACCAGCAATAATTTTTGGAAGATTGCCACGCGTAAACACAATTTCATTTGAAGTAATAAGGTCTACCGCCACCGCACAAAAAGGAATCTTAAGGTCTTGAATGTCAATGTCCCCTAAATTCTCAATGATAAGTTCCTGAATCCCATCCGTCTTTGATGGCATAAAAAATTTACTTCTTTTTATGTCCTTAACTTTTATTTCTTTTGCAGCCTTCATAATCTCATCCGCACTTTTACCTGCAGCATACATACACCCAACAATAGACCCAGCACTAGTGCCTGCGACCATGTCAAACTTTATTCCATTTTCCTCAAAAACTTTAAGTGCCCCAATATGAGCAACCCCTCTAGTCGCCCCACCACCGAGCGCAAGCCCCACTTTTACCTTTTTGTTTTTCTTTAAAACCTTATTTTTTGAAACAAAAATGTTCATATACCCCTCTTATATGCGTTAAATTATTATATTGTATCAATTCGCTAGTATTTACTATTTTTGCAAGTCAATAAGTTTTATAAAAAAGTCTAAGCCTTCTTTAAAATTCTTCTACAAAGTTTAAGCCGCTTCTTAAAACTTCCTAAACCCACATTTTTTCATAAAAATATATATTAAATTTGTCTTAAAAAAAGTTTTAACCCTTTTAAAACATTTTTAAAAAAGAATTTTAATTAAAACTTATATAAAATAGTATACCAGTATGACACCACTTTGTAAAATGCTTTTAGCTCTCTCAACTTATACCTTTCTAAATCTCAAAACCACACCAAAAAAAATGGCAAACAAAAAGCTCTTTTTCGAAATAAACCAAAGGCACTTAAGTTAGCCAAAAAACCACTCGCCAAACACTTAAGCCAGCAAAAAACCACTCGCCAAACACTTAAGTTAGCCAAAAAAACCACTCGCCAGACACTTAAGCCAGCAAAAAACCACTCGCCAGACACTTAAGCCAGCAAAAAAACCACCGCTAGCAAGTCAATAACCATCCGCCAGTCAACCAAACAACAATACCACAGCAAGTCAATAACCATCAGCCAGTCAACCAACCCCCAAAACTACTCGTTTGCCAGCCAAACAAAACCTTTCAACTATCTCAAAAGCCAGTAATAGCGGTAAACACACAAAAAAGCATAAAACTATAAGAATTTGAGACCAAAACGGACAAAAATGATAAAAAAATGTGTAAAAATGATAAAAGTTAAAAGACAAATAAAAATACATATAATTTATAAAAAGCAAAATAAAAATATGTAAAAATAATAAAAAATAAAAATACAAATAAAAAATTGCCCATTTTTACTTCTAAAAAAGACAATTTTTTGTATTTTACTTAAAATAATTTGTATAAAATAAAGGTCTACTTAACACAAAACGCAGAGAAAATTTAAAATTGTATCACTATTAAATTTCAAAGGCACATAATTATTGTTTTTTTAATAAAATATCATTAATATTTTTTAGAAAAGTGAGTAATTTATATATATTTTTTAAAAAAAACAATACTCCCCATACTACAAATGCTCTAACTCCTCACCAGTTCTATCTAAATGCCTCATAATGACATCATAAATTTTATTATCAACCTTGTAACCGCTCTCTTTTTCAATCTCCTTATTAATCCCACTGTCTGCAAGGGCTCTTAAAGTCTTACCAAACTCCATCCTGTCCCGTGCTCCAAGCACTCCATCAACATAATAATTATGTTTATACCTCTTTAAGACCTCAAGCGCAGGAAGCCTCTCATAATCAAAGTCATTTTTATATAAATTTAAAACGTCTTCAAACCTTTCTTCCGCCATAAGACGTGCGTTTCTAGCACTCTCCTCAACGCACAAAGGAACAACCCTCTCAACGTCTTTTTTTGACACCTCATAAGCATAAGAATATTGGCTCCTATAATTATTTAAAAAGGCGATGTCCAAAATCCCCATTTTGATCTTATCTTTAATTGCCTCCCTCTTAAAATGTTCTACAATTGGACTAATATTATTCTCCTCGCCAATTTGCGTTAAGTTATTTTGCATAAAAAGCATATCAAAACAAGAAGAAGATTTTAATTTTTTTGTCGCACGCAAAACAGTATTTGCAACATAGTTTAAATAAAGCTTATCAACTATGCCTGCCTCGTCACCTAGTCCCCTTAACCTATCACAAAAATCCACTGTGTATATTTTATTATACAGTGCCGGCAAAACAAGTTCGTTAGAAAATCCCTTTTGATTGAGTTTCCTAATCTCTTCCACGGCATACCTATTTAGTGGGCTGTAATCAACAAAAAACTTTTTTTCTTCAGGAATCCTATCAATATTGTCCCTTGCTAAAAGAGCAATATCTTCATTCCCTCCATCCACCTTACCCTTAGCCGCAAAATATACCGGAACGTCTAGCCCAGCCTTCGAATAAATTTGCGAAAAAAGTATGTGTACGTCAATATCGTCTTTAGTTCGTGGTAACATAAAATAGTAGTCTTGATACTTCTTTTCATCTACCATTGCCCTTTTTATCTTGGCACTCGAAATGTTTAAAAAACCTCTTTTGTCAAAGTTTTCCTCATTTTCAACCATCATTTTGTTTTTAATCATAATTTTTTACCCCACTATGAAAAATAAAAATCCTATCATCTCATCTTCGCTATTACACTTTTTCCCTTTCTACAAAAATCCCAACCTTTTGCTTTTCATGATTTTTACTTTTATATAAAAATCCTAGTTTTTTTTGTTCATGCTGTCCTAATTTTTATCTTCTTATAAAAATCCTAGTTTTTTTGTTTTTGCTGCCCTGATTTTTACTTTTCTATAAAAATCCTAAACTGCTTCCCCTCAATTTAAACCAAACTAGCATATATAAATTTTTATTTGTTTTACCGCCTCTAGTCATTCACTTTTCTAAACTAACCTCTTTTTTTACCCATCCCTACCACTTTTGCTTTACCAAAAAAACTAACAAAAATTCAAACTCTGTACTTTTACTTTAAAACACACCCTCATCTTTGCCTTTTCTTTAGTAAAAAGTGGTGAATTTTAATAAAAATTCTCAAAAAAAAGTCGTCGTTTCTTTTTATCTTGCGTTCATTATTTAACACTAAAAAATTAAAATGTAAGTAAATTTTTCTTACAACATAATAATACCACACTTTATACCCTTTTTCAATACCCAGCTTTTAAAAAACCCAAAAACATTTCTTTCTTACCCCCATCCACCCTAAACAATCACAAAGTTTATATACCTAAACAATCACGAAGTCTATATACTTAAACAATCACAAAGTCTATATACCTCAATAATCACTAATTTTATATACCTAAACAACCTACTAATCTATATACCTCAATAATTGGTCTTTTTAGTGAAGCACAATAAAAAACTCTCAACCACTATAAGACAAAGAAAACAAGCAAGTTTAGTTAGCAAGTGGAGTTAGTGAGTATAGCCAGTGAGTTAGTGAAGCTAGTAGTTGCAGTTAGTAAGTAAAATTAGAAGGGGTGGAGTTAAACAACAAAACTAGATAAATAGTACAAACTTTTAAGCAAACGTA
>CASDOR010000026.1 GCA_949282135.1 uncultured Christensenella sp.
CCTTTTATTTCATTAAGTTGTGCATCATCTTTAAAAACTATGTTGTTATTTTTATCTTTCTCAAATCCAGTAACATCTATTGAATAAGTTTTATTGTTTAATGTGACATAACATCTAGCAATCTCTAAAGCTTTTCCGTCTCTACCAGCCTCCTTAATTCTCATACTTGTTTTTGATTGTTCAGGGATAAAGTGATAAAGATTTTGATAGTTATTTACGCAAATACCAACAGCAGTTTCAAGAAAATCCTGTTCACTGCTTTTTGCAAAAGCGCCATCACGTGCTAGCATATCAGCTAAAAGCCCCTTCATGTTTGCCTTTTCCGCTTCTGGATTCACCTCAGTATTAACTCTAACAATATCTTTGCCATGAGCATCGTAAACTCTATCAACAACATCATTAACAATTTTACTGTAGTTTCTTAATCTAGTTTGAATAGTCTGCATGTTGTCATCGTGATTTCTCTTTAGTAGTTCTTCAAGGTCGTTAAGTTCTCTACGATTTAAATTATTGATATTTTTAAAATTGTTAACATACTCGTTTCTACGAATTCCATCTTCACCAATACTAGACACCATATGTCCTTCTGGAAGATTAAGCAAGTTTCTTATGTAAGGAAGAGCAACAATTGAAGTGATTTTTTCATCAAGTGATGATATCTTTTCAACATCCCTTATATCATAATCATTAAAGTTTGTCTTAGTATTAAAAGCGACATCTCTATACTCATCACTATTAAAAAGATTTTGAATACTATTTGTGTCAACACCCATGTTGTTTAAAGCTTCAATTTTATAATGTCCTTTAACATTATCATTATTGAAATAGTCTTTAACTTCCATAAAACGAACAAAATCATTTGCTTTATCTACAAACTCATCATTAACATAGTAAATCCCTGACAAAATCCTTGTTAGTTGACTACCACTAAAGCCATCACTTCTATTACTTGCCATGCTTCTAAAATTTTGAATTCTTCTTAGTCTATCTCTTAAGCGGATTATAAAACTACCACCACTTTTAAGAGCATCCATAAAGTCTGAATGGCTTAAATTGCCTATTTTACTTTTACCAGCAAGTTGTGCAAAATCTTCATATTCTTTAATAAATCCATTAACTGACCTATTACTAGTTCCAGGGACATTAGCTTCAATAATCTGAATGAAGTCCCTATAATCTTTTTTTTCTGCACAATCTTTGAAACGAGTTAAAAGAGTATTTTTTTCCTCATCATTAAGATTTGAGATATAAGCCATAGGAAAAAAATTAAGAGATTCTAATTCTTCTATATTACTAATTTCTGTCGCCCTTTTACCAGTTAATCTCCTAATGTAAGCATCCATTATCTCAGTACTAACTAAATTATTAAATTCATTTTGTCTGAGCGCTTCTTGTACATTTGGCATATTTACTCCTCTCCTTTGTTGCAATAATAATATCATATTACAAAATAAATTTCAATACTTAAATATTTTTTTGTGCTAAGTGACAATATATAAATTAAATATATGCAAAACAGGTCTTAAACTCTTCCTGTTTTTATATTTTTTGCAGAAAATTTGCAGAAAATAAAAAATAATTTTTTGCCTTTATTTTATTAAAAAGTTTACTAACTTTATTCTTTTTTTCATCAAAAATAGACTTTTACATCTTCTTTATTATACAAAAAAGGGTAAGATAAAACTACTTACCCCTTTTAACCTTTATGAAAATAGTTTAACTGCCGCAGGATTTGCGGTAATCTTAACAGACGTCCTAGAAAGCGCTCCGGTTATTAAGAAAGCCTGTCCAACACCCGCGGTCAATATATTATCTTGTTCTTCTTGGTTAATCTCACCAGCATTCCTATATAGTTCTACAAGGTCGGTAATATCATTTGGTGCAAGTGAGAATATAAACGAATACTGGCTAGCATTAATAATAGCAGTAGACTGTCTTTGAATTTCTTGGCTTCCTACAAAGTCTTTAATATTTTGCGTAATAACTATCTGCATCCCACCATATTTACGAATACGTTTTGCCATTTGTGCCATAAACTCTAGAGCAATAGGTCTCTTTGGGTTAATGAAAACGTGCGCCTCGTCAACAGCCACAACAATATGTCTATTTGTTTTATACTTATCATTAAAGTCCTTATTTTTAATAATTTCATTATCAAGATATTTAAATACAAGTAACATTTGTGCATTTGCAATGACTTCGTTACGGTTTGCAAGTAGCGACCTAAAGTTAAATGTAACAAAATTTTCTTTAGTATCAATCGACATTGGTCCGTTCCAAAGGTTACTATTTCTACCACCAGTCGCAAACTTTGAAATATAAGTCTCAACTGTTTGTAACGTTCTTCTATGATACTCATCCTTTTCTTTCTTCAACTTTTCAACAGTTAAGTTATACAAGTCGTCAAAAATCGGAAAGTCTTCTGGCTTTAGTTTTGTAAGAGGAGTTTGCGAATTTATACCTTTTTTCTTATAAATCTCAATTGTTAGAGCATTTAAAACTTCAAAAGCCTCAGAAGGCATACCTGGCAAGATAATGCTAAAAAATTCCTCTAAAAACTGCAAATGCGTAGAGTAGGAGTCGTCTGAGCCTCCCTCATCCGCATCAAGGGTAGTCATAATATGGAAAGGATTAAAACGACCTTTTTGTGAAGACCCCACGTCGAGCACCATACCATGCATATTGTATGAAAGCGGTGTATACTCGTCTTCCGGGTCAAGAACAAAAACTTTTGTGTTGTCACACGCAAGATTTGTAAGAAGAGTCTTTGTTGCATACGACTTACCACCACCAGACTTACCAATAATCATGATGTTACTATTCGCCCTTTCTTTATCTCTTTTAAACAAATCTATAAAAACAGGATACTCATTGTCACCTATATAAAATCCCTTTTCATCAAGAAGCGCACCTGAAATAAATGGGAAAATAGATGCAAGAGTTGTAGTTGGAATATCTCTTTTATGTTGTTTAATAGTGTCAAGTGCTGAAACATTACGACTAACAAAAGCATCAACCTGTCTACCAAACATTTCTGAATACTTATAGCCGTACTGCTTTAAAACAGCCCTAACTTCTTTCTTTGCATAATCCTCACACATGATATGTGTGTTTATCTCGTATAACTGCTCATTGTCAGCTTTAAGCATTTGAAGAAGGTCACGAAGTGTTTTAAGCTGAATTTCATTCTCAATTCGTTTACTGCTTTTATAAACGTTTGCCATTTTACCTTCCATCTCAATGATGGACTTATCTATTCTCTTCTCACCTATATTTTTTGGAATAGATTTAATATTAACACAAACATTTGCCCCCTCAAGCAAGAAAAATGGTGCACCCCACGCATTACCTACTTGTAAAGGATAATCTGTTAAAACAAAAGACTTATAGTTATGTCCATCTATTATTGTTTTTGTTGTCTTAAATGTAATATTTTCAGGAATTGCCCAGTTAATAAACTGGTCCCTTGGAGTACTCTCAAGGTCGCGTTCGTCAAAATACCTACCATAGTTTGCCCTTAAGAAAGCAGCTAAATTCTTCCCTGTCACTTTATTTGCAACAACTGGGACGACGCTATTACCTAAAGTATTAATCATTCCGTCAATAGTCGTCTCAAGCATTTCTTTATCTTTATCGTAAACAACAATATAAAAGAAATCCCTATAAACCTTTTCGTCTTTATTTAAGGTATTTAGATGACTGACTCTAGCTTCAAAAACACTTGACCTACATTCAATTTCCTCTTCAGTCATTTCTCCCTCATATTGAAGCTCCATTAAGTCGTCAAACTTTTTGTCCTCATTAGTTATATAATCGTCAAAAACAAGAGCTTTGCTAACCTTTATTATACTAGCAGATTGTTCATTACTCATTCTTCTTATCGCATCAGCAAGAGACCTAATAACAAGTTCCTGCTTATGAGCATTTAGAAGTCCAAATTCAATAGGTTTTATACTAATAACCATAGCATAGTAGTCTTTAAAATCGAGTATTTTATCTTGGATTATACCCTCATAAGGCACTATATCACGAATTTTTAACCTATTCGTTTTCTTGTCCACATCTGATTTGTTGTATTTTTTCTTAAAAGCAATAAATCTAATGAAAAGTCCTATCGACCCATACAGCCTTAAATCTTCTTCTATTGGCATAAAAAGCATTGCAACAAGACATCCCCAGCCAAGTGCAAAATACCAATTATAAGGTAAAGTACTTAATCCAAAAAGAATTATTCCAGTGACGCCAATCGCCGCCACTAGAATATCTGCTAGGGTTATCCCCTTAAAAAACTCCATTCTAACTTTTGTCTTTCTTGGAATATATCTCATTTTATCCCCTTCTTTTATTTAGTACCGTTATTCCCATTGCTTCCACTTTTTTCTAAGAACTCTTTTATTGATTGCATACCAGAAGCAACTTCTCTAAAATTAGTATTCATTTCTGAAATATTCTTACTTAACCCTTCAAAAGTTCCCTTTAAAGTCTTACTTAATTTATCAAAGTCTATATTAGTATCTATCTTAGTACCTTCTTTAAGTTTAACACCTGCCTCAGTAAATGCCCTTTGATTTGCTTCCATAAGTGTAGTAGCATAAATTCGTTGTAACCTTTCAAATGTGGCATCATCACTACCGAGTTTTGCCACAACTTCTTGAGCTTTATCAGTAAGCCCATTTTTTGCTTCAAAGTTTTCAATTTTCGCATTTGCAACCTTAATTTGATTTTCGTCACCAGTGCGTCTTGCCGCGTCTCTATCTTTAAGCAACTTTTTATATGGCTCATCTAAGTTTTCGTCTTGAGCTACTTGAATTTTAGCGGCATTAAGCATATTAACATGTTCTTCTTCAAGTTCACGTCTTTCTTTTTCTCTAGCTTCAGCCTCAGCACGTGCTTTATCGTATGCCTCCTGCTCTTTTCGTGCCTCAGCCCTTTCCTGACGGTTGAGTTCTCTTCTATATTCTTCTTCGTCTTCTAACTTTTCCCTTTCCTCTTTCTTATTTTTCGCTTTATCTGCCCTTTTCTTTTCAAATTCACTTTGATAAAGAGCTTTTCTAGAGTCCCCACTAGAGAACATACTGAAGGCTTGTCCACCACCGGAATCTTTACCGATAAGCCCTAAAATACCATCATACATCCTGTTGTAATTATCTCTAAGTCCAGCACCCATTACGTGGGAAGCAGTGTTTAAAGCCCCCGCACCTTTTTCAGCTATTAAACCTAATCCCTTATGATTCTTAAGAAAATCTGAGCTTTTTACTTTATCTTGAACTTTTTTTCCTGCATTGTAAATAAATGAATTACTTTTATCACTACCGAATTCTTCCTTGATTCCACTTGCAAACGCGCTTTTCGTAGTTTGAACAGATCGGTATTTTTTGGATAATTCTTTATTGCCTTTTTGAAGATTGTCACGTTCTGCAAGCAAATTCTCTCTTTCATCACTTGTTAAATTTTCATTTGCCAATTCTTTATCAATCTCATCAATTCTATCTAAACTGCCCTTTTTAGATAGGTTGCCAACCCTAATTGACCGTCTTCCTATTTTCATACGGGACCGTGCGGCCTCTCTTTTTTCATACAAATCTTTATATTTGTCACTATCCACATCACCAGAAATATACATCTTTGTTAACTCATCATTGTACTGCTTATAATCTTCTTTTGCTGCATCATAATCTGCTTGTTCTTGGCTTTCATTTCTTAGTGCCTTACGCTCCTTAAATCCTGTTAATGACCTTTTTACGCCTTTAGCGGCGGCGGCTGTGCCTTTAAAGATAGTTCCACCGACAGCAGCTCCAGCACCAACTGTTGCCATTGCAGCTTTAGTCCCTGTAGACATTGCCTTTGCACTAAGCTGACTTCCGGTCGAAATAAGGTCCTCCATACCAAGTAAACTACTTATCATTTGTGAAGCAGTTTTAAGAAGTCCAAGTGCGACAATTAGTACTATAAGTTGGAAGAAAATATTAAACACCTCAATAAGTCTTTCACCAGCAAAAGCAAGAACTCCCTCTCCTGTCACGGTAAATATTTCAACATTTCCAAGTAACCCTACCATCATAAAGAAAATATTATAAGCAAAAAGTGGTCCTATTACAGCAAGCATTCTTTTAAAAACCTCTCCTCGCCAAGACAACAGCGCCTTACCCTCGTCAAGAGGAGCAAGCGAAATTATAGCAGGTGATAAAACAAACAAAATCACAAGCTCAAAAGCACGCTTAAGAAGAGCTAGACAAACTGTAAGCAAACTCCACGCAATAACAACCGCCGACCCTATAGCTAAAATAAAGTCAAATTCTCGCGGATTGTAATAGTATTTAAAAGCAGTCCCATCATACATAGGATAAGTACCCATGTCAGCCCCTCCGGTTGGTGAACCACCAACTAACGTTTGCCATGGCACGTATTTACTCGTATTCCTTGAGTTTTCTTTCCATTCATAATAATCTCCCGCCCCATCAAACTCTCTATAGTCAACGCTATATATAGGATTTATCTCCATATCGGTTGGAGTAGAAGTAAAATATGTATCAATGAGGTCTGCAAGTTCATCAGCATTACTGGCTTTTGCAAACGGATTTTCTTGTGAGTCCGCTGTTGCTTCTCTCATAAATTCGCCGTTTTTCAGATATATGTAAAAAGAACCTTCATCACTATCATCGCTTTCAAGTCGAGCCCTATTTGCCCCATATGCACCAACTAGGAAGCATTTTGCAACAATTCCTTGATTGTTATCTCCGTTAAACAAAACATTTATTGATCTAACGAGCACATTTACACCAAGAATAGCAAGAATTGTAAAAATTGGGACTAAAAAGAAATTAATAATAGCCTTAAAAGCCCTACCAATGATAGGTCCCTTTGCGCTAGACTTTAGGTCTAGAGAAAACTCAGATTTAACAAGTGCAATAATTGTAAAAATTACAAGTAATACAATAGAAAAACCAAGTATTGACCAAAACAAATTTTGAACTTGACTATTGAAAATTAAGCCATAAACCAAGTCAGTAGAACTCTCCCCTCCAATAGTACTACCATTAATTGTCATACTTTCAATACCAACAAGTCTTCTAAATAAGCTCTCCACAAAGGAAACGATATAAGAAATTGACCTAAAAAGGTAATAAAAAAGCAGGAAAAAGAAATCTAGTACAGCATCTAAATAGTGTCCAATCGCCTTTAAAGTATCAAACAATTCTATTTTCCTCCTTCTTTACTAAAAGCATTCCCTATAAGGTTAGTATAAACCATAAAGGTCTAAAAAATTATTCAAGCAACCTATTTTAAATTAAATGTTAACCACTTTAGTTTATTTCTAGCAATTTTTGTAAGACTTCAAATTCAAAACGAATTTTCTACAAAAACCTTACAACTTAAGTAAATTATAACAAGTAAATTCAATTTTGTACAATAAATTTAAACACTTTTTTAGTTTTAAAATAACAAAAAACAACCTAAAGCCATATCAATGTAGAGATTATAAGAAAACATCTACAATTTTAATGTCAAGTATTTCATTGTAACTTGGTGCCCCAAAAATAATCTCAACATAATATTCTGGTAAAGTAGAGTCTCTTACCATGCCATCATAGTATGTCCCCACACCCATAGTCCCACTACTAAAAGGTCCATAATAAAAATTGTCTGAAAAAGGTTGTGAAACCTTACTCCCATCTTCGTTTGCATAGTTAAAATCTCTTAGATAAAATCCATTTCTAGAATATTGCGAAAATTTTTCTTGAAAATGACTGTTAAAAATAGTTTGCAGGTCTAAAAGAAGCTCACCTTCTTCTAGTGCAGTTTGATCAATATATTCCTCACTATCTAGCACTATAGTTTGTGCAATTTGCTTAGTCCCAACCTCAGGCACAACTCCATATCTAATTGAAAAAGTGTAGTTTTGAAGTATTTCCCATGCTGCCTGCTTGTTTGCTTCAGTTTCCTCATCTGTTTCACCTTGTTTGTAGTATTCAAACTGAATTAATACCGCATCAAGTGTGTCACTCATTTCCCACGATTGGAATACAATTGCTTGAATTTTGTCAAAATCTGCCATGATAGAATTGAATATCTTCATATTGAGCAAGTCTTCTTTATCTTCATATCTAAAATAATCACTAAAATAAATTATCGAGGTCTCGTCGGCATAATCTGCATCAGCGACGGTTCTATTTTCTTCTATGATATCTACAAATATATTCTTGATTTCACTATCAAGCCCCATACCTTCTATCACAGAAACATATCTCTCCCCTAAAAGCTCATTAAATAACGCATTTGAAGTATTCGTAAACGTCCCTTCTGAATCCTCATCACTTGGTATTCCAGCACTCACCAAAAACTGACAGCACATTTTAATGAAGTATTCCCTATTATCACTAATCCCTGAATCGTTATTTGGATATTCACCACCAAAAAGATGTTCTTCAGCATCAAGATAAATGTCATAAAGCGTTCCAGCGTCGGTGTAATCTGTAGGAACATAATTCCTAAGTTGTGTTGGATCCGTGCTGCCAGTAACTAAATACATACATACAAATACACCAATATCTTTGTAATAATAATCGACAAAATCATTTATGTATGATCCTGGATCGTTAAAAAAATAGTTAATATCTCTTCCAGTCTCAATAAGACTATATCTCCAATTATAAGATGGTAGGCTTGCCGGTTGATTTACTACAAAAAAGCCTTGAACACGAACTTTCTTCTCTATTGAAGCAAAATTTGTATCATAAAATTTTTGTAAAAAACCTTGAACTAAATTTGTACTAGAAAATGAATAGTCGCCAATTTGATTGCCAATAAACACATAAGCATAAGTTGTATCACGAAATGAACCATTGTGCCAATACCTATAGACATTATTAATTGACATATTATTATTTTCTTTTATTTCTTTGTCTCTTTCCGCCCCACTTATCTGAGTAAGTTCTTCACCATCCAATGTACAAATAAAATTACCAGTCCCTTCGTCAAAAGAAACAATATTTTGTTCTATATAAGATTTACTTAACTCCTCAGTAGAAACGACCAAAACTTTTCTTTGTACAGTTGCGTTTGAATATTCTAAGTAAGTAAAATAGTTAAATGAAAAAAAATCAGCATAAAGCTCTTTTATATCGTCATTTGTTAAGGTATACTGAATATTTAGATAGTCTTTAAAAGGAATAACGTCTTTATTTTCTTCAATCTCGTCGTAAATTCCAAAATTCTGTGCAAGTCCAGTAAGAATATTCTTACTTACATTATGTACATCTATTAAAAACATTTCGTCTGGTCTCGCAGTTCCAACGTCACCGGTTGGTGCGTTAGAACTTCTTCTTGCCATAATGCCGACATAAAAGGTGCCGTTTTCGGCGCAGGCGGTGAAAGTAAAAAGAGGAACAGCAGCAAAAATAAGGACTAATACTGAGCAAAATATTTTATAAAAAACTTGCCCAAACTTACTTTTTCTGGCATTGAAATTAAGTTTTTTAATACTATTTTCACTCTTTATAGTAAAATTCCCATCTTGAAAAAGGTTTTTCTTTTGCATGCTTCCCTCCTTTTTAAAACTTTTTTGATTAAATACATTAAACCACTTTTGGCACAAATTATTAACCTTTACATACTAATTTAAACCTTTAGATTATTTTAGAGTAAAAAGACAAAATCTCATAAATTTCCATAATAAACATAAATAGTTTACGTAAATCTAAGAAAAAAATTAGGTTTAAATGTACTTAAACTTTTATTCAATCAAATTACCAAGCAATTAATCAGTCTCGTTTCTATTTTTAAGCCACACAAATCAACTACTGCTAGACCCAGACGAACCAAAACCTGACCCCTCAATACCACCAGGCAAAGCATCTTCGATTGGCCCACGGAAGAACTCGACGATAGTTGGAAGAGCACTAAACAACCAGGCAAGAAGCCAAATCAAAGCTAAAATAATTATTACAGCTACAACAAGACCCCACATTCTTTTCTTAAGGTCTGCCGCTTTACCTGAATCCTCTGCACGAGCTAGAGCTATTCCCATAAAAATAGCAAGAAAAGCCCCCAAAACTAAAAGTGTAATAGTAATAGGTATAATATATTGATTTAAAAAATTAATTATAGGTCTAAGATAAGCAAAATCATCAGGAATATTTGTCCCATCAAAAATGCCAGATAAATGAGGATACTGACTAGATAAATTTGAACTACTTGTCCCTAATAAATTAAACAAACTCACACTACTTCCCCTTTTTTAAGAATTAACAGAAAAACAAAAGTCTATTTTAAGACAAATTTGTCTAATTAACTTATTATATATTAGCATAAAAAAACAATTTTACAAATTCTTTTTAAATATTTTGTCTATTTATTCAATTTTTTATTTATAAGATAAACGCTCTAAATATGATTTAAAAAAAGCAAAAACTTAAATTAATTTTGCAAATAAAAAAGTCTAGCTAAAATACTAGACTTTTACACATAGCATAAAATTCATTATAGTAAACAACGACTTAAATTACAATCAAAATATATTGTTGACACTTACCCTCTAACTAAGCAGCACTACTGATACCACTAAATGGTTTTATGTTAAACAATGTAGTAATATTAGTTGCAAACCAAGTGAGTAACCAAATCAGCACTAGAGACGCAACTATTGCAACAGCCACACGAATAAGTGCACCTTTTGCCTCTTTTGCCTTATCTGCTGTCTCTGCTCTTGCTAACTTTACACCTAAAATAATAATCCAAATTGCCCCTGCGATTGCTACTACAATGGTGATTGGAATAATCAATTGGTCTAACACTGCAACAATAGGCTTCAACCAACTAACAGACTCATTACTCCAAGCAGCTCCATCAAGTGCCCCCTCAAAAGGTCCTCCAAATAAATTAAACATGTTCTCCTCCAAAAGAAAATTTATTTCTAGTATGAGTTTAGCACAATAAAAACAAAATACCAAACAAATTTAACAAATTTTTTTGTTTTTTTTAAAAAAATTTTTATCAATAATATTTTGCGAAAAATTTCTTATTTTATTTGTCTTATTTTTATTAATTGTTTATACTTACTAATATAAAAAAGCATAGTTTAAAACTTTGGCTTGGAGGAAAAATGAAAAAATTATTAATAAGGATTTTACTTTTCATACCAATAATTGGAGTCTGCTATCTACTCGGACTTGTATTAACTTACTTTTTGACTTATGGTGGAGAGGGAGCTTTTGATATAGGACTTCTTTCTCAAGGAACATTTACTATGGTACCAGTAATTGTCGGCGGAGGATTGTATCTTATATATTTCTTTAATAAACTACTTGATACCTCAAAACCAGACAAAGCAAAACCTGGGTCAAAGAACAAGGAAGGTAAAGAAGTTTCGCAGTTCTTTGATTCTAGGTGGATAACTGAAAAAGAGCTTAAGACTGAAAAGAAGTTTATGTTTACGACATGGAGTTCTATCGGTAATAGTAAAGACGGGATTCTTCTTAGGAGTGAACTAAAAAAGAACAACCTAGAAATTAACATGTATAAACCTATTCACGCACTTATAATTGGTACAACAGGTACTGGTAAAACTCAAAAGTACATAGCACCAACTATTCAAATAATGTCATCGACTAAGACAAAACCTAGTTTTGTTATTGCCGACCCTAAGGGCGAATTATATGAAAATAACAGTCACAAGCTAAGAGAGGAAGGCTACGAAGTAAAAGTATTCAATCTAAGGCAACCTTTTTCATCCGTTAAATGGAATCCGCTTGATAATGCTTATGAACTTTATTATAAAGCTCATCATTTGCATGATTTTGTTAAAGTTCATTCGGGAGTAAATCCAGCGGACCTTAACCTTAAAATTATAAGTAGTGAATATAACTACGAGTGGTACGAATATGACGGGGTTGCTTATCCAAATAAGCAGGTACTAGACGGAGATTTAGAGTCTAAGAAAGCGGAATATATTGACCAAGCAGAAAATGACTTAAGAGAAATCGCAGGTATTCTCTGCCCTATAAAAAGCAACACAGATCAAACTTGGGAAAGAGGCGCACAAGAAATGATCTTTGGAACAATGCTTGCTATGCTTGAAGATAGTTTAGACGAAAGGCTAAATATGACGCGAGATAAATTTAATTTCTATAACTTAAGAAAAATTGTATCTTATAAGGATGCAGATCCAGATAATCCATACAAAACACTTAGACAATATTATTCTGGGAGAGACAGGTTTAGTAAGGTGCCGGGACTTGTTAGTGGAGCTATTAACAATGCACCTAGTACAACCAAGAGCTACATGGGTATAGTAACAGGAAGTCTTGGTGTGTTTAACGATAATGGTATGTGTTTTGCAACAAGTGAAAATGAAATGAATTTTGATACGTTTGGTGACAAGCCTACTGCCCTATTCATTATTATTCCTGATGAAAAGGAGTCAAGGTGGGGTATTGCAACTATGATGATTTCACAACTTTATAAAAAACTTGTAGACCTTGCAAACAACTATCCAAACATGATGCTGCCAAGACCTGTATATTTCCTACTAGACGAGTTCGCAAATCTTCCAAAGATAGAAAAAATTGACACAATGATTACAGTAAGTCGTAGTAGAAATGTTTTCTTCTCCCTCGTTGTACAATCATTTAGTCAGTTAAATGCAAAATATGGGGATGACGTTGCACAAACAATTAAAGGCAACTGTCCAATAAAAATATTCATTGGTACAGATGACAGGGTGACATGTGAAGAATTTAGTAAGTTATGTGGAGACATTACCCTTGAAGTCTCATCTACCTCTGAAAGTAAACAAAAAGACGAAAAAGGTAAAGAAAATCCAAACAAAACAACAAGTCTTTCTACTGCTTCTCGTCCACTTATTTATCCAGACGAACTTGGTCACTTAGGAGATAGTGGTGGGACAAGTGAAATTATTATTAAAATACTTAACGAGTTCCCTATGAGAGTTAAGTCTACTGCGTACTGGGCAACACCTATGTTTGACCACATGAAAGCATCAAGCGGATATGTTCCAAGTCGTTCTCTTGATGAGGCAAAAGTAAGCTATAGCATTGCAAGTAGAAACCAAATTGTTTTAAGGCCTCGCCCTATGATTGATATGGATGATTTTTAGACTAAAATTAATTATTTAGCTAAAATTTCTACTAGTTAAAAATGCAAAATTTTATAAAGAGAGGATACTATGTGTATTCTCTTTTTTGTTTGCTAAATTTTACTACAAAAAAGAAAAACTTTACCTATTTTATTTTGAAAAAAATTTTTGATATGATAATATGTAAATATTAATATTATTACTAAATATATTATTATATTTGTGGAATAATAAAAATAGAGGAACTAAAGAGTAAAAGAGGTAAAAAGGATGAAAAATTCAAAAATAAAAGTAGTTGCTTTTAGTTTGCTGTTTTTCTTGGTAGGCGGCTTATTTTTGTTTATAGGTAACGACAAATCAAATCCATTAGGTGAAAATAAAGAGGTTATGGCCTCCTATCACACAGGTGATACATATTTTTCAACAAGTGAAAATACGGAGAATAGCACTTTGATAGAAAATGGCTATATTCCCTTCTCTCTTTTCACAAGTGTAGAGTATGCTGGGGATGCTGGGTTTAGCATAACCGATTATTATCCAGAATTCGAGACCAGTGTTAGAAATAATACATACTACTATACAATGACAGAAGATTCTGTCCCTTATATTCTTTTATCCTCTAAATCTGGAAATGAAGCAAATGATATTTTAACAACTCTTTATAGCTCGACTCTTCACTTTAGATTTAATGACCTGAATGCAAAGACAGACCCAGGAATTAACTATGGCAAAATTAGCGACCTTGGTCAAATGCAAATGTCTGTTACAGTAAGGAATTCTCCAACAGATGATCCTATTGTTCTTGACGCAGGCCCTGACTATGTTATAGCACAAGAAGATAACATGTACTCTTTTGCCCTAAACCTTCAAGAGCTAATGCTAAACGGAGTAGAAAATCCAAACGTAGAATGTCCTGAACTAGCATTAAATGACGGGGACGAAGGCTTTGGTGAAGAAGAACAAAGAGAATATCTAGGTGGAAATGGTGAAAGCAATGATGTCTCAAAAAGAACAGGGCTCTATACTTTTACAATTAGATATAACTACACCTCTTCTCTTAGTGGGCAATTTGTTTCAAATACATGTGTGTTTACTATGTCTCTATATGTTGTTGATTATAGCGAATATGTGTCAGACGGAGAAAATCCTTTAACCTTCGAAAACGCAGATAGCTATATAGTTGATGGCGAAACATATACAAAAGATTATAAAATTTATAACTATAATTACCAAAATACTCCAGTTGTAAATTATGATGCATCAAAATTTGCACTTAATTTTGTATATAAAGTAGGCGGTGATGATAGTGTATCTAATACCTATCACTTTAACTACCAAGGTTTTGTAGTCGATCACCAAAATGACCATACTGGAATTGTTACTTTGCACTGTTTAGAAAATAACAACACATACTCTTTTTATACATATGACGACGGAAATCAAGAGAACGGCATGCAATATCTAGCACGTTTTGATCTAGATGATTTTGAAAAGAATTATATTATGGTGAATCAATCTTACTTTAATACTTCTGTGTTCCAGGGAATATATGAGTTTGAGTTAGATATTTTAACGCAAGGCGACGGAAGTGTTCCTTATACTCATGTTGATAAAGACTTATTTAGTGAGGAAATAAGAGAGAGTTTAACCTATGAACGTCTTATAATTTTTGGTTACGACCTAAGGTATGAGGACAAAGACACCTCTTCCCCAACCTACAATCAAGTTCTTCCTTTGGTCAATGACTACACATATAATACAATTGCTTCTTATAACGCAATGACAACCGGACTAGCTGGAGATGATAATAGTGAAGTAGGTAATTTGTTCTCAATACCAAATTTAATTGCTACAACTAATATTACCCCTCTTAGGTTCCATAGTTACGGGACACTTAGTGATTACACAGCAACATATAGGAGATTTGATTCCTTTACTACTTCCGATGAAGAAATTCTAGAAAAACTTAATGCCATGACTACACTTCAAGAAATTGATGCATATATTGGAGAAGATGACGATACCTACTCTCAAGAATTTCAAAATATCACTGCTTCTGGCACTTATCTTATGAAGTTAGAGTACACAATAGATGTTACAATAACTCAAGTATTAGAAGACAAAAATGAAACGCGAATTAGAAATATTACTGGCTGTCAATATGTTTTATTTAAGATTGAATCTGGCTTGCAACCTCTTTATGTACATGGTATAGATGAGAACATTGCATATGATTTTGTAAGTGCGACAAATAAAAATGTGAGGATTGCAATAGAAAAAAGAGACAACTTATTCTCTAATCCAGTTACAGTTAGTTACTCATATGCAGGCGACTATACAAACAACACGTCTTCAGGGACACTTTCATTAAAACGAGGAGCGGATAACCAACTAGAGACTTTTACTATCAATGGTAAAGAGTATTATTACTATGTTATAAACAATTCTCTTAATTACACCTTTACAAATAACGGAAGATATACAGCAACTATTCGAAGCCTAGGAAATACCGCAAAAAGTTACGGCTTTAGCATAGACAAAGAGGACATCTCCGACATTTCAGTTAATTCTGTTACAAGGTCGAGTCTTGGAACATATGTAAAAAGCAATCCTATTTTAAGTTCAGATTTGTCAGGCTATGAATATATAGACAAAGACCTATATGTAACTGACTCTGCCTTTACTGTTGGCTGGGCACCAAAAAGAAGTGGAATTAAAGAATATGTATCAATTTATGTCATGGATTTAAAACGTGGAGATGACGTAACTTCTTCTTCCCTTTTTAAACAAACAAGTGGCGAATATTGGCTTACAAACAACTATTATTTTGACACTTTAAAATCTGGGGATAGCTCTAGTTATCAAAACAGCTATAATTTGACAACGCTTGAAGCAAATAGCTATTTCTTTAGACCAGGGCTTTACTACTTCTTTATTTATGATGATGCAGGAAACTATTCTGGCATTACTGTACTTATTGATGATACTCTTCCACAAATTGCTCAAGGTAGTTGGAGTGGGATTCCAGAAGAATCAACTTGGCAAAATTCCTATTCCCCTACAACAAATCCAAATAACTTTATTGATTCTGACACCGTGCTTTATTTTGGAACACACAAGGCATTAAGTTTGCCAATACATAGAGACTCATCAACTGATGGAATTTTTGATAATGAAATGACATTGCAAATAGCCGATAAGAGTTATACTCAAGCTTATGACTTATCACAGGGCGGAACACTTCTTGCAAAAGAAAATATTATTATTAATTTTTATGAAGATGTATTATTAAGCTTATCAGACTATGTAAAAGAAACAGACGGAGGTAACCTCTTCGACACTTCTTGGATAGAAAATCCAGATAGAAATATGTTTTACCTTTTGCTTGAAAATGAAAACGTAAATTATTCATATTTCCCAATTGATGTAAGCAAAGCTCCAAGTTCGGGCACATATACCCCTGCCCCAGTTAGTGTCGCCTTATATTTAAACAATAACAATGCTATCTTTAATGGTGAGGCCGATTATGTCTTTTCTCTTCTAAATGAAAACGGACTTCAAATAGATAGAGAGGTGCATGTAAGCCTTGATAATGTTAGAAGTTCTTTCTATGCCTACAATGATCCAGACGAAAGATATTATATTAGAAAAAATGCAGGTACTAATCTTAACACTCTTGTATTCGAATATACAATTTTAAATAACGATTTATCAGAATATTATGACGTGGCGGAGTTGTATTACGACTTTTATCCATTCGCACTTAACGAAAATGATGCAAATTTCTCTATCACTTCATATCCTTTCTCATCCGTCCCTGCCGAGACGCATACAACACTTACAGTGACCTCACCTGACGGAATTACTTATACAACAGGAGCAATCAATCCTGACTACGCAACAAGCGAATATGGCATAACAGAACCTGGAATGTATGTGATTACACGTGTTTACAGAGGTGGACCATTTCATTATGATGAAAACGGAGACATTATTTATGTAGGAACTGGTGGTAGTTTGTATCCGGGTGATGACGGAAAGTACTATCCTTTATTCTTGCTTGATCCAAAGACAAAGAGCTACACTATTTATGTCGACCATAACGGAATAATAAGCGAAAATTATTTGTCTGACAATACAACACGTGAAGTGGGTAGTAACATCAGTATTACTTTAAATAATGACACAAACAATTCCTATTCTTTTAAGGAATTCTTTAAAATGTCTGGTAGTCGCTCGCTTACAACAAATGAAGTACCAATAGAAATTAATATTCCAGTCAGTAAATACTTTATCTACACTCAAAATGGCACTCAAAACTATTTACATAGTGAGCTTAGTTTTACTAGGCTTAATGTTGAAATTGTTTTTACAAATAGTCTTGGTGTAAGCACTACATATATAATTGATGGTTATGATTCTACAACTGGCATGTGTACTAGCTCTATGCTTAAAAGCACTTCAAATCCAAACGGCAATTTAATTTTTGACGAGGAAGGAAATTATCAAATTATCATTACAGACAATACAGGTTATACATTATCTGATTCATCTTCAACAAATCTTAATGTAAATCCAACTAGCCTTGAATTTAGTTTCCAAATTAAACATTCCTCCCCTAGTGCTACCGCTCACTCATATGTTTATAGTTCTATTACAAATAGATTTGAAGAAAAGACACAAACTGATGAATATGGCAATCACATTTATGCAATAAATGCTGAAGCAGGAAACATACAAGGTGAATACAACAAATTTTATTTGTCTTGGCAAGATGATAGAACCCCTTACCTTTCAAAATCAAATTATATCACAATAAATTATATCTTAAATAATCAAGCAAGAGTTTTTTCTATTGACTTTAGTAGATATGATTTAAACGAAATTGCTAGCCAAAATCTTGTAATTTTACTTAGTGATGTAAATTCTAATATAACTGTTGTCTCAAAAGACTTAGTCAATTTAGATTCTTTCCTATTTTACCTAACTATTGAGTACTATGACGTAAATAGCCCTTATGAAGTATATGATGGTCAAAATTATTATAGATATGTTTACACTCTTAACTTTGGTCTTAATACAGAATGTACCTATGAAGTTAGTTTTAGCCATGATTTAGGTAACAATTATGAATTTAAAACAACCACTTACCAAGTTTCTATTGATAGGACAAAACCTAGTACAAATCTAGATAGTTTATTAAACAGCGAGGACTTTTTAAGAACATATTATAGTGATTCCTTAAATAGTTTTAAAGAAGAAGATTTTGATATAAGTAACTTATACACTCTCCCTTCTGCTCTAACATATACATTTGGTTTAAATTATAATTATGTTTTAAATTATAATGAGGGAGAAACTGTACCTTACTTCTACATAAGAAGTTACAACAAATACAACGGAGAATATGCAAGTATCACACCAGACATGTCAAACACTGAGTATTATCAAAATGAAGATATGTTTGGCAGATATCCAAAATTCTCTGAGACAACTCTAATTAATGGTGTGGTAAATATAGGAGACGAAATATGGTATCAAGCCGAGTATTCTAACTCTTCCCTCTATTCAATTATACAAAGCGTAACAGGAGTAATCCCTAGTGGGTATTACGAAATAATAGAAAGAGATTATGCTGGCAATTATAGAACATTCACAGTATATTTTGCTCCACAAGGTTCGTCAAGTTACGACATTTTAAGAATTGACGGACGAGATGCAATTAGAGATACTTTTGAAAGTTCAACCGGAGATAATCTCACAGCAGAATCTTATTTTACTCTAACAGAACTTTCATCAAGACTTGGTTTTGGTGTAGTACTACTTCGAAATGAAACCTTAAATCTTAATTTTGATACACCAATTTATTTAACACCAGAAGGCAACATTAGTTCTAGTCTACTTGAAAGAATAAACACTTTCTTAAGTGGTGGCGGAGTTAATATAAACTGTAGATATAGTTTTACACTTTCTAGATATAATGCTTCTTACCCTTCTATTGTAAAATCTGTAAGTGTTATTTCAAACGAAACAAGTGCAAAGCTTAGTGCTCCTACAATAATTGAAGTACCTAATATTGAGACTGGCACTTCGACCTATAATTTGCAACTACCTGCCTACTCTACAACCTCAGTGTTGTATTTAACAAGCTTCCAACTTTATAGATTTTCTAATGTGGGAAACACTTGGGAACTTACACAATTTTCATATGATAACAGAGATGAAATTAGATTAAACAATCCAATTAGAGGGCTATCTGCTGGTGTTTATAGAGCAGTTTACACTGACAACTATAATACTACTTCATATGAATACATTTTATATGTTGGCGAATATAGGCTTGAAGATTTTGATGATCAATATAATTTTACTTACAATTATGTAATTGATAATGAAACATTAACCTATTATACTGGCGGAGATGTAACCATCACATACGAAGGAAACATATATTCTGTTTACGTAAATGGAGTTTTGTATTCAGGCACACCTAATGAATATCAACCTGAAAATTTAAAACCTAATAACCTAAAAAGATTTAATTTAACCAGTAATTACTCATATGATAACATCCCTGCTAATCAGAGTGTTGGCGGAACAAGTGAATATGTTATAGAATATAGAGATAGAACAAATGGTCAAGTGCAAAAAACAATGAGAATAACTATTTTTGACTATTTGCCTAACATACTTTTAACAAATAATGATGACGAAAATGATGAAATTTCTTCAACGCTTGAAGAAAGTGATTCACAAATTACAAACTCAAGTGTAAGAATTAACTTTGGACTCATTACAAATTGTGGCTATGATTTGCTAAATGATTCAGAAACAAATGAAGTAACTATCGCAACATTATACACTAGAGATGCAAACGGACTCTATCGTAATGGAGTTACTATTCCAAGAGGAAATGACGGAGATAGAAATCTTGTTAGTGAGGAAGGTTATTATAGGCTAGATCTTACTAATAGATTGCTTGGAAATACAAGGGCTATCTATTTTGTAATAAAACTTGGAGACTTCCCTCTATACACAGTTAGTGACGGAGATACTACATTATCCCCTTCCCCTTATGAGACTCTCAACATTACACTAAACAATTCACAAAATCTTGTACATGACATGAATAATAGACAAACAAGTATTTTAAATGCTATTTACTCAATTCTTACATCCATGCGTGATAATGGTAGTTTTGATGGAAATTCTGATAGAAACGAAAGAGAGTATAATATGCTTGTCGAATCAATGGGCTTTAGAAATGGCAACTTCTCGCAAGCAAATATTGGAACCTCAAATGTATTAAATCTAAACCACTACTATAGTGTAAACTTGCCAAGCATTACTTATAACAGTAATATTAATTTAGATATAATCGAGTTTACTTTTGAAAATAGCATGTTAAGAAACTACTTTATGCATGGAGATGGTGGCTCGAATCCAACGCCTTCTAATGATGATGTAAATTACTGGACAACCATTTATCTAGTTTATTCTCTTAGAGGTCCTATTAGAATTGAACTATTTGCAGTAACAAAAGTTCCAAGATCAACAAACCTTATTGGAAATACAATTTATTATAACGAAACAGAATCAATACTCATTCGTGAAAATGAAAGAGAAAGAGATTTGACAAATGCTAATGGTGTTGTGAACAACCAAATTTCTTTACACTGGAATAGTCTAAATCCTTCTCAAACAACCTATTGGTATAATCAAGGAAACTTTATATATGTTATGGAACAATATGGTGCTGATTCCGTCTACGTGCCTCTTGACTATACATATAATAGTTCAAACAACAGAAATTCATCTATTCTTCAAGGTGCTGGCACACATAAAATCATGTTTAGAGACCTTGCGGGCAATACTCACAGCTTCTCTACCAGTTCAATGGCAATAGACCCAAATGTATACACAATAAATCTTATTACTCAAGTGATTTATTATATTAACTACAATAACGAAGATTATAATCCTATTCAATATGGAATTTTTAATGATAGTTTAAGCCTCGTAATCGATAGTAACTATGCAAGCAAGATTTCTAGATATAATATAAGTGTAATGAGAAATGGTGCTGCATATAATTCTTATACAAGAGAAGATAACGTGTATACATTCACAGCTCCTGGTAGATACGTTGTGACCCTTACCGGTGCTTATCAGGGTAATGATCTTAATAGTACTACATATAATTTCACAATAGTTTCTACGACTTCGGCAAGACTTGCTTTTGAATTTACGCGAGTTTTGGACTATGAAATTATTCAAGTTATAAGGAATAATGAAGATATTACTAATAACTTTATGGTAAATGGCAGCATCTCTTCCCTGTTTATATCATCACAAGATTCTAGAAGTGGAAATGGCTATTATACAGTCACTTTAAAATATGGTGATAGAGATGATGAGATTCTACAATTTTCATTCTTTATAAACGACTATGAACCAACACTATCTAGCAACGTGGCATATGGCGAGACCACAACTTCAGAAATCATCATATCATACAATCCTTCCTACATTTATAGTCAATTAGGTGTTTGTTATATTAATGTGCTTATATACAATGAGGATAGTGAGACTTTCTATCAATATGGTAGATTTAGAATTGATGAAACCACAACAGAAACCTTGTCTTCATTTAACCTAACACAGTCTAACTCTTACTTTATACAAGTAGAAACAGAAAGCGGTAATATAGTTTCAAGTTTTAGAGTAAACAAAACAGATCCATTAAATACTTTTGCAATCATAATCATCGTAATTGCCGTAGTTGCTACAATTGTGCTTATAATAGTTGTTATAAAATTAAGAACTAGAATGCGTGTAAGATAATTAGTATATAAAAATAATTATAAAAATAAAACCATGGAAATAAGTGAAAATAGCTTTAAAACTATCATTCCCTTAGTCCCCATGGTTTTTCTATACATAAAATAATTTTTTCATCTCATGTTACATTAGATTTATTGATAGAACAATGCTATTAGAATTTAATTTATACGTTATAAAACTTAAAAATTATTTAAAACCATAATAAATATTAATATCTAAAAAGTTCTCATTACAAATAGAATTAAAATAAAAGCCTTAGAAAAACATTATTAATATTTTCTAAGACTCTTTAACTTTAAACAAAACCTAGTGAAAATTTTGTTTTTGTTAACTTACAAAGAAACAAAAGAAACAACTACATAAAGTATGAAATGATAAAATTTCTGCTTTAGATATTTTTAAATATAGTTTGTAAAAACTAATTTTTACAATTTACAAATGTGCAATTATAGTTTTCAAGCTCATCTTTTAAGTAGTCAGCGGTATTCCCTAATTTATTATTTTTTAAAAGAGCAACTACCGTAACACTACCACCATTTTCATAAGTACCAGCACATCTCATGAGACGAGAGACTAATGCAAGTGAATAAGCCTTGAAATCAGAAATTTCCCCATTATTTAAAAAGTTTTGATATTTTACCATTTTCATAAGTTCGTTTACAAAAACAACAACCCTTTTACCACTCTCTATTAGCCTTAGCAATCTTGAAATAGCAATTTCACACGTAAGCGTATTCATTTTGACATTATCATCAATAAGTGTGTAAAAACTTTCTTTAAAATTAAGATTGTACTCAGGAAGAGCATCGAGACATAAATTAACAAAATAATACTTGTTTTTACAGCCATTTCTTATTTCTTGCAAAAGTTCAACGTATCTATCAAAAGATGATATATCTACAACAACTCTTTTCCCTTCACCAACTTCTCCAATTGTTTGACTAAAAAAAATTTTATTATAAGAAGGCATTGTACGCAAACTATTAAAATCAACTCTATCTACAAAATCATCTAAATTTTTTATTTTTGTTGTAATCCGCGTACTATAATTAATACTATTTTTATAAACACATTTTACAAAATCGGAATCCTTTAATTTATTTTGATAAACAAACTCAAATGGTATTAAAATAGCCTTTTCAATCTCTGAGCATCTGCCATTTTGAAATAAATAATAGTTCTCGCCCACATGTTTTAAATAGCCTTCACCATCTCTAAAATCAAATTTTTCATCATATCTAAAAGGCATACTTTGATAAGAATCATTAAGCATCACTTCATTCTCTTCTTTCAAAGACGAAAAATCATAATCTCGTATAGAATTTGCATTTAAACTATCTGATGAAAGCATATTATTTTGAAATAAATATGGATTTCTTGTCTTTGGAGGTCTGCCTTGACGATTTTTTGGAACTTGAGGTTCCTTTTCTCCACTTAAAATCTGAAGAATTTTTTCAATAAGCTCCTCTTTCTTACAGGTAGTAGGAGATAACACCCCGACATCCCTAGCGAGGTTTCTTAAATCAAAAATACCCATATTTCTCATTGTTATTTCGTCAATATTCTTCATTTTTCCCCTTTATTCTACTAATTTAGTATACATTAACTTTAAATTAATGTAAAGAAAAACTTAAATTATAATAATTTTTAAAAATAGGAAGAGTTTTTTCTCTTCCTATCAATCCTTTCTAAAGCCAATACACTAAACATACTTAGCACATAAAAACAGTATATTAATCTTTGTTTCATTTTAAATATAACTAAACTTTTGTGCATGTATTTGTCTAATCAAAAATTTACTTGTATTATAACAATATTTATTAAAGCACAAGTTCCCCTTCGTTTGTTTGTACAACTCTTAAAACTCTTACTTGCTTTCCAGTATAAGCATCAATATACAAGTAATATTTATAGCCATAATATTCTCCGCTAAACTCATATGCTAGTGTTTCCCCTACAAAATCCAAAGGAATAACACAAAGTTTTTGGCTTTCAATTTCTAGATTTTTGCTAATAAGTTCTCTTGCCTCTTCTTCTGATAGTTGTGCAATCAAATCTTCTCTTTCCACATGATTATATGCATATGAAGAAGCTTCCCAGCCAACAACTATATTTTCTTGCAAATCAACCTTAACCTTTATTAAATCTGGATACATTATTATATCATCAACTACCGGTGCGAGGTTAATGTAAGCTGTTTTATCAGTCTTTGCACTCCAAACACATTCCATATCGTCTAATTTTAACATTTTTGCAAATTCTTTTGCTTTATTTATTGCAGATATCAAGTCGTCACTTTTACTATTTACATCTTCCATATCTACACTTTCATCACTCTCAGTACTATTTTTTTCTATATCAGTTTGTGTAGTATTAGTATTCACACCACTATTATTAATATTAGCACTCATAGTAAGTAAAAACTTCCCTTGCTTAGTAATTTGCACATAATACATCCTATTATTAGCATTTAAGGTAAAATCATAAGTCTCAAATCTGCCTTTCGTTTCACCAAGATAAACAATATCTGCCCCATCACTAAAAAGACTTGTAACATACTCTTTTGCCTCATCTTCCGTTATCTCAAAGTCTTTTAAGCCTTTGATTGTTTTATTGATTGTCGAATCTGAAAATGGCCCATCGTAAATTAAGCTTGGAAATTGCATAGTATCTGTCGTAAAGGAAGTAAAATTAGAGGAAAAATTATTCATTTCACCTTCCATCCCTAGGTTATCAGAAATTCTATACCCATTCATAATTTTATCAATGATCTTATTTAATTCATTTTTTATATTATTAATACTGTTATGAACACTCTCAAGAGTTTCTAAGTCAGCTTCGCCAATTGTCCCATCATTGTAAGTTATAAGTGAAGAACAATACCCATTTAGTTTGTTCATAAACATTGAAGTTTCATATACTACATTAGAGTTCACAGGTAATAGACTTAGAGAGGATTCAGCCTCGCCAGTTTGTTGTTTAATGTTTGATAATATTTTTTGTTGAGAAGTAGAATCGTTTGAAACAAGTAATTTACTAACTTCAACTTCCATGTTGTTGACATTGTTAACGAGATCATAAAAAGATCTTTGATAGACATTTTCTAAATTTGCAGAAGTAGATGTAAGTGTACTTTTCGCAGAAAATAATGTTAATCCGAGTACTAGTACTATACAACTTAATATTGAAACTGTAATAATAAACGCTTTTTTCATCTTCCTTTCTCCCTTATTTTAAAGTGCGAAAACGTGCTCGCCAATAGTTACAACTGTTTGCCTAGAATATATCCAGGAACTCGTTGCGGTCGCAGGATTATAATAAAACAAACATCCGTATGTTGGGTCCCAACCATTCATAGCATCCCTTGCAGCATTGTACGCAGTCTCATCTGGTTCAAGATTAATTTGACCATCAGCTACAGCGGTGAAAGCATATGGTTGATAAATTACTCCTGCTATACTATTTGGAAATTCTGGGCTCTTAACCCTATTAAGAATAACAGCTGCGACAGCTACTTGCCCTACGTATGGCTCACCCCTTGCCTCTGCATATACACATTTTGCAAGTAAGTACAAATCACTTGAAGATTGACTTGTACTATTTTTAAGTCCCAATGCCGATGCGGTTTTTGAGCCAACGATACCATCAACTGCGAGTCCATAGTCTCTTTGAAAATTCCTCACAGCAGTAATAGTTTTATTCCCAAAAATACCATCCACACTGCCTGTATAGTAACCCAAATTCTTTAATTTTTTTTGAATATCTGTTACTGAATAATTTCCACTACTACCAGTATTCAGACCAAGTGCTGTGAGAGTCTTGCTCCCTACAATGCCATCAACACTAAGGCCATAATCTCTTTGAAATTTTTTGATGGCACTTACACTTTGACTACCTAAAATTCCGTCAACACTCCCATAGTAATAACCTAACTCTTTTAACCTCTGCTGTATCTTTTTATTTTCAGAAGAAGTTGCCGTGTATAAAGCGACAGGTGCAGTGCGAGGTAGAATAAAGTTTGTGAGAGTATAGGAAAAACCTATAATAAAAAATAAACATAAACTTAAAACAATTAAATACCTTTTCATTTATCCTCCAAAAAAATTTTTAATTATTTCAAGAATTCTACTTTTGTATTTATACCCTGCATTTGAGTTAAGAAAACAAAGTGGAGGATAAACGACGCACCACCAGTTATCCCCTTTTGCTTCACCTAGCTCAACAATTAATGCGTCATAATATCCGCTTTCAAGCGTCACGTTGTCATAACTTCTTACAGGAAAATACTCATTTCTTATCTCAGCAGAACTCTTGTAATCAAAATTATTTTGTGCAAGAATTTCGTTTGCTATACTCTCAATATTAGATAAATTTTTATTTATTACATATGTAAATTCACTTTTGGTTTTACAGGAAGAAATAATAGGTGTTAAGAACTCCACAATTTCATCTTTTATTTCATATTTTACATCTTGATCAATATTGGAATTGCTATTTGCTCTTATATGTATTCTCAAATATTCAGTGTGATATGTCTTTGTAGTTGTAATTCCTATAACTAGCATTGCAACACATGTAATACATAAAAAAAATATGGCAACAAATCTTTTCATATTCTATTCTCCTACTTACGAAAAGAATTATTTACCATATTTTTATTTTTAAACCTAAATCTAATCTATTGCATTAAAACTATTAATTATTAACTTGTCTATAAACTACAATTTTTTCTCCCTCTTGCAAAGGCAAAGTCAAATCCTTATTTTGTGCCATGATATCTGCTACTCCAATGTTAAGCTCCTTTGCAATGTCCCATAATGTTTGATTAGCATGTGCAACATAAATTTCTAAAGCATAATCTTGACTTTCTTTTTCCTCGCCAAGTGTAATTTCAGTTGTTATATACGAGACCTCTCTAGATGAGACGTTGTAGTTTATTTTTACTTCTGCTAAAATTTCTAACTCTCTACCATGCCTGCTTTTTACATTTAAATCTCCAAACGAGATGCCCACCTTTACATTGTCCCCACTCTTAACATCTGGAGCATTAAAACTAAGTGAATAAGGTATATCAATATCTACGGAATTTAAGACATTATTTCCCTCATCATCCTCAGAATAATATATTACATTAATTGATGCTATTCCATCAATCAACACCTCTTTATCTTTAACAATTTGACTTACAACTCGAATATTTGTAGGAATAACTGCTAATATCTTATCAATCGTGTTAAGTCCTTCACTTAGTGCAAAATTGGTAAGTATATTTTCTTCGGCGAGTTTTGTTGGCATAAAACTATCTTGCTCATAGGACACTGTAGTTAGAGTTAATTCATATTTTGTACTATACGCATCCTCTACACAAGTTAATGTTTTAGTATCAAAAACATTTGCATTAATTACAATGGGCACTTCAAAATTAAACCTACTTCCATCTTCTGATTCATTCACAACAGTTTCGTGCACACCAATTGACGCTTGGATGTTTGAATCTTTTGTTACTCCTTTTGCCTCTATTTCCTCTGAAAAACTATTTTCTTTAACTATACTTTTAATGGTTCCGTCTTCAGTTAAAAATACTATCGTTGTGTATATATCCCCATTTACAACAAAGTAGTCATTTGAAGGAAGGCTAGATTTTATGCTAGCATTATTTCTAACAAACAATATCTTATTTACTTTACTATCTTTTGCTATATCAAATGTAACCACACCCTCATATGTTTCATTTGCAACAAGGGCATTAAAAGTTACTTCACCCTCTTTGACAAAAACATTTTCTGGTACTACAGCACAAGACAAATCAGAGCTTACATTAACCGCACATATTTCAAAACTTACACTAGAATTATATACAAATTCGTCTGGGGAAAAATTTGAAGATATTAACTCCGTAATAGTTGGTTGAATATCTATAACAGAACCCTGCTCTATCTCACTATTTTCAAATGTTAGCGAAAAATTTTCCTTAGTTGTAAGCGGTGTAATCTCTCCGTTTTCAAGCACTACTAACAAATCGTACTCTAATACGCCGTCAAACTTAACTTCACCACTTCCTACCATTATATTGTCAATGTTAGCCCTCATAGAAGACGTTAGTACTTTTGTAATCTTTAGTCCATTTACCTCACGAAACGATACAGAATTTTTTAACTCACTTGTACCCAGAATATTCCTTGTAGCAATATCCAGCTTTTCCATGTTTTCCAAAAACTTTACCCCCTTTATCAAAGCAATAAAAAAATTGCTTTACTCATTTGTTATATGAATATAAAGCAATTTCATAATTTATGATAAAAACTTTTAATTTTTATCTTTCAATTATTTTTACGTCTCCACAAAGAACGTCTGAATACGAGCAGGTGACATTTTTTAGTAATGTATTATTTAAAATCTTAACTGTAAAAACGGACGGATAAATATTCTCAATAATTCCTTCATAAATATCAATCTTTTTCCTTCCTCTATTTATGGTGATGTCAATACCTTTCCCTTTTATAGAAGTAATCTTATCTTTTATCTCATTTAAATTTAAACCATTTCTTTGCATAAATAACTCTCTCCAGTCAAATTATAGACTAGAATAAAAATTTTATACAAAAAATTGTTTTAATTCTTTAAAAGCAAGTTACTCGTCGTCTTCTTCGTCGTCCTCGTCATAATCATCTTCATCAAAATCTTCATCGTCAAAATCATCAAGTTTACCAAGAGAACCATCATCAAGGTCTGAACTATTATCAAGATCTATATCTAGATCATCGTCCTCTTCAATTCCAGCATCATCTATGTCTGATAGTGGTGGAAGTTCATCATCGTCATCCTTATCATTATAATCTTCGTCATCGACCTCAGTATATGAGTCCCAAATTGAAGAATTTTTCTTGTCACCATCTTCATCAGCAGCCTCTTTCTCTCTTTTACAAGAAACACACATATCTTCATCAGAACTAATATAGTTAGTCTTACAAATAGGACAAAGCTCTAAATCAAGACTTTCATCCATACCCTGACTTCCTAGCGCCTTCATTTCCATTTTACATACATTACAAAATTTGTCTTTTTTTAAGATGTAGTTTAATTCACATCTTGGACATCTGATATAAGTTTGATTTTTCATAACAACTCCATTTATATATTACAGCATTTTATTACCATATTTTTTTCTATAAGACAAGCATTTTTTTATAGTTTTTAAAAAATATTTTATAGTCTATGTTGTTCGTTTTCTTTTATGCATTTTTTAGGTTTTTTGACATTTTGGATTTTTTTGTTAAACCATAAAATATTTTTAAAATACTAATCAAAAATTCTCTATCTTATAATTGTTAACAATGGTATTTTCACCCATTATTAAACTCATAGATAATATGAAGTAAATATATAAATAGTGACTAAACTTTTCTATGCCCCCTTATGCTCCCTCAAACAACATCTTATCGGCAATTAGTGCGATAAACTCACCATTAGTTGGCTTGTCATTCGGGGAATAAATGTCAACACCAAACAACTGATTTATGTTCTCTATCCTGCCCCTATTCCAGGCAACTTCGATTGCATGCCTGATCGCTCTTTCAACTTTACTTGCACTTGTTGAAAAATGCTTTGCAATGCTAGGATATAATTCTCCGGTTATGGAATTAATTATTGATGGAGTTTTCATAGCAATTTTTACGGCTTCTCTTAGAAATTGATACCCCTTAATGTGTGCAGGAATACCAATTGATAAAAAAATATTACTTAATTTTTCTTCAATCTCTTTGTTTTTTGAATTTTTCTCTACACTTACAAATCCATCATCTAATTTGTCCTCAATTAATTCCGTTGCCCGTCTAACAAGCAGTTCCGTCATAACAGGTTTGAGCATATAATAAGTCGCACCAAGATCAAATGCCTTTTGAATAAAGCCTTCACTTTTTAAGCTTGACACTATTAAAAACTTTGTGCTCAACTTTTCCCCTCTAAATTTTTCTAGTAACTCATACCCATCAAAACTATCAAGAACTATATCCATGATTACTAAATCAGGTTTCTTTTCGCAAATCATATTATACCCAATGTTTGCATCACTACTCTCTCCTATGACCTCGAAATTGCCAGCTTCCCTAAACGCTCTCTTGTACTTTTCCCTTTCCACCATATTACCCTCAAGAATTAACACACTATAATTTGCCATTTTTTTATCTCCTTTTTCTTACCAACTTTGGCATTGTCATAATACCACATAATATTCGGCTTTGGTAAACAAAAAAAATGATTTTAGTGTAAAATTTTAAAAATTTTTGTAAAAAATCTTAAAAATATTTTAAAATATTATTAAACACTATATTTTTTTGTTTTTTAATAATCAAATTTTGCTAAAAATACTAGATTTTGTTTGATGCTCTTTTTTCATTTTGTCTAAAAAATAACATAAAGTTTAAATAATAAACTATAAAATTTAAACTTTTACATAATTATATTATTAACCTAAAAGTCAAATTTAAGGTTTTTAGATGAAGCAAAAACTTAATTAAAGTTAGCAATAAGATTTTATAAATGACAAATAATAACCTAATTTGCTCCTCTTTGACCCTTAATACTTGGAATTGTATTTATCGAAAAAGCTTTTTTATTTAGTTAACCTTTTGTAATTAAAAACAAAAATAAATGATTATAATTAAAAATAACTTTTATTGAATAATTTATACTTATAAAATATATGGTCTATTATAAAAATGTATATATTTAAAATAAAAAAAGGAAGAGATCAACCCTTCCTTAGTAAAACTTCATTTATAAGTTATTCTTGTTTTAAACCAATATATCTACTAATAATATTACCTTCTGTTTCATCAACATATGAAACTTTTTCATCAATCATATACATGTGGAGATAATTTAGAGCATCCCCTTCCTCTTGCAAGTAAACAAATATTCTATCTTTGTCAAAATCAATCATCTCAGTACTGTTGACAGTATAACTAAAATCTGTTGCTATAACAACTGGTTCTGAACAACTTGAAATTGTATATCTATTTCCGTCTATTGCAAAACTTAAAGTACATTTATACAAAGAGGTATCGTCTGCCACTTGATAGTAAAATTCATTACCTTGAGAAGCTATTAAAGTAACTTCTTTTGTAGAGTCCTCTAAAATCTCAATTTCACGAATAACATCACCATTATAATATGTTACCGCATAATTTGTGCCGTCAAAGTAGACACCAAGAATTCCTCTGTCAATGCCAGCACTACCTAAACTCTTGTCTAAAATTAAATAATCAGTAATTGAACTTGCAGATGATGCTATTGTTATATTTGTATAAATTGTAGGGGTATATGTGAGTAAATTTTCTTGTCCAAATGACTTTAGTACTCCGTCCTCAGTAAAATAAACCTTATCATTTTTGACATTTTCAACAAGCAATTCCGAACTTGACCTATAAAGCACCCTTTCATCTCCACCAGCAAGTGGACGTCTACATAGGAAATAGGTGCTAGTTTCACTATCTTGTCTAGTATAATAAACATACTTATTTATATCTTGAACAGTATCGCCATCAACAATGTTATTTTGTTCAAAAACGGCAAATGAAGTCGCACCATCAATATTAATAACTTCACGTTTATTACCACCATTAACTGAAACTACAATTAACTTGTTATCTGCGTCACGTGATACAATATACACAACATTATCAACACTTACAAGATCATAACTAGCCTCTGCACTATAATTTGAAATGTTATATATTTCTTCATGCTCAGTACCATTAAGTCTAACCCTATCTATTCTAACAAGTCCATAAGTCAAGTCCCCAGTATTTGTTGCAACGGTATATGGTGTCGCATAATATAAATAATCACCAAAAATGTAAAGACCAGCATAAGCAAAACCGCCAACATTATAGGTAAGAAGTTCTACTCCCTCTCTCTTACCTTCATCATTTAGGTCTACCCCACCAACTTGATTAAGTTTTGTCCTATAAATCCCATATATTTTTTGTGCACTATCTTCATCGTATTTATTGTCATTATTGCTAATAGAATTATAGTCTACGAAAGCATTCGCAAAATAAAGGTAATCACCCTTTACTACTGCTGAACCCCCATTACCATAAATAGGATCACTACTTAGCGGCCCACCAACCAAATTAATGGAGTTGCATGCAAAAAGCAACACCGAAAAAACAAGTAAAAATGATAATAAAAAAAATGATTTCTTTTTCAAAGCCCTAAACCTCACTAAACAAATAGATAGTACCAAAATTTTACCCATTTGTCAATTATATTAAACACCTAAAATATATTTATTAAAAGACAATTTTCTAGGGCAAAATCAAACTACCACAAAAATTCTACCAGCTTTTTATATTCAAAAAAATGCCCTGTGTATTTATTTACTTGTTTGTTTTTCTACCTTAGTAGGTCAAAAAGCATAGTTTAACAATAAACTATGCAAAATTAATAACAAAAATTTTGTTTATTTATATCACCCTTATTAATAAATATTCTTTTTTTTAAATTTTAAACCAAGTCTACTTTCAAAGTTTCCCCAGTTATTGCATCTTGGCAAACTATAAAATATCCCTCTCCATCCACATTATTACTATCTTTTGGAAGCCATCCCGCATACTCTTTAATGTCATCTGGTGGATTATTTCCTCCAACTGAAGGCACTCCATAACAAATATATAATACTTCCTGATTTTCTTTGTAAATAAGCCCTAAAATATAATAATTTCCCTCATTGTCATAGACAATCTTTGCCCATTTGGAACTTGGTATAATCTCCTCTAGTAACTTGTATTCTTCATATTTGTTAAACAAAGCATCAATCTGAGGTTTAATTTGTTCATAAAATGATTTGCTCTCTTCCTCATGTGTTTTCGTGTCTTTCTCTAAATTTTCTTGACTTGCTATTTTTGCTTCATTTTGCTTTAAACATTCACCCTCATTATAAAATGCTTCTCGGTATTTACATTTCGCACAAGCATCAAAGTATGTCGTGTGTAAATCTTCTTCTAAATTTTTATCAATTAGGTCCTCTATCTCCTCTCCGCTTGCTTCCTCATACAAAACAGAAGTGTCTTTAGGCTTTTCTGGCATAAAAGCTCCTTCAATTTTGCTATTCTCTAAATTTGTATTTTCTCTACCACTTAAAACTATCTCTGGACAAAATGGATTTGAAACATCTACAACTGCACAACTGAGGCTCTTAGCAAAATTAATTTTATTTGATACAGAAAAAGAACAATTATCTCCATCAACTAATAGTGGAATTTTAGTCACTTTTGATTCCTGTTTAATCCCAAGTGCAAAAGTTCGAGATTTGTCTTTCAAATTAAAAAATTTTATTTGGCTGTTTTCATTACTCTTTAAATTAAGTATTGCCTTAAAATTATTATCTTTATTGCTATTTAAAATTAACGTTTTTGCTGACTCACTCACTTTCTTCTCCTTTTCGTTTCTTATTTTTTACAAACAATGCATTTTTCAAAACTATTTTACTCTAAAAACAAAACTAAAATTTTGACATAAAAAAAAGAAACATATACTTTTATGTAATATATATGATTCTTTTTTACATCTTGATAAATTATTTTAGCAAATTATACAATTTAACAAAGTCTTTCACCTCTAATTCTTCAGGTCTTACCTTCAAATCCAAACCTAAACTGACAATTGTATTTATTACCACTTCCTTATTAAAACCTGCAGAAATTAAGTTATTATACAAGGTTTTTCTCTTCATTTTAAAAGAATTTTGCACAAAATCAATAAAACTGGAACCTTCTTCTAAATTAAATTTCCTCTTATTAATAGTAATTTCAAGCACGCACGAGTCAACTTTAGGCATAGGTGTAAACATATTTCTTTTAACTAATTTAACTATTTTGCAATCTGCTAAAGAGTTAAGTATAACAGTTGATGCTCCGTATTCCTTTGAATGTGGAGATGCCGAAAAACGTTCGCCTACTTCGAGTTGTACCATAACAAACATCTTTTTTAAAAAGCTACTTTCAAGCAAAAACTTAAAAATTATTGGAGATGTTATATAATATGGAAGATTTGCAATAACATAATATTCTTCGTTATTTAATCTAGCTTCAATATCTTTTACATTTTCTTTTAAAATATCTTTAAAAACAAATTCTAAATTAGAATATACATTTTTTAAACTATTTAATGGTTCTATTAAGTCCTTGTCAATCTCATAACTAAGTACTTGCTTGTACCTTGATGCAAGTGCACTTGTAAGTGTTCCAAGCCCCGCACCGATTTCTACAATTACACTATCATATTCTAATTTAAAACTATCTAGGAGAGAGTTTAAAAAGTTTATGTCATAAATAAAATTTTGACCAAATTTCTTCTTATAATTAAATTTTTTATCCATCTTTTTGCCTTTTTTTAACTTATTTTAAAAACAGTCTTTGTATTCTTGGCTGTCACATCTAATACTTCTTGAAGAGATATTCCCTTAATTTCTGCTATCTTTCTTGCAACAAGTTCAACGTACTTTGGTCTATTTATTTCTCCTCTATGAGGGGTAGGTGCAAGATATGGGCTATCTGTTTCAATTAACATCCTATCAAGTGGAATTTCTCGAATAACATCCAAAATTTTGTTTGCATTTTTAAAAGTACAAATTCCATTAATGCTAATATAAAAGCCAAAGCTTAGTAATATCTTTGCACTTTCCACACTTCCACTAAAACTGTGGATTACTCCAGAATTTCTAAAGTAAGACCTATTTTCTTTTATTATTTCTATAAAATCCCCCATAGCTTCTCTCACATGAAAAACACAAGGGAGTGAAAGTTTGTCCGCAAGTTTAATTTGAGACACCAAAACCTCTTTTTGCCTAGTTTTTGTGTCTAAATCATAATAGTAATCTAGTCCTATTTCCCCAACACCTACAACCTTTTTGTTTTTTGCGAGTTTTTCATAAGCCTTTAGGTCCTCATCACTAAATTCTATTACCTCATGTGGATGAGTACCCACCGTAGCATAAATAAGAGGTGAAGAGGAGGCAAGTTCTACACACATTTTCGAATGCTCTACATTATCTGCACTACAAATGCAAATTTGTTTTAAACTATCTATTTCTTCTAGAACTTCTCGTCTTATTTCATCAAATTTTTCATCATACAAATGGCAATGTGCATCTATCATGTGTTTATTTTAGCACAACAAAATGTTGTTTGCATACCTTTTTTTAATAATTCATAAACATTTTATATGAATAAAATTTGGTTTTGGTGTATTGTAACGAGTATTTGTATACTTCTTTATATAAATCCTGAAATTGTGCTTCCGTCAATGCTTGAAGCTAGTGAAAGCACACTAAAATTATGTCTTAGTTTATGTGCAATATATTCTGTTTGGATGGGAATTTTACAGGTAATGGAAGATAGCGGAATAAATAAAAAGTTATCTAAATTCTTAACCCCTGTTACAAAAAAAATATTTGGAAATTTGGACGAAGCAACAAATGAGCTTATCTGTATGAACATTTCATGCAACATCTTAGGTATGGGCGGAGCGGCGACCCCGCTTGGCATGAAAGCAATGAAACGACTTGATGACGGAAGTGGAAACGCAAACAGAGCTATGATAATGCTAATAATATTCGCCTCTACATCAATGCAGATTTTACCTACTACTGTTATTGGACTAAGAATCACGGCTGGTAGTACAAGCCCAAGTGATATTATTCTACCTACCATTATAGCGGCAATATTTACTACAGTCGTTGGAATTGCCATCGCACTAATTCTAGAACATTTCAAAGAAAAGAAAGCGAGGAAAAAATGAGTATCTACTTACTACCAGCACTAATATTGTTTGTTTTTGTGTATGCAAAAATAAAAAAAATCAATGTATACAATAGTTTTATTAATGGTGCAAAACAAAGTCTTGGCGTCGTTGTTAGCATTTTTCCTTTTTTAGTTACTATCATGATAATGGTCCAACTAATAAAAATAAGTGGACTAGCCTCCCTTGTCGCTAATTTCATTTCACCAGTATTTAATTTAATGGGTATACCAAGTGAGCTTTGCGAACTTGTACTTCTAAAACCTTTTAGCGGAAATGGAAGTCTTGCAATATTAAATGACATTTTTGCTACATATGGTGTTGATAGTTACATCGGCAGATGCGCAAGTGTAATTGTTGGAAGTTGTGATACAGTTTTCTATGTAACGACCTTATACTGCTCACAAGTAAAAGTAAAACGACTTTTCTATGCTGTGCCCGTAGCTCTTCTTGCTACACTTCTTGGAACAGTTCTTAGTTGCTTACTGTGTAGATTTATGTAAAGGTTGCAAACAAACTCGCATCTTCTTTTGCGTTTTTTACAAACTTTACAAGTATAAAACTTGCCTTGTTGTCTTTATTTAATGCCACCTCTATTTCTTTACAAATAAGTCCTTGCGAGTAGGAAAGAGCTAAAAGTTCTTGTATTCTTTTTGAAGGAAAAGACAAATAAAGCACACCTTTATCTTTAAGCATTTTTGAAGAAATACTAAGGACTTCTTCTATCTTAGTCTTTGTCTCATATCTTGCAACTAAGTCCTTGTCATGAGACCCAATATCTTTAAGTTTATAGTAAGGTGGATTGCAAACTACAATGTCAACACTACCTTTTTTTATATATTTTTCCCAATTTTTAATGTCATCATTTATAAATTTTATATTTTTTATTTTATTATATTCTAGCGACCTAATAGACATATCACAAAGCTCGCTATCTATTTCAATACCTAAAATAGTTTTTGGCTGGTATTTTGCTTGAATAAGTATTGATATAACTCCAGACCCAGAACATAATTCTACAACGTTATCATTATTTTTTACCTTAGCAAAAGTTGACAAATTAACACTATCAACTGAAAACCTATACTTTGATTTGCTTTGAATAATGAATAAATTATCTCTTTTTAAGTCTTCTAGTTTTTCATCACTTTTTAGTATCATCTTTATCTTTTTTTCCTTGTAAAGTTTCAGGCTTGTCAAATTTTATCTCGTCTAAACTAAAATCCTTTATGTTTATACTCCCATCCTTATTAGTGAATTTAACAGACACCAGCTCTTTTAGTAAGTTTTGATAGACAACCACCCCTATCCCATCTTTTGTTTTTACTTCGCTATTTATTTTTGGCATCCTAGTTGAAATATCAGCATAAAAAGGGTTCTCATATTCAAGACAACACATAAGTCTACCGCAGGCACCACTAATTTTACTAGGATTTAAGGCAAGCCCTTGAACTTTTGCCATTTTCATTGACACCTTTTCAAAATCTTTTAAAAAGGTTGCACAACAGCACATTCTCCCGCAGGACCCAATTCCCCCAACAGTTTGAGCCTGCTCTCTAGCAGTAATTTGCCTTAGCTCAACTCGTGTTTTAAGATTTGCAACAAGTTCTTTAATAAGCTCTCTAAAATCGACCCTATTATCAGAAACAAACTCAATTACTACTTTTGACAAGTCTAGAGAATACGTCACATTTACTATATTCATGTCAAGTTTTAATTTTTCAACTAAAGATTTAGTCGTGTCATAAGCCTTTTTAGATAGTTCCTTGCCCTTCTTAGCTTGTTTTTTATCTTTTTCATTTGCTAGCCTTAAAACTTTTCTTCCTTCAATACTTTGTGTTTCTCTTACAAAAACTACTTCTCCAAAAGCCTCACTTCCGTCTATTTCAACTACAATCATGTCAGACACTTTGAGTTTTATATCTGACAAAAAAGATTCTAATTTATTTGTATTTTGCAATCTAACCTCTACTCTTTGCACAAAAATTTTACCTCCAAAATGTATAATAATAAGTTGTCAATTAAAAATACCGCATTACAATTAAAGTTTAAGTGTTCTCTAACCTCGTTAATTTTGCGTAAAATCTTATCTAAACATGAAGACGTGTATTCATCTTTAATTAATTTTAAACTAGCTAAAGCATTTTTGTTTTTGACTAAGTTTTCCTTGTTTAGCCGAGTTAACAGTATATCACGAAAAAAACTTTCAAAGATTTCTAGCACTAGACTTATATCTTCACGTTTTTTTGATAACATACTAGAAAATTTAACTAAACTTCTTGAATCTTTCATTTGAATTAAAGTTTTTAAACATGCATTATATATTTCACCAAAATTACTATCATTATAATAATTTATTGCCTTTGTTAAATTTCCATCTGACAAAAATGCAACATTTTTATTTTCATCAAAGGTTTTTGTTGCTAGAAGGATTTCTTTTTCACTAAGCCTATTTAATCTTAATTTTTTACACCTAGATTTAATTGTACTAAGTACCTTATTTTCATTTGTAACATTTAAAATTATAAAAGAATTTGCTGGTGGCTCCTCAAGTATTTTAAGTAGTTTATTTTGAGCTTGTACAGTCGCACTAGAAAAATTATTTAATATAAACACCTTTTTATCCCCCTCAAGTGGGGCAAGATAAATGTTACTCGTCAAATCCTTAATATCTTCAACTAAAATAGAAGTATGTTTTTTAGGGTAAATTACTAAATCACTAAAGCTAAGTAAACTTACCTTTTTGCAAGTCTCGCATTTTTTGCAAGGCTTACTAGTTTTATCTAAACAAAGCAAAAACTTTGCAAAGCAGTAAGAAAAACTATTCAAAAAAACCTCGTCATCGCTTATAAACATAAAAGAAGACGCATTTATATCTCCTTTGCAAAAATTTTTAAACTGGTCATTTTCTAAAATTATATCTTCGTACTCTATCATAACTTAACCTAAAAATTATTTTAGCACCTTTTTAAGTTTTACACAAGAAAAAACACAAGAACAGGGTTTATTCTGATTCTTGCGTCAAATCTTAATAAAAAATCTTTTAACTAAGTAGCTTTTAGTTGGCTAAAATTAATTATTTCCTAGTAAACACATAAAATACAAAAAGAAATTTTTAAATTAAACACTAGTTATAGACGTAAAATAGTGAGTACATCTAAGTCTCAACTTAAAGTCTTTTTATACACGTATTTTTAAAACTTCTAAATGAATTGTTGCGTTATTATTTTGAGGTAGAATAATATTAACTTTATCCCCTACCTTCTTACCAATTAGCGCCTTGCCGACAGGACTTTCATTTGAAATAATCCCCTTTGTTGGGTCAGAATCAGTAGAACCTACTATTTGATATTCAAACTCGTCATCATAGTCTATGTCACGAAGTTTAACATGACAACCAACACTGACAGTGCTTGTATCAATATCTTTTTTGTCTATAATCTTACCATATCTTAATTTGTTTTCAATTTCTAAAATCTCCGCCTCAACTTGTGCCTGTTCTTCTTTTGCGGCATCGTACTCAGAGTTCTCACTAAGGTCACCAAACTCTCTTGCTACACCTATTTTCTTTGAGACTTCTTCCCTCTTTGTTGACTTTAAATAATCTAATTTTTCCTGTAAAGCCTTGTATCCCTCTTTTGTCAAAAATATTTCGTTATCCATTTTTTTTATTCCCTCCAAGTCTAAATAATAATTTTAAAAAAATGAAGTATTGCTTTAACAATACATTCCATTAACAATCTCTATTAAATTTTTGCTACAAAAACCAATAAAATTTTTGTACAAGAGATTATAATAGTTAATGTATTTTATGTCAAGAACATTTTTTTAATTACAAAAATTTTCTCAAAAAAAATTTTTTTCTTAAATTCGTTATATTATCAAAATTTGCTTTTCTAAAATTTAAAAAAAAGTATAATAGTATTAATTTTTAAAAGGAAAACTTTATGGTAAGAATTTGGGCAAAAATTTTAAGTGATGATAAAATTGTAAAAGAAACAATTTTTGAAGATTATAACGAGTTTAATACTAATAATTTTTATGATTATATGTCTAGTATTTGTGAAAAACTAGATATAGCAACCCCAATAATTTTAAACAAACATATTTATCACTACGTCACGTTTAATAACACGACATTCCTTCCTGTCGACTTTCCTGAAAGTGTAGATTTTGATAAATTTGTTATTGAAGAAGCTTCAAATTACTAATCCTTTTTATAGTTTAATAAATAAAATAAATTAAGCAAGTCATAGTTAAAATCATATTCTGCATTTAGTGCAGTATCTATATCTTCATCAAAAACTTTATTATTTCTCATCCCTATTGCACGATTAAAAATGCCATCTTCCACTAGTTCCATAGCTCGGACTGCATACTGCATTGCGAGCGCCTTATCTTCTACTGATGGAGAACCACCCCTTTGAATATAACCAACAATGGAATACCTAAAGTCTACACCAGTCTTTTTGGCAAGAGACGAAGCTATTTCGCGGACGTCAAACATTTTTTCCGCTATAACAATTGTTGGTGCTTTGTTTTTATTTTTAACACAATAATTTACTTTTTCAATAAGCTCTTCTTCAGTTATTGGCTTTTCTGGAATTGCTAAAATATCACATGCTGTTGAAACAGCCGAGTATAAGGCTATATCTCCGCAATTTCTACCCATTACCTCAAACACAACACCACGATTTAAGGAAGACATAGTTTGTTTAACGTTTTCAATGTATTTGCACGCATTATTTACTGCGGTGTCAAAACCAAGACACTTATGCGTATATCTCAAATCATTATCAATTGTGCCTGGAATTAAGAGTACATTTATGCCAAAATTTCTAAGTGCTCTTGCTCCCTTATAAGACCCATCACCACCAATAACAATAAGTACGTCTATTTCTCTATTTTTTAAGTTTTTAGCACTTTTTTCAACAACCCTTTCATTCTTAAACTCTTCAAACCTGGCTGTTTTTAATATAGTTCCCCCAAGAGAAGATATATTTTCAACCATGCTATTGTCAAGCTCAATAATTTCATCGTTATATAGCCCCTTGTAGCCATTTAAAACACCAAAAATTTTTATATAACGCAGTGATGCAATTCTAACAAGAATATTAATTACACTATTCATACCCTGGGCGTCCCCACCGCTTGTAAGGACAGCAATTTTGTCTATTTTCATATTTTTTCCTCTTTATAAAAGTTTTATGTTTGGTTCTTCTAATAATGAGTATAACTCATTTAACAAATACTCACTCGGGCTAACCATATAGCTTAATTTAAAAGCTTTATTCAAACTTGTGCATTTAACTATTACAGGAATGTCTCCCGGATAGTCTTTTAAAATAGCAAGCACATTACTATGGGTAATGCCATTTTGAGTGTCATATCTAAGATATAATGTTTTTTGGTGTTTAGGAGCCTCTTTTTCTATTTTTTCTTCCACTTTTTCACCAAGAGTTAAAATATTATCAGCAATAATTGTCACACTTCCGTCATCTCTGACGCTAGTCTTACCATGAATTTTTACAAGTTCATCTTCAACAAGTTTTTCTCTAAATTTTTCAAAAATCCTAGGTGGTGCCATAACCTCAAAAGTGCCATATAAGTCTTCAACCTTTAGCATCGCCATTTCTCTATTCCCAACCTTAGTAAAAATCTTTTTTACTTCTTCAATACTACCACCACAGACAACTTCTATGTTATCTTCTATTCCTTCGTTCTCAAATTTACTATCAGGATTGTCGTCATCATCCTCATAAACTTCATCGTCTTTTTCAACAATCATACTTGCATTAAATGTAAATTTCTTAAACTCATCCATATAATTATCTAACGGATGTCCAGATAAATACATCCCAAGAACTTGTTTTTCGAATTTTAACAATGCAGACTTATTATACTCATTAATATCTGGCATTTTCACTGAAATTGTAGAATTAAGCGAAGAATCATCAAACAAACTAAATTGTCCTGTTGCCCTATTCTTTAAATCTTTTGCAACCTCGTCTATAATCATTTCGTAAACACTCATTAGTTGCGAACGTTTAACATTAAAGGAATCAAACGCACCGCTTAAAATCATAGACTCGATGCATCTTTTATTAACTCCTGCACCATATGTGCGTTCTATAAAGTCATGAAAGTCCTTATAATCTCCTCTTTCTTTTCTTTCCTTTATAATTTCTTCAACCGCTGCAATGCCAACATTTTTTAGTGCCGCAAGTCCAAACCTAATTCTATTATTATCAACACTAAAATATGTCATACTTTTGTTTACATCTGGAGGTAAAACAACGTAGCCCTGCTGTCTAGCATAGATTATATATTTTTTTATCTCATCAATAGAAGTTATTCTATTATTTAAAACCGCAACTATAAATTCTACTGGGTAATAACACTTAAGGTATGCTGTTTGATAAGAAAGATATGCATAAGCAGCCGCATGTGACTTGTTAAACGCATATTTTGCAAAGTCCTCCATATCTGCAAAAACTTTTCTCGCAATATCTTCAGGTACTCCGCGTTTTAACGCTCCTTCAATACTTTTCTCTCCATTAGGATCAGTCCATCCGTAGATAAACTTTTCCTTTTCAGCCGCCATTTTTTCGACTTTCTTTTTACCCATGATACGCCTAACCATATCAGCTTGTCCAAGTGAGTATCCTGCCATTGCTTGCACTATCTGCATAACTTGCTCTTGATAAACAATAATGCCATATGTTGCCTCTAAAATAGGTTTAAGACATGGGTGATCATACTTAATTCCTTCTGGATTATGCTTATTCTTCACATAATTATCAATATACTTCATAGGTCCCGGCCTATAAAGAGAAATACCAGCAATAATATCTTCAAGATTATCAGGTTTAAGCTTTTTCATAAACCTTTTCATTCCGCCACTTTCAAGTTGGAATACCGCATCCGTGTTACCAGAAGATATAAGCTTAAAGACATTAGGGTCATCATATTCCATTTTATAAAAGTCTATGTCTCTATCATGAATTTCTTTAATAAGTTTCAAGGTCTTATCAATATCTGTTAAAGTCCTAAGGCCTAAAAAGTCCATTTTAAGAAGCCCTAAATCTTCAAGTTCGGTCATAGAGTACTGTGTTGCAATTTCATCACCATTTTTAGCAAGAGGAACAAACGTATCAACTGGTTCTGGTGCAATAAGTATTCCACACGCATGAGTAGAAGTCTGTCTTGGCATTCCCTCAAGTTTAATACTCATGTTAATTACTTTACGGATTTTTTCATCCTCGTCATACATTTTTTTCAGACTTGGTATAATAAATTTTTCGTCTTCTTCTTTTCCCGTCGTTCCAAAATAATATTTTAAAACTGGAGGTTTTTTAATTCCTTCTGGAAGCTTAAACGGAATTTCTTTGCAAATTTTATTAACTTCAGATAGTGGAAGCCTGAGTACCCTTGCAACGTCTCTTACTGCATTTTTTGCTGCCATTGTACCGAAGGTTCCAATATAAGCAACATTATCTTTACCATACTTTCTTTTTGCATATTCAATAACTTCGTTTCGTCTATCATAACAAAAGTCTACGTCAAAGTCAGGCATAGAAACACGTTCCCTATGAATAAATCTTTCAAAAAGAAGATTATATTTTATAGGGTCAACACGAGTAATTCCGGACGTATAAGCGACGATACTTCCTGCACCGCTACCTCTTCCTGGGCCTACAGGAATACCGTTTTTCCTTGCGTAGTTTATGTAATCCCACACAACGAGGAAATACTCTACAAAGCCTTGCTCGTTAATAATGTCAAGCTCATAATCAGCTCTCTTTTGAATTTCTGGAGTTATAACTGGATATCTATCATGAAGTCCATCATAACATAATTTTTTTAGGAAATCAGAAGCAGTCATTCCATTATCAGGGACATATTTTGGAATAAAATTCTCATTATCTCTTAAAGTGCACCCCTCTGGCAAGTTTGGAACTTCCTTATGACTTTTTGCCTTAATGGTTACAAAACACTTATCAGCAATTTCTTGAGTTGTGTCTAAAGCCTCTTCATACGCCCCTAAAACTTCCTCCATTTCCTCTCTAGTTTTTACATAAAACTCATCAGTTCCAAACCTCATTCTATCTGTATCATCCTGAAATTTTCCAGTTTGAATACACATAAGAATATCTTGCATTTCGGCATCTTCTCTTTTTATGTAATGTGCATCATTTGTTGCAACAGTCTTAACCCCAAGGTCTTTTGCAAGTTTGTTTAGTGGCTCTAGTATTTCAATTTGTTCAGGAAGTCTATGATTTTGAAGTTCAATATAAAAATCACCTTCATCAAACATATTCTTAAGCCTCATTCCAAGCTTATATGCTTCATCATATTGCCTATTAAGTAAATATGTAGGAATATGCCCAGCAAGACACGCACTTAAACAAATTAAGCCCTTTGCATGCTTTTCTAGCTCGTCATAGTCAATTCTTGGTTTATAATAATACCCTTCCTTACAAGCAATGGCGTTTAATTTTAATAAATTATGATACCCCTCGTTATTTTTAGCAAGCAAAATAATATGTCCATGGTCAGACTTGCCCTGTTTATATAATCTATCCATTGCGATATAAAATTCACAACCAATAATAGGTTTTATATTATTTCTATAACATTCACTAAAAAATGAAAGTGCACCCGCCATTGTTCCGTGGTCAGTAATCGCAACTGCGTTTGCACCTTGTTCTTTAACCGTTTTTACTAAGTCCTTAATCTTAGCCGCTCCATCAAGCAAACTATATTCTGTATGAACGTGTAAATGTACAAAATTTTTCATATGTTTCCTTTATTTCTTAGTATCATCTTCATCAATATTATTTGCTATTTTTATAAGTCTATTAAATTGATGATTTATACCACTTTTAGTTATAGTGTTTGAAAGTAGTTTTGTCAAGTTTTCAAGAGACTCCTCTGGATTTGCAAGTCTTACAAGACATAACTCCCTTAAATTTTGTGGTAAAGCTTCAAAACCTATAGTCTTTTCAATTTTTGTTATCGCACTAATTTGTTTTAGACTTGCATTAACAGTCTTAGTAATATTTGCATTCAAACAATTATTTTGTCTATTAATATTGTTTCTAACCTCTCTTAAAGTCATTTCATTTTGCAGTTCAAGTAAACTTTTATATGCGCCAACAGTTGCAAAAAGGTCGCTGACAACTTCTGCTTCCTTAATGTACAAAATAAAAAGATTTTTTCTTTTGCTTTTTTTATTTGTTATTTTAAGAGAAAAAAGTAAAGTTGAAAAATCATCCGCAAAATTTTCATCTGTAAAATCAAATTCCCAATGATAACCACTAAAAGTTCTTATTCTATTTTCCCTATCTTGAATAATTATGTTAGAAGTTGAAATTGATACAAAAACACCTTTTATAAAAGCCTTTTTACAGCAATCACTTTCAAGTAAATTTGAAGGTGTACCATAATTTAAAGAAAATTCATTATCAAAATTAAAAATAGCAAGCTCTGTATCAAATAGAACTCTTTTTGTAATTTCTTTTGGAAAAGTAATAATGTAGCGCTCAGTCTTATTAACGTTATTCTCTTCGTCTCTTTCTATTTTTGCTGTCACCCCATAAAATGAACCTAGACAATTATTCACCACGTCATATAATTCTTTGATATCAGTTTTTAACTCAACAAAAATATCTTGTCCATTTTTTCTAAGTTCTCCAATAGAGCGAATGACCGCAGATAAAAAAGCTAGTTTGCAACACTCATCCTTAATCTCACTATTCAAAACTTCTAGTTTTACTTCTCGTGCAAAAGACATATTTTACCTCAAAATAATAATTTCTTCATCTAGCATTATACCAAACTTTTTAAAAACTGTCTTTTTAATTTTGCAAATTAATTTAAAAACATCTTTAAATTTTGCATTTTTATTGAAATTAACAATAAATCCTGAGTGTTTTTTTGAAATCATTGCCCCACCACAAGTCGTTCCCTTTAAAGCACATGCGTCAATATAGACCGGAGCATAACCCTCTTTTGGTTTTTTAAAAACACTGCCGGCACTTGGGAGGTCATAAGGTTGGCTAAGCCTTCTTTTATTTAAAAAATCAAAACATCTAGATAATATTAAGTCTTTTTTATCTCTTTTGAGTGAAAAACAAACCTTTAAAATTACATAATCATTATTTGAAAAGAAACTATGCCTATAAGAAAATTCTAGTTTATCTCGTGTTCTTTTATAAATTTTAATACCATCTGTGTAGTAAACATATTCAACAACCTCCCCCATTTCACCGCCAAAACAACCTGCATTCATTTTAACTCCGCCACCAACACTACCTGGCACACCAAAACTCCACTCTAAACCACTAAGCTCATAGTCTTTTGCAATATTATTTAATTTATAAAGGCTTACTCCTGCACCACAAATAAGTCGATTCTCTCTTTTAACGACTCCTCCTATTTCTATTTTTATAACAATACCTTCGTAAACTTTGTCGCTACATAAAATGTTACTACCACGACCTAGAATAAAATATTTTATGTTGTAATTTTTCACAAGCTTTATTAGTTTCATAAGACTATTTATATCTTTAACTACAACAAGCCCTCTAATTCTACCTCCAATTTGAAAGGTAGTGTAATTACTAAATTTTTCTTGCTTTTTAACGTTAAAACCTTGACTTTCCAAAAGTTTTATAAATCTAGATAGAGATATTTTTTTCATATCTCTTTATATGTTAAAATTTTGTTAATTGACCTTATTAATTTGATTTTTAAATATGTTTTTATTAATCAAATACATTAACTGATGAAATTTCATCCATTAGCACATTTTCAAAATCAGACATATATGTACTCTCATATATCTTTTCATTTGTTACCGAAAAAAGTCCATAAGAGTTTAAAGCATTTTGTGCATTATTTGAGGTTAAATATTTTGCAAACTCATTTGCATAAAACATTTTTGCACTACTGCCAGAATCCACTACTCCAATATACTGAATTAAATCCGTAAAGTTAGGCAACATATTATATTTTAAATTACTCAAACTTCCATTGTCCTCTCTGTTTTTACATCTTGCCACATCCCGCATTGTACCAACAAGGCTCACAGAATTTTTATTTACAAAATTAACATATGCCTCGTATAAACTAGAAAAATTGGCTACATTATTTTCATCTAAAACTAAACCATTTGCATTCAATGCAAGTCCCGGATTAACATAATTATTTGTTGCAATACTAACTCCTTTAATCTCGTTATTGTTATAACGAGTTGATAATAAAAAGTCAGACATATTGCTACTATTAACCATATTTTCATGCGTAATTAAGCAGTATCCTGACAGAATATATGGATAAGCCAAAATCATATTATTTTTCATTCCATATGTCATTAAATCATCTCGCACATTACTGTTTTTTTCTAATTCTTCTAAAAACCCAACTATATATCTTCCTATACCATAACCAAAAGAAAACATATCCGGCAACTTGTTTTCATCCAAATTTATAACTAGCTCTTCTGGAGTCAAAGTCTTAACTACTATAAAACAATTTGGATTTAGTTTATTAAATTCGCCTGCACGTCTTTCAAGATATGTTTCCCTACTATTCGTGCCTCCTTCAAAGGACTCTACATGATAAAGGGTAAGTACAGTTTTAGACGCACTTTGCAAGTTAAAAAATTCATTCAAATTTAACCTATAATTTTCTACATTAAAAACCACTATTGGTGAAAAAATAATAAAAATTATGCCTACAACAAAAAAAAGAATTTTAAAAGTCTTTTTTGAAAACAACTTTAAAAATAGGTTTTTAAAAAAAGAACGCATATTAATTAATATGCGTTTTAACTACAGATTTAGGACAAATCTATTCTATTTCATCAAGTTTTTTTAATATGTCACTAGCTATTTTTGGTGTAATTCCACTTACTTGAATTAATTCCTCAATACTAGCCTTTTTCATTCTCTTTACACTCTTAAACTTCTCAATCAAAGCTTCTTTTCTTATCTTGCCAAGACCTTCTATTTCATCAAGTAAACTTGAGACTTGACTTTTCTTTCTAAGTTTTCTATGAAAAGTAATAGCAAATCTGTGTGCCTCATCCCTTAGTTTTTGTAACAACTTTAACTCTGGCGTGTCTTTTGAAAGTTTTACAGACAAAGGATTATCTTCAACAAAAATTTCCTCTTGTTTTTTTGCTAAACTTATCACATCAATATCTTGATTATAACTCTTAATTAACTCCCGACAGGTATTTATTTGTCCTTTTCCGCCGTCAATCATGATAAGGTCAGGACGTGAAGAAAAACTAATATCATCACTATTTAATTTTTCAAGCCTTCTTGTAATACTTTCTTTTAAACTTTCAAAGTCATTAGGTCCTACAACCTCTTTTATTTTAAACTTCCTATAATGCTTTGATGCCTTTGTTCCATTTATAAAAACAACCATGCTGCAAACAGAGTTTGTTCCTGAAATATTTGATATGTCATAACATTCCATTCTAAGAGGTATATTTCTAAGCCCTAGAGTGTTTTTAATGTTTTCCAAGATTTCCATTCTCTTGCGTTCTTTCTTGTTGTCTAGGTCTGAATTTTTATTTAAATACTCCTCTGCATTTTTATTTGCCTGCATAATGAGTTGCTTATTAATTCCTTTTTGAGGAATATTTACTTCTATTTTTTTACCTGCTTCTTCCTCTAAAGATCTAAATAGTGCATCTTCTAGGTCTACCTCAATTGGAAGAAATATTTTGTCTGGAAAGAGTTTATTTTGAAGGTAATACTGGGTCAAAAATGATATTAGCATTTGCTCATCATCAATTTGAGAGTTGTCAAAGCTATAGCATCTTGCTCCCATCATTTTGCCTTGCCTAATAATTAGAACAGAAAAAACAAAAAACAATTCGTTTTTTGCCACACCAAAAACATCAATGTTTGAAGTCTTATTTAAAGCGGTAACTGATTTTTCTCTAAGTTTGAGTAACATAAATTTTAAGTCTCTAAGCTTTATTGCCAGTTCAAAATTTTCTATTTCTACCGCTTGTTCCATTTTCTTACAAATTATATCGTATACACTTTCATCCTTTCCATTTAAAAAGTCAATTACTTTTGGAATGTATCTAGCATACTCATCTTTTGTAATCTTACACATGCAAGGAGCACTACAAAGACCAAGAGAATAATTAAGACACCCTTTTTTCATTTTGTTGTTGTCTTTAATTTTTTTATTACAGGTACGTATTGGATAAGCGTAATTGACTGCGTTTATTATTTCATATGGGCTTATTCCAAAGTATGGACCAAAATATTTTGCATTATCTTTCTTTATCTTCCTAACAACCTCAAGCCTTGGAAAATCTTCGTCAAGGTCAAGTTTAATGTATGGATAGGACTTCCCATCCTTAAGCAAAATATTATAAAAAGGTTGGTGCTTTTTTATTAGATTGCATTCAAGAACTAATGCATCAAGTTCGGAATTTGTAAGTATATACTCAAAATCGGCAACTTGAGACACCATACTCTTAACTTTTTCAGTATGGTTCTTGTTTAAAAAATATTGACTTACTCTATTCTTTAGCCTCCTTGCCTTACCAATGTATATTATGTTACCAAACTTATCTTTCATAATATACACACCAGGACTTAGTGGCAACTTATGTAATTTTTCTTTTATACTCATATTCTCTTCCTACATATTATAGGATAACACAAAATAAAATAAAAACAAATCATTTATTTTTGTACTAAATATTTACCTCGTCAACTTCTAACAAAGTTCAGTTTGCTATGACAATAAGTACAATAAAAACCGCCCTATTATAATGTTATACTTTTACTAATAGTGATAATAAATTAATTATTTTTGTGGTCTTCAGTATATTCGTATATGTAACCTCTTAATATACTCAACATAAATAATAAACCACCCTCGCCAAAAAATCTCCTCCCAGTTAAAACTCTCCCTCCACACGTGCGACCACGAGAGACGTCGCCCTAAGGGCTCCCACCTCTCGTGACCGCACTCCCTCTATACTAGCTATTTTTTCTAAGCCTTTAAATATGTTAACAAATAGCTTTTTTAAACTATACACAATACTTAAACCACAACTCTTTAAACCCTAAACCACATTCCTCTCTCGTTTGTCATTAAAGTATATCTCTTCCCTAAAACCTAAACCATCAAAGCCTATATCAAAATCCTCTCCTACGTCACTATAACCTACACCTTCCACCCCACTCTCAATAGGCACAGGCTCCCCAGTCACCTCATCACACTCCCATTCCCCCGCCCAATACACAGATCTATCAGAGTAATTCCAGTTGGAACTCCACCCACTAGGCTGACTTTCCGCCTCACAATATATTGTAAGCTTATAGCAAGAACGAAATGCATCATCTCCTATACTCGTGACGCTATCTGGGATTGTAATTGAAGTGATATTGCAATAATAAAATGCAGACCTTCCTATACTCGTGACACTATCTGGTATAGTAATTGAGGTGAGACTATCGCAAGAATAAAATGCATAATTTCCTATACTTGTGACACAATTAGGTATTACAACACTAGTAATGTTTGTGTTTTCATAGAACGCATACTCATATATCTCGTAGGTATCGCCACTAAAATCTTTAAATAACTCTTTTACTTTATCAATACTTGGTAAGGTTAATTCTTTTTCACTACCTGTATAACCTAATAAAGACATTACACCAGCATTGTAATAAAAAATGTAATCATTATTTACCTCTTTTTGTACTAATGGTGTGTTTGTGTCAGTATATACATAATCTGCATAATAACCTACATAGCCATTATCACTACTTCCTACTGTTATATTTAGTCCGTCACTCCCTGTTAAATCATATACCTCTACTAGTTTATAGCAATACCTAAATGCGTAATCTCCTATGCTTGTAACACTCTTTGGTATTGTAATTGAGGTAAGATTACGGCAATCATAAAATGCATATCTTCCTATACTCGTGACACTCTCTGGAATTGTAATAGAGGTGAGACTACTGCAACCACTAAAAGCTTGATCTCCTATACTCGTGACACTATCTGGTATAGTAATTGAGGTGAGACTACTGCAATCATAAAATGTATAATCTCCTATACTCGTAACTCCCTCTGGTATTTTAATAGAGGTAAGATTAAGGCAACGATAAAATGCATATCTTCCTATACTCGTGACACTCTCTGGAATTGTAATTGAGGTGAGATCATAACAATTATAAAATGCATAATCTCCTATACTCGTGACACTACTTGGTATTGTAATAGAAGAAAGACTACTGCAATAATAAAATGCAGAACTTCCTATACTCATAAGTTGTGAGTTTTCTCCAAAGGTTACAGTTCCAAGATTACTGCAATCAGAAAATGCATAATTTCCTATACTCGTGAGTTGTGAGTTTTCTCCAAAGGTTACAGTTCCAAGATTACTGCAATCAGAAAATGCATATCTTCCTATACTCGTGACACTCTCTGGAATTATAATAGAGGTGAGATTACTGCAATATCTAAATGCAGAACTTCCTATACTCGTGAGTTGTGAGTTTTCTCCAAAGGTTACAGTTTCAAGACTGCTGCAACGAGAAAATGCAGAACTTCCTATACTTGTGACTCCATCACCTAAAGTTACCGTTGTAAGATTACTTAAATCACTAAAATCAAGGTCTTTTACCTCTCCGCTTTGTATTGTAAGTTGTTTTACGTTATCACAACCTTCAAAAATATAAGTACCTATGTTTGTAAGTCCTGTCATATCTTCAAATGTTATACTTATAAGTCCTATGCAATTTCTAAATGCATAACCTTCTATACTCGTGACACTATCTGGTATCGTAATTGAGGTGAGACTAGTGCAACTTTCAAATGCATATCTTCCTATACTCGTGACACTCTCAGGTATTGTAATTGAGGCGAGACTACTGCAATAAGCAAATGCAGACCTTCCTATACTCGTGACACTATCGCCTAAAGTTACCGTTGTAAGATTACTTAAATAATAAAAATCAAGATCTTTTACTTCTCCACTTTGGATTATAAGCTCTTTTACATTATCACAGCCATCAAAAATATAAATACCTATGCTTGTAAGCCCTGTCATATTCTCAAGGGTTATGCTTGTAAGTCCTGTGCAATTATAAAATGCAGAACCTCCTATACTCGTGACACTATCTGGTATAGTAATTGAGGTGAGACTAGTGCAATCATAAAATGCAGACCTTCCTATACTCGTGACACTATCTGGTATTGTAATTGAGGTGAGATTACTGCAACCCTCAAATGTATAATCTCCTATACTAGTGAGTTGTGAGTTTTCTCCAAAGGTTACAGTTTCAAGACTACTGCAATATCTAAATGCATAATTTCCTATACTCGTGACACTATCTGGTATTGTAATTGAGGTGAGACTACTGCAATAAGAAAATGCACGTTCTCCTATACTTGTGAGTTGTGTGTTATCTTCAAAGTTTACAGTCTTAAGACTACCGCAATACCTAAACGCATTCTCACCTATAGTTTTAAGAGTACTTGGCAAAGTTATCTCTTCTATAAGCATTAGCATCGAATCATTCATAGATGCAAAAGCAACTGCCCCTATCTCTTCAAGTTTTGTAGCTTCTAAGTTGATCGTTTTTAAACTTGAGCAACCCATAAAGGAATACACGCCAATACTTGTTAAATTTGAATTATCTTCAAATACTACATTTTCTAGTCCCATACACGCCATAAATGCACCCATTCCAATGTTCTTAACATTCTTTGGTATGGTTACTTCTTGAAGATTCATATTTATATAATCTTCTTCGCTTTCCTCTTCTCCTGGAGTTATAAGCCCCAACACAATAAAGATAAATTTTGAAAATGTTCCACCTTGAATACTAATACAATCTGCGTGTATGGTGACATCTTCCGCTTTTAGGTTTGTGTCAATGAGTATTGCGTGTTCGTTATTTTCGGTTGGTAAATAATAACCATTTCCATATTCTACGGTGTCAAGTCCAGAACACAACATAAATGCTTCGCCGCCGACATACTCTACACTACCTGGTATGATTATGTTTGTAAGAGTTGTGCATGCCGCAAATGCTCCGCCCACAATTTGAGCATTCGTGTCAACTTCTGAATTAATACTCTTTGTGCTATTTGGAATTACAACACTTTCTATTTTTGCCACTCCGGTTTGACCTTGACTCTGCCCATAAGCCATTATATCACTAAACGCGTTATATGGGACGTCGACTACGTCGTGTGAGATTATGACGTTTGGAGAAGTGTTAAGGAGTGGTGCGTTTGCAAAGTCGGAGTTATGTACGTTTGGGGTTAGGAAAACTGAGTAAAGTGTAAGGTTTTCACTACTTTTTGGTACGTCGTACCAAATTGGATTATCTTCCGTTGAGACATAATATCTAGAGTCGGTTTCACTAAAGATAAAGTCTGGATTCTCTGGGTCCTCTTGTGGGTCAATAAAGGAGGAGTTAGTTGAAAAGAAGTAAAACTCTCTTCCATCACTACTTGTAAGGTCATCTAGATTTGTAACTACCCCATTTTCTATCGTTGGTACTGTTCCATCAATTCTAAACTTTGTTTTATCTTCGTTTAGAACCACCTTAGTATTATCTGTACTAAAATTTGACCCTTCGTTTCTAGCAAAGGTTAGTATGACATTAGGACTTTCCTCTTGCACCTCATACTCAACTTTAATATCGTTGTAATACTTTTTATTTATTGCATCTACTACAATAAATATTGTAAGCACAGCAAAAACTCCCATTACAACAAGTAAAAGTATTGAAGTAAGTAGATTTCGTTTTGAACTTCCCATATTCTTCTTAAACACTCCTTTATCATTAGTTTTTAAATTTTTAAAAATTTTATAACACAAGTAACTTTAAATTTTATATTATATTTTAATAAAATCTCACATAAAAATCAATTAAATTTAAATAAAATGTGGTAAGACACAAAAAGTTTAGTTATAATATGATAATGTACAAAAATTACATTTAAATGAAGTATAGTAAAAAAACAAATAAATTTAAAAAAATATGGCAAGACACAAAAAAAGAGTGAATTTTAATTAAATTTAAATAAAATATGTGAAAATATAAATAAACTTAAACATAATATAGTAATAATACAAATAATAAAACATGTCGAAGCACAAAAAAAGAGGGGCGGGCTTTTTGTAAAACTAGCATTGTATAAAAATCAATTAAATTTAAACAAAATGTGGTAAGACACAAAAAAGAGGGGCGGGCTTTTTTGTAAAACCGAGTATGGTTTTACAAAAAGGGGGCAAGGCGGAGAGGGTCCCTCCGCCTTGCCCCTTGCTTTTGTTTTCTTGGCCTAAAAAGGCAAAGAAAACAAAAGCATAAGCCCGCCCTTCCTTGATTAACTTTGCATTCTTTGTCGGTCTATTTGATTGTGCTTCTCGCCTTCATCCAGTCCCTCCTTGAATATAGTCAACGCCATTAAGCATGATGTTATTGATTAATTCATTTTTTAGTTTATAAATAACTACTTTTCCCTCTCTTCTATCGGTGACAGCATCAAAATTTTTAAGAAACCTCAACTGATGACTAACTGTTGTCTGATTAATATTAAGGTACCTTGATAAATCATTTACACACATTTCACTAAGAGATAATGCTGATAAGATTTTAAGCCTTGTTTCGTCTGCAAAAAGGCTAAAAATATCTGCAAGTTGTCGCAATATTTCACGACTTGGCATATAATACTCTAGATTTGTTAGGGTCTCATTATTTATATTTACATATTTTTGCTTGTCTAACATTTAATTCTCCTTTTTTTGTGATGTGTAGTTTTGTTTAAGCTCATGAGTCTTATAAAAACAAAATCTCTCACATAAAGCAAACATGAAAAGTAAGCCTCTCGTCATAGTTTATGTTGTTCTCTTACTAACTTATTGTAAAACATAAAAGGGCTAACCTGTTAAGAATAAAAATGTAAATATTGTAAATTAGACTCTAAAATTGTTGTTTTATTATAAATAAGGAGGTTTTTATGGACACAAACTATCTATTACTCGTTTTACTCATTTCTATTTTTACATCTGCTACCGACACAAACTTGAACACGAACACAAACTTTTTGCTCTTGTTACTTCTAGCACTAAACGGAACAAGTAGTAACTCGTGTGGCTGTTGTCACTACAACAACTTTGGTCCAAATAGATTTTTCTAAAATAGCCATAAAGTTAATTATAACTTTTAATGTAAAAATAAAGGAATATTACAAGTCACTACTACTTAAACTAGTAAAAAATAACAATTAAAATATGACTATAAACTAAAAAAGTTATGCATCGCATAACTTTTTAATTACTATTTGCTTGCAATACTAAACCTACTTTTTTATAAACCTTATCTAGTGTTTCTCTTGCAATCTTTCTTGCTTTATCAGCACCTATTTTCATCATTTTTTCAATATACTCTTTATTCCCTTTAAGTTCCTTAATCTTATCTCTAATAGGTCCAATTTCCCTAATTACACTTTCAGCAGTTTCACTTTTTAATGTCCCATAATTGGAGCCCTTAAAATGCTTTTCTGCTTCTTCAATACTTATTTTATTAATGCTAGAATAAATAACGAGAAGATTTGATACCCCAGGTCTATCATCACCATACTTAATTTCATTTAAACTATCTGTGACAGCTCTCTTAAACTTTTTTCTAATAGTATCGTCATCATCCTCAAGATAGATAACATTGTTTTCATTATCCTCAGACTTTGCCATTTTCTTTGTTGGATTTTGAAGCCCCATAATCTTTGCTCCAACTTTTGGCACAATACCTCGTGGAATTACAAAGGTCTCACCATATCTAGAATTAAATCTAATTGCAACATCCCTACAAATCTCAACATGTTGCATTTGGTCAACTCCAACTGGCACCACATTTGTATTATAAAGCAAAATGTCGCCCGCCATGAGCATAGGATAAGCAAAAAGTCCAACTGACACAACCTTATCTTTTGCCTTATGGTCTTTAAATTGCGTCATTCTACTAGCCTCACCAAAATAAGTACAACAATTCATAATCCATGCAAGTTCTGCATGTTCTTTAACATGAGATTGACAGTATATTATGCTCTTTTCTGGGTCTAATCCTGCTGCCAAAAAAGTAGCAAACTGAGTATAAATATTTTCCCTTAACTCCTCGCTATCCATATTTATTGTTAATGCATGAAGATCTGCCACTGCAAAAATAGAATTATAATTTTCTTGCATTTCTTTCCAGTTTTTAATCGCACCTAAATAATTACCAAGAGTTAGTTTACCCGTTGGTTTTGTTGCACTATATAAAATATCCATTTCTGCCTCCTATTCACTGTCTTTTTCTATCTTTTTCTTTCTTGACCTTTTAGGTTTTTCAACTAAAATATCTTCTTTTTTATCTTCAACTTTATTTTCTGTAATGCTAACTTTATTAGCTTTTATATCTTTCCCTTTTGAAGCTACTTTTTTACTGTCATTGGCGGATTTTTCCAAGGAATCTGCCATTGTAACTTGATTTTTTAAAACTCCCAAATCTTCTTTATCTTCCTGCTCTTTTAAATTGCTACTAGCAATTTTTCTTGACTTTGTTTTTTTCTTATTCCCCTCTTGAGCAATAGAAGCTAAACTTGCTTGCCGTTGTTCCCGGCGAACCCTTTCCCGTTCAGCACTTAATTCCATTGCATATCGCATATGATTTTCCTTAAGCTCAAGATTTCCCATAACAATAACACTAATAATGGCAACAAGTGGTGGTGCAAGAAGCATTCCAGCAATACCAAACATTGCTCCGCCTATAATAATTGACACGGTTATAAGAAGTGCACTTACCTTTAATTTGTTTCCTGTAATAATTGGAATTAAAATATTAAATTCAATTGTAGTTATTATGATTGTAGCAAGTGCCATATAAAGAGCCATATCAACTGAATCAAAAATTAAAGTTAGCAAAATTGATGGTATAGCACCAATATACACACCAAAGTATGGAATAAAGTTAAATAAACCAATAATAAGAGCAAGTTCCCAAGTAAAATTAAGACCCATAATTGTATAAGTAATGCCAAGAGAAACAAACAATATTGCAAACTCAATTAGCTTACAAATAACATAATCAAAAAGAATTTTATTTGCATTTCTAGTCATAACAACCATTGAATCTGCCCTTTCTTTTTTGAAATTAGCATATACAAATCGCCTTGTAAATTTACTTATCTTCTCTTTATCTTTTAAAATAAGAATTGCAAGAATGAGACCAATAAAGAAATTGAATGCCCCAGTTACAACACTCATTGAAATTTCCATAAGTCCATCAATGTAAAATACAGTATCACGCAAAGATTCAAAGAGAGAATCAAGAACACTTCTAACACTTTCTTGATTAACTTCGGCCCCAAACCAGTTTTGAATTAAGGTACAAATATCATTTACAACATTATTTACCATCTGGTCCCAACCATCACCACCACCAGCGGTTAACTGCTGAACAACAGAAATAATCTTAGGTATTAGTATTGAGAATAAAACTATTATAATTCCTATAATAATTAAAATTACAAGAGTAATTGAAATGGTTCTTTTAATTCCAAATTTATAAGGGCTATTCTTAAACGCATTTTTAAGTATTACATTTTCAGTAAAATCCACTAATCTATAAGAAACAAAGGCAATCACAATTCCAATAATAAGAGGTGTAATACCAGTAAGAAGGCCGTTAATTATTTGGGAAAAATAGGGACTCAAAACATTACTTAATGCAAGAGCAATAAAGAAAGCCCAAAACATAGCAACAAAAAGCCCAAACCATTTTATTCTAAAAATGCTACCACTTTTGCTACTATTAAATCCACCATTAAACTCATTCTTTTCCATTATAAGTTTATTATATAAAATAAAATTAAATCTAGCAAACAAAATTAGAAGTTTTAATAAAATAACATTAAATTACTTCACACTTGTATAATACTTTTTGTTTAAAGTTAAGTATTTAATCTTAAAAAAACTTAACAATCTTAATATGTTTAAAAAAGCCAATGCTAAAAATTATTAAACTTCTCTTTTTTTACACAAAAAAAACACACTTTAGGTAGTATTCCTAAAATGTGTTTTAATTACTTTTTAATTTATATAAGACTTATTCCAAAATCTCAGAAACAACACCTGAACCAACAGTTCTACCACCCTCACGGATAGCAAATCTTAAACCTTGTTCAATAGCAATTGGTGTTATAAGAGAAATTGTCATCTTAACGTTATCGCCAGGCATAACCATTTCTACACCAGCCTCAAGGTCAATAGAACCTGTAACGTCAGTTGTTCTAAAATAGAACTGTGGACGATATCCGTTAAAAAATGGAGTATGTCTTCCACCTTCTTCTTTCTTAAGAACATAAACTTGTGCTGTAAATTTCTTGTGAGGTTTTACAGAACCAGGTTTACAAATAACTTGACCTCTCTCGATATCAGTTCTTTGAATACCACGAAGAAGAACACCGATATTATCACCTGCTTGAGCTTCATCAAGAAGTTTTCTGAACATCTCAACACCAGTAATAACACTTGTCTTGTCTTGTCCCATACCAAGGATTTCAACAGTGTCGCCAACTTTACAAATACCTCTTTCTACCCTACCAGTAGCAACTGTACCACGTCCTGTAATTGTAAATACGTCTTCAACAGGCATAAGGAATGGTTGATCTGTTGCTCTTGCTGGAGTAGGAATAAACTCGTCAATAGCATTAAGAAGTTCCTCAATGCACTTACATGCAGGATCATCTGGATGACCACCTTGTGCAGCTTCAAGAGCTTTCAAAGCAGAACCTTTAATGATTGGAGTTGTATCTCCTGGGAATCCATACTCATTAAGAAGATCACGAATATCCATCTCAACAAGATCAAGAAGTTCAGGATCATCAACTTGGTCAATCTTATTCATAAATACAACAATGTATGGAACACCAACCTGACGAGCAAGAAGAATGTGCTCTCTTGTCTGAGGCATTGGGCCATCTGTTGCAGCAACAACTAGAATTGCACCGTCCATTTGTGCAGCACCAGTAATCATGTTCTTAACATAGTCTGCGTGTCCTGGGCAGTCAACGTGTGCATAGTGTCTCTTTTCTGTTTGATATTCGACGTGTGCAGTATTAATTGTAATACCTCTTGCTCTCTCTTCTGGAGCCTTGTCGATATCCTCGTATTTCATTTTCTCAGCCCAACCCTTTGCTGCACACCACATAGTGATAGCTGCAGTCAAAGTTGTCTTACCATGGTCAACGTGACCAATAGTACCAATATTGACGTGTGGCTTTGATCTATCAAATTTTGCTTTTGCCATAATAAAAATCCTCCTAAATTTTACACGAATTAATTATATTTTTGTTTTAATTAATGTCAAGCATAATTATACTTTTTAATTTTATTTTGTCAAACAAATTAACACAACATTTTTTTATTTTAAAATTAATTTGTTTTTTATCGAATTTTCGACTTAAATTTAGTCTTTCTTTCTCTCTACCATAATCTTTTCGCTAATACTCTTTGGAACTTCAGCATAATGAGAGAACTCCATATTAAATGTACCTCTACCTTGAGTTGAAGATCTAAGTGCAGTAGCATAACCAAACATTTCTGACAATGGTACTTCAGCATTAATTATAACTGAACCCGCATTTGACTCTGTCCCCTGAAGAACACCTCTCCTACTTGTAAGTCCACCCATAACTGTACCTAGATAATCATCAGGCATCTCAACTTGCACCTTCATTATAGGTTCAAGAAGCACAGGATCTGCCTTCTTTGCAGCTTCTCTAAATGCCATAGAACCTGCTATCTTAAATGCCATTTCAGAAGAGTCAACATCGTGGTATGAGCCATCGAAAACTGTTGCTCTAAAGTCAACCGTTTCGTATCCAGCAAGAACACCATTTTGTTTTGCTTCCTGTATACCATTGTTAATTGCTGGAATATATTCTTTAGGAATAACACCACCAACAATCTTGTCTACAAATTCGTAACCTTTACCTGCTTCAAGTGGCTCAAGCTTAATCCAGCAGTGTCCATATTGACCATGTCCACCAGTTTGTCTGATATACTTTCCTTCTGCCTCAACAGTTTTTCTAATTGTCTCCCTATAACTAACTTGTGGTCTACCAACGTTTACGTCAACCTTAAATTCTCGCTTAAGTCTATCAACAATAATGTCAAGGTGAAGCTCACCCATACCAGCAATAATTGTTTGCCCTGATTCAGTGTCAGTCCATGTCTTAAATGTAGGGTCTTCCTCAGCAAGTTTAATAAGTGCATTAACCATTTTTTCTTGCATTTGCTTTGTTGTAGGTTCAACAGCAATATTAATAACTGGTTCTGGGAATTCCATTTTTTCGAGTATTATTGGATGATCTGGATCGCAAAGTGTATTACCAGTTGTTGTATCTTTAAGACCAACTATTGCAACGATATCACCTGCATATGCTTCTTCCACGTCTTCTCTATGATTTGCGTGCATTCTAAGAAGTCTACCAATTCTCTCTTTAACATCTTTTGTTGAATTTAGAACGTATGAACCTGCTTTTAAAACACCTGAATAAATTCTAAAGTAAGTAATCTTACCTACGAATGGGTCAGTTGCAACCTTAAATGCAAGTCCTGATAAAGGAGCTTTGTCATCCGCATGTCTTGTGTCCTCTGTCTCTCCATCAAGCTTTGTCCCTTTAACATCATCAATATCAAGTGGACTAGGCAAATAATCACAAATTGCATCAAGAAGCTTTTGTACTCCCTTATTCTTAAATGAACTACCACAAATAACAGGTGTAATTTGAAGACTTATTGTTGCCTTTCTAATTGCCCTTTTTATTTCATCAACTGTAAGCTCTTCTCCAGCAAAATATTTTTCAAGAAGTGTGTCATCTGTTTCAACAATAGCCTCAATCATCTCGCTTCTATATTTTTTTGCCTCTTCAAGCATATCATCTGGAATAGGTCCTACAACCATTTCCTTGCCAAGGTCATCTTTATAAATAACTGAGTCCATTTCAACAAGGTCAACTATTCCTCTAAAAGAATCCTCTTGACCAATTGGAAGTTGAAGAGCAACAGGGTGAGCCTTAAGTCTATCTTTCATCATCTGAATAACTCTAAAGAAATTTGCATCATCCCTATCCATCTTATTAACATAAGCAATTCTTGGTACTTTATAGGTGTTTGCCTGTCTCCAAACAGTTTCAGATTGAGGTTGTACACCACCTCTAGCACAGAAAACTGCTACTGCCCCATCAAGAACTCTAAGACTTCTTTCAACTTCAACAGTAAAGTCAACGTGTCCTGGGGTGTCAATAATGTTAATACAATGGTCCTTCCACATAGCAGTTGTACAAGCACTAGTAATTGTAATACCTCTTTCTTGTTCTTGTGCCATCCAGTCCATTGTTGCCGCACCTTCGTGCACTTCGCCTATTTTATGTGTCCTTCCAGTATAAAATAGTATTCTTTCGGTAGTTGTGGTTTTTCCAGCATCAATATGCGCCATAATACCGATATTTCTATAACTTTCTAATGGATACTTTCTTGCCATTTTTTCTCCTTTCTTTTTTTATAAATTACCACTTAAAATGAGCAAATGCCTTATTTGCCTCTGCCATTCTGTGCATTTCGTCTTTCTTTTTGATAGCTCCGCCAGCATTATTATAAGCATCTATTATCTCACTTGCTAGTTTTTTGTCCATTTCCTTTTCGCCGCCACGTTTTCTAGCAAAATTTACAAGCCATCTTATTGCAAGTGTTTGTCTTCTATCTGGTCTAATTTCCATAGGTACTTGGTAAGTTGCCCCACCAACCCTCCTTGACTTTGTCTCAAGTACTGGTTTTACATTTTCAAGTGCTTGAGTAAAAACTGTCATAGGATCAGTACCCATTCTTTCTTTAATTATATCAAAAGCGCCGTAAACTATACCAAAAGCAATTCCTTTTTTCCCATCAAGCATTACTTGATTAACAAGTTTTGTCACAACAGTAGAATTGTACATTGGGTCTGGTAATACTTCGCGCTTTGTTGCACGATTTCTTCTAGACATATTATCCTCCTTATACTTAGGTTTAATTGTAAAAATTTTTATAAATTTATCTAAAATAAAAGTTTAAACCTTTTACATTCAAAAATTGTCTTTATAAGCAAAAATGCTTTAAAGACCATATATATTTACAAAATAATTGTTCTATTACTTTGACCTTTTTGCGCCGTATTTTGAACGTGCTTGCTTACGCTTTGCAACACCGGCTGCGTCAAGTGTACCACGAATAATGTGATATCTTACACCTGGTAAATCCTTAACCTTTCCACCACGGATAAGAACAACACTGTGCTCTTGAAGATTGTGTCCTTCACCTGGGATATAGGTTGTACCTTCTTGCCCATTTGAAAGTTTTACTCTTGCAATTTTTCTAAGAGCAGAGTTAGGCTTCTTTGGAGAAGTTGTAGTAACCGAAAGACAAACCCCTCTTTTTTGTGGGTTTTGCTCAAGAATAGGAGATTGAGACTTTCTAGTTTGCTTTGTTCTTCCGTGCCTTACTAGCTGATTAATTGTAGGCATAATTTCCTCCTTAATAGATTAAATAAGTTTTGACTCTTTAGTTGCAACTTGCTAAAGAAGTCATAATCATAGGTATTGTATACTTAAAAAACATTAATTGTGGAATGTCAAATAATATTTTTTTTATAAAAATACCTAGATTTCAAGTGCAAATCACCTTAAGTTTTAAAAAAATAATTGCTAAAACCTAAGAAGCCGCACTAACTCAAAGAACAATTTATTTTGCGTTCCAAACAAATAAACCGGCTACATTTCGCACAAAAAAAGTTTGCACGCACATGCAACACGAATATACTATCAAAAAAAAACTTCAAAGTCAACAGTTATTTCTTATTTAACAAAAAACTTACAAGAAAATTGGTTTCTTGTAAGCTCTAAATCATACAAAACATACACAAATAGTAATTTAGCTTTAACAAAACCTGTTAAAGACTATTTTTATTCCTCTTCAAGGACTTTTTGGTTAGCTTTAACCTCAGCATCAATAAGTAGCACTATCTCACCTTTATGCTGACGAAGAGATTCAAGGTAAGTTCTAGGTTTTTCTTTTACTTCCCCATACATTTTAAGTGATAATTTACAAAAATCCTTTAAATATTTTCTAGCAACAAAAAATGCCTCCTCGACACTCTTTCCTTGACAATAAATTCTCACATCGTCAAAAGCGACAATGTAATTATCATTATCTTCATCTCTATAAAATGTTGCTGGAAAAATAAACTCCATAATAATTGCCCCTAAAATTTTACTTTTTACGTTTACATCTTATCACATAAAAAAATTTATGTAAAAC
>CASDOR010000027.1 GCA_949282135.1 uncultured Christensenella sp.
AACCTTACACTTTACTCAGTTTTCCTAACCCCAAACGTACATAACTCCGACTTTGCAAACGCACCACTACTTAACACCTCCCCAAACATCATAATCTCCCATGACGTAGTCGACATCCCATATAACGCGTTTAGTGATATAATGGCTTATGGGCAGAGTCAAGGGCAAACTGGAGTGGCAAAAATAGAAAGTGTTGTGATTCCAAATAGTATAAAGAGTATTAATTCAAAATTTGATATAGCTGCTCAAACTATGGGCGGAGCATTTGCGTTGTGTACGACTCTTACAAACATAGTCATACCAAGTAGTGTAGAGTATGTCGGCGGTGAGGCATTTGTGTTATGCTCTGGGCTTGACACCGTAAAATATGGAAATGGTTATTATTTACCAACAGAAAACAATAAACACGCAATACTCGTTGATACAAACCTAAAAGCAGCTAATGTCGCCATACACGAAGCTTGTATAAGTATTCAAGGTAATACATTTTCAAAATTTGGCTTTATTATGTTGGGGCTTATACCTCCACCAGAACTAGGAGAAGGAGAAAGTGAAGAAGATATAATCGGGGACTATACAAATATAAATCTTCAAAAAATAACCATACCAAAGAATGTTAAAAATATTGGGTTTGGTGCATTTATGATGTGTATGAGCTTAGAAAATGTAGCATTTGAAGATAATTCAGATTTAACAAACATTGGGATGCTTTCCTTTATGTCTTGCTCAAGTTTAAAAACAGTCAACTTAGAAACTACAAAACTTGAAGAGATAGTGATGGGGGCTTTTGCATCTATGGATGAGTCAATGCCAATACTTATAGAAGAGATAACTTTGCCAAGTACTCTTAAAACTATAGGTGTGGGAGCATTTACGGGTTGTACTAGTCTTAAGACTGTAAACTTTGAAGATAACTCACAACTCACGAGTATAGGAGAAGGGGCATTTACCGGTTGCAGTAGTATTAGTGAAATAAAGATACAAATTGAGAGTATAGAAAGTTACTTAGAAGGTTTACCAAAAGAAGTGGACGAGAGTGACCCAACAACATATCCTATAATCATGCAAATAATGTTTGGCTTAGAATCTTCAAGTTTAAATAAACTCCCAAGTATATCACTTAATCAAAATGGTCAAGATGTGACTAATATTGAAATATCTGACAACACTACAGAAATACCTATGGGGGCATTTGCATTTTTAACTAATATTAAAAGTGTAAATATTCCAAGCGGAGTTACAAGTATAGGTGAAGGAGCATTTTATGGTTGCAGTAGTATTAGTGAAATAAATATACAAATTGAAAGTATAGAAAGTTATCTAGAAAATTTACCAAAAGAAGTAGACGAGAACGACCCAACGACATTGCCTATAACCATGCAAATAATTATAGGGCTTGCTAGTTCAAGTAAGATTCCAAGTATATCACTTAACCAAAATGGTCAAGAAATAACAGACATTGTAATACCTGACACAATGACAGAAATACTTATGTATGCATTTGCAGGTCTTAATATTAAAAGTGTAAATATTCCTAGTTCTGTCACGAGTATAGGAGTGGGTTCTTTTGCTGGTTGCAGTAGTCTCACCTCTATTACGATACCAGAGAGTGTTACTAGTATAGGAGATTCTGCATTTTCTGGTTGCAGTAGTCTTGAGATAGTAAACTTTGGAGAAAACTCAAGGCTCACGAGTTTAGGAGAACGTGCATTTTATGGTTGCAGTAGTCTTAGTAAAATAAATATACAAATTGAGAGTATAGAAAGTTACTTAGAAAATTTACCAAAAGAAGTGGACATGGAAGATCCAACAACATGGCATATAATCATGCAAATAATGTTTGGCTTAGAATCTTCAGGTTTAAATAAACTCCCAAGTATATCACTTAACCAAAATGGTCAAGAAGTAACTAACATTGAAATACCTGACAATATTACAGAAATACCTATGTATGCATTTGCATATTTAACTAATATTAAAAGTGTAAATATTCCTAGTTCTGTCACGAGCATAGGAGAATACGCATTTTATAATTGCAGTAGTCTTGAAACTGCAACTTTTGAAGGAGAATCACAAATCACAAGTATAGGAGATTATGCTTTTGAAGATTGCAGTAGTCTTAGCTCAATTACAATCCCAGATAGTGTCACGAGTATAGGAGGTTATGCATTTAGAGGTTGCACAGGACTTACAAGTATAACATTTGAAGATATGACAAATCTTACAGGTATAACAATAAGTAATATTTTTTATGGCTGTGATAATATAAATCAACTTACAATACAGAGTGGAGAAGTAAAGGATCTTGGTTTTAGTGATTTAAGTAATCTTACAATAGTAATTTTAGGTGATGGTGTCACGAGTATAGAACGGTTTGTCTTTTATAATTGCAGTAGTCTTGAAACTGTAAACCTTGGAGAAAACTCAATGCTTACGAGTATAGGAAATTCTGCATTTTCTGGTTGTAGTAGTCTCACCTCAATTACAATACCAGAAGGTGTCACGAGCATAGTAGAGCATGCATTTAATAGTTGCAGTAGTCTTGAAACTGTAAACTTTGAAGGAGAATCAAAGCTTACGAGTATAGGACAAGGGGTATTTAATGATTGCACTAGTCTTACCTCTATAACAATACCAAATGGAGTTACAAGTATAAGAAATTCTACGTTTTACAATTGCAGTAGTCTAACCTCTATAACAATACCAGAGAGTGTCACGAGTATAGGATATCAGGCATTTTATAATTGCATAAACATACAAGAATTACGTATAGACGATTTAACAAGTTATTTAAATATTTCGTATGATTCTGTCTTTTCAAGACCATTATATACAGGCCAAGCAGTCAGTTTATATGTAGGAGGAAAGCTTATTACAAATCTTGAGATCCCTGACGGAGTAACAGCAATTCCTGAATATGCATTTAGACGTGTTAGCAACATTACAAGTGTCACAATTCCAAGCGGAGTCACAAGTATAGGAGATTCTGCATTTGAGTATTGCAGTAGTCTTACCTCTATAACAATACCAGAAGGTGTCACGAGTATAGGAGATTCTGCATTTCGTGGTTGCAGTAGTCTCACCGCCATTACAATACCAAGCTCTGTTACAAGTATAGGAGATTCTGCATTTTCTGGTTGTAGTAGTCTCACCTCAATTACATTACCAGATGGTGTCACGAATATAGGAGATTATGCATTTTACAGTTGCAATAGTCTCACCTCTATTACAATTCCAAGTTCAGTCACGAGCATAGGAGAATGGGCTTTTTTTGATTGCAATAGTCTTGAAAGTGTAAACTTTGGAGATAATTCACAACTTAAAACTATAGGAGAACGTGCATTTTATGATTGCAGTAGTCTTACCTCAATTACAATACCAAGTGGAGTCACAAGTATAGGATTTTCTGCATTTAGATATTGCAGTAGTATTACCTCAATTACAATACCAGAGAGTGTTACGAGTATAGGAGATGACGCATTTGAGTATTGTTATAAACTAGTAGAGGTATATGATTTAACAGGGAGTGAAGGACTAAATATAACAGCAGGAAGTGAGGATAATGGTTATGTAGCTTATTATGCAGATTATGTATATACTACTGATATAAACACACCTCTGGTACAAAAAGTGGTAGATAAAGGTTACGTTTTTTATTACAATGCTGGTGTAATGTCTTTATTAGGTTATATAGGTAGTGACAAAGAATTAAAATTACCAAGTATTGATGAAGTAAAGAAAAAATTCACAGACTTTAGTGGTGATACCTATGAGATATACGAGTATGCGTTCTATGAAAACACAAATATTACTAGTGTAGTTATTCCAATGGGAGTCGCGAATATAGGAGAATATGCATTTGCTTATTGCAGTAGTCTCACCTCAATTACAATACCAGAGGGTGTCACAAGTATAGGAGATGATGCATTTTATTCTTGCGATAATTTAACCTCTATTACAATCCCAGAGAGTGTTACAAGTATAGGAAATTTTACATTTAATGGCTGCAGTAGTCTTGAAACTGTAAACTTTGGGGACAACTCAATGCTTATGAGTATAGGAGGTTCTGCATTTTGGGGTTGCAGTAGTCTCACCTCAATTACAATACCTGAGGGAGTCACGAGCATAGGAGTTTCTGCATTTAGAGATTGCAGTAGTCTCACCTCTATTACAATCCCAAGTGGAGTCACAAGTATAGGAAATCAGACATTTTATAATTGCAGTAGTCTCACCTCTATTACAATCCCAAGTGGAGTTACAAGTATAGGAAATTATGCATTTCAAGATTGCAGTAGTCTTGAAACCATAAACTTTGAAGACAACTCAATGCTTACGAGCATAGGAGATTCTGCATTTAGAAATTGCAGTAGTTTGACGAGTATTACAATACCAAACTCTGTGACGAGTATAGGAAATTCTGCATTTTCTGGTTGCAGTAGTCTTACCTCAATTACAATACCAGAGAGTGTTACGAGTATAGGAGATGACGCATTTAGGTATTGTTATAAACTAGCAGAGGTGTATGATTTAACAGGGAGTGACGGACTAAATATAACAGCAGGAAGTGCTAATAATGGCTATGTAGGTTATTATGCAGTAGAAATAAAGAAAGAGGAGGGGTTAACAGGAATATATTATACTGAAGATAATAATGAATTTGTAATGTATAAGGATTTAGAGGAAAATCATTACTTAGTAGATTACAAAGGTCAAGGTGTAGATATTACACTTCCAACTTTTGATGATGGTAGAACGTATTCTATAAAAAGATATGCTTTTTATAAAAACTTAACTATTACAAGTATTGAAATTCCAAGATCAGTCACGAGTATAGGAGATTTTGCATTTCGTGGTTGCAGTAGTCTTGAAACTGTAGATTTTGAAGAGAGCTCAATGCTCACAAGTATAGGAGAAGAAGTATTTTATTATTGTAGTAGTCTCACCTCTATTATAATTCCAAGTTCAGTCACGAGTATAGGAAATTCTGCATTTGAGGATTGCAGTAGTCTTGAAACCATAAGCTTTGAAGACAACTCAATGCTTACGAGCATAGGAGATTCTGCATTTAGAAATTGCAGTAGTTTGACGAGTATTACAATACCAAACTCTGTGACGAGTATAGGAAATTCTGAATTTTCTGGTTGCAGTAACCTTAAAACCATAAACTTTGAAGAAAACTCAATGCTTACGAGCATAGGAGGTTCTGCATTTAGTAATTGCAATAGTTTGACGAGTATTACAATACCAAACTCTGTGACGAGTATAGGAAGTTTTGCATTTCAGGGTTGCAGTGGCCTTGAAACTGTAAACTTTGAAGACAACTCAATGCTTACGAGCATAGGAAGTTTTGCATTTCAGGGTTGTAGTAGTCTTGAAACAGTAAATTTTGGAGATAATTCAAAACTCACAAGTATAGGAAGTAATGCGTTTGAGTATTGCGGTAGTCTTGAAACTGTAAACTTTGGAGAAAACTCAATGCTTACGAGTATAGGATATGCTGCGTTTAATTGTTGCAGTAGTCTCACCTCTATTATAATTCCTAGTTCAGTCACGAGTATAAGAGGTTCTGCATTTAGCTATTGTTATCATCTTACAATTTATTGTGAGGTGGAAAGTAAGCCTAGTGGGTGGAGTTCAGGGTGGAGTGATTCTAGTAGACCTGTATATTGGGCGGGGAAATGGAAGTATGATGAGGTGACTGGGAAGCCTAGACCTATTTAATAAAAAGTTGTTAATGGTAAAAAAAGAGATTATTGTTTAATGGTAGTAAGTGGGGTTAAAGCTACTGCTAAAGAATAGCTGGTGTAATGAGAGTGCGGTCACGAGAGGTGGGAGCCCCTAGGGCGACGTCTCTCGTGGTCGCACGTGTGAGGAGAGACTCAAAGCTAATGGTAGACGGACAAATTGTGTAGAGGAGTGCGGTCTAAGGGAGTTGCGGAATTTAGATAGCCATTACTAGGAGAGTGCGAATTAATGGTGGTGGGTAGAGGGAGTGCCTCAAACCTACTACTAAATGGACAATCAGTATAGTGAGTGCGGCCTAAGAGAGGTGGGAGCCCTTAGGGCGACGTCTCTCGTGGTCGCACGTGTACGCAAAGAGCATATGTGCGTGGAAGATTTACATAAAATTATCAATAACAAATGTTTTCTTTACTAAAACATGCAGTTATAAGCATGTAAATTTTGTGACTTTTTTATAGAATAAAAACAAAAGTAGAAAAAATACTTTTAAAATTTACTTATTTATGTTAAACTACTATTGCAGATGATATTGTTGAGGAGTTTTTGAGTTAGAATTGAAACGGAAAATGGCACTTGATTATGGAGAGGTGAGGATTGGCATAGCTTTCAGTGATTTGCTTAACATCATTGCAAGCCCATATGAGACTTACACAAGAGTAGACTTAAACAAAGATTTAGATTATCTTACTAGTCTTATTAAAACTCAAGAGGTGGATGAAGTTATTATTGGACTACCTGTCAATATGGACGGGAGTGAGGGAGAGCGAGCAGTTGCAACTCGAGAGTTTGCAAAAAAACTTGAAAATAAGTCTCAAGCTAAAATAACCTTTGTAGATGAACGTCTTACAAGTGTCGAGGCAGAAGAAATTTTAAAGAGCCGCAACATTAAGTGGGAAGACAGAAAAAAGTATATTGATAAGCTTTCTGCAACAATAATTTTGCAAGATTATTTAAACACAAAAAAATAAAGGAGAATGACAAATGAGTGAAGAAGAAAAAAGCCCTATAGACCGTCTTTTTGATGAGGATGATGTTAGTCCAATTTCACTTTTTAATGAAAAAGGGGAAGAGGTAAAATTTGAGCAAATAGCACTTATTCCAGTTGAGGAAAAGATATATGCTATTTTAAAACCTATGGAACAAATGGAAGGTATAGGTGAGGATGAGGCACTTGTTTTTGAGATAGTTGAAGGTGAGAAAGAGGATGATGGTGATTATCTAAATCTTGTTTCCGATATTGACGTGATTGACAAGGTGTTTGAGGTTTACAACAAACTAATGGATGAGGAAGAGGAAAAGCAAAAAATAGACAAAGGAAGCAAATAATGGAAACACAAAACCTATCTAGTGAGATTGACATAAGGAAGAATAAGGTTAAAGAATTAAAAGAGAAAGGCATAATTGTCTATAAGGACAGCTACAAAAGGACACACAGATTAATTGAGGCAAAAAATTTAAGCGATGGTGAAAAAGTTAGAGTTTGCGGAAGGATTACGTTTAGGCGTGTTATGGGCAAGCTTAGTTTTTTTGCGATTGAAGATATCAATGCAAGGCTTCAAATAAGTATTAGTAGAAACGAAGTAGACGAGGAGAAGTATGCCTTTTTTAAGTCTATGGTTGACATTGGTGACTTTATAGGCATTGAGGGGGAGTTGTATACTACTCATACTGGAGAAAAAACCGTTAGGACACACAATTATGAGCTACTTTCTAAGGCTATTTTACCTTTGCCTGAAAAGTATCATGGCTTGACTAATCTTGACCAACGTTATAGGGAAAGATGCATGGACCTTGTTAGTAATGAGGAAAGTAGGCGAGTTTTCTTAAAAAGAAGTAAATTTTTGTCTTTTGTTAGACGTTTTCTTGAAGAAAATGGATTTACTGAGGTGGAGACTCCTATTCTTCAAAGTGCTGTATGTGGTGCAAGTGCAAAGCCTTTTTTCACAAAACACAATGCTCTTGACAAGGTGTGCAACCTTAGAATTGCACCGGAAGTATACTTAAAACAAGTTATAGCAGGTGGTTTTGATAGGGTTTTTGAAGTGGCAAAGTGTTTTAGAAATGAGGGTATGGACACAAGTCACTTACAGGAATTTACTATGGTTGAGTGGTATGCGTCCTATTGGAATTTTGAGGACAATATTGAATTTTTCTCACGTTTTTTAAGAGAGGCAATTAAATGTGTCAACGATGGAAATTTGACTCTTGAATTTAGGGGGCATACTCTTGATTTTTCAAAAGAATTTAAGAGAATAAATTACACTGAGACCATTAATGATATTTTAGGGTTTAATGTGCTTGATTTTTCAGATGTTAACCTGCTTAAAAAGGCGGTTGTGAAAACAAAGTTATTCTCTATGGAAGATTTTAATGAGTGTAAGACTGTAGGTGGGGTTATAGACTATATTTATAAGAGAAAAATAAGGGAAAATATAATTGAACCTACTATTCTCTACAATTATCCTGCTTGTCTTGTGCCTCTTGCAAGAAGAAATGATGAGGACAATAGACGAATTGATATGTTCCAAATTCTTGTATGTGGGGATGAAATTTGTAAGGCTTATTCGGAGCTTGTTGACCCAGTTGTTCAAAGGGAAGCTTTGGAAGAACAAGCAAAGGCAAGGCTAAGTGGAGATGATGAGGCTATGGAGCTTGATGAAGATTTCCTTAGAGCTATGGAACATGGTATGCCACCAATTTCTGGGCTCGGATTTGGGGTTGATAGATTGATGTGCTTACTCACAAATCAAGAGTCAATTCGAGATGTGGTTTTGTTCCCACTAATGAAATAATATTGTAAAATCATATATTATAAAATGGAATAAGAAGATTGATATCTTTTTATTCTTTTTTATTTGATTTGGTAAATTAGGTGTTGTTTATAATGCTATAAAGCATTTAAAATATTAGTTTAATAAAAAATTACTTTAGAGGTGAAAGTATTGTTTGTAGTACTAGTAGAGTATTTAAGATTAAATTTTCTATAATAAAGCTTTATCAATGTAAGCTTTACTATTAATAATTTTTTATTTTTGAATTAATTTTTTAAATAAAATTTTAGAATAATTATAAAATCAAATTGTGGAAAACTCAAAAATATTTTAGAAATGTGAATAAATCATTTGACAAAATTTCGGGGGTACACTTACTTGTAAATTTTGGGAATTTACGGAGTTGTGGATAACTAGAGTTTCTAGTTGTCCACAATGTAGTGACTTTAAACTAAGTAAGACGTAGAAGATAAGTGGGCGGTGGGCTTTTTGCAAAAATTTTTTTTGCAAAAAAAATGCCTACGGCATTTGTTGTCACTCGAGGCTTTGCCATCGAGTAACAACCGCCCACCGCCATGTATAATTTTACAAGTTTTTCTATTCCTATTGTACCAGTAGTCTAGAGTAATAGCCGCATGCTGACCTTGTATAATAATTATCTACTTTACTTTAATTAATAAATTACAATAATTATTAAAAAATAATTTGCTTAAAACACGCAAAAACTGTACAATATAACTAGTATACTGGGAATTTAGAGTCGTTTTTACATAAAACTCTAGGTGTAGTGGTAGCAAAAATACCGCGATAAATAATAAAACCTAGTATATGAGCTTAATGAAAATGTAAAGAATAAGTACTCGGTAATAATAGTTTGAGTATAAAAAGATTTTGTAGAGTTAAAAAGTCACAAAAGTAAAATATTTAAAAGGGGAGTTTGGATTGAAAAGGACAAGAGTAAGACTTGAAATAAGTGCATTTATGATGCTATGCGTTTTTACATTAAGTATTCTTAGTATAAACGCATGGGCACTTCGTCAACTCGCTATTAATAGTGGTGTAAATATAGTATATAATGCACCAATGTTTGAGGCATTAACAGTTTTTCAACCAATTAATCAATCCGACCCAAGTTGGACAAAAATAGGATACAATGCAACACTTAATGCTAATGCAGTAAAAGTAGAAAGTAATAGTTTAAGTGAGTTAGCTGGCATGCTTACTGATGAAAATCAAGACGGAAATCCAGACGGAGTAACATATACTGAAGATGACTACTATACAGCACCAGTATATAGGAAAATAGACAATGTAAATGTAGATATTAATACAGGTGAGATAATAGGTAAACTAAGTGACCCAGACTACCCATTTGAATGGTATGGTAGAGAAGTTGCATTACCTAGTGGGTATACTCTAGCAAGTGGGAGGACTTTAACAGAAGAAGAGACCTTTACAGTAGACGTTTATACATATTACCCAGAGATATACATAGCACGCTATATTGCACCTGACGACACTGGGGTACAAAGACAATACATACACATAGCCGAAACCTTAGAAGATTTTGAAGATATAACTTTGCCTATGGGTATAACTCCGGTTTACGTTAAAGAGTGGTATACAGCAACCTTTGAAGCAACTATATTTAATTCAGACCATAGTGTAGCCAAAAACAGTTATGGAGTAATATGTAGGAGCTACATATATGATAGTACGCCAACAACAAATGGAAGTGCAAGTTACTTAATTACAAACTACAACTATAATGACGGAACAACAGATAGCCAAGCGACAGTTAGCACAAATCAAACAAATATGATGCTCTGGGCGAGTAACTTAACGAGAGCCTGGGAAAGTTCAGGCTTATCAAGCGAATACAGAACAGCAACAGGGGTACAAGGAGAAAACTATACAGCTTATATTTATAATCTTCTCTACCTCGTAAAATATGCAAATAACGACTCCCAAGCAACTGTTGGCTACGGCAACACATATACATACTCACTATATAATACCTCTGGTACAACTGTCACAAGTGAGAGTGGTGCGATAATTACCACTGGACGAGAGAGCGACGACGTCTCTCACGATGCTGAAACTAGATATGAGTCTGGAAAAGGCGGTGGTACAATAGGTGTGTATAATTCAAGTCAGAAAGGCAGTGCAGAGTTTACTTTAGTTGACGGTGCATATAGACTTTCTCAAAATGGCTATAACGAGGCTGGAATGAACTATGGCTACAATTCTACATATAGATACGAGGACGACCCTGAAGGGCTTTATTCAACACAATTTTTGGTCTATACAGACACCTCAAATAATACAAGATATCTAGTCGACGGCTATGTAGGAAGTGATAAATATACCTCAGTATTTTGCCTTGGAATGGCAAATCCATGGGGAAATGTTAGGACATGGATATTTGGAACGGGGCATATAAGTATAGATGGAGAAATAAGAGAATTTATAAATTACAATGATTATGATTATGAAACAGGGAATTGGTTACTCACATCATCATCTTCGTATGCAAGTAGAGAATACTTAACAGGACTTGGATATGAAGAATTAGGTTTTGCACTAAAAAGTGGAAGTGGATATGGACAAACGTACAAGTCGGTAGATAGTACAAGTAGTAATACAATGATGTCTTTAATTGGGCTTTCTGACTCGTCTGTATCTTTTACAGGGACATCACAAGGTTCGTGCGACTTTTATTATATATGGGCTTCAACTAGTAGCATTTATGGCTTTAATCGTGGTGGTTGTACTAGTGGTGCTGATGGTGCCGGGGTCTTCGACTTGAGTTGCGATACTCTGTATAGTGCTGCCCATCCTCGTTACGGCTTTCGTCTCTCCCTTATTCTCTTATAGAAAAGGGGTTAAGGGGGGGAAGCCTTATTGGAATGCCTTCTAAAGACTCAACTACTGCGAGCTCGTCAACAGGTTTATGTGACTATTATTTTTGTAATAATTCAACTAGTTATACATTTGGCGTTCTTCGTGGAGGTGCTACTTATGATACTACTGCTGCTGGCGCCTTCTACTTTTTTGTTGGTAGCCATCTAGCTCATACTAATACGCCTATCGGCTTTCGTTCAATGTTTGTTTTATCATAGTTTAGTGATATGTTTATTTAGAGGTATTGGACTTATTATTTATAAAAGCTATAAACTGATAGAGTATTAATTTTTAATAAAAGCATGTTTCATTAGTTAAATTAAGAGGTTTGATTTTAAAATTTCATAATTTTATGTAAAAAATATTCTTCGAGATAAAAATTTCTAAATTTTGCTACAAAAATACATTTAAAATTTTTGTTTTTAGTGAGTATATCTAATTTTACTGCATAAAATAGTGATAGGTTAAATTTTATGGTTGAATTTTGTTTTTATTTCGAAAGTGACATGATAGCCGAAGGTTTTAAGACAAAAATCTTTGATTATATTAAAAATAGACATGGTATAGTGGTAAGTGTTTTATGCCTAAACTATCATGTGGTGCTTGTGGCTGTGCCAAGTGAAGAACAAAATGAGATTAAAAACTTTTTGAGAGAAAAAATTGCTGAAATTATTTTGCTTTTCTACAAGAGAGATTACATTTTAGACAAACTCGATTTTGAAAAAGCAAAAAATGATAATATGAAAGTTTTTTTAGAGGCCCTTTTTTGTTTTGATAGTGACCTAGATAAGGAAGTAATATTAGAAAATCTGAATTTTAAGCATGCGTTATACTTTAATTCTTTTATAAACTTTGTTTTACGATTTTTAAAATCTAAGTGGGATGAGCTTATAACTCTCGCAAATGACAATGTTATGTATATTGTATGTGAAGATAGTTTTTTAGAACTCATTAAATTTTTAATTAGCAACCTTGAGCATAGATGTTATGCAGTAAATATTTTTTCAAAGCAAGATTGTTATCTTCTTTGTGATATTGAAGGGAAGAGTATAAATGATTTTTTGGTAGAAAAAAATATAATTTACGATGATACAAATCTTCTTACGTCTCTTATTGCACTCAATCCTGAAAAGATTATTTTTCACTGCAATGACTGTTTAAAAGATAGTTTAATTAAAAAATTGTACAATTATTTTTCGTCACGAATTGAAATTTGTAAGTAAAATTATTGACAATAATCTCTTTTAGGGTATAATGAATATTGTTAAATGGTTTTTTACAATAATAAATAGTTTTAAAATCCATTTTAAAGTGAATCAAAAAGTTTTTCTTATTTTAGTTGTGAGAGTTTTTTGATTTATATAAGGACTGACAAGTAGCGTAGAGAAAATCTTTACCAGAGAAGGCAACCATTGGCTGGAAGTTGCGAAAAAGAAATATCTATTTGTGAAACCACAGACCTGTTTACTTAAAAAATTTAATATAAAGTGGCTAAAGTTTTATTTAGCAATAAAGGTGGAACCGCGGAAAAAGTTTATTTTCGTCCTTTAACAAGTTTTATTTGTTATTGGGCTTTTTTTATTTAAAAAGGAGAATTAAAAAAATGGAAAAAGAAAAGTTAGAAATGTTTAGACACAGTTGCAGTCACGTGCTTGCAAAGGCAGTTGATAAGCTATTTAAGAATGTTCATAATACTATTGGACCTGCAATTAGTGACGGATTTTATTATGATTTTGACTTAGAAGAGTCAATTACACCTGAAGATTTTAAGAAAATTGAGAAAGAAATGAAAAGAATTATTTCTCTTGATGAACCTTTTGAGAGACGTGAGATAAGTAAGGCGGAAGCTCTAAAGATTTTTAAAGACAATCCTTATAAGATTGAGTTAATAAATGATTTATCAGATGATGAGATTATTTCAATTTATACACTGGGGGATGACTGGTGTGATTTGTGTCGTGGACCTCATGTCAAGAGTTCTAAGGAACTTAAAAATTTTGCTTTTAAAATAAGTAGAGTTAGTGGCGCATACTGGAGAGGTGACGAAAAGAATAAGATGCTAGAAAGAGTCTACTGTTATGGTTTTGAGACAAAGGAAGAGCTTGAAGAGCACGAAAAAATGTTAGAGGAGGCAAAGAAGAGAGATCATAGAAAACTTGGCCGTGAGCTTAATCTTTTCTTTATTTCTGACTATGCACAAGGTATGCCTTTTTATATGCCAAAGGGTGTTACGTTAAAGAACTTGCTTATTGATTTTTGGAGAGAGGAACACAAAAAAGCAGGTTATATTGAAATTGAGACTCCAATTGCTATGGATAAGTCGCTATGGAAATTATCTGGGCACTGGGAGCATTACAAGAAAAATATGTACACATTTAACATGGAAGATACGGAATTTGCGATAAAACCTATGAATTGTCCTGGTTGTATGTTGTTTTATAAGGAAAATATGCATTCTTATAAAGAATTTCCACTTAGGATTGGTGAGCTTGGAAAAGTTCATAGACATGAGGCAAGTGGAACTCTTCACGGACTTTTTAGAGTAAGAAGCTTTACACAAGACGATGCACATATTTTTATGTTGCCTTCGCAAATTGAAAGCGAGGTCCAAAATGTACTTAGTCTAGTTGATAAAATTTATACTACTTTTGGACTAACATATCATCTTGAAATTTCAACCATGCCAGAAGACCATATTGGAGATGAAAAAACTTGGAGAGAAGCTGAAGATAAACTTAAAAATGCTTTAAACAAACTTGGTAAGGAGTATATTATTAATGAGGGTGATGGTGCTTTCTATGGACCAAAAATTGACATTCACATTAAGGATGCAATAGGGAGGACTTGGCAGTGTGGTACTATTCAGCTTGATATGCAACTACCAAAGAGGTTTAATCTTGAGTATGTTGACGCGGACGGTACGAAAAAAGAGCCTGTAATGATTCACCGTGTTATTTATGGTTCAATTGATAGATTTATTGGTATAATTACAGAAAACTTTGCGGGTGCGTTTCCTTTGTGGCTTGCACCAGTTCAAATAAAAATTATGAATATTAACGATTCTATTCTTCCATATGCGCTTAAGGTTAAAGAAAAACTTGAAAGTCACGGATTTAGGATTGAAGTAGACGACAGAAATGAGAAAATTGGTAAAAAGATTAGAGAGGCACAACTTTTAAAAATTCCTTATATGCTAATTTTAGGTGAAAAAGAAATGGAAAATGGCAATATTTGCGTTAGGAGTAGAAGCGGTGGCGACCTAGGAAATATGGAGTTAGACGAGTTTATTAAAGAGCTTGTTTTTGAAAGAGATAGTAAAAAAATATAATAAAAAAATACTTGACGACATATATTTGTTATGATATAATTTCGTTGTTTTAAGAAGAAGTCCCACTTCTCACCGTTTAATAAATGTGTTCAAACGGTTAAGCAAACTATTATTTTAGATTGTTAAAAGTGGACTTTTTGCGTCCACTTTTTTTGTGGATAATTAAAAACAATAGGAGGTATTTACTATTAAAAATCAACAATTATTAAACGAGGACATTAGATTTCCTGAAGTTCGACTTATAGGTCAGAATAATGAGCAACTTGGGATAATGTCAAGTAGGGAAGCGCTTAGTATTGCTGAGGAGCAAAATCTAGACTTGGTACTAATTTCTCCAACAGCTACACCTCCAGTCTGTAAAATTATAGACTATGGTAAGTTTAAGTTTGAGCAGGCAAAGAGGTTAAAAGAGCAAAGGAAAGCGCAAAAAACTGTTGATATAAAAGAAGTACAATTATCAATGACAATTGATACTCACGATGTCGAAATAAAGGCTCGCCATGCAAGAAGGTTTTTAGAAGGTGGTGACAAAGTAAAAGTCAGCATTCGTATGCGTGGAAGACAACAAGCAAGACCTGAAATTGGTGTTGAAATTATGAATTCCTTTTTCGAGATTGTGAGGGACTATGGAGTCGTAGAAAAGGCTCCAGAAATTATGGGAAGAAACATATTTATGGTTCTAGCACCTATAAAAAAATAACATTTAAGGGGGAGAAACATTATGCCAAAACAAAAAACAAATAGTGCAGCAAAAAAGAGATTTGACGTAAAAAAGTCGGGACTTATAAAGAGGTCAAAGCAAGGTAGAAGACACATATTAACAAAGAAAACAACAGCAAATAAAAGAGATCTTAGGAAGTCGACCTATGTAAGTAAAGCACAATCTAAGACGATTAAAACTCTTGTGCAAGGTTAATAAGGAGGACTTAAGAAATGAGAATAAAGAGAGCAGTTAATAAAAACAAACATAAAAGAGCAATTTTAAAGCAAACTAAAGGCTTTTGGGGTGCAAGACATAGACTAGTAAGGGTCGCTAATGAGTCGCTTATGAGAAGTCTTATGCATGCTTACATTGGTAGAAAACTTAGAAAAAGAGATATGCGTAGACTTTGGATTACAAGAATAAACGCAGGTTGCAGAGTAAATGGTATTAGTTATAGCAAATTTATTAATGGTTTAAAAGTCAAAAATATTACTTTGAATCGTAAATTACTTGCTGATATGGCAGTAAATGATAAGCCAGCTTTTGCAAAACTTGTTGAAGAAGTTAAAGCTTAAGTTTACTATGAGGATTTAAGTGTGGAGATAATTAAATCAAGAAAAAATAAAGTTATTGTAGACACTTTAAAAATAAAGAAAGAGCCAAAAGATGCACTTTTTCTTGAAAATATAAAGTTAATTAATGAAGCTATTAGTTGCGGGTGCAGTCTTAGGTATACTTTAATAAGTAGTAAAAAAGAGGAATATTATTTAAAAAATTTTCCTCTTTTATTTAACTATGACTATCATATTGTTAGTGAAGACATAATAAAATACTTGTCGGATACAAAAACTCCTCAGGGAATTATCGGAGTAATTGATTTAAAAAGTTTAAAAAACGAGATTAATTTAAATGAGAATTTTATTGTTTTAGATAATATTCAGGACCCGGGGAATTTAGGGACTATTATTCGTTCTGCATCTGGGACTAGTTTTACAAATATTTTTCTTATAAATTGCGTAGACATTTTTAATCAAAAAGTTATTAGAAGTTCAATGGGTGGTATTTTTAAAGTTAAAACAAAAAAATTTGCTTGTGATAATGATTTCCTAGACTTTGCAAATAGAAACAAACTAAAATATATGGTAGCGAGCATGGAAGGAGAAAATATTTTTAAAATTAAGTCTAGTTTGCCTCAAATTGGAGTTGCTATAGGAAATGAAGGCAGTGGGGTGTCAAAAAACATAAAGGAAAACGCATCAATGATTATCTCTATTCCTATGAAAAATAATCTTGAGTCACTTAATGCTGCGGTGAGTTGTTCAATTTTGATTTATTATTTAGATGCTTTATCTAATTAAATTATATTCTTAGTGAAATTTTTAGTAAAAAGAAGTTTGTTTTTTTACAAAAACCGATAAAAATACAAAATTCAAAAGCTGGGTGAGGCGAGGTAAAAAAGTAAATTTTTTGTAAAAAAATTTGAGAAGTCGATGTGATTTACTTTTGTAGCTTTAAGTGATATAAGTAATTTACGTAAATTTACTTGATTTTTATTTAAAAATATATCACAATTAAATGTAGTAGTATTATTATGAATAAAAAAAGGGGAAAGATAAATGATTTCTGCAGGAGATTTTAGAAAAGGTGTTACGTTTGAATATGATGGCAGTGTTTACAGCGTAGTTGATTTCCAACATGTTAAGCCAGGGAAAGGGGCTGCTTTTGTTAGAACTAAAATAAAAAATGTCGTAACAGGACAAGTTTTGGAAAGAACTTTTAACCCAACAGAAAAGGTTGAGGAAGCAAAAATTGAAAGAAAGGAAATGCAATATCTTTACAACGAAGGTGGAATTTATTATTTCATGGATATGGAAACATACGAACAAATTCCTCTAAATTATGACCAAGTTGAGGAAGCTATGAAGTATGTTATTGAAAATATGATGGTTTCTATTCAATTTTATAAGGGTAAGGCATTTTCTGTACTACCTCCAATGTTTGTTGAGTTAAATATTGTTGAGTGTGAGCCAGGTATTCAAGGGGATACTTCAAAAGCAGGTACAAAGCCTGCTAAACTTGAAACAGGTGTTACTCTTCAAGTACCTCTATTTGTCAATAATGGCGACAGAATTAGGATTGATACTAGAACTGGAACATATATGGAAAGAGTCTAGGTTTTTAGAGATTTTTGATGGTGTTGTTTAGATAACGATTTTAAAAGTTGCACTGATGTAATTAAACTTTTTAGTTTAATGTTGCGTCTAGTGCAATTTTTTTATTATAAAGGAAATTAAGTTGATTTTTATGTTTATCTTTACTTTGTACTTTTTTACTATGATTAAAAGATAAGTAAATTTCTTTTTTTAAACTTTTTTTGAATTGGTTGACACTTTAAGTAAGTTTCTTCAAAAAGATAGATTTTTTACTAAAGCATTATTTGACTAAATTGTTAAAAAATAAGGGAATAAAGCAAAAAAATAGATTTTTTGTCGTTTATTCCTTTTTTTATTTTTTTAAAAATATAAATAGGAGTAAAGGAGAAAAGAATGTTTGATGAACTTTTTCCGTTTGATTTTTTAAAGATAATTAGCAAGACTCCTATTGACAAGATTAATGAAATAAGATTAAGACTAAACAAAAAAATTGTAATAAGTATTGCAAACAAATCTTATTTTTTGTCAAATGACGGATTAACTGGCAATATTGAAAAAGCGATAAGTGTAGACAAATCATTAATTGATGAGATATTTAAAAGAGCTTGTGAAAATTCCGTATATGCCTTTTCAAATGAAATTAAGAGCGGTTTTATAACAACAAAGGGCGGGATTAGGATTGGACTTAGTGGAGAAGGCGTTTATGATAAAGAGTCTATTAGAACCTTAAAAAACATTAATAGTTTAACAATAAGAATCCCTAGAGAGGCTCGAGGGTGTAGTGAAAATGTCTTGCCATATTTATTTGATGGTAGATTTTTAAATACACTTATTGTCTCTCCTCCTGGATGTGGTAAGACAACTTTTATTAGAGATATAGTTTGGGAACTTTCACAAAAAAATTATTGCTATAATGTTTTAATTGTTGATGAAAGATTTGAAATAGCAAATTGTTTTAATGGAGTAAGTACTCTTGATGTTGGAAATTTTTCTGATATTCTAAGTGGCACTCACAAGGATTATGCTTTTGAGAATGGTATTAGAAGTCTTAGACCAGATATTATTGTAACAGACGAGATTAGTAATAAAAGAGATTATGACGCAGTGGTCTCTGCAAGTAATTCGGGGGTCAACATAATTGCATCAATTCATGCAAGGGATGTTGAAGATTTAAAGTACAAGCTAGATTTTGATATTGTACTAAAGAATAAAGTTTTTTCAAGGTTTGTTGTTCTGTCGTCAAGAGACGGACCGGGGACTATTGAGGGAATATATGATGAGGGAATGAGGTGTATTAGTTATTAATGAAAATTATTTTACTAATTATTGTGTTCTCTTGCAGTCTTATAATTGGCATTTTAATTTCAAAATATTTTAAACGAAGGCAAGAGTTTTACTTGGATTTATGCTCTTATTTTGAAATAACCAAACTCTCAATTTCCTATAGTCAAAGTAAACTTATAGAAATAATAAGTAAAAATAAAGCGAGTTTTCATACCGATTTTTATTTATTTTTATCGCATTTTGAGCAGTTTTTATTAAAAAATATAGAAACGAGCGAGTTTAAAGCATATGACAAGTTAAATTTTTTAGATAGAGAAGAAATGGAAGAAATATTTAATTTTTTTAGTTCGCTTGGAGAGATGGCTAAAGAGGAAGAAATAGAAAGACTGGAGATTAATAATAAAAAATTTAGTGACAAGAAAGATAAGTCTATCTTTGAATATAAAAAGTTTTCTAGTCTATATTTAAAATTATTTATTATTTTAGGTATAACTTTTGTCATTATTTTTATTTAGAGACTAAGGGGGCAAAATGGATTATAGTATCATTTTAAAAATTGCGGCGATTGGTATTTTAACTGCTGTTGTATCTCAAGTCTTAAAGAATATAGGTAAGGATGAGATTTCTACTTTTGCAACTCTTGCAGGGGTGATTATAGTACTTCTAATGGCAGTAAACATGATAAACGACTTGTTTAATGCGGTGAAAGAATTATTTTTAATTTATTAGGTAAATATGGATATTTTTAGAATTATTGGTATAGGACTACTTACTTGTATTGCTGCTCTTATTATAAAACAAATTCGTCCGGAGTTTTACATAGTTGTTGTAATCGCTGGTTCCATAGTCATATTATTTATGATTATTGACGAACTTAAAACAGTTTTTGATTATTTTTTAACAATATTTAATAAAACAAATTTAAATTATGAACTTTGGTCAAATATGTTAAAAATCGTTGGAGTTGGCTTTTTAACTGAATTTGCTAGCGGTATTTGTGTGGATACTGGAAATGCAAGTATTGGTGAGAAGATTGTTATTGCTGGAAAAATATTAATACTTTGTTTAGCACTTCCCATTATTTCAAATTTATTAAATGTTATTATAGAGATTTTGCCGTGAAAAAAAAGATAGTATTTATTTTTTTGTTTATTTTATTTGTACCATTTTTATTTGTTGCACAAAAAAATAGTGCGGATGTTTTTTCACGTAAAGATCCTATAAAACTAAGACTTGTACAAGAGGAAATAGATGAAAGTATTGATGACCAGCTAGAAGATATTGATTTTAGTGGGTTAAATGATGTCTTAGGGGGGCTTGGTGAAGATGAACAAGGGCTAGTGGGGAGTAGTAGTTTTGCCCATATAGTTAAAAAATTTATTAATGCTGAAAATGCTGACTTATATGATAGTTTTTTGCCTTATGCACTTAATACTCTATTTGGAAATATTACTAGTTATCTACCTTATTTTGCAATAATTATTTCTTTGTCTCTTTTGTCAAGTTTAGTGCTTCAAGTCTCTTCTAGTGACAAAAATAAGTCAGTAAATACTCTTATTTCAACTATTGCTTTTAGTGCGACTGCTCTTGTTGTTATTAAACTTATTTTTGATTTGCTTATTACTACTTCAGACGTGGTAAGTCTTATTGAAACTCAAATGGAATTAATTTTTCCTATAATTCTTACTCTTATTACTGCTATAGGAGGCGTTATGACAGCTTCCACCTTTCAGCCATTACTTGCAATTCTTTCAACAAGTATAACAAAAATTTTTACTAATATTTTAATACCTATTTTTATATTTAGTATTGTGTTTGGTGTTGTAGGCAATCTATCAAACAATGTTAGGCTTGAAAAATTTTCAAAGTTTTTTAGTAGCTTATTTAACTATATGGTTGGAATAATTTTCACCATTTTTATAGCGTTTTTAACTATGCAAGGATTAACTGTTTCAAGTATTGATTCTATTTCTCTCAAAACTGCAAAATTTGCTATAAAAAGTTACATTCCAATTTTAGGCTCGTATCTTTCTGATGGAGTAAGTGTGATACTTGCGGGAAGTGTTCTAATTAAGAACGCAGTTGGTGTGTCAGGACTTTTACTTTTATTTTCGGTCGTATTTTCTCCATTAATAAAAATAATTATTGTTCTTTTACTACTCAAATTAACTTCAGCAATACTTGAACCTTTAGGAGATTCTAAGGTTAGCAACTTCCTATTTTCAATCTCAAAAAGCCTTAACATGCTTGTTGTGTGTCTCCTTGCAACAAGTTTTATGTATCTAATATCTGTGTCTCTTTTAATGAGTTGTTCAAATGTGTTTTAGTTAGATTAAATTTTTGGGGGGAATTATATGAGCCAAGTTTCAATGTGGGTTTTAAGTATTGTGTCAATTGTTCTAATAGGAGTTCTTATTGAGGTCATTTTGCCACAGGGAAAGACAAATAAGATTCTAAAAAGCGTAGTAGCAGTAGTGTCAGTTTTAGTTATTGTGTCACCGCTAAAGAATTTAGATATAGACAATATAAATTTTTCTAATTTGATTAACAATATTGAAATTGATACCGAATTTGTAATAGATACGCAAAAAAATCTAACAAAGGCACTTTGTTCTGATATTGAAAACAGTCTAGAAAGTAATGGTTATAGTGGAGTAAAAATTGAAATTGATGCGACTTACAGCGAAGAAAAACTGGAAATAAAAACTGTTTTTGTCGATTTAAAAAATTTAGTTCTTTATAGTGAAAATCTGAATATAGATAAGTATACAAAAATTATAGCAATAATCAGACAGGAGGTCGACATAGATAAGGAAAATGTGATTTTTTATGAGTGAGGAAAAGGAAAAGAAAAAGTTATTTCAAGGATTTTTTGAAAAACTTAAAAAAATTAAACACCTAGACATTATTTTGACTATTCTTTTTATTGCTATAATTTTGCTAGTGTATTTTTCTTCAGCTGGTTTATTTAATTCTAATGATGAAAGTCAGAATAAGGGGACAACCATTAGTCCAAACTCCATTTTTGACCAATATGTAGAGAGCTTAACTAAAGAAATGGAGGAGCTCATAAGTTCTATGAACGGAGCAGGCGAAACACATGTAATGCTATACTTTACTGAAGGTATAAAAAAGGAAATTGCATATGACATGACTATAGAAACTCTTGAAAATGGGAAAACGATTGAGACTAAGAGTCCTATACTTATTACTCAAGACGGAAAGGAAGAAGTGGTTGTTTTGCAAGAGATAATGCCGGAGCCTGAGTCAGTGATAATTGTGGCAAGCGGGGCAAAAAATGCAAATGTTAAACTTGAAATTATAAAACTTGTACAAGCAATGTTTAAACTAAGCACTTCTAAAATAGAAGTTTTTGCAGGAAATTAAAGGGGGAATATGTTTATGTTAACAAAAAAGAAAAAAATTATAGTATTAGTATCTATGGTGGCACTTCTAGTTATTACTGGAGTTTTAAATATTATACTTAACAATACTGCTAGTACCACACCAACAAATAGCGATTATGATTATTCGTCAGAATCTTTCTTTGAAACAAGTAGACTTGACAGGACAAACACTAGAAATGAAGCTATTGATAGATTTGAGCAAATTATAGCAAGCAGTTCAAGTAGTGCTGAGGCAAAAGAACAGGCAGAAGCAGACCTTGCAGAAGTTCTTGATTCAATGCTTATAGAAAGCGACATGGAAGGACTTATTAAAGCAAAAGGATTTAATGATGTGTTTGTAAACTACTCTTCAACATATATTAACGTTATGGTAAAAAGTGCGGAACTAATCGAATCAGAAGTTGCACAAATTGTAGAAATTATACAAAGTAAGACTGGGGGCAGAGATATTGACTATATTAAAATTATTCCAGTTGCATAAAAAATCAATTGCATAATTATTATTGGCATGATATACTACTATAAATAATAGGGGTAAAATATGTTCAATAATAGCAATCTATATGAAAAGAACGATGATGGTAAAGTTTATTGTGGGAAGAATATAATGTTATCTATTATTAATCTTTCCGCAAAAGAAATCAGCGGCGTGGCATCTCTTTGTACAAACTTTGCAAGTAGGTTCAAAAGGTTTTTTTCAAATAACTACTTTGAAGGAGTGAAGGTTTCTTATACTCAAAGTAAGAATATTATAATCGACATTTATTTGACAGTTTTCTTTGGATATAGCGTTGCTGACGTTGCTTATCGTGTACAAGAAAATGTTAAAAATGGTATATCAAACATGATAAGTGCGAAGATTGATAGTATTAATATTCATGTCTTAGGTGTCGAGTTTTCAAAAGAGGAGTTAGCAAAATATTAATAAATTTTCCCTTGTTGTTTTATGACAAGGGTCTTTTTATGTAGAACTATTAGGAGGAATTATGAGTAGGTCAGGGGCTCGAGATTATGGATTTAAGTTAGTTTTTGAATATCTTTTTAGTCAAGATTTTGTAATTGAAGATGAGTTAGAGGAAGAGTCTTTAGAAGCTGAAGAAAAGGACTATGCTTTGTCTATTCTAAATTTCTTAAAAGAAAACTTTAATGAAGTAGAAAACAAACTCAGCTCTTTCTTGCGTAAACCTTTAACTGTTAAAGATATTTACACCCTTGACCATGCAATTTTGCTTACTTCTATAATTCAAATAGATTATTTGAAAGAGGAGAAAGGTCTTGTAATTAATGAGGCTGTAAGACTTGCAAAAAAATATTCAACAGATAAAAGCCCGTCATTTATAAATGGAATATTATCTTCTATTTACAACAAATAGAGTTTATAAAAATAAAAGAGAATAACAGACTAGATAAAGAATAAAAAAGGAAAGATAGTATTTATTAAATTAACAACAAAGAATTGAAAGTAAAACTTCAAAGTAATTTTATAATATTTTACTTTGAGGTGAGGGCAAGTAAAAAAGGTTAAGAAAGTATGTTAAAAGCATTGAGTGTAAGTGAACTAAATGAGATAATAAAAAATATTTTTGACGCGGAAGAATTGTTGCAATATATAAAAGTTTATGGTGAAGTATCAAACCTCTCATATGTAAGAGGTAATTTATACTTTAACCTTAAAGATGAGGGGGGATTAATCTCTTGTGTAATGTTTGGTGCGACAAGCAACTCAGTTAAAGAAGGTGACCAGGTAATGGTGACAGGCGGTTTGAAGTTTTATGTTAAATCTGGGAAACTTAATATTTATGTAACAACTATTACGCCTTATGGTAGCGGATTATTATTTAAAAGGTTTATAGAGCTTAAAAACAAATTAGAACTTGAGGGAGTTTTTGATAAAAAGCACAAGAAGGAGCTCCCAAAAAGAATAAAGACAGTAGGAGTTATTACTTCGACTACAGGAGCGGTGCTTCATGATATTATTACTGTTAGTCATAGAAGAAATCCTTATCTAAATATTGTCGTTTACCCCGCACGGGTGCAAGGTGAAGGTGCTGAAAATACCATTATTAATGGATTAAAATATTTTGACAAAGAAAAAGAAATTGACGTTATTATCATTGCTCGTGGTGGCGGTTCAATTGAAGATTTGCAACCTTTTAATACTGAGAGCCTTGCTCGTGAAATTATTAAAAATTCAAAGCCTGTCGTGTCGGCCGTGGGGCATGAAACAGATTTTACCATATGTGATTTTGCTTCTTCACTTAGAGTCGCAACCCCGTCTGTCGCAGGTGAGATTGTATCAGAAGACGTTTTAGGTAACATAAAAGAACTAAATTCAAGTATTTCAAAATTAAACTTTTTGATTTTATCGCAAATTGATGATTATTATGCTAAACTTGATTTAGCCTCAAAGAAATTAAATAACATTATTAACTCGTCTTTTGTTAAAAACGAGTATAGTTTGAAAGATAGTATTTCAAGGTTAAAAAATTTTAATAAGTTAGATGGTTTTGAAAACGAGCTTGAGACAAACTTTAATAAATTAAAGTCACTTGACGTACAAAGCATTTTAGATAGGGGATTTTCTAAGGTTATCATTAATAATAAAGTTGTAAATTCTATTAGTGATATTAAAATGGATGATAAATTAAAAGTAGAATTTAAGGACGGTTATGTGCTTAGTCATGTTGATGAGATAAGGAGAAGATAAAAATGAGTTTTGAAGAAAACAATAAAAAGTTAAGTGAGATAATTAAAAAATTAGAAAAAGAGAATCTTGGGATTGAAGAGAGTACAAAACTTTACGAAGAAGGTGTTAAACTCGCTAAAGATTCATATAAGATTCTAAATGAAAGTAAGGGCAAAGTTACAATACTTAAAGAAGAATTAGATAAACTTCAAATTGATGATGAAGAGGAAGAATAAAAGGAGAAAAAATGAGATTAAGTAAACTTGTTGGAGAAAGAACAAAAGATGCTCCAAGTGATGCAAAAATGAAAAATCATATTTTGCTTATTCGTGCTGGATACATGAAGCAAGTTGCAAATGGAATTTATTCTTTGACTGCGCTTGGACAAAAAGCATGTCTTAATATTGAAAATATAATTAGGGAAGAAATGAATGCGTGTGAAGGGCAAGAAGTAAAATTTCCTGTTGTTATGCCAAAAGAGTTGTGGGATATGAGCGGTAGATATTCTTCAATTGGTGCAGAAATGGCAAGATTTACAGATAGAACAGGCAGACAAATGCTTCTTGGTATGACACATGAGGAAGCAGCAGTTCATCTTGCAAAAAATTGGGTTAATAGCTATACTCAACTTCCTTGCATGATTTATCAAATACAAACTAAGTTTAGAGATGAGCCTAGAAGTAGAGGTGGGCTTATTAGAGTAAGAGAGTTTACGATGAAAGATGCATATTCCTTCCATATTTCACAAGATGACCTTGAAGATTATTATGACGTAATGTTTAAAGCATACGAAAGGATTTATAAAAGAATTGGACTACAAAATGTAATTTCCGTTAAAAGTGACAATGGTATGTTTGGAGGAACAGCATCTCATGAGTTTATGTATCTAAGTTCTATGGGCGAAGACGAGCTTGTAATTTGTCCTCATTGCGATTATAGAGCAAATCAAGAAGTTGCACAGTGTAAATATAACTTAGAGCCACAAGAAGATATGCTTCCTCTTGAAGAAGTTTTTACAGGAGAAGCAAAAGATATTGCAGAAGTTTCAAAATTTTTAAAAATGGATTCAAAAAAATGCATGAAGGCGGTGGTTTTTGCAATAAAAGGTGAGCAAGGCAGTGTGGTTTGCTTTATCAGAGGGGATAGGGATGTAAACGAGACAAAGCTAAGAAAGTTATGCGGTAAAGAGATTGTTCCTTACGATGCAACAAATGACCCTGATTTTTGTGCTGGGAATATTGGTCCATTAAACTTGCAAGCAAAAGATGCAAAAATTTATTTTGACCAAAGCCTTAAGGGACTTACAAACATGTCTACAGGGGCAAATAAAGAGAATTATCATTTTGTTAATTTTAATATTGAAAGGGATTATGGTAAAGTAGATTATTACGATATTTCAAAAGTTAAAAGTGAAGACCCATGTCCTGTTTGTGGGGCAAAACTTAATGTTTCAAATGGGATTGAGATTGGTAACATTTTTCAGCTTGGAACAAAGTACTCCAAGTCTATGGGGATGTTGGTTAAGACAAAAGATGAAAAAGAAATTAATCCAATTATGGGTTGCTATGGCATTGGAGTAGGTAGAAATTTAGCTTGTGTTATTGAAGAAAACTCGGACGAAAAAGGTATATGTATGCCACTTTCTATTGCGCCATATAAAGTGCATATTGTTCCTCTTAGACTTGATGACGAAAAAGTGGCAAGTATTACAAGTAAACTATATCATGACTTGCAATCAAAAAAAATAGAAGTCCTAATTGATGATAGGGATGTTATGCCAGGAGTAAAATTTGCTGATGCTGACCTTATTGGTATGCCTATAAGAGTGCTTGTAAGCCCAAGAAGTTTAGTAAATAATCAAGTTGAAATTAAGCTTAGAAAAACTGGAGAAGTTTTTATGGTAGATGTTCAAGACGCATTATTAAAAATTTTAGATATTATAGAAAATAATAAAGAAATCTAAACCTTTAACCTTTTAGTTTGTATGTAAAAACAATCATATATTTTAAATTTATAATAAAAGTTTTGATATCTTAAATTTGATTGTGCTCTAAATTTTTAAAACTTACAAGAAACTAATAATTTATATAAATGCTTCATATATATAGATATGGGGCATTTTATTTTTTTGCGGGTAAAAATATATGGTTATAAAAAATAATTCAAATAAGGTAGAAATAGCAAAACTAAAAGAAAGAAAAAAGTATGTTTGGTTTGTAAAAATTAGCATACTTGCATTTTGTTTGTCATTAATGTTAGCCTTATTTTCTGAATTAGTTTTAAACAGGGCGCATGTAATAGTAGCAATTATTTTACTAATAGTTTTTATGCTCTTAAATGTATTTTCAGACATGCTTGGGCTTGCAATAACCTCCTGCCAAATTGAAGAATTAAAAAAACAAGTCAAAGATGAAAACCAACTAAATTTTTGTTTAAGACTTATAAAATCTTCTGATAAGGTTTCATCAATTCTTTGTGACGTGGTGGGGGATATCTGTGGAATCTTATGCGGTGTTAGCGGAACTATGATTGCATATGTGTTAGCTAGAAGTATTCCTTTATCTAGTTTTAACATATTTATAGGGGCGTTTATTAGTGCATTAATTGCAGGTTTAACAGTCTTATTTAAGGCAATTTCAAAAAATTATGCAGTAAATCACTCAGCAAAAATTGTAAAAAAGATAGTAAATTTTTTGACTGGAGTAAAAATATTTAAAAAAAGAAAAAGCGATAAAATCCGCTTAAATAAAGGGAATTAGAGGTTGCGAAAATATATAAATTTATATTTATACATAGTATAATTTATTTTTATTAGACAATTTGCATAAATATAAATTTTTAAAATGAATAATTATGCAAAAGGTATTGCATAATTATAACAAAAATTGTATAATCAAAACATACGAAAAGTATAAATATTTTCGGGGGTTTTGATTTATGGCAAGAAGTAGTAGGCAGTCCAAGATTTTGGAACTTATTTCTCTTTATGAAATAGAGACGCAAGATGACCTTGTATCAAAATTAAAAGCAAGCCACTTTGATGTTACGCAAGCTACGATTAGCCGAGATATAAAAGAACTTGGTCTTATTAAAATCTTGTCAAATGAAACAGGCAAATATAAGTATGCTCTAACTGATACGCAAAGCCAAACCTCGAATAAGTACATATTTATGCTTAAGGAATCTATTATTTCTTTTAGGGTGGTAAATAATTTAATTGTTATTAAAACTTTAAGAGGTCTAGCGGATAGTGTTTGTGCAATTTTTGATAGACTTAACCTTGAGCAAGTGCTGGGAATTGTTAATGGTATTGATACCGTTTTAATTGTTTTTCTTGATAATATTGAAGCGGAGTATTGTATTAAAAAAATAGAAGCGATAATTAATAATTAATATTACTATTTTAAATAAAGCAAATAAAAATATTGCTTTATTTTTCATTAGAACTTTGATATAATTATGTTATGTTAAAAACACTTGATATTGAAAATGTTGCTTTGATAGATAGAGTGAGTCTTGATTTTTCTAACAACTTAAATGTTTTAAGCGGAGAGACAGGGGCAGGTAAGAGTATTATTATAGACTCTTTAAATTTTGTTTTGGGTGGAAAAGCAAATAAGAATTTGATTAAGCAGAACTCTGATTTTATGAGAGTTGTTGCTTGTTTTTCTGCACCATTTATTATTGAAGTTGCAAATATTCTTGAGGAGTTTGACATTGAGTATGATGATGAAATTGTTGTTTCTCGAAAACTAACTAAGGATGGCAAGGGAGATTTAAGGGTAAACGGTGTTATTGTTCCGGTGTCAAATTTTAAGAAAATTTCCACACTTCTTGTAGATATTCATGGACAGCACGAGCATCAAAAACTCCTAAAAGATACATATCATCTTGGAATAATAGATAACTTTATCAAAAATGATGGCTTGTTTAAGGAATACGATGGGGTTTATAAAAAGCTAAAAGATATTAATGCTGAAATAAAAAAACTAAATGGGTCTAGCGAAAATCAAGAGAGAATGTTAGATTTACTTAGTTATCAAATTAAAGAAATTGAGAATGCTGAGCTTAAAGAAAATGAAGATGAAATTCTTTCTCAAAAAAGACTTGTCATGCAAAATGCTGAAAAGATTTTTGAGGGACTTAACAATGCGTTTAATTGTTTTGATAAAAGTGGTGCATTAATTGAAAGTGCTAAAGATGCAAGTTCATATTTAAATAGCATTTCAAAATATGACGAATCTTTGCTTGAGGTGGCAGATAGGATTGATAGCATAAAATATGAGGCTATGGACATTGCTTCACTTCTTAAGGAAAAGAGGGGGGAGTGTGAATTTGATGAGTATGAGTTTGAAGAAGTTGACGAAAGGTTAGATAAAATAAAGCAATTAAAAAGAAAATATGGACCAACTTTACAAGATGTTTTTAATTTTCTTGAAAAATCAAAAAAAGATTACGACGATATTCTAAATAGTCGTGAAAAGCTTGAAAAATGCCTAAAAGAAAAAAACAAGATATTGCAAGATTTATTTTCACTTGCAAATAAATTGCATGACTTGCGTGTCTCCATTGCAAATGATTTTGAAAACAAGACTAATAAGGAACTGGCTGACCTTGGTATGAAGAGTGCGAGATTTAAAGTAGAGTTTAGTAGCGTTCCAGATTTTGACTCCTTTGAAAAGAAGATAAATTCAAATGGTTATGATGAGGTTAGGTTTTTGTTTTCTGCAAATGCTGGACAAGATCTTAGGCCGCTTAGCGAGGTTATTTCTGGAGGTGAGGCGAGTAGATTTATGCTAGCACTTAAAAACATATTAGCTGACGTTGATAACATCTCGCTTATGGTCTTTGATGAAATTGATACAGGTATTAGTGGGGAAATGGGCTATAAGGTAGCTTGCAAGCTTGCAAATATATCTCGTAGTCACCAGGTTATATCAGTTTCTCATTTGCCTCAAATTTGTGCTATGGCAGATAAAAATATATTTGTAAAAAAAGAGACTATTAATAACAGCACTGTTGTTAGTGTCATTGATTTGAATTTTGATAATACTCTTGAGGAGATTGCTCGGCTTTCTGGAGGGGAACACAACAGCGATGTTTCCTTAGAGCATGCACGTGCCCTTAAAAATAGATGTGAAAGTTATAAGAAAAATATAGCCTAGTCTATTTAAAAGTTGAGCATGAAAACCATGAAATTAGCATTTTAACTCTAACTTACATATTTTTAGCTATGTTAAAGAAGTATTATCATATTTTATCAGATGAAATCTCATGTAATGTATTTAGAGAGTATAGTTAAATAATGAATGGACATTAGGTATTGCAATGCTGAATGGTTCGTATAATTTACATTAAAAGAGAAATATTTAAATTTGTCGTATAATAGTGGTTATTAATTAGTGTAAGATATATAATAAAAGTCATTAACAAATTAAAATACATATTTTCAGTGAAAAAAATTAAACTAATACTATGGCGAATGTTAAAACTAAGAGAAAAAAGTGGTTATTCACTATAGTTTTTTTGTGTATTATTGGAATAATTGTTTATGTTGTTGTAAACATTCCTTTTAGCAAGATTGTGATATTTGATAATCTTTCTTATGTTACGCAGGGAGAACTTGAAAATTTAAAGCAAGAGGACTATTTTGGTCCTTTTATTTCCGCGCAGGTTAAAGAAAGTGAAGTAGTAAACACGTCAAGTCAAAATGATAAAAATGAATATGAGCCTGAAATAGAGTTTAAGCTTTTTAATCTTATACCGATAAAAAGTAAAAAAGTAAAATTAATAAAATCAGACAAGGTTTTAGCAGGTGGTACCGCAATTGGTTTAGTGCTAAAGACTGATGGTGTTTTAATAGTTGGAAGTAGTTTGGTTTCGACTCCGGAGGGAGAGGTTGATGTCTTAGAGGACAATGTTTTACAAGTTGGGGACATTATCAAACAAATTGAAAATGAAACAGTTGAAAATGTATCAAACATTTCAAAGATAATTAATGAGGAAAAAAACAAAAATAGAGAACTTGAGATAAAACTTCTTAGAAAAGGCAAAGAAATAACTACTCGAGTTAAACCTTGTTATGACGTAAAAAGCGAAGATTATAAATTAGGGGTCTGGGTTAGAGATGACGCGTCTGGAATAGGTACTCTTACTTTCATTAGTGAAAACAATAGATTTGGAGCACTTGGTCATCCAATATGTGATAGTGATACGAAAAATAAGATTAGCTTAAAGGAGGGTAAGATTTACAACTGTTCCATTTTGGGGGTTAACAAGGGTAGGGCAGGCACTCCGGGGGAGATAAAAGGGCTTTTTATGCAAGGAAAGAAAGAACAAGGTGTAATTGAAAAAAATAACGATTATGGAGTTTTTGGAAATGTTACAAGTGACAGTAACTTAATTTCAAATTCTAAAGAGTATGAGGTGGGTGGAAGGCTTTCGGTAAAACCGGGTAAAGCTCAAATTAGGTGCTGTATTGATGGTGGTAAAGTAGAGACCTTTGATATAGAAATTATAAAAACCAACTTTCAGAATTACTCCAATGATAAAAGTATGGTCATTAGGGTGACTGACGAGGAGTTGATTAAACGAACAGGAGGAATAGTCCAAGGTATGAGCGGCAGCCCAATTATTCAGGAAGGGAAGATTGTTGGTGCGGTCACACACGTGTTTGTAAGTGATCCTTGTAAAGGGTTTGGGGTTTACATTGATTGGATGTTAAATCAATAATTTTAAAATATTTTTTAAAAAAATAAATATTTTTTAATAATTTTGTAAAAAATTGTAGACAAAAATTTTTACTTGTGGTAAACTTCCTTTGTTTTAAAATTTTTAAGGGAGTTTTTTACATGTATTATGGTGTTGAATTTTATTCAAAGAATAGAGATGTAATTCTTGCTGATAGAGTAAAAGAAGTTTTATCTCATAAAGATTTAGGAGTCTTGTATATAGATGACATTGACGACTTTATTATTGAAAGGGACAATGTAATTAGATACTTAATAATAAACTTGGAAGAAGATATTAATGGAAAGATTCTTGACTTGTTAAAGAAAATGTTAAATAAGGGTCTTCTTGATAGTGTTATTATAGTTAGTCAAACAAAAGTTTATTTTGGTGATGAATTTAGTTACTTACTAAAAGACGAAGATTTTGGACAAAACTTGAGTAATTTGTTTGATAATTTCTTAAGTAATGAAGAAGTTAAAAGTGAGGTGTTAACAAAATCTCATAAGGCATTAATTAGTGAAACATTATATAATTGGGGACTTTCCTCAAAAGTTAATGGATTTGCAATGCTTGTTGATATCATTGATTATTATATACATAAGAGGTGTGTAATAAAAAGTTTGTCTAAAGAAGCATATGTTGCTATGGCACGGAGATATTCTGTAAGTACTATTTGTGTTGATATTAATGTTAATAAGGTTATTAAGCAGGCATCTAAAAATTTAGATAGGTTTTCTGTAGGTAAATTTACCACAAGTAAAAGTTTTATTGTTTATGCAACCATACAACTATATGATAAAATTAAAAAAATGTACCAGGAATAAATGTGGGATACTTGAATTTTTAGTATAATTTCATTTTGCTTTTTATATTTGTAATATTAAAATTTTATTCAAAAGTTATATTGGCCCTAGGTTTAAAGTATAAATATAATGTGATAAGTAATGGCTATTTTGGTGATGTTATAAAGAGGTTTTTCTCACTTAATAAGGCTCTTATATTTTCAATAATTGTTGTGATAACTTTAGGTGTTACAACTGGCATTTTTTGTGCTTTAAAAAGTGAAGAAACTCTAACGATTGACTATATTCAAGGCTTTGTATTAAGAAATTTTTTAGATAAAAAATATTCCTTTTTTTCATACGTTTTTACTCGGTCTATAATTGCTTTCATTATTCTTTTTTTAATCTACTTTTTATCATATCTAAAACTTGGCTATGTGATTTTCTTGCTTGGTGCTTTTTATTATAGTTATAGAATAGGCATAAACGTTTGCGTTATTATTTCAATATACAGTTTGCTTAAGGGAATTTTGGTTTCTATTTTAGGTTATTTTATTTTTGAGGTGTGTATTTTAGCTTTATTTATGATATTTGGGTTTAGAATGCTTTGCTTTAACAAACAAATGAGTTTGTATGGTAACTGCTTAATTAAGGGTTGCGAATTAAGGCTTACATTATTTTTCTTTCTTCTAATTTCTATTTTAATAGTTCTTCAGGGGATTATTATTTCAATAATCTTTAAAATTTTTGTGTTTTAGTAGTCAAGATGGCTTTGTTGTGCTAAAATACTACTAAGGAGAAAGGAAGAATTAACATGTCTAATTATGTAGATACAGTTGTTGAATTTATTAATAAAAAGGTAAATGTTAAATTACATTCTACCGCTTTGATTTTAGGTAGTGGATTTTCTAGTTTTCTAGATTTTATAGAAGAAAAGGAAGAACTAAATTTTAGAGATATTCCTAATTTTAAGGTCTTAGGTGAAGACGTAAAAGAAAATAAATTTGTTTTTGGCAGGATAGGGAATAAGGATGTTATTTTGGTACTTGGTCGTATTCATTTCAATTTTGGGTACGAAAATAGTGACATAGCAAATCTAATTTTTATTTTAAAAGAACTTGGTTGTGATAATCTAATAATTAGTGCTTCGCTTGGGTCAATAAATCCAAAAATAAAGGTTGGAGATATTGTGACATGTGTTGACCACATTAATTTTAGTGGTAGGAATCCATTGTACAAATGTGAATATACAAAGTATGGAAACTTATTTGCCGATATGCTGACACCTTACAATACCCAAATGATTGATAGACTTATAAGTGTTGCAAGAAGTGAACTTGGTATTAAGGTAAAAAAAGGTGTATTAATTGAATTTAATGGACCGAGTGTTGAAACGGTTAGTGAATCAAGATTTTCAAAGCTAATTGGTGCAGATTTTACAGGGTTTAATGTAGTAAATGAGGTTATTGCCTCAAAATATTGTTCACTTCCAGTAATTGTTGTAGGTCTTATCACAAATTACGGGTCATATTTTGCAGAAAACGGTGTAAAGCATGCAGATATAGTTCACAATAGGTCGTATGCTAGTAACTATTATTTAAAGCTTTTAAAAACTTATATTGAAAATCTTTAGACTATTTAAAGTTAAATCTAGTTTATTTTGATGGTATTATAAAAGTTGTTAATAATGTAAAAATGTAGATTAGAATTGCTTTTTTAAAAAAAACATCAATAACAAAATTAAGGTTTTATAAATATTTTTTATAAAAAAGCAGAGAATAAGTAAAAAGGGGTTAGAATATGAAAAAATATGTTATTTCTTTTTTGCTTATTTTTTGTTTTGCGTTGCTTAGTTTTGGAGGAGCTGTAATTGATACATATGCCGCAAATCTTGATGAAAGTTCGTTTAGTGCAAAATCACTTTACTTGATGGATTATAATAGCGGACAAGTTTTGTATGAAAAGGATGCAGAGAAAAAACTTCCGGTTGCAAGCATTGTAAAACTTATGACAATTGAGCTTGTTTGTGAAAAGTTAGAGAGTGGAGAACTAAAATTAGACGATACTGTAATTGTTTCTCAGAAAGCACAGAGTATGGGAGGGTCACAAGTATTTATTGAAGAAGGTGGGGAGTATTCTGTAGGCGACTTATTAAAATCAACAATTGTAAGTTCTGCAAATGATGCAAGTGTTGCTTTAGCTGAGACAATATCTGGTAGTGAAGAAAATTTTGTTGTTTTAATGAATAAAAAAGCTAAGGAATTAGGACTAAAAAACACCAACTATGTAAACTGCACAGGACTACCTGCAAGTAATCAATATTCATGTGCAAAAGATACAGCAATACTTCTAAAAAATGTTTTAAGTCATGATGATTATCATAGATATAGCACTATTTGGATGGACTCTTTATCTCATCCAAAAGGTAGGCAAAGCGAACTTGTTAACACCAATAAGCTTATAAGATATTATGAGGGGTGTGATGGTGGTAAAACAGGCTCTACGAGTGAGGCAGGTTACTGTTTAGTAGCAACTGCAAAAAGAGGAGATATGAGACTCATTGGTTCAGTACTTGGTGCTGAAAATGGAAAGAAAAGGTTTAGCGAAACATCAAGTTTGTTAAACTATGGTTTTAGTAACTTTGAAAACAAGCAAGTCGTAAGTAAAGATAGCCTACTAAATGATAATTTGCAGGTAAAAAATGCTAAAGTAGATGAGGTGAAAATTGCATCAAAAGAGAATATATTTGTTTTAAGCAAGAAAGGTAGTGATGATGATATCACAACAAAAGTGGAATTAAATAGTGACCTTAAAGCACCTTTAAAGAAAGGTGATAAGGTAGGTAGAATTTTTGTAATGAGGAATAGTGAAGTTGTGGGTGAGAGCGATATAGTTAGCATGGATGATGTAGAAGCATCAAGTATAATGGATAATATTACAAAAATAGCCGAAAATTGGAAATTAAAATCCGATAATGCATAGTAAAATACCGGCAAATTGATTGATTAATTAATAAAAATATAATATAATAAAGAGGTCGAATTGGACTTCTTTATTTTTTGAAGTTTTAAGTTCTCATGTAAAAGGGAAAAGTGTATGCTATTTCTATTTGATTTATTATTTTACTCCAATTCAATGCCTTTTGGTGAAAAGCTTATTTGGTTTTTTACTTTCTCTTTTGCTGCCATAATTGCTCTTACTATTCATGAGTTTGCACATGCTTTTACAGCTTATAAATTAGGAGATAAAACTGCAAAATTACAGGGAAGAATGTCTCTTAATCCGCTGGTTCATTTTGACGTGTTAGGAATATTTTGCTTTTTATTTTTTGGTTTTGGATGGGCAAAACCTGTTCCTATTAATACATATAATTTTTCACATATAAAAAGAGATACTTTTCTTGTAAGTATTGCGGGGATTGCAACTAACCTCATTATTGCATTCATATTTTGTCCATTATCTATGCTTCTTGCTGGGGTTGCAGGGAATAGTGTGTTTCTTACGATTTTATATTATCTTTGTGATTTTACGTATCGAATTAACCTTGTATTTGCGGTCTTTAACTTGCTTCCAATTTATCCTCTCGATGGCTTTAACGCACTTGCATCACAACTAAGATATGATAATCCTTATGTGACTTTTATGCAAAGATATGGTTCGCTTATTCTCCTTTTGGTCATTATAATTTTCTCTTATACTGATATTTTTGATTACTTAGTTACCTATGTAGGATATCCTATATCATGGTTTTGGGGTTTATTTTTTTAGTAAGGTGGTGGTTACATGAAAGTTGAAAAAGACAAAGAATTATTAAATCAATTAAATTATGTTGACACAGGTTATGAGTTTAAGTTAGACAATTTTGAAGGACCTATAGAACTTTTGTGGCATATGATTAAGGAAACAAAGCTTGAAATTACCGAGGTTAAGCTTGCTGATATGACTGAGCAATACCTTGAGTATATGGCGGGGCTTGATGAAATAGACCTTGAAAAAGCAAGTGACTTTATTGATATTGCGGCAACTCTTATAGAAATTAAATCTAAATCCTTACTTCCACGTGAGGAGGAAGTAGTTGAAGATGAGGAGGACCCAGAGGTAAGACTTTTAAGACAAATTAAAGAGTATGACATGTTTCAAGAGGTTATTGCAAAAATGAGACCTCTTGAAAATATAAATAGATTTTATAAACCTATGGACGAAAAGGTAAATGACTATAGATATGTTTTAGGTGAAATGACTTTGTCAGGGCTCCTTGATGCTTTTGCTAAAATGATGACAAGGGTTAAACGTCAAGAGCAGGAAATTATTCCTAAAAAAATTGAAAAAGACCGGTTTACTGTCGCAGAAAAGATTGTTTCAATTAGAGAAACTCTTCATGAAAAGAAAAAAATATTCTTTTCCGAGTTTTATAAGGAAGATTTTACTAAAAGTGAAATGATAAATTTATTTCTTGCAGTGTTAGAACTTTTAAAAATGCAGGAGATTAGAGTTATACAAAAGTCGACATATGAAGATATAGAAATTGACCTTAAAGAAGAAAAAGAGGAAGAACGAGATGCAGGCTAGTAAGGAAGAATTATTAAATGTAGTTGAGGGAATACTTTTTGTTTCAGGGCAAGGGGTAGAAATAAAAGATATTGCCGAGAAACTAGAGGTTGACCAAAAGAAAATTGAAAAGGTAATTGAAGAGTTAAAAGAAAAACACAAGGATGATGGCTTCAATATAATTACTTATAAAAAAAGTGTTCAAATGTGTTCTAATCCAAAATACGCGGAAGATATTGCAACTGTCCTTAATCCAATTAGAGAAAAGCAACTTACAAAAGCAGCACTTGAAACGCTTGCAATAGTTGCATATAAACAGCCAATAACCCGTCTTGATATTGAGCAGGTTAGAGGAGTGAATAGTGATTATGCTTTGCAAGTGTTAATTAACTTTAAGCTAGTTGAAGTAGTTGGAAGAAAAGATGCAGTTGGGAAACCTCTACTTTTTGGTACAACCGACGAATTTTTAAAAAGATTTGATTTACAAAATATTGATGACCTACCTGACTATGAAGAGTTATTAAATAGAATTAAAATTTTACATGAACCTGTGACGGATGCCTTATATAAGAGTACGGAAATTATTCCTGAGGAGGACTTGCCAGATAGTAAGGTAAAAACGCAAAAAGTAGAAGAGAATAATTCTATGGATACCAAAGAGCAAGATGGGGAGGCAAAGGTAATAAGCGAAGATAATGAAATAGCTAGTGATTCAAATAGTAACTTAGAGACAGCTAAAGACGTGATTGAAGAGGGGCAAGTTATAGGCGAAGAAAAAAGTGAATATGATGAGAGTGAGAACGAGGTTGAAGATTTTATAAAAGAAGAAAACAATATACTTGACAGTCTAGGTGATACGGAAAACGACACTGATGATTTACGAGATTTCTTTGATAAAGATAGTGACCTTTTGTAAGTTAATAATGGTCTTTGTGGCTCGGTACTATGCAAACTTTTAAGCCAGCTTTTTAGTATAAAAAGCACATGTTTTTTATGCCAAATAAAATTTTATTGTATTACTTTGTTTTTCTGTTTTATCAGAATTTTGAAAGGTGGCTACAACATAATACGAATAGAAATTTCCTGGTTTTACCTTGTCATCATAAATTTTTATTTTTCCATCAAAGTCGCTAATTTTTTTAACTACTCTAACATTGTCTTCGTTTTGGCAGAAAAGAGTATAATTAAGATATTTTTGACAAGTAAATGATATTTCTATTTTATCATTTACTTTTTTTCCATCAATTTGAAAGTCTTCTATATTGTCAAACATGCTTGAACTCTCTAGTGGAATGTTGTCTATAGGGAAAAGCATTTTTACTTTGTATCTATCTGGAGTTGAGGAGTTAGCGAGTAATAGTTTATGGTGTTTTGAATATTCAAGTTCATTTATATCTTTTTCTACTATACTTTTAGGTCTTTCGAAATCCTCTCTAGTATTTTTAGTGTTAAGATAAATGCTTTGTGCTATGTTGGTTGGAGCATTTGAGCCGGTGACATTACTTGGAAGTTCTTCTAAGCTTGCGCCTATATAAACACACATTGTTTGGTCTACCGTATAAGAAATATTCCATAGGTCTGTATTTTTGTGGTTTTTTGTGCTTCCTACTGTACCAGTTTTACTAGCAATATGTAGATTTTTTAGATTTAATTTTTTACAAGTTCCAGATTTTACACTTTCTTTTAGCATGTCAGTGATTAGGTAGGCGGTTGAGTCTTTCATAACACTAGTCTCGAGTTTCATATTCTTATAAATAGTTTTGCCTTCGCTATTTTCAATTGATTTTATAAAACTTGCCCTAATATATTTGCCACTATTTGCAAAAGCTTGATAACAATTTGCAATATCTTTTATATGTAAGCCATTTGTTAGTCCACCAAGAGCAATAGAATAACTGGCATCATTTTTATCAAAATTTAGACCTAATTTGTTTGCAAATTTCTTTGCGTTTTCAATTCCTACATAATCAATTATTTTTACACTTGGAACATTATAAGAATTTGCTAGTGCTGTTTTTGCGCTTATAAAGCCATGGTACTTATTTTTGTAGTTATGTGGAGTATAGTTATTAATTGTAATTTGCTCATCAAGTATTGGGGTTGAAGGGACGATTATATTATTTTCTATTGCAGGTGCATATGAGATAATGGGTTTTAAAACTGACCCCGGCTGCTTTTTTGCATTCAAAAGGTTATAATCACTTTTGCCTATAAAGGATGTTATTCCGCCACTTTTATTTTCAATTGTCAATATTAGCCCGTCACAAAGAGTGGAAGTATAATTTTCTAACTTGTTTATCTCGTTTGTGGTCACTTTTTGAAGGTCTTGGTTTAGATATGTATTTATTTTGCAACCTTTTAAAATTAAATCTTTTTCACTAATTTTAAGTTTTTCACATGCCTCATCTATTGCTGCGTTGTAATAGTCATTGTAGCCTAAAAAGTTTTTATTTAAATTTAGTGTAAGCTTAGAATTTTTAGCATTTATGTATTCTTCATTCGTTATCTTTCCGTCTTTATACATTTCACTTAACACTAAATTTCTTCTTTTTATGCAGTTGTCGGGATTTAGAATCGGCGAATACGTTTTTGGCGACCTAATAATTCCTGCTAGAGTTGCAGATTCCACAAGACTCAGGTCTTTTGTGTTTTTAGAAAAATAACGTTGTGAAGCCTCACTTATACCAAAGGTTCCATTTCCAAAGTAGATTGCGTTAAGATACGCAGTCATTATTTCATCCTTAGTTAGATTTTTTTCTAGAGTTCTTGCAAGTACTACTTCATTAAACTTTCTTTTAAGTGTTTTTTCGCTGGTCAAATGGGTGTTTTTTATGAGTTGTTGGGTAATTGTGGAGGCACCTTCATGAAAACTAAATTTTGATAAATTTTTTAAACTTGCCTTTAAAATTCTCTTGTAATTTATACCATGATGTTTATAAAAATCTTTATCTTCAATGCTGACAAATGCATCAATTGTACTTTGTGGAATGTCTTCAAAGCTTAGGTTTTTCTTTAGCTGATTATTATGTGTAATTTCATTGTTGTTGTAATCGGTCATGCATACTTGAGAGGTTGAGAAAACAAGTTTATCTGGGTCAAATCTTACAGCTACAAAATTATCAAGAAGACCAAACTGAAAAAGGCAAAACAATAGTAGCAGTAAAAACATTAGGACTAAAAATATGTAAAAACATGTTTTAATTAGATTTTTAGCAAATTTCTTCATATATATATTATTTATATATTTAAAGATTTTTATTATAGAGTAGTAAATTTTTGTTGAAATTTGTTAATCTTTTTTATATAATATTACCGCTATGGAAAAGAAAAAATTTTATTATATAGAGACCTTTGGTTGTCAAATGAACGTTCACGATTCGGAAAAAATTGCTGGGATGTTAATAGATTTAGGTTATTGTGAGACTGCTCAAAAAGAGAGGGCAGATATTATTGTTTTTAATACCTGTTGCATTAGAGAAACGGCGGAACTCAAAATTATGGCGAAGATAGGAGATTTGAAGGCTCTTAAGAAAAAAAATAAGGAACTAATAATTGTTGTTTGTGGCTGTATGACGCAACAACAGGGTATGGCGGACTTACTTAAAAAAAGGTTTCCTTTTGTAAACCTCGTTATTGGTACGCATAATTTAGACCTATTAGAGGAATACGTAAAGAGTTATACTGGCTCAAAGTTTAAGAGTATTGTCTTAGAAAAAGAGCAAGAAATTACTGAAAATACAAAAATTTATCGCACAAATCATAAAAACGCGTTTGTAAATATAATGTATGGTTGTAATAATTTTTGTACATATTGTATTGTGCCTTATGTTAGAGGTAGGGAAAGAAGTAGAAAAGTCGAAGATATCGTAAGAGAAGTAGAAGAACTTGCAAAAGAAAACAAGTATTCTCAAATAACGCTTCTAGGGCAAAACGTAAATTCTTACGGACTTGACTTTAAGGACAATAAGACAAACTTTGTCTATTTACTTGATAAACTTTGTAAGATTAAGGGGGATTTTAAAATTAGTTTTATGTCCTCCCATCCAAAAGATTTTTCAAATGAGCTTATTGATTTTATCGCAAGTCATGAAAAAATGAGTCGTGCTATACATCTTCCTGTTCAAAGTGGTTCTGACGAAGTTTTAAAGAGAATGAATAGAAGATATACATCTAGTCATTATAAGAGCCTAGTTGATGAGATTTACAAAAAAATTAAGGGAGTGTCACTTACAACAGACATCATAGTTGGCTTTCCAGGTGAAAGTGAAAAAGATTTTAATGACACATGTGACCTGCTACGTTATTGTAAATTTTCAAGCATATTTGGTTTTGTTTATTCTAAGAGAAATGGAACGCCTGCAGCGACTTTTAGTGACCAAGTGCCATATAAGGTAAAAAAAGAGAGAATTACAAAGCTTTTTGACCTTCAGCATGAAATTCAAAGAATTGAGCTTTCTTCTCTTATTGGTAAAACTCTAGAGTGCACCATTGAAAGAGATGAAAAAGGAAGGTTTATTGCTAAAACTTTTAACAATAAGTCTATAAAACTAAATGGTGAAAATTACACCATAGGAGATAAAAAATCTGTTTTAGTTAAAGAGATTAATAAAAATGAATTAATAGGAGAAATAGCATAACACAAATGAAAGAGAAGAAAAAAGAATATTCACCAATGATGCAAAGATACTTTAATACTAAAGAGCAATACAAAGATTGTTTGCTTTTTTATCGTTTAGGTGATTTTTATGAGCTTTTCTTTGAGGATGCAATAATCGCTTCAAAGGTTCTTGATATTGCTTTAACCTCTCGTGCTTGTGGGCTTGAAGAAAAAGCACCTATGTGCGGTGTTCCATATCATGCAGTAGATAGTTATATTGCAAAGATCCTTGAAAAAGGGTATAAGGTTGCAATATGTGACCAGCTTTCTACCCCAGTTAAAGGTCAAATTGTTGATAGAGACGTAACTCGTATAATTACGCCTGGCACAATTATCGAAAGTGATATTTTAAATGAAAATACGACTAATTATATTTTAAGTATTTGCGGCAGTGCAAAAACAAATATTGGATGTGCTTTTTGTGACGTGTCTACAGGCGAGTTTAGAGTTTGCGAATTTAGTCACAATACAAAAGAGCAATTAATTGAGTTTTTATCACGTATTAAACCTGCTGAAATAATCTGCAGAGAAGACTCATATGATTTGTCATTTGATAAAGATATAAAGGCTCTAGAGTTTTTACCAAGATTTTCTAAACAAATAGATTTTGATTTTGACTTTGATAATGCAAAAGAACTTATAAAAAAGCAATTTAAAATATCATCTTTGCAGGGGCATGATTTTGCAAAATTAAAGTACGCAATTTCGTCTGTTGGTGCACTTATAAATTATCTAAATATTACTCAAAAAAGAAGTTTAAATCACATTAATAAGATAATTACAGAAAACAATGATGACTTTATGCATCTTGATTATAATGCCTGTAAGAATTTGGAGCTTACCGAAAATGTTAGAGATAAGAAGAAAAAAGGTTCGCTTCTTGGTCACCTTAATAAAACGAAGACTGCTATGGGATCTAGACTCCTTGAGAAATGGATTTTGCAACCATTACAGCACTCTAATCTTATAAATGAAAGACTTGATTGTGTTGAGGAGCTTTATTATAATTCAATGCTTTTAAATGATATAACGGAAGTCTTATCTAGCATCAATGATATTGCAAGGGTTTGCTCAAAGATTTCCTATGGGACAATAATGCCTCGTGACTGTGTGTCGCTAAAGAATTCGCTTGCATCGGTAATAGATTTAGCAGGGCTTGTAAAAGATTTGAAAAGTAAAAAGTTTTTATCTCTTTTTTCTCAAGTTGAAAGTATAAAAAATATAGAAGAACTGCTAAAAAATGTTTTTGTTGATGACCCTCCAGCTATAACCTCTGGTGGCGGATTTATTAGGTTAGATTTTAATAAAGAGCTAAAAGAACTTCGAGATATGTCACATAATGCAAAGCAGTGGCTTGCAAATTTAGAAACAAAAGAAAGAGAACAGACAGGGATCAAAAATTTAAAAATAGGTTACAGTAGAGTTTTTGGTTATTTTATAGAAGTAAACAAATCACAAGAGAGTCTTGTCCCATACAATTATCAAAGGAGACAGACAATTTCAAATCATGAAAGATTTGTTACTGACGAGCTAAAAGAAATAGAAAATAAGTTACTTAATTCGGAAGAACTTGCAAATAAACTAGAAAATAAAATTTATGATGAAATAAAGGAAAAACTTAAAGGCATAGTTTCAATAATTCAAGATACGGCAAACGATGTTGCTTATCTTGACGTCGTTTGTGCTCTTAGTCGTGTCGCTCAAGACTATAACTATGTAAGACCAAAGTTAAGTGATAAGGCAAAATATATTAAAATACTTGACGGAAGGCATCCAATAATTGAAGCCAATCCAAAAGTGGAGTTGTTTGTTCCAAACGATGCATATTTAAATGAGTCAGATGATAGGACTCTTATTATTACTGGTCCAAATATGGCTGGAAAAAGCACATATATGAGGCAAATTGCGCTAATAGTCATTATGGCACACATAGGTTCTTTTGTACCAGCAAGTGAGGCTGAAATTTGTATTGTAGATAGAATTTTTACACGTATTGGCGCTAGTGATGACTTAAATAATGGTCAAAGTACCTTTATGGTAGAAATGGTTGAAGTGGCAAATATCTTAAATAACGCAACAAGTAAAAGCCTTGTCCTTCTTGATGAGGTTGGGCGAGGAACAGCAACATATGATGGTATGAGTATTGCTTGGGCGGTTCTTGAATACATTTCTCAAAGAATTAGGTGTAAAACATTATTTTCTACGCATTATCATGAAATAACAACTCTTGAAGGTAAACTTGATGGTGTGAAAAATTATCGAATTACAGTAAAAGAATTTAATAATTCTATAATTTTTTTAAGAAAAATTCAAAGAGGTAGTGCAAATAGAAGTTTTGGTATTGAGGTTGCAAGTTTATCTGGAATTTACGATGAAATAATTAAACGAGCAAAAGATATTTTAAATCAACTAGAAAAAAACTCTGTTAAGTTTGAGATAAAAGAAAGTGGACAGGACTTACAAACTTTAAGTCAGGAAAGAAAGGACAATATAATAAATCAGTTGAAAAATATTGACGTAAATAAGCTTAGTCCAATGGAGGCATTTGAAATTATTGTAGAGCTTAATAAAGAGGTTAATAATTAAGGAGGCAAAGAAGAGTGGCAAAAAGAATTAACGTACTTTCAAGTGATGTTTATAATAGAATTTCTGCAGGTGAAGTTGTAGAAAACCCCGCCTCAGTAGTAAAGGAATTAGTAGAAAATGCTCTTGACGCGGGTGGCAAGAATATAACAATTGAAATAGCTGATGGCGGAACCAAACTAATAAAAGTTGTTGACGATGGCGGAGGGATTAACTTTGAAGATTTAGACAAGGTTTTTTTACCACATGCAACAAGTAAAATTGCTAAAGCTTCTGACCTTGAATCTATTTTGACACTTGGGTTTAGGGGTGAGGCCCTTGCAAGTATTGCATCTGTCTCTCAAGTTGAGATTTTATCAAAGACTATGGAAAGTGAAGTTGGAGGTAAAATTACTATTCAGGGAGGGCAAAATCAAGAAATTACCGAGTGTCCATTTAATACTGGGACAAGTGTGAGTGTAAAAAATTTATTTTTTAACACACCTGCTAGATTAAAATTTTTAAAATCCTTAAAACAAGAAGAAAATTTAGTTACTAATATTGTAAACAGGCTAATGCTTGCAAATCCAGAAATTTCATTTAAGTACATTGTGAATGGTAAAATTGTTTATAATTCTGTAATAAATGGTCTTATAGAGAAGATTTTTATGATATATGGTAAAGAAACAATTCAAAACTTGATTCCTATAAACATAAGTAATGGTGATTTTGCCTTACATGGATTTATTTCAAAGCCCTCTTTCTGTAAAGCGAATAAAACCTATCAAACTTTAATTGTAAATAATAGATATGTGTCAAATACACTTGTGTCTGTCGCGGTATCAAATGCGTATGAGAATTTTCTTATGAAAGGAAAATTTCCATTGTTTGTATTAAATTTATCCGTTGATAATAGTGATATTGACGTAAATGTACATCCAAGTAAAATGGAGGTTAAGTTTAGAGAGCCTAGAAAAATTTATGAGTTTTTCTATTCGTCGATACTTAGTGTGTTAAATGAAAGTAATTCGGCACTAAGTTTTGTTGGAGAAAGCGAACTTTCATTGTTCGAAAGACCTAGTGCAAATACAAGCCAAAGTTCTTCAATGAAGGAAGTTAGTGGCGGTTTTAGCTTTGGAGATATGCAAAGCTTAAAACAAGAGTTAGAAAATCTTAATGTGAGTGCTCCGACTTATAATGAAAACGAACTTACTAATTTTTATTCAAATTCCTATCATACATATATAGAGGCTACAACTGAAGATAAGAATTTAGAGACAGATTCTAGTTCTACAAGCTTTGATAATACAATGAATGAAAGGTTAGAGTTTGACTTTTTTAGTAAAGAGAATATCAATTTTGACCCATTTAATGACGATTTTAAACCAAAAACTAAGTCTTACGTTGAACAACAGGAAATTAAAGATAATTTGTTTTATAAAATTGTTGGAACATTATTTAGCACTTATATTATTGTTGAAATGGGAGAGACGTGTTATTTAATTGATGAGCATGCGGGACATGAGAGAGTTTTATATGACAAACTGCTTAAGGACTATGAAAAAAAGAAAATAGTTAAACAAGATTTGCTTATGCCATATGTTTTTGAAGTAAATCCAGTAGAGAAAAATTTAATTGAAGAAAATCTTGATGTTTTTTCTGATTTAGGTTTTGAAATAGATAGTTTTGGGACAAATTCTTATAAAATTAATTCAATACCACATATACTTTCTGGTATAAAATTAAATGAGTTTATTAAAGAATGTTTAAAAGACCCAAATAAAATTTCAAAAAATAATGAAGAAATAAAAAATAAATTTGCAAGAAGTGCTTGTCGTAGTGCTGTTAAAAGTGGGGATGAACTTAGTAGTAACGAAATTGAAATTTTACTTAAACAAATAATGAAAGATGATAGAATACTTCTTTGCCCTCATGGTAGACCTATTTGTGTAAAGCTTACCAAATATGATTTAGAAAAAATGTTTAAAAGGGTGGTGTAGGTCACTTGAAAAGAATTTTGATTATTACTGGGCCTACAGCAAGCGGAAAGACAGATTTTGCAATTAGTTGTGCAAAAGAACTTAATGGTGAAATAATTTCAGCAGACTCTATGCAAATTTATAGAAACCTTGACATTGGTACTGCAAAACCAAATTTGACGGAAAGGCAAGACATACCACATTATCTTATTGATGAGGTGGAAGCGGGGGAAGAGTATAGCGTACAACAGTTTGTAAAAAGTGCAAGGGAAAGGATAGATGATATAACTAGTCGTGGCAAATTACCCATTGTAGTTGGTGGTACTGGGCTATATATTAAGTCTCTTATTTATCCATATTCGTTTGCATCATCAAAAAAAGATGTTGAGTTAAGAAAAAAATATAACAAATTACTTAACGAAAAAGGAAAAGAATATATTTTTAGTCTACTCGCAAGTAAAGATAAACTAGCTAGTGAAAAAATTCATCCGAATGATACAAAACGCGTTATACGTGCACTTGAGATTATAGAACAAACAGGGCGAACTAAAAGTGAACAAAATACTGAAAGTCAAAAACCTATTTATGACTATGTTTTAGTTGCTCTAACGATGGATAGAGAGGTGCTTTATAAAAAAATTAATGATAGGGTAGACAAAATGTTTGATAAAGGACTAGTTCAAGAAGTAAAAACCTTATTTGATGAAGGCGAAGTCTCTTGGGAGTCGCAGTCAATGCAGGCGATTGGCTATAAAGAATTTAAGAATTATTTTTCGTCAGCAATTTCCTTGGACGAGTTAAAGGAATTAATTAAAAAAAATTCTAGAAATTATGCAAAAAGGCAACTTACTTTCATTAGAGGACTAGAAAATGTTGTATGGTTTGATATAGAAAAGGAAAAGGAAAAAGCATTAAAATATGTAGTTAGTAGATTTAAGGAGAATAAAAATGGAAATTGATAGCAGAATTTTAAAAGCAGAAGAAGAATTAAATGAGGATTTTAAGCGAGCAGAGGAAGTTGCTCTAAAAAATACAAATAAAATTTTAAATGCGTTTAGAAACAATAGAATCTCAGCAAATCACTTTTATGGGTCGACAGGATATGGGTTTGATGATTTGGGAAGAGAGAAACTAATGAAGGTGTTTGCAGATAGTTTTAGTGCTGAAGAGGCAATAGTGTCTCAAGCTATTTCATGCGGCACAGAGGCTTTGACTACTGTTTTGTATGGCTTACTAAGACCTGGCGATGTTATGCTCGCGATAACCGGGAAGCCATATGATACACTAGACCAAACAATTTTTGGACTTGATAAAGAGGATAACGGAAGCTTAAAAGATTTTGGAGTTATTTATAAACAAGTAGAATTAAAAAATGGGGATTTTGATGAAGAAAAGATTTTAGAAGCTGTTAAAAGTAATCCTAAAATGATTTACATACAAAGGTCTTGTGGCTATTTAACTAGAAGGGCGGTAAGAATAAATAGGCTAGAAAATATTATTAAAAAAATCAGACAAGTTAATAAAACTAGTATAATCATGGTCGATAATTGCTATTGTGAGTTTGTCGAGGACAGAGAACCAACAGAAGTCGGAGCAGACGTGACTGCAGGCTCATTAATTAAAAATCCAGGAGGAGGACTAGTCTCTAATGGCGGATACATTGCTGGAAAGAAAAAATATATTGACCTCATAGCAGGTAGATTTACTTCGCCTTCCATTAAAACAGAGGTAGGTTCTTTTGAAGGTGGATATAGGCTTATGTATCAGGGACTTTTCATGTCTCCTCACACTGTTTTGCAGGCAAAGAAAGGTTCAATGTTAATAGGTAAGGTGATGAGTAATTTAGGCTATAAACTCGTTGACAATTCATTTAAACTTGCTGATATTGTGCGTTCAGTTTACTTTGAGGATAGAGATGATTTAATTAGCTTTTGTGGCTCAATCCAACACATGTCGCCGGTTGATAGTTATGTGACACCTATTCCAAGTCCTATGGCAGGGTATAATAATGATATTATAATGGCAGCAGGTTGTTTTGTGCAGGGAAGTACTATAGAATTAAGTTGTGATAGTCCTCTTAAAAAGCCTTACATATTGTATATTCAAGGTGGGCTCACATATGAACATGTTAAACTTGCCCTTAACGATTATCTTTTAAATAGAAAAGATTAAAAGCCTTTATTTAATATTAGGTTTTATTTTGTTAAGATTTTTGATTTTAGTAAAAATTTGTTTTTTCAAAAAACTTAATCAATCCTAAAATATTTTAATTATTTATTTTTTAATAGAAATCTTTTAAAATATATAATAGTAACATAATCAAAACTACCGACTAAGCTGGTGGTTTTGAATACAAAAAAAGACAAATAACCTTATTTAAAAAGCTATTTGTCTACAAACTAAAAGAACTCATCTATATTTAAGATGAGTTCTTTATGTCTTTTTAATTAATTATTTTACTGGTTCTTGTGAATTAGTTGGGGTATTAATATTAGGTTTACTTGGATTAGGTTTACTCGGATTAGGATTATCTGGAGTAGTTGAGGTGTTTTTTTTGTATAATTTAAATCCATCCCCATCATCTACAAAAGTTTTTTTAGAGGTATTTTCGTCTGTATTAAAATTAAACTCTACACTTCCACCGCCATACATACCACTTTCAGCATTATAACCAACATAACCTCCATAGGTAATAGTGTTATTACTTTCTCCAAGTGAGGTTGTATGATTAGCACTTGCTCTTGTATCCCAGCCCTTTATTTTCCCGTCGTTACTTATGTCTAGGTCACCTTCAACATTGAGGCTAACGCTATTTTCGTTATCAAAATACCAAGTGTTATCAACTCCAGCTGAAAAATTGAATAAACCTTCTGATGAAGATGGGTTATGAGATAGTGTTTTATCTAAGCCTACGCCAACTGAGGTGTCAGTTTTGTCACCATGTAATGTGATCTCTCCGCCTACACCTAAAAGTGTAGCATCTCTTGAAGTTGCGACATGTGTTTCAATTGATCCAGTCACAGGATTTCTTGTGTTATTTGTAGGTGAAACATTTTCGCTTTTTGTAACTTCATTTGTTTGCTCATTATGTGTTGTTGATTCATTATTAGTGTTAGAAGAATTAGTATCATTTGTGGTTTGCTCGTTATCCTTATCTTTATTAGAAAAGACATCTTTAAATGTTTCAAGAATACCTTTGTCTTCTTTTTCATCTGTCTTATTATCTTCAACTGCTATTGTATTGTCGTCAATTTGATAGACAGTAGAATCTTCATTTATTCTATTCTCAAATTCTTTATCAGTATTCTGTGTAACAACTTTAGTTGAGTCAAGTTCTTTCTCTGGGGCGTTTGTTGAAAAGTTTGGACCATGAAATATTCCAAAAGCTATAATTGCAGAAGTCAAAGCAGAAACAAACGCTGTTCCCCAAAATTTTATTCTGCCAAGAAATTTTCTATTATCTTCAATATAATTTTCAACTTTTCCTTTTTTATTGTCAACACTTTTCATATCTTCACCTCACTCATTTGTTGTATAAATTATATACTTAAAACTAAAATTTGTCAATATTGACTTTTATTATTGTCACTTTGCACTATTATATGTCGTTTTGCTAAAAAATAGTCTGAAATAAGGATTACTTTATAACTATTAAGTGTTTTATTAAATTTAAAGAGAGTTAATAAATTTATGCAAAACATTTATGTTTACAAAAATAAAAAGTTTCGCTATAATAAGTTATAAAATTACAAAGGGGAAGAGGCATGATTAGTCTTAAAAATAATATCTATAGAAGTCATATGTGTGGACTTCTTTCATCAAAACATATTGGGGCAGAAGTAAGAGTTGCTGGCTGGGTAAACAATATTAGGAAAATGGGGAGTTTGACATTTTTAACTCTTAGGGATCAAACAGGTGTTGTCCAAATTTTTGTAGAAGATGAAAAAATGGTAAAAGATATTACAAAGGAAAGCACTGTTACAATTCATGGCCTTGTTAGAGGAAGAGGGGAGAAAAATATCAACTCTGATATGAAGACAGGCGAGATAGAGGTGCTTGCAAAAAAGATTGAAGTTTTAGGTAAATGCGAAGATATTTTGCCATTTGAAATTTCACGTGCAAGAGACCAAAATGAAAACACACGACTTAAATATAGGTATCTAGATTTAAGAAATGAGCAAAATTTAGAAAATATTTGTAAACGTGCGGAATTAATGAGATTTATTAGGGAGCAAATGAATGAGTTAGAATTTATGGAAATTCAAACTCCTATTTTAACTTCGTCAAGTCCAGAAGGTGCAAGGGATTATTTGGTACCAAGTAGAATAAATGCTGGGAAATTTTATGCTCTACCACAAAGCCCTCAAATTTTTAAGCAACTTCTTATGATTAGCGGTTTTACAAGGTATTTTCAGATAGCACCATGTTTTAGGGATGAGGACGCTAGAGCAGATAGAAGTCCTACTGAATTTTATCAACTTGACTTTGAGGCAAGTTTTGTAACGCAGGATGATATTTTAGAGGTATTACAAACTGTCTTATATAACACTCTTACTCATTTTACGACTCTTTCAGTAGACAAGCCTCCATTTGTACGAATAAAATTTAAAGATGCAATGGAAATGTATGGGACTGACAAGCCTGACCTTAGAAATCCATTGAAGTTAATAGATTTAACAAAAGATTTTACAAAACATAGTTTTTCAGTACTAACAGACAAATACATTTTTGCACTCAAAGCTAAAGCAAATGATATGGGTAGACGTTTCTTTGACGCGTTAACTGCATCAATAAAAGTGCAAGGTGCTGGTGGACTTGTATACTTAAAATATGATGGGCAGGAGTTCTCTGGCCCTGCCGCAAAATATTTTTCAGAAAAGGATTTAGATATATTAAAAGAAAAAGCTAGCCTTGAAGCGGGCGATACGTTGTTTATTGTCTCTGACGTTAAACGAAATAGGGCGCTAAAATATACAGGGTTCCTAAGAAATGAGCTTGGCGAAAAATTAGAGCTTATTGATAAAAACGCGTTTAAACCTTGTTTTATTGTTGATTTTCCTTTTTATGAAGAAGATGATGATGGAAATGTTGCTTTTTCACATAATCCATTTTCTATGCCACAAGGCGGTATGGATGCTCTTAAAAATCAAAATCCATTTGACATTGTTGCATATCAGTATGACTTGGTTTTAAATGGGGTCGAACTTGCAAGTGGTGCGGTTAGAAATCATAGTAGGGAAATTATGGTTGAAGCATTTAGACTTGCAGGCTATGATAAGGAAGTTGTTGAGAATAAATTTCCAGCACTATTTAATGCTTTTAGATATGGGGCACCACCTCACGCAGGAGCAGCCATAGGCTTTGACAGACTTCTTATGTTTATTTGTAATGAAACAAGTATTAAGGAAGTAATGGCTTTCCCAATGAATAAGTCCGCAGAAGATCCTCTTATGGGAGCACCAAGTGTTGTAACTGATAAGCAGTTAAGGGATGTTCACATTAAAGTAGACCTTAATGAGTAAATATTTTGAATTTATGCTTTATAATATTTTGAGTAAAAGCTTTATTAAAATTAGCTTTTAGTAATTTTTGACCTAGCGTTTAAAAACTTTATTTTATAAAATATTAGAGCTCTTCTATTTTAGTTTTTATTTAGGTTTAGAATAAATAGAGTAGGTGATTTGAGTTTATGCAAAACTTTATTTAATTAAGCTATCAATTTTGTTAAATGTTATTTTATAATAAAAAAGACCTCGAGTGGGTCTTTTTTATTATCTTTCCATTGAAGGTTCGTTATCTATTTTTAGTTCGTTATTAATTGTTTCAATATCATATTTGTATTTTTCATAATCGCAAGTACTCAAAAATGGCTCCCAAAGTACTTTATTGATATCTTCACAGTATTTGGAGCAAGCTTTTTTGTTTGAAAATATATTTTCTACTATGTCATTATCTATAATTTCAATGCTTTGTTCTTTGATAGAAGGATAACTTACTTGATAAAAATCTCTTATACAATTATCGCACTCTACTGTAAAATGATTTTCTACAATTACTTTAGAAGGAATAAGCGCAACAGTACTACTAATTCCATTATTTTTTATTAAACACTTTCTTGCTGCATAAAAATTATTCATATTTTTTCACCTCAGGGTCAATTATAAAATAAATTAAAAAAAATTTCAATAGCAAATTTTAATTTTGGATTAAAATAATTTTCTAGTACAAGTTTTAAATTGTTTTGTAATCATTTATAGAAATAAACTTATATTATTTACTCTTATTAAGCGGCATTAAATCTAATTTGTTTTTACTACCAATTTAAAATAATAACAAGAAATATTTTTAATTTTGTATAAAAAATAAAAAAACGAGCTTTGCAGCTCGAATTTCTTGGTACCACCAGCGGGATTCGAACCCGCATTACCGGCGTGAGAGGCCAGCGTACTAACCCTTATACTATGATGGCTCATTTGAATACATATATAATACCAAATCATAACAAAAAAATCAATAGAAATTTTAAATTTATTAATTATTAATGTAGTTTTTATTTTATTGCAAATAGTTGATTTGTTAAGTTCCATAATATGTAGGAAAGGTTGTACCTTAGACAAACATTTGGTTTTTAAAATATAAGGTTGGAAAAAATAAAAATTTTAACAAGTCAAAAATTGAACTTTTTAAAATTAATTATTGGCAAAAATCTAATTTTTAGAAATATTTTATTTTTTATCCATTTAAAATTTACTTGATATAATTTAATTTACTTTTAATTTTTTTTATGGTAAACTACTAATAATTATACAAGGTCTTATAGCTCAGTTGGTTAGAGCGCTTCCTTCACATGGAAGAGGCCATAGGTTCGAGTCCTATTAAGACCACCAGATTTTAGTTTGATAAGATTAAGTGTAAACTTTAAGACTACTTTTGGTTTGCATTTTTTTATTATAGGAATTTCTATAAAGTTTTAAAAAAAATAAAAAAGCAGTTAAAATATAACTAGCTCTAAATATTAATGAGTTACTTTATGTTATCTAATTTTAAGTGGTCTTTTATTAAGACAAAAGGCAATGCTTTAATATATACAATAAAAAACAGAGACAAATTTATACAAAGGGCTACAACATTATTTGTTTTATTTTTTAAATTACAGAAGCAACAAATATTTCGAGACCTATAATGATAAGAATTACTCCGCCGAGAATTTCTGATTTATTTCCTAGTACATTTCCAAATTTTTTTCCAATAAAAAAACCGAGTAAACACATAAAAAAAGTAATAACAGAGATAAATATTGTTGATAAAATCATCATAACAAGCGAATATTCTGCAAAGGTAATACCAATTGATAAGGCATCAATAGAACTTGCTATTGCTTGAATAATTAGACCAAAAAAGGTTAGCTCTTTAGTTTTTTCTGCCTCTTTTTCATTTTTTCTTATGCCCTCGATAATCATTTTGTAGCCTATAATTGTTAGTAAAAATAAGGCAATATAGGGAATATAATCTTTTATTACTCCTAAAATTAAATATCCAATAAAAAAGCCAATAATAGGCATAATAGCCTGAAAAACAGCAAAAATTAGTGCCATTAAAAGTAGTTTTTGTTTAGAAATATTTTTATTACTCAAACCATTACCCATAGAAATAACACATGCATCCATTGCAAGTCCAATTGATAATGAGATTGTTCTAAAATAAAATTCGAAATTCATTATTAAACCTTTTAAACAACTAAGAACATGGCATTTCTTATAAAAGATAATATGTAGTAAACTTTGATTAAGTTGCAAAAACCATTTTATTTTCTATAAATATATGCTATAATTCATTAAATTATTTTTTATTTGTGAAATTAAAGGAGAAACAATGACAGACATAGAAATTTCTAGCAAAGTAAAGGGAAAGAAAATACAAGAAGTAGCAAAATATCTTGGTATTCAGGAGTCAGATATTGAGTGCTATGGTTCGAACAAGGCAAAGATTAAGAATCTAAGTGTTAATCCAAAAAGTAAGCTAATTCTCGTAACTGCAATTAATCCAACAAGTCTTGGAGAGGGAAAAACTACAGTCTCTATTGGACTTGCCGATGCTTTTAATATGTTAAATAAAAAAGTTTGCTTATCACTTAGAGAGCCATCTCTTGGACCTGTTTTTGGACTTAAGGGAGGGGCGACAGGTGGAGGATATAGCCAAGTTATTCCAATGGAAGATATAAACCTTCACTTTACAGGAGATTTTCATGCAATTACGAGTGCAAACAATTTGCTTGCCTCTTTTATTGATAATCATATTTATCAAGGCAATAGTCTTAAAATTAATCCTGAAAAAATAGTTTTTAATAGATGCTTAGACTTGAATGATAGGGCTCTTAGACAAGTCAAAGTTGCGTGCGGAGAGAAGAATGGGGTAGAAAGAGATGAAAAATTTAACATAACTGCTGCCTCTGAAATTATGGCAATACTTTGTTTAAGTTCAAGTTTAGATGATCTTAAAAGACGGCTTGGCAATATACTTGTAGCATATGACATAAATGATAATCCGGTTTTTGCACGTGACTTAAAAGCTGAGAATGCAATGACAATTTTACTAAAAGATGCAATAAAACCTAATTTAGTGCAAACTCTTTATGGTACTCCAGCTATTATTCATGGTGGACCATTTGCAAATATTGCACACGGATGTTCTTCAATTCTTGCTACAAAGATTGCTATGACTTATGCTGACTACACCATAACAGAAGCTGGATTTGGGGCAGACCTTGGTGCACAAAAATTCTTTGATACCAAATGCCGTATTGCTGGGCTTACGCCTGATGCGGTGGTTCTTGTTGCTACCGTAAGGGCTTTAAAGTTGCATGGTGGTATGGATAAAAATGACCTAACAAAAAAGAATTTAAGTTACTTAAAAAAAGGCATGGCAAACCTTTATAAACATATTGAAAACATAAAAGACGTTTATATCTTACCAGTTGTTGTTGCAATAAATAGGTTTGATAGTGATAGTGATGAAGAAGTCGATTTTATTAAAAAAGATTTAGAAGCTCATAGAATAAAAGTTCAAGAGACGACCACGTGGAAAAATGGGGCAAAGGGTGGTGTTGCTCTTGCTAAAGAAGTAATAAATATGTGTGATAATGCTTTTTCAGCATTTGAATATTCCTATGATGTTAATGAAAAAATAGATGATAAAATAAGAAAAATAGCAAGCAAAATTTATGGGGCAAAAGAAGTGCTTTTTAGTGGAAAGTCATTAATACAAATAAGAGAAATTGAAAAACTTAATAGAGCAAACCTGCCAGTAATCATAGCTAAAACACAATATTCTCTTTCAGATAATCCAAAACTTATTGGGAGACCAGAGGAATTTGTAATAAAAATTAGAGATATAGAACTTAGAAATGGGGCGGAGTTTATAGTAGCAGTTGCAGGTAATATGCTTCTAATGCCTGGTTTGCCAAGAATTCCAGCTGGGGAAAATATGATAATTGAAAATGGTAAAATCTCAGGGCTTTTTTAATTTAAAAAAATAATTTTATAAAATTATGATAAAAAATCTCTTTAATACCTTTAAAGAGATTTTTTAATTCACTAAATATTATAAAGTGCGTTAAAATAGATTACTTTATTAATCTGCATAATTTGAAAAATAGTTTTGAATTAAAACAACCGGTGTCCCTTTATCTCCGCTCCCACTAGTTAAATCTGCAAGCGAACCTAGTAAATCAACATATCTTCTTGGTGTAGTGCCTTGAGTTTCCATACTGCCTTTTAAATTTTTATTTTTGTTTTTGATTTCTTTTTTCATAGCATTGATTAGTTCTTCTCCACGTAAGTCCTTAAATTTATTATCAGATAAGAATTTTAATTTTAATTCATTTGGTGTCCCAACTAATCCTTTTGTGTAGGCAGGGGAGACAGTTGGATCTGCTAACTCCCAAATACCTCCTACAGGGTCTTTAAATGCACCATCTCCATAAATCATTACTTCAACTTTTTTACTAGTTCTTTTGAATATTTCTTTTTGTATTTTTTCTACTAATATTTGACCACTTTCAGGGAATAGTTTTACTCTTTCTTCGGTAGATTTATTTGAGCCTAATAAGCCATATTTAGAATTAAAGCCGCTACCGTCTACACTTTTATTTAAAAGGTCACATAAAGTTAAAACTTTTTCTCCGCCTGCATTTTTTATTATCTTTTGAGTCCTTAATCTTGTATGAATGTCAGCACAAATAACATTTTTTGTGTAATTTAAAATTGCTTTTGGATCGTTAGAAAGTATGATTTCCGTATTTTCACCGCCATACTCTTTGAATAGGTCTATATAATTTATTCCAGTAAACGTGTGAACTGGATGATTAAACTTTTTATTAAATTCTTCTCCTGTAAATATGTCAGAGTATGGATTAACATTTGAGTTGTAAAAAACTTCTTTATCAACTAAAGAATTTCCCACTTCATCGCTAGGGTATGATAACTGAATTATAAGTTTTTTTACCCCTTTTGCAATACCTTTAAGTAGCATAGAAAACCTGTTGCGACTAAGAATAGGGAATACTAGTCCAACAGTTTGATCTTCACCAAATTTATTTTTTACGTCTTTAGCAATTTGGCTTATTGTAGCATAATTTCCTTCAGAGATGCCGACCACAGCTTCAGTTACAGCAATAACGTCTTTATCTTGTAATTCTATATTTTCTGTTTTGATGGCATTTATTATGCTGTCACAAACTATTTGTGCGAGATTATCTCCTTCCTTGATAATAGGAGTTTTAATTCCTCTTGAAATTGTACCAAAAACTTTCATAAACTTTACCTCTTTTATTACATCATAATAGAAATTTGGGCACATGGTCAAATAAATTTAATTATTTTTATTTTTTTATTCAATTTTAATTCTGGTACTTTAATAGCGTAAAAAAAACTAGAGGTTAGTCTAGCCTCTAGATTTCTTTTGAAAAGTCATTTATTCTAATTAGCTTTAGTAGTTTTTTTAGAAGTTGTAGATTTTGTCTTTTTTGTAGTAGAAGACTTTTTAGTGGTTGTTGACTTTTTAGTAGTAGTGGATGCCTTTTTACTATTTGATGTCCTCGTCTTCTTTTCTTCTTTAACTTCCTCTTGTTTTGGTTCTTGAGTAGTTATCTCGCTTGTGCTTTCTTCTACTGCTTTTACTTCGTTTGCTTCACTAGTTTTAGCCTCGTTTGAATTGTTGTTTTTATTTGCTTCTGCCTTTTCGTTTTCATTTTTACTATTTATTTTTAGGTTTATTATATCCATTAACTTATCATTGTCATTTACCGCAATATAATAAACTTTTTGTTTGCCGTTCTCGTCATAAGTAAGAATTCTAAGTCTGTCTATGGAATGCGCTAGGGAAGAATAGAGGTTTTTAGATTTTTCTACTCTTGCAATTTGACTAAAAGGGATTTCATATTTGAAAATCCCAGTTTTAAATGTAATCTTGTCGTCATCAAGATCACAAGATGCAAAAATGACTGATGTGTCATAAATTACCATTATACCAAATACAATAGCAAAAATGACCCAGAAAAACCATGCGTCTGGCATAAGCGCCAAGAGGGCAAGGGCAAGTAAAACAAAAACATAGAGAGCATTAAACAAAAAAATTAAAATAAAATCTCTTTTTATAGAAAAATGCATATTTTTTTCTCCTTTATGTATAATTTTTTATGACTTTTCAAATTATTTAATTAGTTAGTTTTCAGAAATTAAATTTTCAAACACATACTCGTATATTTGTGCAGCTTTTTTACACCATTTTTTGCCTGCAGAGACTGCACTGTTTCTAGTTGATGTCTTAAGCCTAATTTCAAATATAGTTTGTGCAAGTGTTGGTTCTTTAATTCTAAAAACAACAGTGTGTGAGCCATCGCTATTTTTGAAGTATTCATAGACGTATTCTTGATTCCTCTTAAAGACCATGCGATTTTGCTTTGCATAATTTACAATCTCTTCGCGTGTGTGCTGTCTTATCCTATTAAAGAAATGAGCTAAGCAATTACGTCCTTCAATTGTTATTGCATATCTAACGTCGCTTGGTTCTACTTCAAAGCCGTCTTCTTCGAGTTTGTAAATAAACTTAACATCAATTAACTGTGATAGAGCTTCCTTACAATCAATGTATTTTAGCCAATCATTACGACTTGTACAAATATCAATGATTGAATTTTCAGTCAAAGGAATCTCCATTTGGTCAAGTACGAAAAGCAAAATAAGTTTTTTTACAGCATCGTCAAGAACTACATCCATTTGTTAGCATCCACTCCTAGTTAAATAATTCCTTAATAATATAACAAATTGTACAAAAAAAAGCAAACAAATAAAGATAATTGCTTAATTTTGTTTTTTTTAATTTTTATTTGTGCTATTATACTATAAATTAATCTTGTATTGAGAGGTAGATAATGGATAATACATATACAGAAAGTAGTAATGAAATCTTTAATTTTTTTTCAGCTTGTGACGAATTTATAGAGGGTAAATTTATACTTGCCGATATTAAAATTGCAAAAATTTTACGTTCAATTTCAGAATCAAATATAATTTATGATTTGATTGCAGAAAGTTTAATTAATTATGATTTTAAAAAAGAATATGAGTACCTACATAATGATTCTACTGAGCATCATAATGGAATATTAACTTTACCAAATAACAATCAAGTTATAATCCCTTTTGCTTTTTCGCTACTTGTTGAAATTGATAGTAAGCAAATTAATTTTAACGAGTTCCTTGCAAAGGAATTTCCTAATGCGACTTCTCAAAAAGAGGAATATACTGTTTTTGCAAATCAAATAATTCTTCCATTTAAAAATGCGGTAAAACAGGAATTAGGTTTTGAGGACGAAGAGGAGGGTGAAAATGACATTTCAACTTTAGTCCAAAAAGAAAATGATAGAATCGATAGGATCGAGGAAGAAGGTGAGGATTTAGAAGACGAAGAAGACGCGGAATATCTAGACGAGGAAGATGAAGAGAAGCTTTTATTTGATAGAGTTTCTAGAATGGGAAATATTATTAACGACAAATTAATTTTCATTAATAAAGCTATGCGTAGGTCGAACGTTGAACTTCTTGTTAATGCTTTACAAGAAGCATGCAAAATTAAAAATTTGACAATTCTTATTGCAATTGTTATGGCACTAAACGAGATGGCATATAAAGAAAAAAAGCTTAGAAAGGAGCTTGATGAGATAAATAATATCTGTCTTGAGTTTTATAATTAGGCACGGTTTTAAAGCAAAATAAGGCTAAAAAGACCACTTATTAAAATTGAAATAATTGTTTGGGTTACTTTGGTTAATAGAAAGTAATTATATTTTATGCCGACTTTTGATAAAAACATTTGGGATTGTAAGTGAATTGACAATCCTCCAAAACTAATCATGGCGGTAAGTAAAATGGATAAAAGTTGTTTTGACATGTCTATATCTAAGAGAGAAACACAACCATTAGTTAATTCGACAACACCTTTTATTACCTGCTCAAAGAAATTTAAATGAAGCGTTGCATTAAAAAAGTTTATGATGTTACTAAAAAAAGGTAAGGTTGTTAAAAACTCAAGTAATGTAAAAGAAAGAGTAATATATCCGCCCACCATGAGTACAGAAATAATTGTATCATACATGATATCATTTAATGTTTTCTTTACTTTTGTTTCACTTGTTTTAGGTGGGTTTTTAGTGCCAATTTCAGGAAATTTATTGCCAACATTACGGTATAGCAATCCATTCAAAAAAGAGGATAAGAGATGAGAAATAAGAATAACCACTCCTATTTTATAGTCGTTAAACATACCTACGGCAACACTACCGAGCACAAACATAGGCCCTGAAGTAGAACAAAAAGAAATTAGACGTTTAGCTTCAGTTTGAGTAATTGTTCCGTCTAAGTAGAATTCAGAAATTAACTTTGCGCCGATAGGATAGCCTGACATAATACTCATAATAAATATGTAACTGCCTGTCCGTTTTACCTTAAAAAATTTATAAAAAAGTTTATCTAAGAAGCCAAAGAGCTTAAGCGAGGACTTCAAACTCATAAATAATTTTGTAAGAATAAAAAAAACAAAAAGACTTGGTAATACTATGGTAGCCCATACTTTTAAGCCAGAGTATGTAGAAGAAATATATGGCGAAGGATTTAATGAGATTAGCAAAATAACAGCAAACAAAATAAAGCAAAAAATAAATTCATAATTTTTTTTGAAAAAGTTTACCATATTAAAATTTATTTATTCAAAAAATAAATTATGAAACTAATAAAAATCATTTGCAAATTTATTATCATTTTGCGTATAATATTTTTAAATAAAAGAGGGAAAAATGAAAAGGGTAGCACTTGTTTTAAGTGGTGGATCTGCATATGGATTTGCACATATAGGAGTAATAAAAGTTTTAGAAGCAAATAACATAAAAGTTGATATAGTTGGAGGCACTTCAATGGGTGCGTTAGTTGGTGGAGTGTATTCTGCTGGAATAACTATAAATAGAATGGAAGAACTACTTGTTGGGTTTTCAAGAAGAAAAATAATGGACTTTAATCCATTTGTCTTGACAGACGATGGCTTTTTGTTTGGTAAGAAAGTTACAAATCTTTTAAAAAGTATAGTTGGTGATAAAAATATTGAGGATTGTGAAAAAGAATTCTTTTGTATTGCTACTGATTTAGTTAAGGGTAAAAAAATAGTCTTTAAAAAGGGGTCATTAGTTGATGCAATTCGTGCTAGTATATCTGTTCCTGGAATATTTAAACCAATTAGGAAAGATGGCATGTGCCTTGTAGATGGTGGTATTTGTGATAATTTGCCAGTGGGTGAAGCTAGAAAACTAGATGCTGATGTTGTAATTGCTGTTGACGTGAGTACGCATTATAAAAAAGAAAATAATTTGAAATCTGCATTTGATATTATAGTAAGTGCCTCTAATCTTACAATGTCAAATTGGATGAAGACACTACAAGATAAAGGTGATGTCTATATAAAGATAGATCAACCAAAAGTCTCTTTTCTTAAATTTTCATATGAAGATGCGGTGACTTCAATCAAATATGGTGAGAAAATGGCTAAGAAGATGCTTCCAGAGATACTTGAGAAGCTAAAGGACTGATTTTAAGTTTTTAACGTAAATTGTAAATTTGAAAAGTCTAGCCTTTGCTTATGTTGGCTAGATTTTTTATGTTATGTTGTGTTATGTTTTAGAAGTAAACGTGATTTCAAGGACTAAATAAAATTTTGACTTTAAAAAAGGAAAAGCCTCAAATTAAAATACTAGACAATCAAGTTAACATGGTGTATCATTTAATCAAGGTAGGGAATATGTTTAAAATTTCAAGTTTGTTTAAAGAGGCTAAAAGGTTAAACAAGACTATTGTTTTTCCAGAAGCGGAATACAGCGAAAGAGTAATTAAAGCGGTAGAAATAGTACTAAAAAAACAAATAGCAAAGGTTATACTCCTTGGAAATCCAGAAAAGATTTTAGAAAAATCAAAAAGGCTCAAGAAAGCGATAATCATTGAACCAAAAAATTCTGAGTTAATGCCAGAGTTTATAGAAGAGCTTGTAAGGATAAGAGGACATAAGGGAGTAGACGAGGCAAAGGCAAAAGAGTTATTAGCTGATAATTTTTATTTTGCCACAATGCTAGTTGAGATGGGATATGCAGATGGATATTTAGGTGGAGCCAAGACATCTACTTCTGATGTTTTACGACCTGCATTACAAATTATAAAGACAGAGGAAGGTATAAAAACAGCATCCTCTTGCTTTATGATTGTTGGAACAAATAAGCTAGGCTTTGGCGAAAACAATGTATTATTTGTTGCTGACTCTGCTTTAAATATTAGTCCTAGTGCTGAACAGTTAAAAGATATTGTGCTGTCAACAACAAAAACTGCGGTTGATTTTTGTAACATATCTCCAAAGGTTGCAATGTTGTCTTTTTCTAGTTTTGGCAGTGGTGGGGATGAGGATGCTAGTATTCTTAAAATACGTGAAGCAATAGAGCTCGTAAAAAAAGAAAAAAGAGAACTGACTATAGATGGGGAAATGCAATTAGATTGTGCTTTAGTAAAAGAAGTCGCAAAAGTGAAAGCAAAAAACTCTTTAGTTGCCGGACAGGCAAATATACTTATTTTTCCTGACCTAAATTCAGGAAACATAGGTTATAAGTTGATTGAAAGATTTGGCAAATTGCAAGCTGTTGGGGTTATAATGCAGGGCTTTAAAAAGCCAATTAATGATTTGTCTAGAGGGTGTAATGTTAAAGATATTGTAATTATGACTGCGATTACAAGTATTCAGGCAAAAGATTAAAATTTGGTTTGAAAATTATAAAAAAAAGATTATAATGATTAAAGCAATCTTTTATTGCAAATTTATTATGTTAAAAGGAATTATTATGAATATTTTAGTTATTAATGCAGGTAGTAGTTCAATTAAGTATCAACTAATTGATATGAATGAGGAAAAAGTTCTTGCTAAGGGTTTAGTAGAAAAGATAGGATTACGAGATTCAAAAATTACACATAAAGTGAATGGTAATGCTACAGAAATAGAAAAGCCTCTTAATAATCATGCAGAAGGACTTGAAATTGTGTTAAAGGTTCTCGTTGACGATAAAATTGGAGTTATAAAGTCTCTTAATGAAATTTCTGCAATAGGACATAGAATTTTGCATGGTGGCGGAAAATATGACAGAGCGGTTATAATTGATGACAAAGTTTTGGAGGATTTGAAAAAATTTATACCTCTAGGGCCATTACATATGCCAGCAAATATTTTAGGAGTTGAGGCATGTAAAGAAGTAATGCCTGGAAAAATAAATGTTGGAGTATTTGATACTGCTTTTCATGCGACAATGCCTGAGTATGCGTACAGATATGCTGTTCCATATGATTGGTGTGAAAAATACGGGGTTAGGAAATATGGTTTTCATGGAACTAGTCATGAATACATTGCTAAAGAGACAGCAAGGGTAATGAATAAAGATATTAAAGCTTTAAGGATTATTTCATGTCATCTAGGCAATGGGGCAAGTGTATGTGCTATAAAAAATGGTAAATGTGTCGACACTTCCATGGGCTTTACACCTCTTGAAGGCTTAGTAATGGGAACAAGGTGCGGTGACATTGACCCAGCGGTTGTTGAGTTTGTTATGGATAATACTGGTATAGATGTTCATCAAGTTTTAAAAGTATTTAATAAAGAAAGTGGTTTACTTGGTATCAGCGGTGTAAGCAGTGATATGAGGGATGTACTTAAAGAGGCGAATGCTGGAAATAGAAGGGCTAAGCTTGCGATAGATAAGTTTATTTATGCAGTAAAAAAATATATTGGAGCATATGCTGCTAGTATGGGTGGAGTAGATGCTATTTCTTTTAGTGCTGGGACTGGTGAAAATAGAGATGACATAAGAGAACAAATAATGGATGGTTTAGATTTCCTTGGGGTTGAATTTGATAAGGATGCTAATAAGAACTTTGTTCGAGGTCAAAACTTTAAAATTTCAAAAAGTTCTTCTAAGGTAGGAGTATACATTATTCCGACTGACGAGGAAATGAGTATTGCTAGACAAACGAAAGAGTTAATTACAAAATAAGTTAAGAAGGGAAATAAAATGGAAAATGTTACTATGCAAAAATTAGTTGCTTATTGCAAAAATAGAGGATTTGTTTTCCCGGGGAGTGAAATTTATGGCGGGCTTGCAAATACTTGGGATTATGGCCCACTAGGGGTGGAACTAAAAAATAACATAAAACGTGCTTGGTGGGATTATTTTGTTACAAAAGATGAAAATAGTTATGGTGTTGATTGTGCTATTTTAATGAATCCTAGAGTGTGGGAAGCAAGCGGACACGTTGCATCTTTTTCTGATCCTAAAATGGATTGTAAGTTTTGTAAAACAAGACATAGGGCAGATAATCTAATTGAAGAGTACAACAAAAAACACAATATTGAGATGGCTGTCGACCTTATGAGTAAGGAAGAGATGTCAAAATATATAAAAGACCACAGTATAAAGTGCCCAAATTGCGGAAAATGTGATTTTACAGAAATTAAAAATTTTAACTTAATGTTTCAAACAAAACGTGGTGTTACAGAAGATAATAGTGACGTTATTTACCTTAGACCAGAAACTTGCCAAGGCGAGTATGTCAATTTTTTAAATGTCCAAAGAACAATGAGAGCAAAAATTCCTTTTGGAATTGGTCAAATTGGTAAATCATTTAGAAATGAAATTACACCTGGAAATTTTATTTTTAGGACTATTGAATTTGAGCAGATGGAATATCAGTTGTTCTGTAAAGAGGGAGATGACGAGAAGTTTTTTGAAGAATATAAGCATAAGGTCATGGACTTCTACAAATCTCTTGGACTTCCTGCTGAAAAGTTAAAGTTTAAAGATCATGATAAGTTAGCTTTCTACGCAAAAGCTGCAACTGACATTGTTTTTAAATTTCCTTTTGGTTGGGAAGAGTTAAATGGAATACATAATAGAACAAATTATGATTTATCGAGACATCAAGAATATTCAGGCAAAAACTTAATGTATCTTGATCCTATTACAAATGAGAAGTTTATTCCGTATATTATTGAATTTTCTGTCGGTGCTGATAGATTGTTTTTAACACTAATTGCCGATGCATATACTGAAGAGACTCTTGAAAATGGGGAAACAAGAGTTGTTCTTAAAATTTTACCAAAGCTAGCCCCAATAAAAGTTGCTGTTTTACCACTTCAAAAGAATTTAAGCGAAAAGGGTAGAGAAGTCTTTAAGACGTTACAAAAGAATTTTAATTGTGATTATGACGAATCTGGTAGTATTGGTAAGAGATATAGAAGACATGATGAAATAGGAACACCTTATTGTGTAACAATAGACTTTGACACTCTTGAAGATAATACTGTCACTGTGCGTGATAGGGACACAATGAAACAAGAGAGAATACAAATAAGTGAGCTTAATGCATATTTAAATAATAGAATTTTCAGTAATAATTAAAAGAGAGGAAGGGATTTTATGGAAGTTAAGGTAGTAATGAGAAGTGTTTTGGATGGAGCTTTAGGTCAGATATCTGATGAAACTTTATTAAAAAATGTAATAGAAATAGTAAAAAGGGAAAATCCAGAGGAAGATACAATAAAAACTGCAAATTTAGTTAGCCACATTATTAAAGAAATGAGAGGGGAAGACCTTTTAAAGGCAGATAAAAAATATGATAATAATTTCAATAATATTGTGGCAGGGCTTATGGGCTCGACCTGTTATATGAAAGATAATTTTGAAAAATTATATAAAAGAACCGAAGACCAGATTTTAAGAATTGCAAATACTGTTCTAGTTAATGGACATCATTCTACTTTTGGGCACTCTCATGTAACTCTTCAAATTACTAATATTCCTAAATCTCTTGCAATAGTTTTAAATAATGAAAAAGAATATAATACGTCTGAAAAATCTGCAAGATATACTATAATGAAAGACATTAATCCTAAAAATAATGCTCTTTTTGATAAATGGATGGAAATTTTTAATAGAAAGATTGAGCAAAAATATAATAGTTCTCTTGCTTCAAACTTTTTTGACGAAAAAGGAATAAAAATAAAAAAATTGAGTCAAGAAAATGCTAGATATTTAATTCCAATATCAACTCCTACAAATATGGTTTATACAACTTCATTTAGACAACTAAATTATCTTTGTCATTTATTTGAGAAAGAAATTGAACAGCCATCTAACACTTATTATAAAGACCTTAAAACGGATATGTTAGATTTTATTGACAATATTAAGATGTTAAATCTTTATATTCCTGAATTAGAGGACCATAAAGATAGAAAGTTGAGCCTTTTTGGGGATGGTATTGCAGATAGTATTTATTCAAATGTGTATCAAACTGAATACCCAATGTCTTTTGCGTGTCTTGCACAAGCACAAAGGCATAGGACACTTAACTACAATATTATTGAAAGTGAATATAATCCGAATTATGCTATGTGCTATATTCCTCCAATTATTGATGATGATAAAAAATTAAAAAAAGAATTTATAGGTGATTTTGTTTCAGTAAAAGATACAATACCTCAAGGAACACTTGTTAATTGTGTTGAAAGAGGAACAATTGAGAATTTTGTTTTAAAGGCAAAAGAAAGGTTATGTTCACAAGCGCAAAAAGAGGTTAGAGATAGAACTTTTGCTACAGCAAAAGAGTATACCCAGGCATTGTATAGCACAAAAGAAAAATATGAAAAAATGGCAAAAAGTGAATTTGTAAAGAGTGAATTTAGAAAAATTAATAAAGCTAAAATGGATCTCACGGAAGAGTTAATAGAAAAGATAGAACCACTAACTAAGGGTTCTCGTTGTATGTCGGGGTATAAATGTGCATCTCCTTGCGGATTTAAAGAGGGAATAGAACTTGAAAGTATGATATAATAAAAGTAAAAGCTTTTGATAATATAAAAAATGTTTAAAAACTTTGTCTTTTTCTTATCTTATTTAAGTCAGCTTAATTTATATTTATACTGCTTTTTAGATTATTTATTTTGTAAATCTAAGCAACTTTATTATTAAAATCATTATATAGATTAAAATAAAAAATCACCAGTAGTGAGTTAAGAGTAAGCTAAAAAGTTACATAACTTTTATGAAGTTTATTTCATTACACTACTGGTGTTTTTTTTACGAGTGGAGCTAAATTTTATTAAAAGTATATATTTTTTTATTTTTTTGGCAGTCACTTATTTTATATGTCTTATTAGTCCTATAACTTTACCTAGTATTTTTACGTTTTTTGCGTATATTGGTTCCATTAAGTCGTTTTCAGGTTGTAATCTTATTCTGTCTTTTTCCTTATAAAACCTCTTTACGGTTACTGAATCGTCAATCATTGCAACTATAATTTCGGTATTTTCAGCAGTCTCTTGTTTTCTAACCAAAACTTTATCATTATTTAAAATGCCTGCATTAATCATGCTATCTCCTTTAATTGTAAGCATAAATACATCATTACTTGCTATATTAAATAAGTTATCAGAAATCTCATATACATCATCATAGTTTATGCTTGCAAAAATAGGTGTACCTGCCGCGACGTCACCTAATAGTGGTACTTTTTTTATATTTTGCTTGGAATTTGCTATTAAGTTTTTAGTGAGCTCAATGCTTCTACTTTTATTTGAATCTCGTTTAATTAAATTTTTTTCCTCGAGTTTGTTTAAATAATAAATAATTGTAGAGGTAGAAGCAATTGATAAAATTTCCATTAATTCACGTACAGTAGGAGGGAATCCCTTTTCATTTATAAAGGTTTCAATCACATTATATATATAAGATAACCTTTGTTCAGAATCTCTTTTATTTTTCATTTTAAATATCTTACTCCGTAATTTACAAAATTACTATAGCAAAAAAAATACAACTTGTCAAACATTTGTTCGAATAAAAGTTATTCATCTCTTAGTTTTATTACATTTGCCACATTTCTACGTGCATCTTCTGAGATTGCAGCATAGTGTTTTTTTGTTGTGTTGACATCTTTATGTCCTAGTACGTCAGCCACAATATAAATGTCTTTAGTTTCTCTATATAAATTTGTACCATAAGTACTGCGTAATTTGTGGGGAGTAATATGTTTTAATGGTACACATGCTTCACTATATTTTTTAACTAATTTTTCTACAGCTCTAACAGAAATTCTTTTATTTTGAATGGACAAAAATAAAGCCTTTTCATTTTTATCGACATTTTCATTATTTAGTCTTTCCTCTAAGTAGTCTCTTAGGGCAGAGGCTACTTCGTCAGAAAAATATAATACAACCTGACTTCCACCTTTTCTTGTAATCTTAAAACCATTTACTTCAAAGTCAAGGTCTTCAATATTAAGACCAACACATTCGCTAACACGAATTCCAGTGCCTAGCAATAGTGTAAGTAATGCGACATCTCTTTTTTTTGTAATTTCATTATAAGACTTTTGTCTCTTTGAAAAATTTTGAGGGCTTTCTGCTTCATTAATAAGCTTTACAATTTCATCAACTTCAAGTCTTATAATTTCTTTTTCTCTAATCTTTGGTGTATCAATTTTTGCTGAGACATTAGAGGCAATTTTATCTTTCTTATAAAAATAGTTAAGTAAGCATCTTATTGAAGAGAGTTTTCTAGCCTTTGCTGAAGCGGCATTAGATAATATTTTTTTACTGTCCTTGCTATAAGAAGATAAATAGTTTAAGTAATATTCAATATGAGAAGATGAAATTTTAGACAAATCATCATAATCTAACTCTTCTACATTTTTATCTTTAAACTCAAAAATCTCATTTATTAAAAACTCAAAAAAACTTTTTATGTCATGCAAATACTCTAGTTGTGTTAGAGTAGTGGTTTTATTTTCAATTCCAACAATAAAGTCCGAGCAAAAAGAGGGAAGTGTTGTTAGAATTTCACCAATTTTAACTTTATTTTTAAAATCTCTTTCTTTGAAATAATTATTTTCATTCATCTTAAATTAATTTTACCAATAAAACAAAAAAATGTAAAACAAAAGTTGACTTAGAACACTAATAAATTTATAATAAAATGGATTAGGGAGAAAGCATTATGTTATCAATAGAGCTAATAAAAAACGAAACAAAAAAAGTTCAAGACCTTCTTGAAAAAAAAGGATGTAAAGTTGATTTTTCTGAGGTTTTGACTTATGACGAGGAAAGAAGAAAGACAATTCAACAAGTTGAGGAACTAAAAGCAAAGAAAAACAAAGTTAGTTCTATGATACCTCAATACAAAAAAGAGGGAAAGGATACTTCAAGCATTTTTGAAGATATGAAATTACTTGGCAGTAAAATTGAAGAATTAGATAAAACCGTTGAAGATTATGATAAAAAAATTAAAGATTTTATTGTAGTCCTGCCAAATTTACCAGACGAGGACTTGCTTCCTGGAGGCAAAGAAAATAATAGGGTCATTAGAACAGGGAACAAAAAGCCTGAATTTTCTTTTAAGATAAAAAATCATGTTGACTTGTGTACAGAATTAAACTTAATTGATTATGATAGGGGTGTCAAACTTGCTGGAAACGGAGCATGGATATATAGAGGAGTAGGTGCTAGATTAGAGTGGGCACTACTAAATTATTTTATTGATGAACATTTAAATGATGGGTATGAGTTTATTTTACCTCCTCATATGTTAAATTACGATTGTGGCTTTGGTGCTGGGCAATTTCCAAAGTTTTCTGATGAAGTATATTGGATAGATAAAAAGGATGAAAAGTCTAAGTTCTTACTTCCTACAGCTGAAACTGCGCTTGTGAACATGTATAAAGGAGAAATTATTCCAGAGAGTAATTTGCCAATGAAGTTTTTTGCATATACACCTTGCTATAGAAGGGAGGCAGGGAGTTATAGGCAAGAAGAACGTGGAATGATAAGAGGGCATCAATTTAATAAGATTGAGATGGTCCAGTACACAACTCCAGAAAATAGTTCAAAAGCATTTGAAGAATTAGTATCAAAAGCTGAAAATCTTGTAAAAAAATTAGGGCTTCACTATCAAGTCTCTAAATTAGCAGCTGGGGATTGTTCTGCGTCTATGAGAAGAACTTATGATATTGAAGTTTGGATTCCAAGTATGGGGATTTATAAGGAAGTATCTTCTGCATCTAATGCTGGTGATTATCAAGCTAGAAGAAATAACACCAAATATAGAAAAAATGATACTAAAAAGACCGAGTATGTTCATACTCTTAATGCTAGTGGACTTGCAACGTCACGACTCCTTCCTGCGATTGTAGAACAATTTCAAAACGAGGATGGTAGTGTTACAATTCCAGAAGTTTTAAGAAAATATATGGGTGGCATGACAGTAATTAAAAAGTAGAAAGAAAAAGTATTTTATGAATGAGGAATTAATTAGAGATTTTGCTTTGAGAAAAGATAAGTCAAAAGTGCAGGAGTTTTATAATATTGCACTTAATATTTTGACGTCTGCATTAGATGAGCTTAATAATAAAAGTGAGAATGGTGTTATTAAGCTGTCTGAAGAATCGACAAGAATTTTCCCAATGGGAGATTATACTAACGATACGTTCATAGATCAAACTGGTGAATTAGAAATTGTAGTTGCAACAAATGATGCACAAATTATTTTAAACACTACCAATTATTCAAATGAGATTAAAAATAAAAAAAACAAGAAAAACACTGAAATATCACAAAGAGGGACAATTGATATAATAGTTTATAAATTACTCGAAATATTAGTTTCATACTTTAGCGAAGATACGACATTGTTTTTGACCAACGATGGCATAAAAATTCTTTGTCTTAAAGAGTATGGATTTAAAATGCTAATTAGATTTGCAACATATAGTGTTGATGATGAAAATGCAACCTTATTTTTTTGGGAGCCTGTAGCAAAGGTTCAAAATCCAGTAAACTTATTTGTTTATAATGAGCAGATGGAAAATAAAGACAAAGAAACTAATGGAAATTATAAAAGATTAGTTAGAATTTATAAAAATATAAGAAAAACCATTTTGCTTAACAAGTGGTCAATGAGTAGTGATCTTAATAAGTATTTTGTTGAACTTATAATATATAATATTCCAAGTAATTTAATGTTAGGGAATGACATAGTAAAAATTTTCTATAAGTCCTACAACTATCTTGTAAATTGCAATATTTTAAGTTTTGCTTCCTTTGATAATAGACATATAAATACGTTTAGTTTAGCTAAAATAACATACTATAAAATTAACAATTATATAAGATTGCTTAAAAAATTAGTTTAGAGTAGGTACTATGCAAACTTATTTATAACAATCTAAGTAAGTACTATGCAAACTTTTTATTTATAAAAATAAAAATTATATATCTATTATGACTCAAAAATAATTTTTGCAAGATTTGTTTAAAAACTTAAATCAAGTACTATGCAAACTATTTTTTATTATTTTAAAAATTATAATTAAAATTATATAAGAAATCTCAATTAGTTTTAAGCAAAAATCAGAATCAAAAAATTGATTTTTTTACAAATAATACAGTGACTTATAAAAAAAGTTCTTTGTCGAAAATTTTAAATGAGGAGTAATTCATATAAAAAATAAAATTCTGTCTCAGAGCGTTTTATATGAATAAAAAAGGGAAAATATCATTAGAAAAATAATTATAATTTTATAAAGCTATTTATAAAGTATATTTTGGCTTAGAAAAATTAATTTTAAGACTTAGACTTACAGATGTTTTTAAAAATAAATTTGTTCAAAAAACGCTTAAAAATCCTACTTTTTTGTTAAAAATATACGTATCTATTCGTAAAACCTGTATTTTACGAATAGTTGTTCTAATAAGACTCAATAAAATTTTCTACTATTCTTCTTAGTACCTCGCTCCTCCCTTCTTCTTTATTCTTGCATATTTCGTCTAATTTTTTTATTGTTTTTTGTTTAAGTCTTATTGTTACAACTGCTTTTGGTGGTATTATTGATTTTGTTTTCATTTTTCTCCCCTTTTTTGTATACGTTTATAATTATATTTTATTTTAATTCTTTGTCAACTACTTTTTTAATTTTTTTCACACCAAAAAAAATACCCACTTGCTGACGGGCAAATTATCGCAAGTGCGGTATACCTAGCGAATAAAGCTTTAGCGACTGAGCGGAGCAGAAACTAACGTACAGCTGTATGCTCTACCCTACTTTGCATAGTACTATAATTATATGCATTACATAAGTAATTCTCTTACCCAGCATTTCCTGACGGGCTTATGCCGGCTCGGGCGCCGCTCGATAATAAAAAAAAAGAATAGTATTTCTACTACTCTTTTTCTAGATAACGTTTTAGTACCTTAATCTTATTTTCTTTGGTCCTTTCTTGTACTGCTCTGTATTCTTCTCTGTTTAGATCCGTCTTGCTTAAGATTATCTCTTCTATGCGTTTTTGAGCTTCTTTTCTTCTTTGTTTTATTTCTTCCATTGTTTCGTGGTTTTCGACGTCGTACAGCTTGTCAAAATACCTTGCCGGTCTTACAGCTAGAGCTTTTCCTCGTTTGTTTAGTATAATTTCGTCATACTTGTATATATTGTCTTTATTTTCTTCGTAATAATCTCTCGCTATACCTGGTCTACGTGACATTCGAACGAACTCTGGCTCTATGCCTAATTCTTCATATATTTTTGCTCCTTGTCCTTTTTGTTTTTTCATGACATACCTTGCGACATACCCGGCGCTGTCCCATGTTACACTGCCTATACGTATTATTCCTTTCCCCCATAATTTTTGTATGTAATCGCTCGTCCATTGCACTTCACCCTTGTGGCTTTTTTCTGCTAATGTTAGGTCCGGTATGTGTGTGTTAAAAAGTATTGCGTGGTAATGTGGTCTTCCGCGTTTGTCTCCGTACTCACCGCACGAATAATATCTTGTATGCATTTCATAGTGCCTAGTTTGGTTGGTGTTTAGGTTGTTCAAGAAGTCCTTTAGGTCCTTCGGTCTTAGAGTTTCGACTATTTCTTGCTTGACTACCTCTCCGGTTTCTGTGTCTATGTCTTGGATTATATTATATGGTAAGTGGTTGTTATCGTATGTTAGAGTGACGAAATAGTTCTCCTGGTACTTTTCAGCTTCGAGCATGCACCTTGTTGCCCACATGCGTGCATGGTCCAGTCTACATCCAATACAATTTCCGCATTGGACTTCTTGTACTGGGTATAGTCTACCTTTTATTTTTGCCCATGCGTTGCGTATAACTTCATTGTATTTTAAGATTTTAAGGTCTTGTTTTCCGTTATCTTTTATGCCTAAATTTACAGCTTTGAGTGGATGGTAACAGCTCATTTTTTAACCTCCTTAAAACCTCTTTCAGAGGGTCGGCACAATTCCCTCTTGTTGTAATTGTGCCGACTGACACAAAATGTCCTTTTTTTTGTACATTTTGCACAAAAAATTTTGTGTCATTTGCCAAACCCTATATTGTAGTTTTTTGTTCCTTTTCCGCCTGCTATTATTTCTATCACTCTAATTGCGTTTGAGGCAAATTTTCCGCTACTTCCAGCACTTGCGTTGCTGTTTGCTGCAGTTCCGCTTGCTGTTGCTCCTCCAGGAGTATATGCTCCCATTCCTCCAGTTGCTGTAAGTATAGGGTTAATACCTGCAGCTTTGAGGTCTGCTACTTCTCTTTGGTGTGCTGTATTACTTAATCTTTCTTGATATTTTCTATTTATTTCTGCTTGTTCTGCATTGAATAATCTGTTGATTTCTGCCTGTTCTGCGTTGTATGCACGGTCTCTTGATGCGCTGCCCCATCCTAGTGCATCCCCTAGATCGTTCCAAAATCCTCCGTAGTTGTTGCTATTTCCTATTGCTGATGTTGCCATATTGTCCTCCTATTAGTGATGGTCTATAAGTCCTGGTATGCTTGTAACAGGCATTGGTCGAGTGCACTTATAAGAAAAATAAAAGTCAGCTATCCATTGGTCTTCCACGGTTGATTGTACTGCAAGTGTACGGTCTACGTTGGCGGTTGTTTCTTGTATCCACGTTGGTCCTAAGATTGGTAAGCTTGAGTAATTGTCACCATAGTGCCAGCTGTCTAGACTCTGCGCGTAAGTGCTTCTTAGTGCCCCGGTTATTTGGTTAGGCTTATACCTATATTCAGCCCATGCTTCTTGGTAGCCGAATGCTTCATTGTCACTTGCGTTTCCTTGAGCATATATTTCCTTGTTAAGAATTGCCTGTTCGCCTATGTTCGCTAGACTTGGGAAGTAGAAATCTTCTCTTTTTGTCCTGGAGAACATTTTGTTTATGCCTTGCTGGTAAGAGTGTAAGGTTCTTACAACTGCTAAGCCTAAGATTATTTCGTGTTCGGTGAACGATTTTGTGAATGCTATTTCTTGGTCGGTTGTGTATGAGAATGCTGCAGTATTACCTTGAGGTGTTGTTGTATCAGTACTAGAGGTTTGTAAAACCTGGTAGTTATTGATAGGTATACGTTTGCCGCCTAGGTATTCCGGTCTTTGCTGTCTTGCGTCAGGACTCGTAATTCCAAAGTGTGCTTTTATGATTTCGATATATCTTGTACCGCCTCTTGCGTCTTTTTCTAGCATTCTTTGTAATGCAAAGCTCATACGTAATTGGTTGACAGTACTTGCTGTTGCTTGACTTAGATCTGTAATTACACCGCTATATTCTTTTCTTTCGTCTAGTCCTAGCATATATTTTGTTCCTTCGTTACTTCCCATATTTATTTTTTCTGCGTCACTATTTGCACCTTTTTTAACGTCTTGGCCATTTACACTATATAATCCTAGAGTGTTATTTACTGTATTACTATGTTGTCCTCCTAGGTATACTTTTGATCCTTCTGGATTGCTAAAATAATTAATTCCGATTGCATTTCCATTGCCTATTACTGGAGCAGTATCTCCTAGTGGCAATAGTACATCTGGTCCTTTTTGTGGTTCTGGTAGGGCGCTGGTAAAATAGTCGTGATATTTTGCGGCTTTGAATGGCATGCCTCCGCATTGTAAGTCTGTTACATAATCTGTACCATTATTACCGGTTGTTGCACTGTCTCCAAGTGATAGAGCTGCTGGGTCTTGTAAGTTCTGGTCCCTAAACCAATCGTTAATGGTTAGAGTATATGCGCGTGGAAATAATGCGCTTACAGATATGCCACTTACTCCGGTTGGTATGCCCATATGGTCCATTATTGTCCCTTTTTGCCAGCCTCCACTAGGTGCTGTTATTTGTGGTATTTCGTATTCTGTCTCTTCTTCCCATGCTGAGGTTGTATTTTCGCCCATGAAGTTCTTCCAATGCTCCCATACAAGACGATTTGGCACAGCAAAAAAGTATATATCAAGGTATGCTTGGTCCATTACTGGGTGTATTGGTGTTGAGCCTCTGAGAAGTGTTCCAACGTTGATTTTTATTGTGTCTCCTGGTAATACTTCGTCTACTAGAATTGGTATAATTTCTCCGGTATTCATTGATGTGAGTTGCTTATGTGAGCGGTCAAACGTGCTTCTTGGTATGTCAATATTTGTTTGATTAATTGCAAATCTATTAGTTGCGTTGATGTTCATTTGTTGTTGTACCTCCGCTATTAGTTGTTTGCGTTGTAGTTGTAGTTACTGTTTCTTTGGTTTCTTCTTTTAGCTTTTTGCCTGTTGCTTTTTCGTATACTGCTGCATAAGTTCCATTTACTATACTTTCGACGTAATTTTGTACTGAGTAGTCTAGAGCTTTGCGGACTTCGAGTGGTTCTTGTGCAAATAGGTTTTCTCCCTTAATCCTTAGATTCTCCCACTCTGCTACAGTGCGTGGTAATTGTGTTAAGTCTAGGTAACTACCATTTCGTTTGTTGAGTAGTTCCGTCTCACCAGCTGCTACTCTCTTGAGTAAGTTTTCAATTTTAGTTTCTTCGAGTGGTGCTTGTGTTCTGTCATAGATATTTTTTGTTTTTTCAGTTTTTACGAGCACTTTGACACCTTTTTTTATTTGCATTTCATAGACCGGGATTTCTTTTTCTCCGCTTGGTGTTGGTGCGTTGGTGTAATAGTTATAATTTTTTCTAAATTCCATAATTACACCTCTTCTTTCAATTCTGATAGATTTGTGATAAATCTTACTTGTGGTACAATTTCCCCGGTTTCGTCATTATAACTACCTACGCAATATAGTTGTTTGTCTTTGTAGTTTGTTTTAACTTCGTTATCTCCTGGATTATTTATCATATTTTTTACGCTTCTGATTGCACTTCCGTCATTGACTCCGGCAAATGGTGTTGTCATTGCTCCTACTATAGTATCTTTGATTGTATATAATTTCATATTCATTTCTTATTTCTCCTTTTTATTTTGTTTTTGTGATATTTCCGTTTTTGTCTATATATCCTATTATTTCGCCATCTTCTGTAACTGTGTCTATTATTCTCATAGTCTTGTACCTCCGCGTGTGTTCATTGGCGTGATATTTATTTTTTTTGTACTACTTGCTGTGTTTCGGAATATTTTTTTATCTAGGTTCTGATTTTTTATCTTCTTTCGTTTGTTTGCCATCTTTTTCTCCTTTTAATTCTTTTTTTATTTTTTGTAATTTTTCTTGGTCTCTCTCTTCCCAGCTTAAGCTTTTTTGATACAAGTATTCTAGTATTGCCTGTTCTCTTGTCATTTTCATTTTTTACAATTCCTTTTTTATATAATTTTTGATTGTGTTTTGTAATGTCTTATTATTAATTTCTAAGTTTTGTATTTTGCTTAGATTTTGTATTTGCGTTATACAATTTTTTAGTTGTTCGTTAATAATTTTATCTATCTTTTCAATTTCTTCACTGTTTGTTACTTTCTTTTTTTTCTTGAATAATGCTATTAGTGAGAATGTCATAGATAATACTATTACTACTATTTGTAATATGTATAAGACTGTTTCTAACATTTTTGTATTTCCTTTATATTATATTTGTATACACTTTTTGACTTTTAAAAAAGAGAATGTATTCTCTTAGTATTCGGGAAGATTGTATTTTACGAATAGTTTATGACAATAAAGAAAAAAGAGAAAACAGCTAAAAATTAAGTGTAAGGGAGAATTTTTGTGCTCTTCCCTCTTTTTTATACGTTTATTAATTAATATATTTCTAGCAAAAAAGCATAATTTTTTAGTTCATCTCTACTTTCTTTCCATGTTGGACAAACTTTTTCTAACTCCATATAAAATCTTGGCGAGTGATTGAGTTCTTTTAAATGAGTGAGTTCATGAAAAATTACAAAATCAATTAGCTTTGGTTTTACCATTGCGAGTCTCCAATTTAATTTTATTACTCCAAATCTATCACAACTTCCCCATTTTGCCCTGTAACTACCTATAATAATTTTACTAACATCATATTTGTAATTCTGTATAATGTCCTTAAATCTTTTTATAATTACCCTATCTGCTATTTCTTTTACTATTTTTTTTATATAAAAGGTCGTCTTTCCTGATTCGTAATATTTTTTAGGTAGCAAAAAATATTCTTCAGTAAAAGATGGTTTACTGACTTTATTTGTTGGAACAATGACATATTCTTTTCCAAATAGTAAAATATTTTCTAGTTTCATTACACTAGAAAATTTACTTGATAAAACACGCGCTTTGTTAATTTTCTTTTCAAGTAATTTTTCTTTTGATTTTAAGATACTTTCTACCTTATCAAGAGCTAAGCCATAAGGACAATAGATGGTTATGTCCCCTTCCCTACTTATTGTGATTTTAACACTTTTTCTTTTTTCTCTTATAATACTTGCTTTCTCAATCATAATTTAATACCTTTCTATATTTTATCATATTTTAAATAATTAAAAAAATCATTTAAAGTCAAATTTTGTTGACTAAAAAAAAACTATTTTGTAATATATAATTATATCTTAGATAATGTTTTTTATACAAGTTTTAAATGGTTGGATGACATTTATTTAGTAAATTAAGAAGGTGAAAAATGCTTGAGTTTTCTGATAATAAAGCAACTAGAGGTAGTATCTCTCAAATTATAATTACTGCTTTGAGTTCTGGAGACAAATATGGTTATGAGATTTGTAAGGAAATTGAGAGATTGTCGAATGGTGTTTTAGTTTTAAAACAACCTAGTTTATATAGTAGCTTACGTCGTATGGAGGAGCAAAATCTTATTTCTTCGTACTGGCAAGATAGCGACATTGGAGGAAAGAGACATTATTATTCTTTAACTGAAAAAGGTAGAGAGATTTATGAAGAGAATAAAGATTCGCTTGACATGAATGAACTTATAAACAACTTACCTCTCAGTGAATTAGATTTGGAGGATTTTCAGCCAAATTCCAATAATTTTGAAAGTAATAAGTCTACAGCAGTTGCAAGTCAGGAAAACTTATTTAATCTAGTTAACAAAACAAATGAGATAAAATTAATTAAAGAAGATGATAATGATAACGAGAACAAATCGTTTGTTCAATTTGATTTGTTTGACCAAAAAGTTAATTTTATAAAGGACAATTCAAAAAATACAGACAAAGTGAACTTGTATTCAAATAAATATGAAAACCTAGACAAGCACGAAGAAGAAATTGAGCCTGATAAAACTGCAGAATTAGATCAAGAGATTAAGTTGGATCAAGAGATTAGACAAAAAGACCATTTAGATAATCAAGTTATTGAGCCTATTACAAGGAGTTCTCTATTTGGTAATCATGATAATAGTTCTATTCAAGATGATAGATCAGACATTATTAGTGAAGGACCGCCTTCAGATAGTCAAAAAATTGAAGACGAAGCAAATAATCACAATTATGAAGTTGATGATGAGAATGCTACTACTATAAATGAAGTTGAAATAGTTGAGGATGAAGTAAAGTATGATCCTGAGAAAATAAAATGGAATAATATTTCGACATATGACCAAGATGATGAGGATTTAAAACAAAAATCAAATGATTATAAAAGTATAATTGGTCAATTATACAGTGATTCCAAGCTCCCTGACCCATATGAAGAAAATAAATTTTATACTTTTAAGGAGATCTTCCCTACTGCACAGGTTAAAGAACAACATAAAGATAAAATTAAAACTACTGGCATAATAGACGCATTTGTTAACGAAAAGAATAATGTTAACTCCAATTTGGACAATTTGACAACTTTAAGCGAGCAATTTAATTCGCAAGGTTTAAAAATAAAAATACATAATAATGATAATAATAAAAATAATTTAAGATTATATTCCGATATAAATAAGTTAAATATGACCACATCATGGTACGTATCAATTATTATGATGCTTGAAATTGTGCTTTCATATGTGATATTAGATAACTACGATTATGTAATAAGCAAACAATCTTTAATGTTTTTTCTTGGGGGTTCTATTGCTATCAGTTTATTAATTGTCGCAACATTAGAAAATTTATTTGATAGATTTAAGCTGATTATAATAAAAAGACAGTTTAAAAGAGATTTTGTTAAAGCATTTTTGTTATTTATATTTATTTGCGTTTTAACGTTTGCTATTTGTTTGATATCAGGGATGCAGAGTTTGGGACAAATTGAATATTTAAGTTACTGGTTGGTGCCTATTTTAGTTGCTTCAAACATAATAACCTATTGTATAATATTTCATTCCCTGCTAAAGTCTAAACATTATAATAACTAAATTATTTTACTATTAAAAACAAATACTATATAAAAAATGGAGTTGGAGTTTTGAGTAGAGTTGTATTAAAAGTAAAAAATTTAACAAAAAAATTTAATGATAGAGTGGCTGTAAATAACCTCACCCTAGAAATTTCTGAGGGTGAGATTTTTGGTTTCTTAGGTCCAAATGGTGCTGGCAAAACAACCGCAATTAGGATGATAACTGGTCTAGCAAAAATGGATAGTGGCGAAGTTTACATTTGTGGTAAATCCATAAAAACTGAATTTGAAAAAGCTATTGTAAATGTAGGCGGTATAATTGAAAATCCTGAAATGTACAAAAATTTCTCAGGTTTAGATAACCTAAAATATTATGCAAGTCTTTATAATGACATATCAAAAGAAAGAATAATGAACATAGTTGAGCTTGTTGAATTGAAAGATAGAATAAAAGACAAAGTAAAGACATATTCTCTTGGAATGAAACAAAGATTAGGTATTGCTCAAGCTTTACTACATTATCCGAAATTATTAATTTTAGATGAGCCGACAAACGGACTAGATCCTAAGGGGATTATAGATTTAAGGCGTTTTCTTAAAAAAATATCACAAAAAGATAAAATGGCGATTTTGATTAGCAGTCATAACCTCAGTGAGATGGAATTGCTTTGTGATAAAATAGGAATTATAAATCATGGTAAACTTGAAGATATAAGAACTCTTGACCAACTAAAAGAATACAATAATAATGGACAAGTCGTACTAAAGGTTAACTTCCCTAACTATGCAGGTAAAATTATAGCAAAAAAATATAATATTAGTAATATATCCATATATAAAAACACTCTAGTTGTTCCGTTAGATAACAAGTTAATTCCTGAATTAAGTGTGTTATTAATTTCAAATGGAATAGCAATTTACTCTATTTCTGGTCAAACAAAAACTCTAGAGGATGTATTCCTTGATACAGTAAATAGACGGGCACTTCCTGCCCCAAAAGGAGCTAAATAATGTTTAAAACATCAAAATTATTTAAGGGCGAACTTAAAAAAGTTTTTTTTGGTCCAAGCATGATATTAATGGCTGGAATATTTTTACTTGCTCTAGCATTGTTCCCTTCCCTATTTTCTCCTGTAGAAAAAAAATCTATTGCAACTGAAATAAATTTACCTACTACAAGTGTTACTCAGGCTAATGACTCATTTACATCATACAAAAATGTTTATGAAGAAAATCTATATTTATTACAGGGTCAAATAGTAAATTTAATAGACTACAATGAAAATTTTAAAAACAACTTATTAAGTTTGGCGGACGAATTATACGATTTGAGACTAGCATTTGCCAGTGCAGCAAACACAGCTAATATTAATGGTGAAAATGGGTGTTTTTCGTTACATATGAAGCTAATCTCAAAAGTAGATGAGATTAAAACTCTTTATAACTCATACGTAAACAACTACTTTGTACCACTAGTTTTAGTTGATGAAGATTTGGATTTTCAGATAAACATGGAACTTGATTTATTAAACAATATTTTGACTGAAAATACAGATATAAGTGGCTCAATTGACTTTTATAATAGGCTAAATTTAACGCTCGATGAATATGGCAGCATAAGCAAAATTAGAAATTTATTGAATAAAATCAACTCATTGACATATTCAAGTACAAATTTAAATGAAATATTAAGTAAATACTCCACCTTAAAAGATAGTTATCTAGAAGAGACTTTATCTCAAATTAATAAATTAGTAAGTTTGAGTGCAAGTGATCCGAACGAAGACGCAAGTAGAGAAAATATAACTAATTTTGAAAATTTAGCAAAACAATACTTGTATACACTTGATTATTTGGGGACCGCAATAGAAAATTCGACACTGATAGAAATAGCAGAACATTACAAAGATAGCTCACTTTCACGTTTTATAGGATTTGAAAATTTTAACTCATATAAGCTATCAGAAGAGCTCGTCAAGGTAGATTATTTTTTGACAAATAATCTAATAGAAGACGAAGTGTCTAACGTGTTTATGTTTAATACAAACTCATCTTCGTCTACTAATGCTTTTGATTATATGTATTTTTCTATGGAGGTAATTAGCATATTTATTGTTGCGTTCACGGTTATTATTGGGGCTGGTATGATTTCTAAAGAATATAGTGACGGTACAATAAAACTTCTTGCAATTAGACCTTATAAAAGAAGTAAGATAATTTTTGCAAAGATATGTGCAACCTTATTTATTTCTTTCTTGTTTGTACTTATTGCTCTGATAATGTCTACCATAATTGGTATAATTATTTACGGTATCTCATTCCCTACTATGCTAGTTGTGTTCAATGCAAGTGTCGCTTTTACCTTACCAGTATGGGTTGTATTTTTAATTTACCTCTTGTGTTTAATGATAAAAATTTCAATTTATGCATTACTTGCAATTGCTATATCTACAATTTTTAAATCATATGTTGTATCTGTTTGTGTAAGTAGTGGATTATACCTATTAAATATTATTTTAACATTTATATCAAATGGTGCTAGCTGGTTAAAATTTAATCCTTTTGCTTCTCTAGATTTATTCAAATATTTTGGTGGAAGTTTTATCTCAACTTCAAACTCAAGTAATATAACAAGTTTGTTCTATTCCCCAGTTTTTGCGGATACAAACATATGGGTTTCAGTTTCAGTTATACTTATATTTACTGTTCTCTTAAATACCCTTATCTTCACAATCTTTAAAAAACGAGATATAACATAATTATATACGGAGAGTATCTAAATAATCTAGTTTTTAAATAAAATGCACTACTAGGACTATGCCCTGTAGTGCATTTTTCATCTATTTAAATTGGTCTAAATAAAAATTTAAGTAACATTTAATTTTAGAATTTCATTTCTTGCTATCTTATCACATCGGTTATTTTTTTCATTATCTGCATGTCCTTTTACTTTTATAAATTCAACTTTATGTAGAGATAATAAATTTAGTAACTCATCCCATAAGTCTTTATTAAGGACTTCCTTTTTATTAGCAGTTTTCCAATTATTGACTTGCCATGTATTAAGCCAATTATTATTTATAGCATTACAAACATAGGCTGAGTCACTGTATAATTTAACATGACATTTTTCTTTGAGTGCTTTTAGTGATACAATTACAGCCAATAATTCCATACGATTATTGGTTGTATTCTTTTCGCCTCCGGAAATGACTTTTTCTTTTCCATTAAATTCAAGTATAGCACAATATCCTCCAGGGCCAGGATTGCCAGAGCAAGCCCCATCAGTGTAAATTTCTACTTCTTTCATAGTTTAATTATACCTTAAATTCAGAAAAATAAGCAAATTTTTTACAGCAAAAATTCTTTTAAAATACTAGTTTTTTTATAAAAGCACAACAAAAAAATAGGCTTCAACCTATTTTATTATGGCAGGGGAAGAGGGATTCGAACCCCCATCGATGGTTTTGGAGACCATAGCTCTACCATTGAACTATTCCCCTTTATTTTTAGAGCATTATTATTTTACAATAATGCCCCAATATTGTCAATTATTAATAAATACTTTTTATTTTGCAACGTCAGAAGCTCTAGTTTCTCGTATAACATTTACCTTAATTTGACCAGGATATTGCAACTCGTTTTCAATCTTTCTTGCTATATCTTTTGCTAGGAAAACAATTGCACTATCGCTTACTTCATTTGGCTTAACAATTATTCTTATTTCTCTACCTGCTTGAATTGCATACGACTTGTCAACTCCCTTAAAACTATTTGCAATTTTTTCAAGATTTTCAAGTCTTTTAATATACGCATCAAGTAACTCTCTTCTAGCACCTGGTCTACTACTAGATATTGCATCAGCAGTTTGTACAATAATTGCTTCAAGAGAATGGAATTCTACGTCTCCGTGATGAGCCTCAATACAATGAATCACTTCTTGAGATTCTTTATATTTTCTAGCAATGTCAACTCCTATTGAAACGTGTGTTCCCTCTTGTTCTTGGTCTAGAGCCTTACCAATATCATGAAGCAAACCGCCACGTTTTGCAATTTTTGCATTTGCACCAAGTTCTTCTGCAAGAAGTCCTGCCAAATGACAAACTTCCAAACTATGCTTTAAAACATTTTGTCCATAACTTGTCCTAAACTTAAGTCTACCAAGTATCTTAACAAGCTCTGGGTGAAGCCCTATAATACCTGCCTCATAAACTGCATTTTCACCAGCTTCTTTAACCATTGCGTCAACATCTTTTTGTGCTTTTTCAACTATTTCTTCAATACGTGCAGGATGAATTCTCCCATCAAGTATTAATTTTTCTAGTGCAACCCTTGCTATTTCTCTTCTATATGGGTCAAACGCTGAAAGAACAACTGCCTCTGGGGTGTCATCTATTATAAGGTCAACACCTGTTGCGTTTTCTATAGCACGTATATTTCTTCCTTCCCTACCTATAATTCTGCCCTTCAATTCATCATTTGGAAGTGGTACAACAGTAACTGTAATTTCAGATGTTATATTCGTAGCACACCTTTGTACAGCAAGAGTTAAAACTTCCCTTGCCTTTTTCTCTGCTGTCTCTACTGCCTCATCTTCCATTTTTCTCACCAAGCTAGCACAATCGTGTTTTGCTTGCTCAACAAACATATCGGTAAGTTGTTTTTTTGCTTCTTCTTTTGTCATGCCAGAAGCTTTTTCAAGAGCCAAAGCAACTTTTTCGTTAGCTTTATCTAGTTCTTCCTGAGCCCTTTCTAATTCAATTTCTTTTTCTTTTACCTGATTAAATGTTGTGTCTAATGTTTCCGATCTCTTATCTAGAGCTTCTTCTTTTCGTGTGAGTGATTCTTCTTTTAGTAGTAAACGACTTTCTGATTTTGAAATTTCATTATAACGTTCTGCAATTTCGGCATCGCATTTTTCTTTTAAATTATGGATTTCTTCTTTTGCCTCTAATATTGCTTCTTTTTTTGCTGTTTTTGCCTCAGCATAGGCATTTTCTAGTATTTTAGCTGCATTGCTTCTTGACTGAGATGATTTTCTTGAGATTAGTAAAACTGTTAATCCAGCACCACCACCTAAACATAGAACACAAGCAACTAAAAGCCATACAAAATGTATCATTTAGTTACTCTTCCTTTTTTTAAATTATCAAAATTCAATAAGAATTAATATACTTATATATTTGACTATAATTAGTTTAACAATATAAAAAGGCATTGTCAACCAAATTAGTTTTAACAATAAAAAAACTCCTAGAAAATAGGAATTTTTTAAGTCATGTATTTTAGAATATTCTTAAATAAAAAAAGTTATTTTATTTTTGCAATTGTTTATCTTTATTTAGAATTTAGTATCAGCTAAAGCTTAGTAACAATTAGAATAGACAATTTTACTAGAGGTTGTCTTTATTGACACAGCAAAGTAAAAAATTAAGTATATTTACCTAATATGTAAAATCTCAATATTATCAATAGCCTCTTTAATTAAAAGTTCTCTATCAAGTTCTTTTTCATTCTTTTCTACTCTATCAAGTTTTGGATGAGTGACTGGTTTTTTTGGTAAAAACACACTGCAACAATCTTCGTATGGAAGAATGGAAGTATCATAAGTGCCAATTTTCTCAGCAATTTTTGAGATTTCAACTTTATCAAAGGCAATTAGCGGTCTAAAAATTACTAGGTCTTTAGCCATTTTATTTGTCGAGGTTATTCCTTCAACAGTTTGGCTTGCAACTTGTGCAAGATTTTCGCCAGTAATTAAAGAATTACAATTATTTGTCTTTGCGACACGTTCTGCAATGTCCATCATAAACCTTCTTACAATGGTAACCATATACTCATCATCGCATTTTTTATGAATTTCCTCTTGAATTTTGGTGAATGGAACAATATACAAGTTTATGTCTCCGGTGTATTTTTTTATAATATTTGCTAAATCAATAACCTTTTGCTTTGCTTGTTCACTCGTGTAAGGATAACTATGAAAATGTATTGCATTTATTTTTAGTCCTCTTTTTGCCATTAGGAATCCTGCCACTGGACTATCAATACCCCCGCTGAGTAGAAGCATTGACTCTCCTGCAGTGCCTACAGGCATACCCCCAAGACATTCAATTTTATCGTAAAAAATGTATGTTTTTCCGTTTTGCCTAATATCAACATGCACAACTTTTTTAGGATTATGCACATCAACAGAAATTGTAGGATTTTGTTCAAGTAGTAGATGCCCTAGTTCTCTTGCTAATTCCATAGAATTCATTGGAAATTTTTTATCTGCCCTATTAACCTCAACCTTAAATGTGGTATTATCTAACGTTATTTCTTTCATGATTTGATAAATAGCTTCAACTTTAGAATCTATCTCATAAGCAATGCTTATAGATACAATTCCAAATATATGCTTAATAGCATCTATTATTTCTTCTTTTTGATTTGGAGAAAAATCACTAACAATAAACCTTCCTTCAGTTCTTACTACTTTAAGGTTAAAATTTTTTAATCTCCAAACAATGTTTTTATAAAGGGTATTTTCAAAATAAAAGTAATTTTTCCCTTTTAAAAAAATCTCTCCAAATCTAATAAGTATTACTTCTTTCATCTTTTTCCCCTTTATGCGTTTATATTTGCTAAGTAGTATTTAAGCTCTGAAATCAAATTGTCGATTTCTGATTTTGCGTTGCTGGCACAAAAACTTATTCTAATTGCACCTAAAATCTGTTTTTGTGTATACTTCATGTTCTCTAAAACTCTATTTCCTACTTTACTTGATGAGCAAGCAGAACCTGTTCCTACAAGAATATTTTTTGAGTCAAGATATCTCATGATTGTTTCTCCTCTATTCCCTTCAAAGAAAAGGCTAACAATGTAAGGAGAGTAAGTCTTATCTGAAACTATGTGAAGATTTTTAAAATTCAAATTATTTAGTTGCTCTAATAAATATTCTTTTAAACCTAACACCTTAGTATAATTTTCTTGCATATTTTCAAATGAAATTTGAGTTGCTTTAAGAAAAGATATAATGCCTGGATAGTTAATTGTCCCTGACCTCAAATTAAACTCTTGTCCACCACCATAATTTATGTTTTTTAGTCTAGTACCTTTTGAAATATATAGAGCTCCAACCCCTTTTAAACCATGAATTTTGTGCCCAGACATAGACAATAAATTTATTTTACATTTCTTTACATTTAAATCTATTTTGCCAAAGCCTTGAACTGCATCGACATGAAAAACACTATTTGGTGACTTTTTATCAATTATGTTTCTTATTTTCTCTAAATCATTTATTGCCCCTGTTTCATTATTTACACTCATAATTGAAACAAAACAAACATTTTCATCACACTTGCTTTCTAAATCAGCATAATCAATTTGCCCATTTTTTTGTAAATTAATAAGTTGGACATTATATCCCCTATTTTTGAGTTCCATTGCAGAATTAAAAACTGCAGGATGCTCTCCTACTGAAAATAGATATTTTTTGTTTTTATTAAAGCAAGAACCAAATATGGCAAGATTGTCAGACTCTGTTGCCCCTGATGTAAAAATAATGTTGTCATTGTCAATATCTCCACCTAAAAACCTAATTATAGTTTTTCTAGCAGCGGATAAATCTTTAAACAAATTAAAGGCAGGATGATAAGTGGCACTTGGATTATAAAAACTTTCAATGCAAGTTTTTTTGTAGGTATCAACAACTTCCTTGTATGGTAAAGTTGTTGCGGCATTGTCAAAATAAATCACGATTTTACCCCTTTTTTAAACTAAAATCAAGCCAAACGACATTTATTAAAGTTTAAGTTCAATACCATTTTGTTTAAACTTATTAATAACACTGGTATGGAATTTATCAATATCTTCACTAGTAAGAGTTCTATTCATTGAAGTCACCTCATAGTGAAGTGTGTAGCTTTTTGTATTGTCTTTATTTTCAAAAATATCAAGTAATGACACACTATATGTGAGCTTTGTATTAATGTCTTTTGCGAGTCCAATTATATCTTTATATAGATAGTTTTGTGGAATAATGAAGTTAAAATCAAGTTTTGTAACTGGGAATTTACTTATTTTTTCAAACTTGACCTCTAATTCTTTAAGGTTTACTAGTTCTGAAAAATTGATTTCAAAGCCTACAACGTCACTTCCCTTTTCTATTAGGTCACAAGTAGTTGGATGAATCATAAATAGGTCGCCAACCTCTTGTCCATTTGCAAGTATTTTATAATAATTTTTTGGATGGTAATATGGTGTGTTTGGCTCTGACAACTCTAGTGTCAAATCAACCTTTGCTATATAATTCATAATATAATCTAAGATTTCTTTTACATTTAATAAATCTTTTTGAGTATTTGCATTTTTATTATATAGTAAAACTCCTAAACTTTTTGTCTCATTAACTAATTTATCTTCTCTTAAACTTTTGACAACTCTACCTATTTCGAATGTACCAAATTCATTACTATACCCTTTGTTTTCAAAAATTACTTTAAGAAGGCTTGGTATAATGGTACTCCTTATTTGGCTATTATCTTTACTGATTGAATTAATACAACTTATTACACTACTAGGTTGTATTTTAAGTAAATTATTTGTATTTACATCATACCAAATGTAAGAGTGTGTCTCACATAGGTTAAAGCGGTCAGCAAGAGAATATTTAATGTCATAATCAAGTTTTATATTTCTATCTAACGCCACTGGTTTTACTATTTGATTTATAGATTTTGGCGTAATGTTATCATATCCATAAATCCTTGTAATTTCTTCCACAAGGTCAGCTTTACCATTTATGTCTTTGGTAGCCCTAAAGGATGGAACAGAAAATTTATACACTCCATCTTTATTATAGATTAAATTAAACTCAAGACTTGTAAGTATTTTTAAAATGGTTTCTTCTGGAATACTAATACCGACATATTTATCAATAAACTCTTTTGAAATCTCAATTTCTAGTTTTGGATATTTTTTGTTATATACGTCACAAATTTGCGAAGAAATAGTTGCTGATTTATCAAATTCTTTAACGAGTCTTATGTATCTAAGTAGTGCAATTTTTGTAAGTTCAGGATCAAGTGATTTTTCGTACCTACTACTTGCTTCTGTTCTAAGACCGAGAGAAATAGCAGTTGTACGTACCTTATACGAATCAAAGTTAGCAGATTCTATTAATACACTTGTAGTGTTGTCTGTTATTTCACTATCCATTCCGCCCATTATGCCAGCAACTGCAACAGGTTCTCCATTTGTTGCAATTACCATATTATCTTTTTGAAGGTGTCTTACTACCCCATCAAGAGTTTCAAAATCTAAATCTTTTTTTAGATTATAAACTTCAATTTTTTTCACAATGTCGCCATCAAACGCATGCATTGGTTGTCCAAGTTCTAACATAATATAGTTTGTAATATCTGCTAGAAAATTAATGCCTCTCATTCCACAATAATATAGTCTTATTTGCATGTTTAAGGGAGACTTTTTTCGTGTAATGTTCTTAAGCCCCGCAGTAGTGTATCTATAGCAGTCACTACTTTCTACACTTAAATCAATTTTATCTTTGTTATCAAAACTTTTTTCATCCTCTAAGTCAAGTGGTTTTAGTTTTCGTCCAGTTAAAGAAGCAATTTCTCTTGCTATACCATAATGACCCCACAAATCTGGTCTATTGGTCAATGACTTATTGTCAATTTCAAAAATAATATCTTCTATATCAAGCACTTCTTTAATGTCTTTGCCAACAGGTGCATCTTCGTCTAATTCTACAATACCGCTGTGGTCATCTGATATACCAATCTCGTCTCCTCCACAGCACATACCAAAACTTTCAATTCCTGCAAGTTTTGCTTTTCCAATTTTTACATCTCCTAGTCTTGCCCCAATTTTTGCAAGAGGTGTCTTAAGTCCAACTCTGACATTTGGTGCGCCACAAACTATTTGTAATGTCTCACTACCTATGTCAACACTGAGCAAATGAAGCTTTTTGCTATTAGGAACGTCTTCGACATGCTTTATTTTGCCTACAACAACACCGCTAATGTCTTTTCCCTTATATTCTATTCCTTCTACTTCCGCCACCCCCATAGTGAACTTATATATTAAATCCTCTATATTGATACCATCTAGGTCTACAAAATCTTTTATCCAATTAATAGAAACTTTCATCTTTCTTCTCCTATTTTACATACCTTTACTTTATCTTTGCTTGAGATAATGCTTTTATATTTCCGCTATTAAGTAGTCTTATCTCAGTAATATCATAATTCATCATAGCTAGCCTTGAGAAACCTAAACCAAAAGCAAAGCCTTGATATTTTTCTGGGTCTATTCCTCCCATTTTTAAAACATTTGGATGTATCATGCCGCAAGGACATAATTCAATCCATCCACCATGCTTACAAACTCTGCATCCTTTACCGTCACAATATGGACAAGATATGTCAAGTTCAAAACCAGGCTCAACAAATGGGAAAAATCCAGGTCTAAGTCTTACGTTTATTTCTTTACCAAAAACGTTGGTAAGCATTTCTTTCATAAAATATATAAGGTTTGCTACTGATACATCTTTATCTATCATCATACCTTCAATTTGAAAGAAAGTATTTTCATGGCTTGCGTCAAGTTCTTCATTTCTAAAGCATCTACCTGGAAAAATTGCTTTAAGAGGTGCTCCGTATTTTTTCATTATTCTATTTTGAGCCGCAGAAGTGTGCGTCTTTAATACTTGACCATTTTCAAGATAAAAGGTATCTTGCATGTCTCTCGCTGGGTGATTTTTTGGTATATTAACTGCTTCAAAATTATTGTACTCAGTCTCAATCTCGTTGCCATCTTCTACAGTAAATCCCATACTTAAAAATATGTCTATTAACTTTTCTTGCAAGATAGTAATTGGATGAAGACTACCTTTTCTTTCTTTTGAAGGAATAGTTAAATCAACAAACTCTGTATTCTTAATTTGTTCTTCAACCTTATTTTTTTCAAACTCTTTTTCTTTGATTTTTATAAGGGAAAATATTTCATTCTTAATACTATTAATTTTCATACCAAACGTCTTTTTTTCTTCATTTGGCAAATCTTTCATGTGCTTTAACTGCTCCGTAACAATTCCGGTTTTGCCTAAAAACTTTTGATACAATGAATTTAATTCTTGACTTTCTTGGCTCCCCTCAATTTCCTTTCTTGCATCTAATAAAATACTGTCTAGTTTTTCCATCTTCTTATTCCCTTTCTCCTAGTCTATCTTAAAATAAAAAATGCCCTAAGTTTATTCTTAGGACGAAAAATAATATTCTCCGTGGTACCACCTAACTTTGGCTAAATGTTAGCCCTCGTTAATGCTATTACGGGCAACCCCGTCTTTTTATACTAAGTGTACTAATCTTTTCCACTTTTCCAAAAAGAAGCTAGAAAGTGAATTCACCTTATTTCATCCAATAAACTTTTTTCAGCACAACCTTTTTCAAAAAAAGATGGCTCTCATTAGTTAGCACAACCTTTTTCAAAAAAAAGATGAAAGTTCTCTCTGAATTGAAAGTGATTATAAAATGTGTTATGAAAACTAATTACTAAGACTACTTTGATTACTAAGCTAAAATTACTATTTAAACCTATTAGGTAATTTAAGCTAAGCATACACAACTTTAAGTCTTATTCAAAAAACATTTTTATAATCTCTAAGGCTACTAGTCTTTCATTATTGCTTTTTATTTTAAGAATATTTTTATTTTAGCAAATTAAATTCTTTTGTCAACCTATTTAATAAGGTCATTTAATGAAGTTATATTAAGATATGTATCTGGGACTTTGCCTACTATTAAAAATTCGGAGATTAAATATTCAGTTTTGGTATTTATTTTCTTCATTTGGAAAGGCAAAATAAGACTTGCTTCACATTCAATTAGTGCATATATTTTATGAGATGTTTGGTTGATGCCAGCAGAAGTAAAACTTGTATTAAATGTGCATTTGACACTACCTATTGGGTTTACAGCAAAATTAACATTACTCCCTTTGCCTATTAAAAAAGATATTCCAGTCAAAGTTCCAATAGGAATATTTATGCCAAGCCTTGCGTTTTCGTCAAGTCTGTTTTGGGCATTCATAACAAGACTATTACTTAGCACATTAATTTCACTGCCATTACAGACTATTGAAGAAATGGTATTGTCGCTAGCGTAACTAATTTGTATTAAGCTGTCGTAACTCACACTATTTACATCTAAAATTGCTTCATTACTTGCATTAACAAGTAGTTTTTCAACTTCAGCCTCACCATAATAAAGAATTAGTGGATTTAGAGTATTATGAAAATACAAAAAAAATAGAAAAAAAATAGAAAAAATAACAAGAAAAACCGCAAAAACTTTTTTACGGTTTCTTCTTTTTTTACTCATTTTAAACTTGGATAAAACATATTCAGATTCTATTTCATCACAATTCACATTAGATATATATTAGTTTTTTCTACAAAATATTACAAATTTTATGATTTTTTACTTCTTGCTCTAAAAATTAAAGCAAATAAATAACCAAATCCAACAGCGGCAGCAATTCCTGCGGCGGTTGCCGTAAGACCCCCAGTAAATATTCCTAAGATTCCTTTTTCTTTTACAGCCTCCATAGCACCACGTGCTAGACTTGCACCAAAGCCTATAATAGGAACAGTGATACCGGATTTTGCAAAGTTTTTGATTGGTTCAAACAACATTACAGCTTGTAAAAACACACCTATTAACTCAAATAAAACCAAAATTCTAGCGGATGTCATACGAGTTCTAATGATTAAAATTTGTGCCAATAAACAAATAGTGCCACCAACTACAAAAACTATTAAATATTGTAAAAACATATTCATTTTTCTTTCCTTTTTTTAATATTATTTTCCTTTTTCAACTATTACAGCATGTGCAATACCGGGAATCGACTCTCCTTGCTGAGTGGAAGTTGTACTAACGAGTGCTCCTGTCGACATTAAAATTACCTTTTTATAATCTCCCTTATCAAGTTTACTTAATATATAGGAATTCATAACACTTGCACTACATCCACATCCGCTACCACCCATGAAGCTTTTTTGACTATTACTAAATATCATTTGACCGCAATCACAATAGTTTTCGCCCATTTTATATCCGCAGTTTTCAAGTAAATCAACTAAAATCTCAGAGCCTAGTTTTCCTAGGTCTCCTGTGACTATTAAGTCGTAGTCGCTAGGCTCTGTATTTGTATCTTTAAACAAATTTTTTAATGTGTCACATGCAGCTGGTGCCATTGCTGCACCCATATTATTCATGTCTTTTATGCCATAATCAATCACTTTGCCAAAGGTTACATGGGTAATATTGTGTCCAATTCCTTCCCTAGCAACAATTGAGCACCCAGCACCTGTGACTGTCCATTGTGCAGTTGGCGGTCTTTGACAACCGAGTTCTAGCGGAAATCTAAATTGGCGTTCTGCAGTACTAAAATGACTGCAGGTTGCACATGCGACATTGTTAGCGCATCCTCCGTCAATTAAGCACGCACCAACAGCAAGGCTTTCAGTCATAGTAGAGCATGCTCCAAACATACCAATAAAAGAAGTTTGTAATTGTCTAGCTGAAAAAGATGCAGATATAATTTGATTAAGCAAATCTCCACTAAGTAATATGTCTATATCAGTAGAAAGCAAATTTGCCTTATCTATTGCTCCACTTATTGCTTGTTCTAACATTTTTCTTTCTGCCCTTTCGTAAGTTTTTTCATTAAAGGCATCATTTTTTAAAATGTAATCAAAGTAACTTGCAAGAGGACTTTGTCCTTCTTTTGGACCTACAATTGAATATCCACTGATAAGCTTTGGTGGAAGTGTAAATTTTATAGTATTTTCTCCAACTTTTTTTATCATAATAACCCCACGATATAATAAATTAAACCAACTAGCATACTAGATACTATTCCAGTTACAATGACGGGACCTGCGACACTAAACATTTTTACACACAGTCCAAAAATAAGCCCCTCATTTTTAAATTCCACAGCTGGACTGGCAATAGAATTTGAAAATCCGGTTATTGGTACTATAGAGCCAGCACCTGCAAAAGCACCTATTCTATCGTAAACTCCAAGTCCTGTTAAAAATGATGCCAGGAATATTAGAATAACTAAGGTGTAAGCTTGCACATCATCTTTTGATAACTCTGGGAAAATAGCCGCGATTCCGTCAAATATTCCCTGTCCTATTACACAAATTAAACCGCCAACTAAAAAAGCCCAAAGAAGAGACGGAAAAAACTTGGTTTTGGGTAGTCTCCCCTCGACAAATTGTGAGTATGCCATATTAATTTTGTTTTTATCCATAAATTTTACCTCGATTTTAGTTAAATATTTACAAATAAAAATTTTTAATTCAAAAAGTTTAATTTTTTATAAATATTTTCTGAATTTTTATACACACTACTATCAACAAATTGTTTTTTAGGGGGAAATTATGAAAAAATTTTTAGGTTTATTATCAATTGCTTTAGTTTTTGTTTTACTTGTTGGATGTTCAAGTGACAACTCTGCACAAGTAAAGCTTGCTAGTCAAAAATTATCAAATAGCCTTGATAAAATGATTACTCAAGTAAATAAACTTGAAGAGGTTGACGAAGAAAAATTTCAACTAGATGACATTCTAGGTGATTATTATTCTGAATATCAAGATTCACAAGAAAATATTTTACAAAGTGATTCTTCGTCTCAAAATACTGATATACAGACATATAACTCTAAGCAAGATAATTACTCAGATAAATTTGTAAGCTTAGAAACAAATCGTCAGAATTTAAAGATTAATGTACCTACACCAAATAAGGTTAATAAACTAAATTTTAATAGTTTAAAAATAGGTACTAAATCAAATAATACAAACTCAAATGTAAATTTTATTTCAAAAAATCAAGAGAATGATTATATTGACTTATATACCCTTAGTAATGAATGTAAGGAACTAAATAAGACATATATTTCATCAAAAAAAGAGTTATTAGAAAATTGTAAAACTGCAAAGACATTACTTGAAAAACTTAGAACAAGTAAAAAAACATTGTCAGAAAGCGAACTTAAGACTCTAAATAGTTATCTTGAAGTAATTAATCAATCTATTAATAATATTAAATCTTGCAAAAGTTGTTCAAGTAGCATTAATGAAATAAGTAACAAAAAAGTCAACCTAACCTCAAATTACGGCTCTCTTAATGCTAAATTCTTGCAAGTTTATAATTGCTTAGATTCAAATAATACTATTTGCTCTAATGCAAACCGTAGTGTTAAGGAACTAATTAAATTTACTTCAAAACTACTTGGAGAAAACATTCAAAATAATGAAAATACAAGTCAAGTAAATAATGCGACAAATAATACAAATAAAACAAGTATAAGCAATATTAGTAATTCTAATAGTTCAAACAATTCAACTGACGCTACTTCAACTTCAAATTCTAGTAATTCAGTTCTAAAAAATAATAGATTCTACTCTAATTTTAATAATAGACGTAGGAAATTTCAAAACCAAAATATTTCTTCAAACAACATAGAAAACAATAGAATTAATGATTTTAATAGTCAAGTAAGTGACTTTAATAATCAAAATAATAATAGTCAAACAAATAAAAATCAAATTAACAATTCTATTTTGCAAAAAACTATAAATAATGATGAAAGAAACACAACTACACCTGACACTGGAAATAATAGTATTCTTGAAACAAATAACAATAAAACATTTAATCCTACGACAAATCAAAATATGATAAGAAGACCTAATAATAGTCATAGAGCAAATTATCAAGATAAAAGGTTATCTGTTCCTGATAAATCTTTGAATTCCTATGAAAATAGACAAAATAGTGACATTATAAGTAATACAAGTGCTGACGAGATAGACAATTTAGATGATATTAGTTATAATAAACAAAATAAAAACCAAAACAGTCAAAACAAAGTAGAAAATATTAATAAAAATCAAGCAAAAAATTTGAGTCAAAATACAACTCAAGAAAATAAAACAATTCAAAATTACCAAACTACTCAAGAAAATAAAACAAATCTAGATAACAAGAATTTAGATGATAAAAAACAAACAAATCTAGATAACAAGAATTTAGATGATAAAAAACAAACAAATCAAGATGATATCAATAACAAAAACCTTAATCTTGAAAAAGATAATTTTAAATACACGCAAAATTCTAATGAACATGATATAACAAATAAAACTAATATAGTGCAAAACAATATAAATAATGATGCTAATGACTTATCAAATAATCTTGAAGACTTAACAAAAGACACAAACACAGCTAACGATATTGAAAATGTTAGTATAAATAATAATTTTGATGAAATATCAAAAATTAATGAGCCTCAAAATACTACGCCTTCTAATACAAATTTAAATGACAATGCTAAGTCAAGTGAGAATGATAAACAAAATGAAAAGCAAATAGACGATGTTAAAAATCAATCACAAGACGTAGAAATGAATAATAAAAATGTAAATGCGAGTGAGCAACTTAGTAACAAAAACAACAGAAATCTTTCAAGAGAAAGCCTAGCACAAAATAGAAATGTTATAAGAAATTCAAATCGTAAGAATTATTCAAGAAATAATATTTCAAGACAATCAAGCGTAAAAAACAGAAGTTATAGCTCAACAAACAATAAAAACATAAGAAATACAAATAGCACAAGGCAAGATGATTTTACTAGGCAAAATAAAGTAAACGAGCAAAAGAAGTACACAACAAGTTCTACTATGTTTTTCAAGCCAAAGGATGTAAGAGCAAATATTTCTGCTTAATAATAACAAAAAACTCCTAATTTTACAATGAATTAGGAGTTTTTTTGCAAAAAATTATTGCATAAAAATTTTAACTATGCTAAAATACAAATGTTAAGCCGAAGTGGCGGAATGGTAGACGCACAAGACTCAAAATCTTGCGAGAGCAATCTCATGAGGGTTCGAGTCCCTCCTTCGGTACCAGAATTTATAAAGAATCTAGTAATTTGCTAGATTTTTTTATTTTCAGTACCAAATTTTATTTTGACAGCAATTATTTGGCATACAGCTATTAGGTCGGCAATTATTTGGGAAAAAATTATTTTGATTATAGTTTGGTTTGCAACTATTTTGACAGCAGTTATATGGCCCACATGGACACTTAGGCTTGAAGTTAAAGCAGCACTTAAGACAACAATGTCTACAGCAACAAAAATCACAAGGACAAAAACAGCATTGAAATTCTAACTCTGGACAAATTACAATTCCCTGATCTATTTGAGTTGCGACTGGATTACTTGCGTAAACACCACCAGTAAAAACAATTCCTCCCTCTTTTACGTACGAAAATCGTTGTATAAAAGGCAATTTTTTCTCCTTTTTTAAAATGTTTACATAACAAAGCCATTAGATCTACAGCCTTGTTATGTAAAAAAAGAGAAACCTTATAACATATTATTAGGATTTAAATAATATTGTTAAAATAAAAAAAAACTACATTGCTACATGTAGTTTTATTGTAAATTTTAATTTATTAAGACTAAGACTTAAAATCTTGAAACATTTTTAAGATATTTATAAAAATTCTTCTAAAACATTCCTCCGTCAACAACTATAATTTGTCCGTCAATATAATCAGCTTTATCTGAAACTAAGAAAGAAACAGTATTTGCAACATCTTTTGTGTTACCTATTCTCTTTTTTAATATTCTTTGAGCTTCAAGGTCTTTAATATCTTCAGTTAAAACATTTTTATTCATATCTGTATCAATCCAGCCAGGAGCGACTGCGTTGACATTGACATAGGGAGAAAATTCTATTGCTAAATTTTTGGTTATAGAATTTAATGCACTTTTTGAAGCATCGTAATCAATTGTAGTTGGATAAAAGCCATTAATAGAGTTGTTTGAAGAAATATTTACTATTTTACCATACTTATTTTCATACATTTTTTGTCCAATCCTTTTTGACAAATAAAAGGCTCCAAAAGTGTTTAATGAAAAGGTTTTAAGAAAATCACCGACTGTTCGGTCAGAGAACTCCTTATCAATACATATGCCAGCATTATTGATAAGTATATCAATTTTGTCTAGTTTAGAATACGCAAATTCGACTAATTGGTCGACATCTTTTTCATTTGAAATATCACATTTAAATTCGTAGGCTGAAACTTTGTATTTTTCTTTAATAAGTTTTACTAATTCTTTAGCTTTTTCCTCTGACTTATTGTAATTAATTATGACATTACATCCCTCTTTTGCAAGAGTAATAGCAATTTCTCTGCCTATTCCCCTACTTGCACCAGTAATTAAAGCGTTTCTTGACATATGTTTTTATCCTTTTCTAAAATAAAACTTTCTACCTTATTAAATACTTCTGATGAAATGTCATCAATAGTACGAATTTTGTTTTCTTTTACACAAGAAACTAAATCAAAATTATATTTTTTTGCAAGTAATAAATAGGTGTCTTCTGCATTTTTAAGGTGTTTTTCACTATTTTCGTGTTGGTCTGGCTTTTCCTGTCTTTTGTTTCGAAGAGTCATTGAATATTTATATGGCATATGAAGGAATATTGTCTTATCTGGTTTTGGGAATTTTAATAAACCATACTCTAATTTATCAATCCAATCAATCATGTCTATTTTTTCATCTAAGTTTTCAATTTTACCGCACTGGTGAGCCATGTTACTTTCCACATATCTATCAAGTATAACTGTATATCCTTCTTTAAGCTTGTCATTTATTTTATTTATATTGTATTGCCTATCTGCAGCAAAATAAAGAGACGCAACCTTAGGGTCAACCTTGTCTGCCCCTTCACTAAAAAAGCCTCTTGATATTATTTCCTTTCCTAAATATGGTCCTCCAATTATTTTGCCAGTTGGAGTGTCGTACATGGGAAAACTAAATAAAACAGATTTTATATTAGCATTATTTAGATTTTGAACCAATTTTTCTGCTTGAGTTTGTTTTCCAGAACAATCCGTACCTTCAATAAGAATGATTTTCCCTTTACTCATAAAATCTGTTTCTCCTATAAAAAATTTGTATATAAATAATTTGAAAATAATTAAAGTATAGACCAAATAAATAACAAAAAGAACTACAAAAAAGTAGTCCTTTTACAAATTTATGAAAACTATCCTCTTACAACGTCTTTACTTTTTAAGCATTTTGTACAGACATATTTTTTTGTTGGATTTCCATTTTCAATAACAGTAACCCTTTGGACATTTGCCTTTTTATGTGTTAGTGTTCTACGAGTTAATTGTGAACTCCTATAACTTAAATTACTGGCTCTCATTTGATCCTTACCGCATATCTCACACTTCGCCATTTTCTCTATCTCCTTAAAATTTTTACTACTATATTATACACTCTATTTGAGTTTTGTCAACAAAAATGTTATAAATCTATTTACAAGTTATCTTTTTTTTGGTAAACTACTTGCTAGAAGTGCTACTGTGGCTCAGTTGGTAGAGCAATTGATTCGTAATCAATAGGTCGGCGGTTCGAGTCCGCCCAGTAGCTCCAACATGAGTTATTATTATGTGACCTTATAAATTTAAGGTCTTTTTTATTTAAATTTTTATAATGTGTTTTTTATATTTTAAATGTTTATTTTGCAAAATTTATTTTATGATTTAAATAAATTTGTTTTTGCTTTATATAATTTTTTTAAATTAATCTTTTAATTAAATTTTAGTTTTAAAATTATTAGTTTTGAGTTTCCTTTGCTAATTTTAACACTTCAGGTTCTTCTTGCATTGCTTTAAGGCTAAGTGAAACTTTGGTGCTATTTTCATCAATATCAATTATTTTTAGGTCTAATTTTTGTCCAACTTTTGCAACTTCATAGATGTTTTTTACGTAATAATGTGAGGCTTCTTTTACATGCAAAAGTCCCTCAATATTATCACCAAATCTAATTATCGCACCAAATGGTAAAATCTTTATTACCTCGCCTGAGACTACTTCCCCAATCTTTAGTTTTTTAATTTTACTTGTTAGAGGATTTTCTTGTAATGCTTTGTAACTTAGCGAAACCTTTTTATTTTCTCTATCAAATTTAATTACCCTAAAGTCATATGTTTTACCTAGCTCCAAAACGTCACTTGCTTTTTTAGTTTTATCGTAGCTTACCTCACTATTATGAAGTAAACAATCCACTCCGCCAACTTCAACGAATGCACCAAAATCAACAAATCTAACTACTTTTCCAGTAACTATTTTGTTTTCAAAAGTTGAATTAAAGAAAGCTGTTTCATCATCAATTTTCTTATGTTCCTCATATGCACGAATTGAAGCAATAATTTGCTGTTTAATTAAATCTATTTCAAGAACGACTGCTTTAAATTGTTTGTTAACGTAATTTTGCAAGTTATTATCTATTTTTGTAGACGAAATTTGTGCGTATGGCACAAAAACTTCAAAAGAACCTAGCTTAGATAAAAGTCCGGATTTTCTAGCAGATACAATTATTATGTCACAATTATCACCAACTTTAAGTCCGTTTACTATTTCGTTCCCTCTCCTTATACTGTCAGCCTTTTCTTTTGATAAGATTATAGCCCCACTTTCGTCTTTTGTGCTTACAATTATAGCATCAAACTCATCACCCTTTTTTACGTCTTTTAAGGCTTCATTTTCAGTGTCTGAAAAAGGTATGAGTCCGTCTTTTTTGCCACCTATATTTACAAGCACTCCGGACTTTAAGATTTCAATTACTTTTGCAGAAACCTTTGAGCCAACTTTAAATCTTGTAAATGTTCTATCTATACTTTCTAAATCAAATTTGTCATCCATTGTTAATACTTCTCCTAACTAGTAAATTATACCAAAAATACAAAAAATTAAAAACAAAATTTAGCTATTTTAAGCTTTTTGCTTTGATTTCTTTTGTTTTTTTAATTGTTTTACTAATTTTTTCTCCTCCATATAATTTTTATAACTCTCAAATAGAGTTGCTAGTTTGTGTTTTAAAGTAGTGTCAGCTTTGTCTAAGACTTCTTTATCTAGTTTTAAATTATAAAATTCAGTAAATTCAAAAGGCTTTCCAATTAAAAGCACATTTTTCTTAAAAGGTCTTTGTTTTTTAACAATATAGCAAGGTAAAATTGGAGTTTTGGTTTTGATTGCAAAAAAACAAGCACCCCCCTTTATATTCTCATTTTCATTAAACTCTTCTTTTCTTGTGCCTTCAGGGAAAATTCCTAAATTCTCATTGTTTTTTAGCAAGGTTACAATTTCTTTAAGTTGTGAGATTGTAACACCTTTACTTCTATCAACCGGAATAGCCCCTAAAATATTTTTAAATAAAAATGAATTGCCTTTTTTATTAAAAAGTTCTTTTTTTGCAATGAATCTATTTCTACGTTTAAGCGCGTAATCTAATATAATAGGGTCAAAACCACTTTGGTGATTGCAAACTACAACGTAATTTTTTTTCTTGTCATAATTTTCTTTACCAATAATTTTAAATGGTGCAATTATTTTAACCGGCAAGTAAATTAATCCATATAAAAACCAAAACATAACCTGTCTCCTTTATTTTTAAAAAGAATTGATAAATTGTCCTGCACTAAAGCCTGTTGATAACGCAATTTGAATATTAAATCCACCTGTTAAAGCATCTATGTCGAGTAACTCTCCAATAATAAATAGGTTTTTAGAAAGTTTACTTTCCATAGTCTTTGGATTTACCTCTTTAACGTCTACTCCACCGCTAGTAACAAATGCTTCATTAAAGCCACCAAGTCCCTTTATATCATAACTAAAATTTTTTAGCAAGGAAACAATAGCATGTCTCTTTTCTTTTGTTAAATCACAAAGTCTTAAATTTTTATCAATATAGCACATTCTTAAAAATTCCTCTACGAGGGAAAAAGGAATTAACGTTTTCATGTAGTTTTTTATGTTCTTTACCTTAAACCTTTCAAAATCTTTTATAAGTATATTGTCAAGTTGCTTAAAATCTTGATTTGGTATTAAGTCAATTATTAATTTAGAGTTGTTTAAATCTAATCTATTTATTAAACTACTAAAATTAATTATGCTGGGTCCACTAACACCAAAATGCGTAAACAGAATTTCTTGATGCTCACTACTTATAGTTTTTTTATTAGTTTGCAAACTAACTTTCACGTCTTTTAAACTAACTCCAGCTAGGTTTCCGTCATAATTTTTTAAAAATATTGGCACGAGTGCAGGTATAGGGTCAATAATTTTATGATAAAAAAATCTAGCAAACTTATATCCGTCACCAGTAGAACCTGTAAAAGGATATGACTTCCCTCCTGTAGCTAAAACTAGTATGTCAAATTTATAAAAACAATCATTAGTTTTAACTATATATAAGTCGTCCTCTTTTTTAAGGGTAGTAATTTTAGAATTTAATTTAATTTGAACCTTATTTTTATTTAGTATCTTTTCAAAGGTTTTTATTATATCACTTGATTTATCTGATTTAGGAAAAACTCTTCCTCTATTTTCAATTTTAAGAGGAGTATTGTTTGTAGTAAAAAAGTTAATGGTATCTTGAGAGCTAAACATATTTATTGCAGAATATAAAAACTTGCTATTTCTTACTACATTTTTTAAAAAGTTGTTTGTATCAGTAAAATTTGTAACATTACATCTGCCATTACCTGTAATATATAGCTTTTTACCAAGTCTGTCATTTGAATCAAATATAGTTACTTGATTTTTGTTATTTAAACTGCAGATGCACGCACACATGAGACCTGAGGGTCCGCCACCAATTATTCCTACTTTCATGACTTTAAGTATAACAAAATAGAAAGTAAAAGTAAATAATAAGTAAAAGGTTGTCGTTCTAATAAAAGAGTGTATAAAAAATTTTTAGGTCACCACTACATATTGGTGACCTTTTTAAATTTAGTTTATAGTGATTTTAGATAGTTTATTTCGTTTTCTTTTAGCTTCCTTAATTCTCCTCTTTTAAGCCCACCAAGTTTTATGCCTGCCATTTGTGTCCTTTTTAACAATATTACTTCTTTCCCAATAGCATCAAACATTTTTCTTATTTCTCTATTTTTACCTTCTGTTAAAGTTACTTCTAGTTTTGAGATGTTGTCTTGAAAAGCTAAAAGCTTTACTTTGCATTTTGAGTATCTTACATTATCAATGACAACTCCAGCCCTTAAAACTGCGAGTTCACTTTCTTTCATTTCGCCTTCAACTTTTACTATATACCTTTTTTCAATTCCAAATTTAGGATGAGTAAGTTTATAGGTTAACTCCCCATCATTTGTTAGAAATATCAAACCCTCACTGTCATAGTCAAGTCGTCCTATTGGAAAAACTCTTCTGTCAATGTCCCCCAGCAAATCTATGATAGACTTTCTATTTCTATCATCACTCATGCTACAAATATAGCCTTTTGGTTTATTTAGCATGAAGTAAACATATTCGTTAACAAGATTTATCTCTTGCCCACTAATTGTAACCTTATCAACACCTACGTTTACGTCAGTTGCGAGTTTGTCAACGACTACTCCGTTGATACGCACTAGACCACTTTTTATATATTCCTCTGCCTTTCTTCTAGAACAAACTCCACAATCTGAAATAAACTTATTTATTCTCATTTTACCACTTTTCCAATATATCTTTTAGTTTATCAACAGGGTCAAGCCCTTCGACACTTTCAATATTATACAAATTTTCGGTAAAAATCAAGGAATTATCATAGTAAATTTTTACTTCTCCGAGTTTTGTATCTTTTTCAAGAGGAGCACGAACACTTTTTTCGTAGTCATACTCAACCTTATATTTTTCAATTTCCTTTTCGTTTGCGACAACGCTATAGCCCTCTTTGTTGTATAACCTTAATGTTTCAGATTTTCCGTCCTCAACTGTAATGTCATCCACAAACTTATAGCTTGGCAGAAGCTCGTATAATTTGTACTCACTAAATGCTTTATTAATTAAATTTATACTATCTTCAAACATTGGTCCACAATTTAGTACGACGCATACTACTTGCATTCCATCTCTTGTACAACTAGAAACTAAACAGCGACCAGATTTTTTTGTATAACCAGTTTTTACTCCGTCACAGCCCTCTAAACTATTTAAAAGTTTATTTTTATTAAGCAGTGTTCTAGCGGTGTTATTTTCTGTTGCTTTAATTGTATATTTTTTTGTTGATACAATTTCTTGAAATACAGGATTTTTTAGTGCGTAACTAGTGATTTTTGCAAGGTCATATGCGGTTGTGTAATGCTCTTTATCATCAAGTCCGTGAGGAGTTACAAAGTTGCTGTTTAATGCTCCGCAATTTTTGGCTGTTTCATTCATTAACTCTGCAAACTTTTCTATGCTCCCTTCTCCTATGTGAAGTGCAAGAGTTTCCGCGGCATCGTTTCCAGATTGAAGCATTAAGCCATAAAGAAGTTGTCGTACAGTCAGTTTTTCGTTTTCCCTTAAATAGATTGAGCTCCCTTCAACTAGAGTTGCTTTTCTTGGAATTGATATAAGCTCATCTAAGTTGTCACAATGCTCTATTACTGTAATTGCGGTTAAAATTTTAGTTGTGCTTGCCATAGGTAGTTTTGCGTTTTCGTTTTTGCTATATAAAACTTTATCATGTAATGTTTCCATGACTATCATAGCCTTTGCTGAAGTGGTAGCTTGAGCAATAGATGAAGCATTAGACTCGGTCCATGTTTTTCTTAGCAAAAAAAAGTTTATTACACATAGCAAAGAAAACATAATACACACCACACTTACATACTTTCTTTTCATTTTTTCCTCCATCTATTTTATTTTTTTCACAAAGTCGCTTACAACATCAATCACTTTTTCAAAATTGTTTTCGTGATTTACCTTTATAAATTGGACATTGTCTTTAACAATAACTAAAAAGCCAATCGGGGTTATATTGCATCCGCCACCACTACCTCCAGCAAATGGATAGCTTGCTTCATACCTCTTTTTTTTGTCGTTACTATATTCGCCGCCACCACTTACAAAGCCAAGAGACACCTTTGAAATTGGAATAATTGTAGCTCCGTCCTCTATAATAGGTTTTCCAACAACTGTATTTACATCAACAATTGATTTTAAGTGCCTCATTGTTTCCTCTAATACACTTTCAACAGGTTTTTTTGTTTCCATAATTTTTAATCCCCCTTTTTATTACCTTAAATAGACTTATTATTAAACTCAATATAACAACAAAAACATTTAATCTAATGCTTCCACTAAAACAAAGCAACAAGCGATTTGAAGTATAATCTGGAAAAACGGTTATTTCACTATTTTCTAATGTTTTTTTTGATGAAATAATTGACATTAGTATTGACATCGTGACAAGCATTGTTCCACTTCCAATAGTAGACACAAGACAGTCCCTAAATAGGCCAAATTTTGATATAAATCTAATATTGTCTATTTTAATTTTTTTCATTAGAATTTTGAATAATATTTCACCATATGAATATTCGTCCTCTTTTTTCATAACATCAATTTGTATCTTTTTTTTCTTTGTCTCCATTAAAATTTTAAATGGAATAAAACTTATCTTACACAAAAAAACTTTTATCTTGTAAAAATAAACACTAATAAATCCAGTATTGTTTAAAACACTATAGTCTACCTTACCTTTTAATTTTATGGGTACAAAAAGAATAAAAAGAAGAAATAAAAAAAGTATGACGAATATCTTCATACCTTTATTTTTTGTTTATTTTTATAAAATTATTTATCAATTTTAAATGATTTTAAATGATTTTAAAGTCTTCCTTTATAATGCTTCATTCCGTTTATAATTCTTTCAGTATAAATTTTTGTCGCATTATAAGGTATTTTATCAAGAGTTTGACCATTCAAGCTTACCTCTTTATTATTTAGCCAAAGAGATACGGTTGTTTCTCCAGCATTATATGCTGAAAGATAAACAGTTACATCTTCAAATTTGTTTCTTAGATAGTTTAAGTAGTAACATCCGTATTTTATATTGGTTTCTGGGTCAAATAAATCACTTGTATCAAAATTTTGGTCGCCTAATTTTTCAGCAATATACTTACCTGTGCTAGGAGATATTTGCATTAAACCTATAGCATTCATTTTTGACACAGCATTACTTTTAAAACTACTCTCTTCATTAATTAAACTTGCAACGAGCACGGGAGACAGAGAATATTCATTTGAATATTTTGCTATATATTCGTTATATTTTAAAGGATATCTAACCTTGTAAAAAATAAGCATAGCTAGTAGAATTATGGCAATGATAACAAAAAAAGCTATGACATAAACAGATTTACTTTTTTTCTTTGTCTTATCCATAATTCTATTTTATGCGTGTTTTTAAATTTTATTATTAGCAGTCAAACCAAGTTTTTCCGGAGCTCACATCTACAGTAAGTGGTACACTTAATTTAACAACATTTTCCATGTTTTCTTTTAAAAGACGAGCCACAAGAGTTATTTCATCATTTGTCGCATCAATTATAAGCTCGTCATGTATTTGAAGAATTAGTTTGCTTTTCATGTTTTTTTCAATAAGTGCCTTGTGAACGTTTACCATAGCAAGTTTTATAATGTCGCTTGCACTTCCCTGAAGAGGGGTGTTCATAGCAACTCTTTCTCCAAAGTTTCTTGTAACAAAACGAGAAGAGGTTAGTTCATTTATTTTTCTTCTTCTATTAAAAAGGGTTCTAGCATAACCAGTATCTTTTGCACTTTTTATGCAGTCATCAAGATATGCTTTTATTTTTGAATACTTCATAAAGTATCTATCTATATAGGATTTTGCTTCTTTTCTCGTGCAATTAATATTTTGTGCGAGTCCAAAGTCAGATATGCCATAAATTATACCAAAATTTACAGCTTTTGCTGTCCTACGCATTTTTGCATCGACCTCTTGAATTGGGACATCAAAAATTTCACTTGCAGTAAGAGAGTGTACATCAACGCCATTTTGAAAAGCATTTATTAAACTTTCATCTTTACTATAATGTGCAAGAAGTCTAAGTTCTATTTGTGAGTAGTCTGCACTGACTAAAGCCCCATCTTTGTACCTAGTAACAAATATTTTTCTTAAATTTCTCCCTTCTTCTTCCCTTATAGGAATGTTTTGTAGATTTGGTTCGCTTGAGGAAAGTCTGCCGGTTGCAGTAAGTGTTTGATTAAATAGTGTATGAATTATGCTATCATTGCCACTTAGCATTTCTTCATAAGGTTCAACATATGTTGAGGCAATTTTCTTTATTTTACGGTACCTTATAATATAAGGAATGATAGGATGCAAATCATAAAGTTCTTCGAGCTTGTCTATACTAGTTGATTTCTTTTTATTGTTATAAGTTATAAGCTTTAAATCGTTGTATAACACTTCTCCAACTTGTTTTGGAGAATTAACATTAAACTCTTTACCAGCAAGTTCATGTATTTTTTTAGCAAGCAAATTAAGTTCGCTATTATATTTTTCTTGCAAATCTTTTAGTGTATCTTTATCTATTTTAAAGCCGGTCATTTCCATTTCAAAGAGAACATCTATTAAAGGAAACTCAATTTTATCATATAACTCTTCTAGTTTGTTTTGAGCTAGTTCCTCTCTTAACTTGTCATATAAATAGAAAAGACTTACGCTTTCAAGGTTTTTATTCATGTCATATTGAGATAGTAGATTTTCTTTTGTAGCATCTCTTTCGCCTGCAATTAAAAGGTAATAAGCTAGAACAGAGTCAAATTTTACTCCAGCGAGTTTTATATTAAATTTAGTCAAATAGTGCATTGCAAGTTTTTTATCATAAACAACTTTTTCTATTTTTTCGTCTTTGAAGATTTCTTTTAATTTTGCTAAAGCTTTATCAAAAGTAAAATCTAAATTAAGTAAAGAGTCTTGAATTTCAATATAAAATTCACAGTTTTTGTCATATGCAAAAGATAATCCTTTATTTGTTAACTCAAAATTAAAACAACCTGCATTTTTAATATGCTTTATTTGTTTTTCTAGCATATCATAATCTTTTATTTCTATTTCATTTGCAACAAATTTTTGCTCACTTTCGTTGGTTTTATTTTTAAAGATATCTTCCCTTTTTAGCAAACTATTAAATTCGTATTCTTCAAACAATTGATAGGTCCTGTCATCAAATGGAAAATCATATAAGAAATCATCCATTTTTATGTCTAGTTCAACATCTGTTTTAATTGTTGATAATTCTTTACTTAGGTAAGCAGAACTTTTGCCAAGAACTATTTTTTCTTGCAATTTTCCCTTTAGGTTTTCGGTATTTTGATAAACTCCATCAAGGGATTTGTAGGTCTTAATTAGTTCAAGTGCTGTTTTTTCTCCGACTCCTAGCACTCCCGGAATATTATCTGAAGCATCTCCCATTAGTGCTTTTAAGTCAATAAACTGAGACACGTCTATGCCATATTCTTCTTTAAAGGTCTCGCTATTCATGTTCTTTACTTCTGTTATACCTTTCTTTGTTAGCCACACCTCAGTGTTGTCATTAATAAGTTGCAAGGCATCCCTGTCACCTGTAATTATAATGTTTTGTAAGTCATAGGCACGAGATAATGTGCCAATAATATCGTCAGCTTCAAAACCTTCTTTTTCAATATATTTTATATTCATTGCATTTAAAAACTTTTTAAGTATTGGAAACTGGCTTATAAGTTCTGTTGGAGTTGGACGTCTTTTTGCTTTGTATTCCTTAAAAAGATTATTCCTAAAAGTCTTTTTACCATAGTCAAGTGCTACAGCAATGTATTTTGGTTTAATTTCAAAAATTGCCTTAATTAAAATATTTACAAAGCCATATACACCATTTGAAAATTCACCCTTACTATTTGACAGTAATGGCAAAGCATAAAAAGCTCTGTTTATTAAACTATTGCCATCTATAATTACAAATTTATCTTTCATTATAATTTCCTTTTAAAGTTGATTTTTAGATTAAAACTATGGTAAAAACGTGTTTAGTTATTTTGGACATGTTTCATCAAGATAGGTTGCTTCTATATCTGAAATGTGAAATAAAACACTCGTTGGGTAACTATAAAAAGCAGTACTAATAGAATGACTTCCACCAAGAACTCTTGCGTCAAAACCGCCCATATGCCAGTTTATTGCCATAGCCTCCTCACGCGAAAGCCTCATAAATCCAGATATCATATAAACGGATTTTTCACCATGCCCATAAGGTAGTTGGTCGTTAAATGCAAAATATGGCTGTCTAGTCCATTCTCCATCTACCTTAACATTCCTATAGTCTACCTTATATGAATCGACTTTACAAATATCATGAAGTAAACTAATTATTGCAACACTTTCCTCGCTAATATGGTTAGCATAATTTTCTCCATACTCTTTAATTAGATTTTTCTTAAACCTTTTATAGACATTTAAGGAATGAAAGCAGAGCCCGCCTTCAAACGCAGAATGAAACTTTGTACTTGCTGGAGCGACAAAAAAGTCTGAAGACACTAAATAATTAAGTAATTCTTCACTACCTTCTCTTTTTATTATTGATTTAAAAGTATTAATATATTCTTCTTTGTTTTTTTGAATTTCTACTTGTGTCATTTTTTCTTTTCCTTTTGTATTATTTAAGTAGATTTTAGCACAAATAAAGCATTATGTCTAAAAAAAATAAAAAAAAGTTAGAGACAAATTAATCTCTAACTTAAACTTACAAAACTAATGTCCGCTTATTCAGCTTTTTTAGTTATCTTTTTTGGCCTTAACTTTTTTTCTTCTTTCTTTTCTTCTTTTGTTTCTTCCTTTACTTCTTCTTTTGCTGTCTTTTTTGTAGTCCTTGTTTTCTTCTCAACTTTTGTGTCAGCTACTGGTGTTTCAACTTTTGTGTCAAGTACAGGTGTTTCTTTAGGCATATTTGCCTTTGCCTTATTTAGCATTAAATTAAGGCGAGAAACCTTTCTGCTTGCATTATTTGCGTGAATTACACCTTTGCTTTTTGCAGAATCTATGTAAGAAATAATATCTCTAAGCATCCCTTCTGCCTTTACAACATCAGTATTTACAGTGGCTCTAAATTTCTTAATCATAGTAGCCATTGTTGATTTAACATATCTATTTTCTTCTCTTCTTCTATTAATAACAAGAACTCTTTTTTTAGCTGATTTTATGTTTGGCATTACATACTCCTTTTTTACGACTAGAAGAGTTTAACACATTTAAATTAAATTTGCAACTACTTTTTTTAAAAAATTTTGCTTTACTTATTAAGACTTTAGGTTTTTATATTGGTTTACTACTAGTTCTTGTGAATTATCTATGAATTAAATTATAATAATTTAATACTTCGTATATAAAATTAAATTAAATTTTACAACTAGCTAAATTAAATTTTACAATTAGCTTTTAAGAAACGATTGAGGCTATAATAAAGTTTACAGCATTTTTTGCTTCCATCATACCGCTTTTTACCTTAAACTCAATGTCGATACACTTATCATATACTTTTTTTAGTTCTTTTTGCGTAAAAGACCTTAACCCTTCTCTGTACTTTTTTACAGCATATTCTTTAATGCCTAAGTATTCCGCAAGTTCTGAATCACTAAAACTACTTCTTGATATGAAAAACAATCTCCTAAAATGGTTAGCTATAAGATTAATTATTGATAAAGGTTGCTCCTTGTTTTTGAGCATGGCATTTATAAGGACATAAACCTTATTCTTATCTTTGTTACTTATTGCATTTGACAAGTCAAAAATAACATATTCAATGTCTTTTGTAATGTAATTATCAATATCTTGTAGTGTAATAGTTTTGTTTTCAACATCACATTTTATTGAAGAAAGTTTATCAATTTCTATACTCAGTTTAGTAATTGAATAGTTGCAATATTCAAGCATTTTGTCTATCACTTCACTACTTGCACTTAGGTCTTTATCACTAAGTTTTTTTATTACCCAAGATTTTAAAAATGGAATAGATACCTTATCACATTCTATGTTTTCTATCTTCCCTTCAAAACTTGAGATAAACTCACTTTTAGTTGATGAAAAAAACACAACACAGGTGCTTAAACTTGGACGAGTTAAGTATTCTAAAAATAACTTTTTTTCGCTTTCATTTTTCTTGCCTAAGTAGTCGTAAATGATAACAAGACGATAATTATCTATAATTGGTAAAACGTTACAACTTGCAACAATATCTTTCATATTTCCCCGAAAGTCGTCAGAAAAATACACCTTATTAAAATCATTAAAGGAGATATTGAGCCCATTTTCAATCATTTTTAGTGCCAAATTAGTTAAATAACTTTCCCCACCATTTATTAAATAAGCTGGTCTTATTTGGTGCTTTAAATCTTTTTCTAACTCTTCAAATTTCATTATAACTTCCTCCTCACTTTTTTAAAAAAAACTATGGCAAAAAATTAATTCTGCCTTTTTTAGACTATGATTACTCTCGTTTATTTTATCACAAATTCTGGTAGAATTAAAGTCGTAAATAAGCTTTAATTCTCCTTTTGAATTTGTGGGTTCTTGACTATTAATTTTTTTGCTAGAAATTGTATTAGAAAGTAAATTTTCACTACTGGTCAAATTAGTATTTACTATTCTTTCAATTCTGTATTCATTTGATAAACTTACATTTGATGTGCTTGTCTTATCTGCTTCAATTATTATGCCAAGAGTAATTACTGACAGTAAAAGTAAAGAAATAATTATTTTATACTTCCACTCTAGTACTACATATTTACTAAGTACAAACATGTTAATGTAATATAAGAATGTGAGAGGTGTACTTATTACCTGAGTATAAATTATGCTATAAGGTAACATATTGACAAATTGATTAATATAAATAATGGTTTCTAGCATACATTTTGGCAAGAAATAAACAAATTCTAGGAATGGACAAACTAATACCAAGATGTTAAGCATGAAAAGCATGGTATAAAATATTGAAAAGAGCGGAATGATAATGAGGTTAGCAAGTAGTGACCATGTTGAAATGTAACCATAGACGTTCGCAAATATTGGTAGAAGTGCCAGTTGAGCACTAAGAGACGTAATAAGTGAAAACACTATTGAACTAAGAATTTTATTATTAATACGCACTCTTTTAAATAGATTAGAAAACATTATTATTCCAAGGATTGAAAGAAATGTCATCTGAAATCCAACGTCAAAAACGTACATTGGATTAATCAAAAGCAAAATACAACCAGACAAACTAGTTGAGTTTAAACCATCATATTTTCTAAACCAAATGCTTGCAAGCAGTGCAACCATTGACATAATGCTTGACCTTATAACCGGAGAATTAAAATTACATAGCATGCAAAAGAAAAATAGTATAAGGCCTAAAATTATAAAACTAATTCTTTTGTCTACTTTTAATTTGTTTAAAATGTAGTTAATAAGAAATGCAATAAGGCTAATATGTATACCTGAAACTGAGAAAATATGTGCCACTCCTGAATAACTAAACTCGTTAAGTAAGTCTCTATCTGTGTAATTTGTATCACCATAGAGTGATGTGAACGCAAGATTTCCAAGTTTTTCGCCGAAGCCTTCTATGAGTAAATCTCTATTATATTCCCTAAAATCTTCGAGAGGCGTTGCTTCGCTTTTTAAAAAAATTATTTCACTAGAATTAATACTCGCACTATACCTAATGTTATTTCTTAAATAAAAAGTTTCTATTTCATTATTTTCATCTAAAATTTCCATTCCTTCAATTTTAGATGAAAAAGCAATTCTGTCGTACAAGTCAACGTAGATATCATCATTAATGTAGACGGATAAAGAGGTTCTACCATTTAGATTATAAGTATTCCCTTCCTCGTCTACTACGTTTACATTTTCAATTGTAATAAAACAAAAATCGTTTTGAAGTCTATTTATATTTGTTATTTTTCCGGTTATATAAAGGTTATTAAACTTATTAAAAGAATAGTCTGTATAGTTATCTAAAAATACAAATGGATATACACAGAGAAAGCAAAAGAACAAAATTGAGAATACAAAAAAGATATATCTCTTCTTATAAAATAAAATTAGAGAAAATACGACTGGTACTATAAGTAGAAAGCTGTAATTTATATCTAAAAACATTTTATAAGATATAAAGACACAAAAAAGTCCTAAAACAAATAAATAGAATAAAACTCTAAAATTAGTAATCTTTTTAATTTTAATCATAAAAACGAATTTTATTATACATAAAAAGACAAAAGGTGTCAAAATAAAAGTATGTAATGAAAGTTAAATATACTTTTTTCAAACAACTTTTTTTAAAAAAATAAAAGTCATTTTATCTAACGACTTTTACTTTAGCATTGTATCAACCTTGAAAAATATTATTAGTCAATTTTATATAGGTTTAGTGTCTTACTTTTTATATTTTCTTCATTTTCTAATTCATACATAGCGAGTATTTTTTTTGCTAGGAGCGCTACGTTACTACTACTTTCAAAAAATTTTGCTTTAGGAAAAATTTGCTTAAGTAAAAAAATAATATAATTATAGTGCGTGCATCCAACAACTATATTTTGAACATCTAATTTTACATAAGGCTCTATTTTAGTATAAATTTGGGGTAAAAGTGTGCCTAAATTATTAATGTTATCATCTATTTTTTTTGCTAGATCATTAAAACCAACTAAAAATAAATTCTTGTTATTACTAAATTTTTTTAGTAATGAGTTATATTTTATTGTGTTTTTTGTGGCTATTACTAGAGTTTTTTTTGATAGGATTTTTGCATTTAAGTACGGGTTTACAAACAATATGATATGTTTATTATACCTTTTAAGAATATAATTTTTGAATAAGCTACTAATTGTATTACAGGCTATAACAATCATTTTAATTTTATACATTTTAGTTAGATAATCTAATATTTTTGTTGTATTTTTCTTGAGATTACTTTTACTCTTATCTCCATATGGGCAAAAGTAAATATCTCTAAATAAAATAAATTTCTCAAATGGAAGTTTCTTTTTGAGTTTGTTTAAAACAAATTTACCGCCATTCCCACTATCGTAAACGAGAATATAACTATTTTTATCTAACACTAAATATATATATGATTTATTATTTTATTTTTGTGTTAGGTTATTTAATAATGTTTAAGTCAAAAAGGTCATCAAAAAAAATAGTTTTACTTTCTAATTCAACTTCCCTTTTGTTTACGTCAATCCTTTTCACTTTTTCCTTTAACTCTTTGTAATACCCATCTTCAAAATACTTTATGTATATGCTGTCGTTTTTCTTTATTTTTTGAAGTTGTTTAGAAATTTTATCTATAGTTTCATCATCAATATCTCCACGTACCATTCTGTCGTGCTCGTACTCCTTAAGCCTTAACGCTTTTTGTAGCCCTTTTAAAGCATCAAAAGGTGCAAATTGTTTTGCCCTTTCACTTCTTGGCATTTTTATTCTCTCCACTTCTATGCCCTCCTATCATTGCGTTCCTGTCTATTTGAGTTGCTTTTTCGTTTAGGTCTAGTCCCTTTACTAAAGAGTTTTTTCCATACTTATCTTTTACGTTTATCACTGATTTTACAACTTTTTTTTCTTTTGTAATGTCCTTTTTTATAGAGAAAAAATCATACTGCTCCATATCTTCTCTTTTTAGTTCGCTAAAGTCATAGCCTATTTTCCTTATTGGTCTATGAGAATTTACAACCTTATCAAATAACTTTAGTGCATACTCTATTATTACAGAATACAAATTTGTAACAACTGACATTCTAACAGTGCCCTTATCAGAGTCACCTTTATTATCTCCGTAGCCAACAAATATATGGAGTAGTTGAGTATAATAATTTTGCCTAGCCAAATCATAACACCCATTTTGTATCATTTCTTTTAAAATTATTCTTGCTTCTTCGTAAGAATAATTACACGGTAAAATCTGTGAAGAGGAAATTGACCTTGACTTACCCTTATAGTTTTTTACGTCAGAAATTAAACAACTTTCTCTCCCCCACGCATGGTCTATAAGTAATTCTGCATTTACACCAAATTCTTTAAATATGACATCTTCGCGAGCACTAGCTAGGTCTTTCATTGTGTAAATGCCATATTTTTCTAGCCTTGTTGAAATACCTTTTGAAATCTGCCAAAAGTCAGTTATTGGTGTGTGATTCCAAAGAGTCTTTTTGTAAAGTTCTTCGTCTAAATAACCTATTTTGTCCTTTGATGACTTTGCAGTAATGTCAAGTGCGATTTTGGCTAGATACATATTAGTGCCTATACCAATACTTGCTGGAATATGAAGAGTAGAATTAATTTCATTCATAAGTTTTATAGCAAAATCCTTTGGTTTAATAGAATATAATTTTAAATAGGTTGTAACATCTAAAAAGCACTCATCAATAGAGTAAACATGTATATCATTTTTATCTATGTATTTTAAATAGATAGCATAAATTTCAGAGGCATATTCTATATATCTTTTCATCCTTGGTGGAACAATAATAAATTCAATGCTTTTAGGTATTTCAAAAAGTCTACATCTATTTCTAATTCCAAGAGTTTTTAATGCTGGCGTAATTGCAAGGCAAACAGTTTGATTTGTTCTTGACTCGTCTGCAACAACGAGTTTAGTGCGCATGGGGTCAAGACCTCTATCTGCACATTCGCAAGAGGCAAAAAATGATTTCATATCAATTACAAAAAATACTCTATTCTCGTTCATTTTACCCTTATAACTTGGCGTTATCAATAAGACTTTTAGTTATCAGCATTCTTTAAAAATTACTTTAAAGTTTTCTCATAAACTAACACTAATAGTATATACTAATTCGAAAAAAATAAAAAACTACTTTTGTAGTTTTAAAAAAATATTTTATACATGACAAATAATTAATAATAATAAAAAGATAAATAATTAGTAATAATAAAAAATCAATTAATAGTATATCTATATTTTTCAAGGTCGACTGTATTATCTTTTCTGACAACTATGCCCTCATTTTCTAGCATTTGTTTTTGGGCATTAATTTTACCAAAAGCAAAATTTGGAGCAAGGCCGCCAAATCTATTTACAACTCTATGGCAAGGGACATCGCCAAAATATGGATTTGAATGGAGTGCATAGCCAATAACTCTAGAAAGTCTGACATTGCCTAAACACCTTGCAATGTCGCCATAGGTCATAACTTTTCCTTTTGGTATAAGTTTTACTATTTTGTAAATTTCTTCAAAAATGTTATTCATACTGTTTCCTGTTACAAAAAAGGCACTTACAAAAGTAAGTGCCCCTCGTCATATGTACCTCTTATTTTTTATCTTTTGTAAAAACCTTTGACTTTATTTTTTTTTATAAAGTCTGGTGCGGACGAGAGGACTTGAACCCCCACGGTTTCCCACTAGATCCTAAGTCTAGCGCGTCTACCAATTCCGCCACATCCGCCTGTAGTCATTAAAAAGATTTTGGTGATCCACCCGAGGTTCGAACTCGGGACCCCTTGATTAAAAGTCAAGTGCTCTACCGACTGAGCTAGTGAATCATAAACTCTGGCTGGGGTGGCAGGATTCGAACCTACGGGTGCAAGAGTCAAAGTCTTGTGCCTTACCGCTTGGCTACACCCCACCAATTCATTACCTAAACATTATAATCATATTGTTTAAAATAATCAAGTGTTTTTTTTAAAAATTTTATAAAGATTTATAATAAATATCAAAAAACCTTTTAAAGCATTTCAAGATCTATTTGTTCTTTACCTAAAAGTACTTTTGTATTTTCATAAAGTGCGTTTAAGTTTGGTTTAGGAGTGAACGAATTTGAACGATAATTTTGAAGGCTATTTTTTACAGATAAAATTAGTGAATCTTGTGCTATGCTAAATATGTTCCCAGAGAATTTACTGCTTTCATTTGCTTCTTTGCCTGCCCCCATTAAAACCTTTAGAGCATGGTCATCAATTTTTGGATTGGTTGTCATATTAGTTGTAAAAACACTTATTGTATTTTCATCGCTAATCATTGCCCCATTCCCTTGCTGAGTTTTGTCTTTAACATTATAAAACTTTGAAAAATAAATATTCCTTGTTTTTTTATTGCTATTTAAAGGCATATCATATCCGTCACAACCAGAAATAATTTGTATGTTTGACACTCCTGAAATAGTACCACGTGGAGCATATGAAACACTTACAATTTGAGAAAATATTTTTCTAGTGTCCTCATAAGTGTAACCTTTTTCAATCATATCATTATAAGTTTTATTTATAAGATGATTTATGGCAATCGAACCATAACTATGAGAAAAAGTTGTAATAAGATTAAAATTTTTCACTGCCTCTTTAACACTAAGCGTGTTCCCATTTTTATCTAAATATAGTGGCTTAAAAATCGCACTTGATAAAACCTCAATCTCTTCATCAGTTAAATTAGATGTTTCAACAAAGTCCTTATCATTAGAATTATTTTTAAAATGTCCATATGAAATCCCAATTAGGTCAATATTTTTTTTGTCATCAACACTAAACAAATTGTCAAAATTAAGAAGTTTTTCAGCAGATTTACAAAAAGCATTTGCATCTTTACTGTCCATACTTCTATTTCCACCAAAGCATAACAAAGTTGGCTTTGAGATTTTAATAGAATCAAGACCTATCTCTTTCCAGTGAAATTCAAAATTTTGGTCTCTTTTACCTAATTTTGCAGGAATTATTTTTTCGCATGTGTCCATATAGTCATACCTTCTAAAATTTGGCTGGGGTGGTAGGATTCGAACCTACGCAATGTTGGAGTCAGAGTCCAATGCCTTACCGCTTGGCGACACCCCATTAAAAACATATATATTATGTAATAAAATTAAAGAAAAAGCAATAGTTTTAACAAATATTTTTAGGCTCCAATCAAAAATTATATACAAAAAATTCTAACTAAAACAAATTATGTATTTATTTAGAAGTAAAATAAATTAGAAGAAATTTTAAATTTTTTGCTAGTTCTTTTGTTGATAAAAATTAGTATTTTAATAAATATAGAAATTAATTAAAACTTCAAAAGTAATTATGTAGGGTCAAAACTAACTATTATGAAAGCTGTGGGCATTTTAATAAAAAATAAGCATTTAATTGAAAAATTAAAATGGTTATGAAGTTTTGTTAAATAAATTTTAAAAAAAGCATAAAAATTTAAAACAAAAAGTTGACATATAAAACTATTTGTGATAAATTACTTAAGTGTTAAATGCGGGTGTAGCTCAGTGGTAGAGTTCCAGCCTTCCAAGCTGGCTGCGAGGGTCCGATTCCCTTCACCCGCTCCATATTTTTGTTTCAGTAGCTCAGCTGGATAGAGCACCGCCCTTCTAAGGCGGGTGTCGGGGGTTCGAATCCCTCCTGGAACACCATTTTTTTATATGGTGAATGTAGTTCAGTTGGCTAGAACGCCAGATTGTGGCTCTGGAGG
>CASDOR010000028.1 GCA_949282135.1 uncultured Christensenella sp.
AGGTTATGCCTTCAAATTCCCAATCAACAGAGTAATAATCTCTAGCAAGATATTTAAGTTTTGTAACTTTTGCACCTGTTTCTTCTAAAACTTCTCTAACAACTGCTTGTCTTGTTGTTTCGCCATCATCAACCGAGCCACTAGAGAACATTGCTTTGTTTCCATTTTTTATAAGGGTTAAATATTTATCTCCATCTTTAATAATTGCACCAACTTTTCTTGTAAGTTTACCTGCTTTGTATTTTTCATAATAAAACTTTGATTTTTCGTAAAAGTAATCACTCATATATTTTCTCCTTATTTTAATGTAAATCCACCATCAACTGTTAGAATATGTCCTGTAATATAAGTAGATTTATCACTTAATAAAAACTCAACAGCATCTGCAATTTCATTGGGTTTTCCAACTCTTTTAATAATTGAAAAGTCCGTTGTCCAGCTTGGATCATTTCCTAAACTTTCAGTGAGTGGAGTATCAATCAATCCAGGTGCAACAGCATTAACTCTAACTTTATCTCCAAATTTTCTGGCAAAAGATTTAGTTAAAGAAATTATTCCTGCCTTTGTAGCTGAATAAATAACAGCAAAAGGTTCTCCAATAATTCCATCAACGGAAGTTAAATTTACAATGCTTCCATTATCTGATGTTTCATGTATAAGATTTCCAAATATTCTTAAACATCTAAATGTTCCTTTTAAGTTAACATCAATTGTTTTGTCAATATTTTCATCGGTAATGTCATCAATTCCACATGGAGTAGGGATTATACCGGCATTGCATACAAGACAATCTAAACCACCATAAGTTTGCATTATAAACTCTTTTAGTATAAGCATATCCTCTTCTTTTGTGATGTCTGCTGTCATAACACTTAATCTTGATTTGTCTTTAATAGTTCCTACAAATTCTTTCGTAAGAGGATCGTTATCAACCATAATCACATAATAATTTCCATTATCGAGCAATTGTTTGGCAACGGCAAAGCCAATTCCTTTTTTTGCTCCTTAAAAACAATCTTTATCAATATCAAACCCAATAGGCGAACAACTTGGAACTAATGGGAATGGTAGATTTTCACTTGGTTGTATTTTAAAAGCCAAACTAATAAATGCAGTTATATTAACACCGCTTGTCACGCAAATGACAGTATCTTTATCGTCATATTTATTAACAATATCTTTAATAGCATTTCTAATTCTTATTTGGCAATCAATCCAAGATTCCGTTTTTGTTATAGTTTTATTTCCTTCAATAATATCAAAAACTTTGTTAAATTCATTAAACCTAGATTCTTCATAAATAGGAACATTTATATGTTTATTTATTATTTCAGCAGTTTTTGCACATCTAAAATATGGTGAAGTATATATTGCTTTTATATTTGAATATTCCGACATCATTTTCATAAGTTCTGCAACGATTTCCGCGTCTTGTAAACCTAATGGTTGTATTTTATCGTTTTGACTCGGTGGATTTCCTTTTTCTCTTAATGCGTGATGAACATAAATTATTTTCATTTAATCATACCTTTAATTTCATTTTATAAATATATTATAACATATAAATTATAAATTTGTTGCAAATATTTGAATTTTTTATAAAAATACAAAATTGGCAGTTAGACGTGTGCTTGTCATATACAAGTGGACTCACTTCGTTCGTCCAAACCAAGCACACGCCACAAACTAAACTTAGTTGCAAAAAAGCGAAAGTGTTGGCGGAGCATACACGCTTCCGCTTTTTGCTTTTTTGTTTTCTTCTCTATATTTTTCTAGTGTAAGCGAATATTCTTTGTTGTCAAGGTCAAGGCGAGTGCCTTATAACTTTTAGGGTTGTTATTCTTACGACAACCTGTGACAACGGCAGAGATATTCGCTTTATTTTACAGTTAAGAGAGTTAGGAGAAAAAAGAAACATAGGCAGTTTTTCGTCTATGTTTCTCTTTATTTATTCCGCTAGTTTCAAAAGTTAGCGATAAACCTTACCTTTTTTATATGATAAAGTTCTTTTTTCGAAAGACAAATCTAAGCATGTATTTAATAAAACTCTTTATCTATATCTCACAAATATAAATGAAATTAATTTACGTAGGCTTAAGGCTTTGTAGTCGTCTTTGTTTTTAAAGTATTCTTTTTTGTAGGTTTGCTATTTTCTTCGCTACCGCTTTTTGATTTTCCCTTTGTTTTTACTTGAGGAGTTTTTAGTTTTTCTATTTTACCGTCTTTTGTCTTAACTTTAGATTCTTTTAGCTTAGATACTATTTTCTCTTTCTTTGCGTCTAACTTTGGCTTATTAATTTTATTTAGAACAACTTTTGATTTTGTGCTTTTTAGTGCTTTTGCGCTTAAACTTTTTACACTTTTATGCTCTTGTTCTTCAGAGACTAGACTAACAGAAGTTTTTGATTTTGTAGAAGCTTTTAAAATTTGTTGTCTATTTTTTTCAATAGCCTTAACAATCATATTTAGTGTCTTAACCTTATGAAGCCACCAATCCCTGCTCCAAATTCTTATTATGTCCCAACCACGAGATTTTAAGAAGGTTGGTCTAAAGACATCTCTCTCTAATACTGATGGCGAACTTGAAAATGCTTCATAGTCACATTCAAGGCCTAAAAGATATTTATCAAGCTTCTTATCATAAATTGCCACACTTATTTTATAATCAGTATTACCTATGTTAGTTTCAACCTTGTAACCCAGTTTTTCAAGTTCATATTTTATCTGTTCTTCAATATCACCTAAATCTTCAATTTTTGTCACAGGTTCAAGTTGTGTCATTAAGTTGTCAAGTATAACTTTTGCCTCAACTGTACTTCCATTTGAAATAGCTCTAACATATCTTAAATAATTTTTAAATATTTTAGGGCCTGCATTTTTTGTTCCCTCAACGTTTAATTCTTCAGGCTCAATACTTGTCACAACATAAATTTTTTCTTTTGCACGAGTTATGGCAACATTAAGTCTATTTTCTCCCCCCTCACTTGAAAGTGGTCCAAAATGTGCAACTACTTTTCCATACTCGTTTCTAGCATAACCTATACTGAATATGATAATATCTCTCTCATCACCTTGGACATTTTCAAGATTTTTTACAAATAAACTGATGTCTTCTCCATTTTCTTTCCTATTTTGTTCTTTAATAATCATGTCTCTAAACTTAGGATTCTTCTCACACTCAACATCAATTGCGTCTTCAATAGCATTTTCTTGCTCAGCATTAAAAGTAATAATTCCTATAGATTGTTTGTTTTTTCTACCAGCAAATATTTTTTTCAGCAAATCGGCAACTGCTTTTGCTTCTTCTTTATTCTTTCTACTAATCCAAGAACCATTAACTTTAATTCTTTGAATAGGTCTTTGTCGAATATTTTTTGAAGTATTTGGTGCGACTTGAAGTTTGCCCTCATAAAATGACTTATTGGAAAAATTAATTAATTCCTCGTTTTTACTTCTGTAATGATATGTAAGATTTGCACTCTTAAATCTCGACATAGCAAGGTCAAGCAAACTTTCAACTTCAAGTGCCGCTTGGGTAGAATAATCAAGTTCGTCATCAATATCACTTCCAAGATATCTCTTCATAAATGTTGAAGTTGGACGAAGCTGTTTTGAGTCTCCGGCAACGACAATATTTTTACCCCTATAAATAACAGGCAATGTATTTTCAATAAACACCTGTGACGCCTCATCAAATAAGACTAAATCAAATAAGTTTTTAACAAGAGGAAGAATCGTACATACACTTTCAGGAGAAAGAAGCCAGCAAGGAAAAAGTTTAAATAGATAGTCTCTATAAACCTCCATAAACTTACGGATTGACCACTGATTTTGTGTTTTTGTGATTTGATACAGAAAGTTTTTGTTTTCTTTATCATCATTAAAATACTCTTGATAATCCTTAACAAATCTCCCTGCACAAATCTCTCTTGACACCTGGTTAAGCTCAGATTTTAAAGAAAGAATACGATTTTTGATATTCTCATAGTCAATAATCTTTGAAAGCTCATTCTTATATTTGTCTTCAAGAACACTCGCCTCGTGATAAACTCTAATTGTTTTAAGTTTATCAATAGTTTCAAGATACCTAAGTTTACTATCAGTGCTTTTATACGCAAACTTTAAAATAACTCTTTCACTATCAGTTAGTCCATCAAGAGTTAAGTTTAAGTCTCTTAAATCAACATAATTTTCAAGAGCACGTGCAAGTAGTCTTAAGTAAAGAGTATTGCCATTTAAAATGTTATCAATCATCATGGCATATCCGTTTTCAGTCAAAACATCTTGCAAGAATTCAAAGTCCTGAGTGTACTCTTTAATATCTTCAATAGCTTTGTTAAACTCTTCAAAAATTTCTTTTTCTTTCTTACGTTTTGACATAATAGTAAATGGCAGTGCAGGAAGTAAAACGCAACTAGTATAAAAAGCTTTATACGTATTTGGATATTTATTTTTACCAACAAACTGAACAAGTTTATCAAGATTTGTTGTTTGAAGTTTATTGTCAATATAGTATGCAATAAGTTGTCTTGAATTTGAATATTTTGACATGTCAAAAGGAGCTATTCTAGAGCTCAAAAGACGATTTAGTTTTGATCGTGTTTGGTTAACAATATGGAACTCTAGGTCACTTTTAATATTGTCGACAAATGGATTGTTTTTCTTTGCCTCAACAAATTTATAGTAAAGCTCTGCCTTGTTTTTCTCCTTAATTAGTCTTAAACTCTCACTTAATGTTTGGTAAGACATTTCCATTACCTTTTTATTTTTAAGCATGTTTTGATAAATAGTATACTCATAACTATTCTTACCAATAATTTGAGAATTTGCATACATTTGCCCAAGTGAAAGTCCAAAATCGGTTGGCCTAAACAACACCTCACTAATTTCCTTAAGAGATTCCTCTTCAAATTTTAACTTTTCTTTAATCTCATTGTACTTATTAAATTGTGATTTTTCTCCGCTTTTCATGATTTCATCGTGTGCAGTTTTTACCCTATCATAAAAAGCGGCTTTACTTTTTTCTGGATCAGTTATAAACATAACTTTATTATTTAAAGTGCCAAGTCTGTTAAATACAACATCAAGTGCTGCTCTTTTTTGAGACACAACAAGTACTCGTTTATTCTTAGCAATAGCATCGGTGATAATATTTACAATAGTTTGTGATTTTCCAGTTCCAGGAGGCCCGTAAATAACCATATTACCACTTTTATTCAGACTTTCAACAGCATTTTCTTGAGCATAGTCAAGGCTGCTCACCGTATATAAATTTTCATCAACCTTTTTATTTCTCTTAGGTGGTTTGGTATACAAAAGTTCATTAATGGCATCATTTGTAAGTAGTCTCTTCTCAAGCAAACTATAATCATTATAAATAGAGTTTGCAAGAGGGTATCTTCCAAGCACACACAAATTTTTTACTTCAAGAGAACTTCCAACACTTGGCTCTTTTACCTTTTCAAAATCAAATAAGCCTTTACGTGGACTATAAGACATCCTAATATGATACTTTCTCAAATAATTTATAACATCTTCTATCTTTTTAAACCTATTACTTAGGCTTCCTTTAAACTCTAAATCCATATCATCAAGATTCAGATGATGTGCTTTTGCATACGCAAGTATTAAAACTTTGTTAAGCTGAATAGGTTCATCTCTTTTAATTTCTAATTCCACAGTTGTTTCGTCTGGTATATCAACTGTTACAGGAAACAAAAGTAGCGGGGCTTTAATCAATGTATCTTTTCCAATATAGCCTTGAACAAAAGGATAGCCTACAAAAAGTTCGTATCTTCCCGTTTCTTTCTCAAGCTCCTCTATTTCACGTTTGAGACTTCTAACTGAATTTACTTGTGCAATAAGCGCTTTTTTAGTTTCTTCTCTTTTCTGTCTTTCGAGTTTAAAACTCTCAGTGCTTTTTTCTTTTCCTGAAAGTTCATTTAGTCTTTCAGCATTTTTTATAAACTTTTGTTCAAGTCCAATATTTTTTGCAATTCTTTCCTTGTCTTCTTTTTTTATAATTGCAAAAGAATATTTTTTATCTCGCCACAAAAAATCCATGAGTTCACTTATTGCCTCATAGTCTCCATCAAAAAGTTTTCCTATATCAAAACTATTCTTTTTACTAATCCTTTTTGAATATAAGCTCCTATTCTTACCGCTTATTTCAACAAGCCTTTCTTTATAATACGTATAAATTGATTTCATGTTATTCCTCTTATGCTTATTAATAGTTTATCAAATTTAATTTAAAATTAATAGCAAAAATCGACAATTTATTTTATAAAGTTTATCAAATAATAACTGCTATATAAACTTAGTATGTTTAAATTATTATTTATAATTACTCTTAATTCCCTTACATTCTAACAAAATTCCTAAATATTATCAAGTCAAGTTTGACTTTAGACAAAAATTCGCTTTAAAAAAGAGGGAAATTCCCTCTTTATAAAACAATTAAATTAATCTACTAGTTTATTTAAATCTTATCATCACTAAAGGATTTTTATATATAAGTCCAAGAGTAGGATATGTTGCGTAATTATATAAATATTCAATGTTATATTCTCCAAACATTGCACTACCTTCAACTAACCTGTTAAATAATTGAGAACCTTCCATTAAATAGTCTTTACTGATATATAACTCTAATAAATAATTTGAAGTCTGACTTGCCAAATTATCACGAACAAACTCCAAAGTACTTAGCAAATCCTCATCACTATCAATATATAAATTTATTCCCTCTCCAAGAGTTGAATCTGTATAATAATTATACTCACCTGCCTCTGTGCCTTCTGGCATCTCAAGGTCATACTCATATTCAATAGCTCTCTCTGTATAGTCTTGACTAAACAGAAAATATGTGTGAGTTAAAAACTGAGTATAGCTGGTTCTTCCATAATCCTGCTCACTATAACTTCCTTCTCCCCAGGTTGTATCAACATAATAATACCCAGTCTCAAGATTATACTCTTCTTCCGCCTCTAAATAAATTTTATTCCATGCATGGTTGCCTTGACCCAAGATATTACCATTAACTTTAACACATTCAATTCCCTCAATATTACACATGAGAGAATAAGCCTTTGCCAAACCATCACACACGGCAAACTGAGTGTCTAAACCATCAAAATCATAAAACACACCTTCAAGATAGAAAGCACTATAATTTCCAAAGCTTCTTATGCTAAAATCGCCTTTAAGTTCCATGTATTTATACAAGACATGATCATACACTATATTTGAAACAATATATCTATAAATGTTCAGTGCTTTTTCGTAATCTGATAAATTGTCACTATTATTAATTTCTTTAAGTAGTTCACGTGCATTCTCGTAAACTTGGCTAGCTATATCACTTTCGCCCTCAATAAATTTAGGTTTTGCTCCGCTTTGCACAACCATAAAAAGTTGCTCAGTATTGTAAACTACAACCTCATTTTCAGCACTATCTATTGGAAAAGTACGAGGAGTATCACTCTCTTCCCTAATATACTCTTGCTTAAAAAGTGTATCTTTTGTATGTAAAGACTCTAAAGACTCCAAATAAACTGCCTCGTCTTCACTCTTTAAATCAAGATACGTTTTTGTAAAATTTTCATCAAGATAATAATTAAAATCTAGCAAGTAACCAATCTGCTGTTTCATGCTTGCATAAGAATTTTGATTCTGCAAAGCATCATACTCTGGATAGTCTATAGCAGCATCAATTACTAAAGAATTAATATTTGATGATTTTATTGCATTTGTCTTTACATAGAAAGACAAATCATTATACCTATAAAGAATTGCATAGGCAACAAGTGCATCTAACTCATCGACACTTTCAATAACATAGTCATAATAATCACCATTATAGTAAAAATCATCTCTTCTTAAAAAATCTTGTTCATAGTAAGCTACATAATCAAATTCAACCTCTTCTGGTTCGTCAATTGGCTGCCCCTCATCATTTTGAGGCGTACAAGAAATTGTATACTTTCCGTCTAAGTCAAAAATATCATCAAAATATTCACTAACAATTACACAAAAAATATCTTTATCAACATTTTCAAGCGTTTGGTCAACATATTCATAAACAATGCTGTCTTCCTCACCTTGACCTATAGAGTTTAATAATTTTACGGTATACTCTTTAATGTTGCAGTTAATTTTATCAGTCTCACTATTTACATTTGTTATTTCCTGAGTATAGCTTTCTTCAGCAATCTCTTGCTCATCTTTTGTCACAATTGTGTTAAATTTATAAGTAGAATCGTTTACTTTTTCTTTGGTAAAGCTATAAACCGCACTATCACTTTCATTATCACTATTTGTCACCTCAATTAAATATGATGAACACTCTGGCACATCTAAAGCATTAAAAGTAACAAATTTTTTAGACCCAACCATAACTTCATCACTACCAGGTCTAAGAATAAAATAGCCTATTATACCAAGCGCGACAAACGCACAAACGACAAAGATATAAAAACAAATTTGCGCTCTCTTTTTCATAGACTTTACCTCCTCTACTTAAACTTTTTTCTTTTTATATTAAATTTTACATAAGTACACTTCTAATATAAAAGATGAGAAATACAATATATTCATATACTAGTTACAAAGCTTATATTTAAATAAGTGTATATTACAATCAACACCCATATGAAATATTATATTCTATTTTTACCAAAATTAAAAGTCTTTTTTAGCTAAATTAAGTTAAAAGTCTTTTTTTGTATTTTATGACTACAAAACAAACTTTTTAAGTAATAGATAAAATAATCTTATTTTTAAATTGATATTTATATTATATTTTAAAATACAAATACTATAAGTATGTACTTTAATTATCACGCAAAAGTAAAAAAACTTATTAAAGAAAACCAAGTTACCAGATACGAAATAGTAGACTCTTGGAACAATATCTCACCCGCTCTTGTAATTTACTTTAAATCACACAAACCTCTTCCAATAAGAGCGAATAAATGGGAGGAATACTTGTCTCTTCTCTCAGAAATTCCTCCTTCAGATAAAAGCTAACACTTAAAGTAAGTACCAATATTGCATAAAATTTGATTTAATAACATACAAATTTCATTCAGTTCTTTTTTATTAAGCCTATCTCGTAGAATTTTTGCAATACTTACTGCAAGAGTATTAATCTCATCCCCAGTCATATATCATTATATTTTCTAAAATAATTTTTGTGTGAAAAGCATAAAGAAATTTGTTAAATATAATAAAATTACTATTAATAGTAAAATTCATATCTTTATAATAAATAAAGACACTCTTATAAAACAATCTAAAGATAAATTTTTATTTTACATCTTAAAAAAGGTTTATAATACTTAAACCTTTTTTTAATGCATATTTATATGCAAGAATTGCCCCACCATAAGTTCTTTTTGTATCTACATAACAAATTAACGTATCACAAGTATCAATCATTTGCTGATTACTTACTACTATCTTTCTTTTAAAATGTTCTTCTTCGGTATTGTACATTACTGTACTTACATCACTATAAGGATTGTACTTTTCACTACCATTAAGATCAAGATTCGAATTTATTTGAGTTAAGCTTGTTATGACAACTTCGATTTTTATATCTTTATACCTTTTTTTAAGTTCCCTACAAACACTAAGTGCCATTCTATCAAATTCACCATGAGTGCCCATAGTAAAAAACATACAACCTTCTTCTATATATTCTTTTACTCTATCATATAGCTTATTTCTAATATCTTTCCATACATTTCGATGTCCAACGAAGGCTACTTTTTTACACATAATATCTCCTTGCATAAAAAAATGAAAAATTTAAAACCTAAAAATAGAACAATATAACTAGGCATTTCTGTTACATACAAGCATTGTAACATATATTCCTATAAAATAAAATCAAAATCGTAAGGTTTTTAAAAAATTTTTATTTTACTCAATGGAGAATAAATGCAATCCTTTATTGACAATTTAAAAGACTTAATTTTAGAATCTAACTTATCCTTAAGACAACTAGCACAAGATAGCGGTGTTTCTGCAATGCAATATAGTAGATACTTAAATGGTTCAACACCAACCGTTGATACAACACTTAAAATTGCAAAATATTTTAAATGTTCCCTAGATTATTTACTTGGCTTAACAGATATAAAAAATTATACTAACTATAAAACATATAATAGTGACATGTCCAAATTTATAAATAATTATCACAAATTACTAAAAGAAAACAATATAACTCACTACAAATTTATGCGAGATAGTGAGTTTGACGAAAGCATAATTAGACACTGGGCATTAGGCTCAAAACCTAGACTAGATGTTATCTATTATATTGCAAAAAATCTAGGTGGGTCAATTGATGAATTAGTTGGTAGATATTAAGTTAAATATTATTATTAAGGTCAAGAAACCATCACATTATAAACATAAGGTATTTTAATAGAATAATAAATTTATAATATAGATAATATAAAATGCAAAATAATAAAAACGCGAGTATTTAATACACCAAAATGTTTAACATTTCTAGTAGTGTAACGATAAATTCCTCGCGTTTTTTAATTTGTAAAACTATAACTTTTTAGAGTCACAATTAAAGCATCTATGCCATTTTACTTTTAATTTTGCAACAAAAAAGACACCTCATGCGGTGTCTTATCTTGAGAGTGATGGCAATGTCCTAATTTCCCGGGCCGTGTCCAGCCAAGTATCATCGGCGATGAGAAGCTTAACTTCCGTGTTCGGAATGAGAACGGGTGGATCCTTCTCTCCATCGTCACCATCACTGGTATTATAACTGAATTTACAGGTATAATCAAGTGATTTTTTTGTTTTCCGTACTCTTTATTAAAAAAGGAAGGAAAACGTTCCTTTTCCGTACTTTTTATTAAAAAAGGAAGAAAAACGTTCCTTTTCCGTTCCTTTTAACTAAAAAAGGAAGGAAAAATAGTACCATCACAACTGCATATTCGTTTAGAAAATAGACAACTTAGTTTATTTAAGCTTTTCAAGATATTCTTGATCAAGCCCTCGACCTATTAGTATCGGTCAGCTACATACATTACTGCACTTCCACCTCCGACCTATCAACCTTGTTGTCTGCAAGGGGTCTTACTAACTTGTGTTATGGGATATCTAATCTTAAGGGGAGTTTCACGCTTAGATGCTTTCAGCGTTTATCTCGTCCGTACTTCGCTACCCAGCCATGCATCTGGCGATACAACTGGTGCACAATAGGTACGTCCACTCTGGTCCTCTCGTAC
>CASDOR010000029.1 GCA_949282135.1 uncultured Christensenella sp.
TGTAATTATCATTATCTTCATCTCTATAAAATGTTGCTGGAAAAATAAACTCCATAATAATTGCCCCTAAAATTTTACTTTTTACGTTTACATCTTATCACATAAAAAAATTTATGTAAAACAATTTGACACAATTTAAAAACCAAAATATAGTCTCAAGCATTTTTTTGTTTTAAAACCTATATTTCAATTTAATATTTGTAAAACCTAATAAAAAAATACATTTAAAATTTAAAACGACAAAATTGTAAATTAAGCTAATTATACATCTAAAATGGTTTAGCAGTGAAATTTGAAAATCATTATTTCTAGGCATTATAATTAAATTAATAAAAGAAGTTTAATATAAAGAATCTTTATCTCAAAAGAAAAGCTCCACACGAAGTAATTCGTGTGGAGCTTTATTTATTACATTATTACATACTTAAACCAAGTTCACTTTCCCTTTTTGCTTGTTTGGTTCTATTCAAGATTTCCTTAAAATCAACATAGGCGTTATATGCGCTCTCATCTCCAAAAGACATATTTCCGTTTTTATCCTTAAAAAAAATAGGATTTTTAATTTCAAAGTTATTTGGATTTTCAGCCTCAGTTTCCTTTGGCATTATTTTTGCTTTTATTTCAGCTAGCAACTCTTTACTTGCAACATTTGACATTTCTATTCCCTCGTCATCAAAAATAATTGACATTTTATTTTCCATAATTACATAAACCTCCTAAAACACATGCATGCCACTAAATCTCTTTTGTTTACAAGGGTATATTAGCACAACTTCCCCAGTTTGTCAATAGCAAAAAAACCACTTTTTTGTGGTTTTTTGTTTTTATATTTTGGATTAGTCCGCCTTTTTCATTTCTTCAAGTTCCATTTGACGAATGCGCTCTTGTCTTCTTTCTTCTTCTTTTCTTAGCCACTCCTTAGAAATCTCTGGATACGCATCTTTATAACATTTCATACCAGTTCCAGCAGGAATAAGTTTACCAATCATGATATTTTCTTTAAGTCCAAGTAAATGGTCAACCTTTCCTTTAATTGCAGCCTCAGTTAATACACTTGAAGTCTCTTGGAAACTTGCCGCTGACAAGAATGATTCTGTCGACAATGCAGCTTTTGTAATTCCAAGAAGAACACGTTTTGCTGTGGCAGGTCTTCCTCCGTTCATCAAAATCTTGTTATTAATTTCTTCATAATCTTGAAGCTCGAGCATTTCTCCTGGAAGAAGATCTGAATCACCAGCATCTTCAATTTTAACTTTTCTAAGCATTTGACGAATAATTATCTCAATATGTTTTGCGTTAATATCAACACCTTGAAGTCTATAAACACTTAAAACTTCCTTGAGAAGATATTCTTGTACCCCTCTAAGTCCAATTACTCTTAAAATGTCATTTGGATAAATTGAACCAGAAGTTAAGCATTGACCAACCTCAACAGTATCTCCACTTCTAACAGCAAGAATTGTTTTATTCTTAGGTGGAGTCATATACTCTACATCTCCCTCACTTGAGTGAACAGTAATCTTATATCTCTCGCCACTATCTTCAACTTTAATTTTTCCAGCAACTTCAGAAATAATTGCTTCACCCTTTGGTCTACGAGCCTCAAAAATTTCTTCAACACGAGGAAGACCTTTCGTGATATCAGCAGCTGCTGCAACACCACCAGTGTGGAACGTTCTCATTGTAAGCTGTGTACCAGGTTCACCAATACTTTGTGCGGCAATCGTTCCAACAGCCTCACCAATGTTAACCATTTGGTTGTTAGCCATATTCCTACCATAGCACTTTGCGCAAACACCATGGTGTGCCTTACAAGTAAGTAATGTCCTTATTTCAACTTCCTTTATACCGCAGTCAACAATTTCTTTAGCTTGACTTGGGGTAATCATTTCATTACCCTTGACTATAACCTCTTTTGTCTTAGGATTTATAATGTCATTTACCGCGACCCTACCTGAAATTCTATCTTCTAACTTTTCAACAACAGTTTTGTCCTCAACAATGTCAGTCACCTTAAGACCCTTTGTCTTTTCGCCAAGATTTTTAAAGCAGTCATCTTCAGTTATAACGACCTCTTGTGCAACGTCAACAAGTCTACGAGTAAGATAACCAGAGTCAGCTGTCTTAAGAGCTGTATCAGCAAGACCTTTACGTCCACCACGGCTTGACAAGAAATAGTCAATAGGTGTCAAACCTGTTCTAAAGCAAGATTTAACAGGAATATCAATTTTAATTGCAGATGCACTCGCCATAACACCACGCATACCACACAACTGGTTAATCTGAACAGGATTACCACGAGCACCTGATGCGACCATAATTTTAACTGGATTAAGGTCGTCTAAGCTATTCATAACAGCATTTTTAACTTTTTCAGTTGTTTCATTCCAAATACTAATATTTTTTGAAACCTTTTCCTCAAGTGCAATTAGTCCGCGTCTATAAGCCTTCTCATTTTCTTGTACTCTTGCATCTGCTTCTGCTATAAGTTCTTTCTTTTCCTTAGGGTCTCTCATGTCATAAACATTTATAGTTAGAGCACCAATAGTTGAGTACTTATAACCAAGCTCTTTAATCTTATCAAGCATAACAACTGTAGGAGTTGTTCCAAGTTTATTGTAGACTTGAGAAACTATTTTGCCTAACATTTTCTTATCTACAGTGCCCTCAATTTCATATCTGAGAGCATTTTCTCTCTTTGATCTATCAATAAACCCAATATTTTGAGGAATACATCTATTAAATAAGATTCTACCAACCGTTGTTTCTACTTTACCAGTAATATCTTCCCCATTATAGTTTACAGTACGTCTTACTATAATTTTTGATTGAAGTTCAAGATTTTTTGTTTGGTAAGCCATAACGGCCTCGTCTTCATCTTTAAAAATCTTACCTTCGTTCAATGCTTTTGGTTTATTTAATGTCATATAATAACAACCAAGTACAATATCTTGCTGTGGAGTCATAACAGGTTGTCCGTCAGCAGGTTTAAGAACGTTATTTGACGCAAGCATAATCATACGAGCTTCAGCTCTTGCCTCAAGAGACAAAGGCACGTGAATTGGCATTTGGTCACCATCGAAGTCAGCATTAAACCCAACGCAAACTAGTGGGTGAAGCTTAATAGCTCTACCTTCAACAAGTACTGGTTCAAAAGCTTGAATACCAAGTCTGTGAAGTGTAGGAGCACGGTTAAGTAGTACCGGATGGTCTTTAATAACTTCGTCTAGAACATCCCAAACAACTGGCTTTTCTCTTTCAATAATTCTCTTTGCACTCTTAATATTATGAGACTCATTCATCTCAACAAGTCTCCTCATAATAAATGGCTTAAAGAGTTCAAGTGCCATTTCCTTTGGAAGTCCACATTGATATATTTTAAGTTCTGGTCCAACAACAATAACAGATCTACCAGAATAGTCGACCCTCTTTCCAAGAAGGTTTTGACGGAAACGACCTTGCTTACCACGAAGAAGAGCTGTTAAAGACTTTAAATCTCTTTGTTTTGGCCCTTGAATTGCCTTTCCTCTCTTACCATTTTCAATTAAAGCATCAACTGCCTCTTGGAGCATTCTTTTTTCATTTCTAATAATAACATCTGGGGCTCCAAGTTCAATAAGTTTTTTAAGTCTATTATTTCGATTAATAACACGTCTATAAAGGTCATTAAGGTCACTTGTCGCAAATCTTCCACCATCAAGTTGTACCATAGGTCTAAGATCTGGTGGAATAACAGGAATAACATCAAGTATCATCCATTCAGGTCTATTACCGCTTTTTATAAAATCGTCAACAATTTCTAGTCTCTTAACTGCTTTAAGTCTTTTTTGACCTTTAGAAGTCTTAACAATCTCTCTTAACTCTTTATCTTCTTTTTCAAGATCAATTTGAGAAAGAAGAATTTTTATAGCTTCAGCGCCCATACCAGCTTTAAAAGAGTCTGAGCCGTATTCTTCAAGAGCGTCTCTATACTCTTTATCTGAAATTACTTGTTTGTAGACAAAAGGAGTATTTTTTGGGTCAATAACAATATAGTTGACATAATAAAGCACTTGTTCAAGTGCTTTTGGAGTAATGTCAAGTATTGTACCTATTCTACTTGGAATTCCTCTAAAGAACCAAATATGACTTACTGGAGTTGCAAGTTCAATATGCCCCATTCTTTCACGTCTAACTTTTGAGTGTGTAACCTCAACACCACATTTGTCACAAACGACACCCTTATACCTAATTCTCTTATACTTTCCGCAGTGACACTCCCAGTTTTTTCTAGGCCCAAAAATTCTTTCACAAAAAAGACCATCTCTCTCTGGCTTAAGAGTTCGGTAGTTAATTGTCTCTGGCTTTGTTACCTCGCCATGACTCCATGACCTTATTTTTTCTGGGGAGGCAATGCCAATTTTCATTGAATCAAAATTGTTAAGTTCAAACATAATTTCTCCTTAAAATTTACTTTATTTTTAGTCCAAATCATCAAATAAAGAATCTTCATCAAAATCTTCAAACAAGTCTGTATTCTGTGCACTCTCTGCATCTTCTTCAGAGACAATGTCTCCAGTCGTCTTTTCATCATCAAGACCAAGGTCAATATCTTGAGGTTGGTCTTTTGATTTAGTTACAAATGGTGCTGGCTCTAAATCATCAGAAGAAAGTTCATTAATTGAAACCTCTTTGTTTTCCTCAGTTAAGATCTTAATATCAAGTCCTAAGCTTTGGAATTCTTTAATCATAACCTTAAATGACTCTGGCATGCCAGGTTCTCCTATTGGATAACCTTTAACAATAGCTTCATACGTCTTATTTCTACCAACAATATCATCGCTCTTAACAGTAAGCATTTCTTGGAGAAGATGAGAAACACCATATGCTTCAAGGGCCCAAACTTCCATTTCACCAAACCTTTGTCCACCAAACATAGCTTTACCACCAAGAGGTTGTTGAGTGACTAACGAATATGGTCCAGTTGAACGAGCATGCATTTTGCTGTCAACCATGTGGTCAAGTTTTAACATATACATAGTTCCAACAGTAACTCTATTTTCAAATGGCTCACCAGTTCTGCCATCGTACAATACCATTTTACCATCTTCATCTAAGTCATTATCACGCATAAGCTTAAATATTTCTTGCTCATTGATACAGTCAAAAACAGGTACTGCTACTTTCCAATTAAGCACTTTTGCAATTTTACCAAGTAAAACTTCAAGAACCTGTCCAACATTCATACGACTTGGAATACCAAGAGGGTTAAGAACAATATCAACTGGAGTTCCGTCCTCCATATATGGTAAATCTGCAAGTGGAAGAATACGACTAACAACACCCTTATTTCCGTGTCTACCAGCCATTTTATCTCCTACAGACAACTTTCTCTTTTGAGCAACATAAACCTTAACCATAGTATTAACACCTGGCTCTAGTTCGTCCTTATTCTTTCTAGTAAATACTTGAACATCAACAACAATTCCGCCTCTACCATGTTGTACACGAAGGCTTGTATCTCTAACTTCTCTTGCCTTTTCACCAAAAATTGCTCTAAGAAGTCTTTCTTCAGGTGTCAGTTCTGTTTCTCCTTTTGGAGTAACCTTTCCAACTAAAATATCTCCAGTTCTAACTTCAGCACCAATTCTTACAATACCATTTTCGTCCAAATTCTTAAGTGCATCTTCGCTCAAATTTGGAATGTCTCTTGTAATTTCCTCATCACCTAGTTTTGTACTTCTTGCTTTACTTTCTTCAACTTTTAGAGTAATTGAAGTAAATATGTCTTCTCTAACTATTCTTTCGGAAATCAAAATTGCGTCCTCATAGTTGTATCCTTCCCAGTTCATATACGCAATTGTCATATTCTTGCCAAGAGCAAGCTCTCCGTCTTTTGTTGAAAAACCATCAGCAAGCACATCCCCTGCTTCAACTCTTTGGTTTTTAACTACTGCAGGTTTTTGGTTTACACATGTATCTTGATTTGTCTTTGCAAACTTAATTAAGTTATAACAATCTGTCTCACCATCATCATTATTAACTCTTATTTCTGTCGCGGATACATAACTTACAAATCCAGGTTTTTTTGCAAGAACCATAGCACCACTATCAACAGCAATCTTATGCTCAATACCAGTTCCAATCATAGGTGATTCTGTCGTAAGTAGTGGAACAGCCTGACGTTGCATGTTAGAACCCATAAGCGCACGAGCAGTATCGTCATTTGCTAGGAATGGAATAAGTGCTGCTGCAGCAGAAATAAGTTGACGAGGTGAAACGTCTACGTAGTCAACTTCGCTACTAGGAACTTCTATAACAGATTCTTTCTTTCTAACAATAACTCTTGGGTTAACAAATTTTCCCTCTGGAGTCAAAGGTTCTACCGCCTGTGCAACGCAACAATTTTCTTCCTCATCTGCCATAAGATAAACTACTTTGTCGGTCACAATGCCTTTTTCTTTGTCAACAACTTTAAGAGGAGAAAGTAAGAAGCCATACTCGTTTATCTTTGCATAGGTTGCAAGAGAGTTAATAAGACCAATACCTTGACCTTCAGGTGTTTCAATAGCGCAAAGTCTACCATAATGAGAATAGTGAATATCTCTAACCTCTGCTGTTGCTCTTTCTTTTTTAACACCACCAGGACCTACTGCAGATATTTTTCTCTTTTGTGTAAGTTCACTAATAGGATTAACCTGATCCATAAGTTGAGAAAGTTGGCTGGATGCAAGGAAATCTTTAAGTGCCTTATTTACAGGTCTAGCATTAATTATACTTGATGGATTAACGGTTGATAAATCTTGTGCTTGAAGAGTTTCACGAATAACACCCGCAAGTCTATTAATACCACTTCTAAAAGCACCAGCCATAAGTTCACCAACAGTTGCAATTCTACGATTTGCCAAATGGTCAATGTTATCGACTTCACCAATTCCGCTATTTAAGTCCAAATGATAGGAAATTGTAGCTATAATGTCGTCCATTGTAAGTTGGAAATTCATAAGCTCTTTTGCGTGTAGTCTTATTGCTTCCAATTTTTCTTCATCAGTTTTATATTCACTAAGTATTCTTTTAAGTGTAGGATAATGTACTTTTTCAAGCACTCCAAGTTCCCTTTCATCACATGGGAAAATTGCGGACAAGTCGACTCTATTATTGCCAATTACTTTATGTGGAATAAATTTTTCATTATCCATCTTAAAGTCGCCATTTAAAGTCTTTGTCCTTAGCCATACTTCATTTATACCAGCATTTTGAATTTTATTTGCAATTTCGCGTGAAATAATCTCGCCATCTTTTACAACTACTTTGTTACCAATCTTAATGTCTCCATACGCAGTCTCGCCAGTAATTCTATTTGCAATACTAAGTTTTTTATTAAGTTTATATCTACCAACTCTTGCAAGATTGTAATATTGGTGTGTAAAAAATAGTGAATTAATAAAATTATAGGTAGCCTCTGCACTAGGGACTTCGCTTGGACGCATACGTTTGCTGAGTTCTATAAGTGCAGATTCTTGCGTGTCCTGAGTCTCTTTTTCAAGAGTATTCATAATAAGAGGGTCTTTGCCAAATATGTCAGCAATTTGCTCTGCAGTAAATCCAAAGCACTTTAAAAACACCCCAAGCGTAACCTTACTACTTCTATCAATAACAACTTTTAAAATGTTGTTTGCATTTTGTTCAACTTCAATCCATGTCCCACGTGTAGGTATAATAGTTCCATTAAACAAGTATTTACCTGTCTTATCTTGCTCTTTTGCAAAATAAGCACTAGGAGACCTCACTATTTGACTAACTACAACTCTTTCAATACCATTAAAAATAAAAGAACCCTCTTCCGTCATAAGTGGTACGTCGCCTAGGAAAACTTCTTGCTCAACTACCTCGCCATCCTCTTTCCTAACAAGTCTAACTCTAGCTTTAAGTGACACGGAATAAGTTATTCCCTTTCTCTTGCACTCCGCCTTTGAATACTTACTTGTAGGATCAAGAGTATAATCTACAAAATAGATTTCTGCTTTACCACTATAATCTGTAATTGGAGAGAATTCTTCTAAAACTTCTGCAATGCCATGCTCCAAAAAGTCTTTATAAGCATCCTTTTGGATAGAAATTAAATAAGGCATCTCAATAGGCTCTTCAATCTTCGAAAAATTAACCCTTTCGACTTTTCCATACTTTGTCTTTTTAATTGCTGGATTAGATTGTCCCATTTCCACTCCTCACTCTAAAAATTTGTTGTTGCTTCATGTTTTAGTTTAGCCTTATTTTTGCAATCTCATAATGTCAAGAAAGAACTATTATGTACACTTTTTATATAAAAATTGTTGACATAATTTGCAAAAAAAATTATTATTTTCTTAACACCTCTTCACCAAAAAAGACCAAAACGCACAATTTAACAGCATAAGTAATTTTGAGTCTATCATAAAGCAAAATTTTAGTCAATACCTTTTTTTAATTTTTTTCAATTTTTTTAAAGAAATTTTTTACTATGATTTTCACAATTAAAATCTAATAATTTTGTCTTAATTCACTTAACCTTTTAAACACTTTTGTTAATATATTAAAAAGACTTAACCTTTTAAAGATTAAGTCTTTTTGTTTTTATTCAATTAAAGTGATAAAGCAAACAACAATATCCTCAGTTTTCACTCCACCAAGACATTTTGACAAATCAAAGGTCTCTCCTGTCCCTTGTATATCAGCAAGAGGAGATTCTATATAGTTATATGTCAAATTCCCTGATGCGTCTTCTATTACAACAGCAATGCCTATGCTTACATCTTCTCCTTGGACAACTGCTAATTCAACATCCCCAAGACTTTCTGCATCCACATATAATCCTGGAGCTGATTCAACAGTCCCCTGTCCAGTTGAGAGAAGAGGTTTTGTTTCATTTTCATAACTTGCTGTAAACGATTCCTCGCCTGCACCTATAACGAAAATTTTATCACTTCTCAAACTAAATTCTCCGCCGTCAATAGTCCAGTAAGTATCAATAAATGGACTATCATCCCCACTAACACTATTTACATCTTCTACAAAAATCTGAGAAGCTAATTCTGGTAGATTTTCAGGTTCAGTTAAACTCTCAAAGCGGTGTACTGCAACAGGGTCTGCCCCATTAAATCCTCTGTCTGCATAATAAAGGCTTCTATCCTCACCTGTATTAGTATTATATAAACTATAATCTAAATCTATTGCATAGCCGATTATAGCACCTATAGAGTAGCCAGATGATAATGTCCTTCCTTTCATAACACAATTTGTAACCATACCCCCACGTGTGCTACCTACTATACCACCAACATATGACCATATTTGAGAAGTAGAGTCATCTCGGCCCTCAGGGTATCTTGATTCAAGATAGCCTGTAAATAGAGAATTACTAATTACCCCATCATTACTAAATCCAACAATTCCACCAGCAATGTCAAATTTTGAAGAATAAGTTTTAACAACACTACTACTTGACACGGCATTTATTGTTAAATATTCTGCCGCATAACCTACAACACCGCCTGCATAAACATTTGACGAAGAAGATTTTGACACTGCTGCAATATTAATACTACTAACAGCATAATCAATAACACTAAAATCGCTTTCTTGTTCTTCTGGTCCAACAATATATCCAACAACTCCACCTGCAAATATTCTACCCTCATTACTAAAACCAGCTAAATGAATATTATCTTCAAGCACCTCTGTATTATCTTCTACCTCTACAACACAGTCCTTAAACCCACCTAAATCAATAGCATTTGCACCTGAAACATTAACATTACGTACAGAGTAATTAGTGCCCTTTAGGTATCCTGCAATGCCACCAATAAAACTAGCTGAAGTTGAATAACTTGAAATGCTAGTTGATACACTCATGTTTCTTATTGTTGTGTTATCACCAAAACCTACTAACGTTCCTACATAACTTTCAGAATTTAGTGACTCATTGGTAATTTTTATAAACGCATTATCAACATAACCATTGACAATATAAGCATTTTTTGTGTATCCAAAAAGTCCAGCATATATATAACTAGAGTTATCTATTGTAAGTCCTTTTATTACATGTCCATTAAAGTTAAATACTCCGCTAAATGGATAGACCGCAGAAACACCAATTGGTGTCCAATAGCTACCACTTAAGTCTAAGTCCTTAAGAAGTACAAATTCAGTATTACTTGTAAGTAAATTTCCACTATTTACATTGTTAGCAAGCCATACAAGTTCTTCTTCTGATGTAATAAGATAGATTGTATTAACGCTTACACCACTAAAACTTTCACTCGAGAAACTAACTAATGTTTTATCTATTTCTTTTATAACACTACTACCATCTTCTAATTTGGTAGAGGTAATACTGTCAACATAATCTAAAATAGAGTTTTTTTCGCTAAAATCACTTGAGATGCTAAAACTTGTTAAAGTCTCACTTTCAACATTTTTCCACTCTCTACCAAGACCTCTAAGTGTTGGATACTCAGACAATTCAACACTATTTAAACTATATTCTTTTGTCCAAATATTTGCTGGATCTCCTAGATATTCGTTACTATCATCGTTATTTGATAGGTTGTCAAAAGTTGGGTTATCAGAGTTTTTAAGCACAACTTCTCCAGTTTCATTTGTTGTAATATAATACATTGTCTTGACTCTAATTCCTATTGTGTTGTTACCTGGTGTCATCATAATACTGGACAAGTTAAACACATTTAGTAACCTACTAGAAATATCAGTAGAACCAACAACTGAAGCCCCATCTCCAATACTATCGTCTCTTACCGTTATAATTCCATTCTCGGAGTTATACGCATTTCCTATGTAGGAACTTTCAAGCACTCCAACAAGTCCACCTATTGAAGAAAACCCTGTATTTTCACTATTAACTCCAACTCTTGTGTTATTGTAAGCAAAGTATAGACCTTTTCTATTACTTTCACTTAGTACGGCGCTGCTTGTGAGTTCTCCAACTATTCCCCCAGCCGTATACATTCCTTCAATAATAGAATCCTCACTCTCTTCATTTTCAGTGTAAACCATAGTAAGAAGAGAATTACTTGCTTTTGCTACAACACCACCTGCAGTGGACACATTTTTAATAACAGGCGAAGAAAGTCCAACATTTCTAATTGTTGCATTTTGCACTACACCAAACAATCCGCCATACTCATTACTTGCCATAAACGAGCCATCAACTGTTAAGTTTTTAATCTCATACATATTTCCATTAAAGGTTCCTTTAAATGGATATTCTTCACTACCAATAGGAGTCCAGAATTTATTTGATAAATCAAGTGGTGAAGTTAAATTAATTATTATGCCCTCGCTTTCAATCTCGCCACTATTAATCTGCTTTGCGATATATGCAAGTTCTTTTTCACTACTAACACTATATGACACACCTGTACTTTGAACCTCAGTAACCCTATCAAACCAGAAAGAAGTAGCAAGATTGTTTCTTAATGTTGGATACCAAGTGTCATATTGTCTTTGCCAAACATTTTCAAAATCCCAAACATCTATAACATAAGAAGTGTCATCTATTACTATTTCTAGCTCATAATTATTCTCACTTTTTAAAGTTGATGAAATTCTAGATAAAGCAAAGGTAGAAATATCTTCAACAGGTGTATAATTAGAAGTTGAAGCTTCATATTCAGTAAACGCTGTATAATTTATGCCTTGACTATAAGCACTTCCTCTTAGGTAGAAATTATATAGACTCTCTGGAACATAACTATCAATATCATCAACTGTTACATTTGTATTTGCATTTGGATTAGTAGTAAAAATGAAATTATCAACACCAGCAATTGCACCAAGTGCATTTCTAGCCCTCATGATGTTATAAATAGTTAAACTTCCAACATTTAGACATCTTTCAATAAGAACTCTATTTGATACTTCGTTTGTGCCATAGGCATAACCTAGAACACCTCCGAGGAAAGTCTCACAGTTATTGCTAGATAAAATCTCACCTGCATTATAACTATCATAAATATGAACTTTGTCTTTTGTCTTTTCATTACCCTCATCTGAATTATTAGTAATATAATATGTTAAATCACTAACACCAATAAGTCCACCAATTCCAAAAGTTGAACCATTTGTAGAATAAACTTCAACATAACCAATATTATATGAAGAGCTTATTCTCACGCCACCAACTACACTTTGGTCGCTTTCATTTCCTCGTCTTATGATGTCAAGTCTACCTATTAATCCTCCAATTGACATCTTAGCTTCACTTGAAGATATTGCATTAACTGCTATATCCCCTTCATTGCTTATTAAACTAGCGCTTAAGTCTGCATAGCCAAAGACACCGCCAATATCGCAAGTAGCATAATCTTCATACACACTATCTTCTGTTAAATCTACACTTGAGAAGGTATTTGAATTGGTAATATCAATATTTCCATTGTTCTTAAGACTTTGTACATAATTAGAGGTAAAGCTGATACTATCTAACGTTCGTGGTGAAGTAACATACCCCACTATACCGCCTACATAAATTTTATTTGAGTTAGTAGTAATACCAATATCCCCCTCATTAAAAGCACCTTCAAAGTCTACCATATTTTCAGCATGTCCTATGATTCCGCCAGCATATAAGTTAATAAGCCTATTAGAGATGTAGTTGTTAAGGGTATTAAAAGTATAAATCTCACCATAGTTTGTATTTGATAGTAACTGGCCTGAAGAATCTACATCTAGGTAACTAAACACCACATTTTTAGCATTTCCAACTATGCCACCTATATAGACATTACTTGAAACCCTTGTACTAGAATTTGTACTCTCAACTCTTGCATAGTTATAAGTGTTATAAATTGAACCAGCATTCATAAGACCGACAATTCCACCACTATAAGTTACACCTAAAGAATTATTTCTATTAGTTATGTTGTAAATCTCAGTATTTTCTGCTCTTGCTACAAGTCCTCCGGCATATTCTCCACTAACCTCACCACCAAGAATACTTAAATCTTTAATTGTAGCACCGTCTGTCATTCCAAATAGTCCAGCATATTTTGGAAGTGTTAAGCCATCACCATCTTTTATTGAGTTTTCATTAACAGATACATATTTGATACTATGACCATTTCCATTAAATGTACCTTTAAATGGATGTTCCTCACTTCCAATAGGAACCCAATATTTACCGCTTAGATCTATGTCATTATGGAGTGTAACTTCCCTGTCCTCATAACTATCTAAGCCACTATTTACAATATAAGCAAATGCTGCAAGGTCCTCTGCTGTATATATCTCAGTAGAAACACTATTTGACCTAAAGTCGCTCCAGACATATTTTTCTGCAAGTTCAAGATTAACTGGATATCTTGTCACCTCATCTAAGTTGTCAAGTAAGAAGTTTTCATCCATTTCCCAATAACCATTTTTGTATGAGCTATAAATAACTTTCTTTGACGAAATAACAAGTTCAAAATTAGTTATTGTATTTACGTCTCCTCTATAAGAATTTAGAGAAACAAACACGTTTTCACCGTCCAAGTTTTCATAGCCAATATTGTTATATTCAAAGGTAAGTTCAACATTATCTATATACGCACGAATATTATTCGCTGATGAATAAGAAGATACAGTAAATTTAATATTTGTAACTTCTCCCCCATTTTGAAGAGGCAATCTAAAGTTGGAGTATTCATACTCACCTGACACAAATATTTCATGTTCCTCATCTGCATAGACTTCGTCAACTCTAGAATTAGTTTCATCTGATAAATCAATTGGTATTCTAAGCCCATTTACTGAAATGTAATTTTGTGCTTTTAGATCATCAATAGATTCAAATGTATAACCATTTACTCTAGTACTTTGAGCACTATTGTTACCATAGATAAATATATCGTCTTCACTAGATGAGTATTCCTCTGTAAATGTAAATGAATTTAATATAGGGCTTGCTATGTAGTAAAAATCTCTATATGTATTCTCGTCAATTTTTTCTAAGCTTTCAAAATCACTACTACCATTTACTAAAATGTATTGCCCGCTTTCGTCTTTATAGTAAATGTATCCAAAACGAGCTTGATACCACTGATAACTTCTTTGTTCGTATGGAGTATTCCAACTTCCATCTTTATTATAATCTACGAGTGTATACAAACTGTCATTATTTATAAGGTCACTTGGAGTACTAGACTCAATTCTGTAAAAGACATCTGCATAAACATCATGCTCACCACCCATACTTCCTGAAATATTATTTTCTGATCTAACTGCATATGTCACTTTAGCTGGCATGCTTTCATAATAAAATTCGCTAGTAGAATATGGGAATACAACCTGCTCATTATTACTATCTACTAATATATTTGGACTATCTTCATTAACTTCAACTTCGTCAAGGCCTACTGAAATATATGTGCTTTGTAGATATCTTGCGGGATTTGAGCCATTTACAGTTGTATATAAAGTATTTGCATAATAACTAGGTCTAATATAGGCCATATCTTCAAAAATATCTCTATTTAAATTTTCATCATAGTAAGATATTACACCAATAAAGCCAGATAAGACACTTTCTGTTAAAAGTTTAGATGAATAATAAGAATAGTCCTCTACTAACCAGTTGTTTGCTGATACACAACTTGAAATTATAACATTTTTATTTTCACTTTCTGCAAAACTACCATAAAAATCTGTGTATTTACTTATATCAAAATTAATGAGGGTGTTAATATCATAATTACCTTCTTCAACCAAGAGGCTTATATTATTCATACTTCCTATGAAACCGCCCATAATTTTATTTGACAGAACTGACCCCGTTGCAACTACATTGACAAGTGCCCCTTCAAGCATACGTCCTACTGCACCGCCTGCAATTACAGCAAGTTCATTTCTTACATTAACATTTGAAATACTATTTGTGATAAGTCCTCCATTGTTTAGTCCAACTAAACCTCCAATGCTGTTTACTTCTCCACCTAATCCACTAAAGAACAAATCAAATTCGCTATATGACGACTCTCCAATACCATCATTATTGGTAGAATCTTCTAAATAATTTGAAGATGAACTTATTATAGTTCCCCTATTTTCACCGACAAGTCCGCCACCATAACTAGTAGCTTTTATAAATGAGGTTTCTGAATGTGAAAGGTATGCGTTAGTATAATTTACAATACTATTTTCGCCAACAAGTCCAAAGGCAGAACCTACAATGTTACCAACATAACTATTATCATTAGACACTGTTACATTATTCGCATTGTAATTTCTAAGTGTCGCAGTATCAACTACTTTTTTAACGTCAAATATTCCAACTACGCCACCAGCATATGACACCCTTGAAATATACGTATCATCCCTGTCAATATATAATGTACTATTAATTATTGAACTAGGAGCATCATACGAAGCATTTACACTAACACTTGTCGTTATGTCTTTGATAATTACATACCCTGTTGCAATTCCTGCTAGTCCTCCAACCGCATTTCTACCCATTATGTAGGCTGAAGCACCAATTGTAGAGCCTATATTTATATTTGCTAAGAAAACCTTGTGGGAGTTAACCCTTTCATCTGCCCTGATTTCACCAGCAAGAGCACCAACAAACCTATGTGCGTTAGACAAAACTTGGTTTACGTTGATATTTAAGTTCGAAATTACAGTATCAAGCGAAGAATCTCTATCTGTTTCAATTGACGCAAATAACCCAAAGGAAGTACTATTTAGGTTTTCATCTATCACACTTGTATTAAAGTAAGAAATAGACAAATTATCTATTGTCATATAGTTACCTTGAAGTATTCCTTTAAAAGTTGACCTTGAGGTAGAAACAAAATTATTATTTAGGTCAATATCACTAACAAGTCTAAAGAAACTATTATTTGTCTTGTTCGTAGTGGTCTCAGTGAGCCAATAACTAAATGATTCATAATCATAAATAATTTTTGGATTTGTTCTAGAACCTACAATATCACTTACGCCTGTAACACTTGCGCTATAGTAGTAAGATGCACTTTGAAGTTCTCTATAAGTTATACGAAGTATCTCATTGGTCTCTTCATTTCTTTCAATAATAATTGTATCATTTGCTCTAAAGTTTTCATCTGTATCATAATAAACGTCACCAACATTTGTTCTTATATCAAGAATAGTCCCATCCCCATATTCAGCGCTGTCAAACTCAATACTTTCATCGCCCTCTTCATTTGTCACTATGTTACAAATTATACTTAAAGAATTAAGTCCATTTCTCGCCATAAAGTTATAGGTTAAAGTATTTGTGTTATTATTTCTTAGTGTAGAGAAAATTAAATCTTCTTCCGTGTAATTACCATTACTATCTACTTGATAATAATTCGTAATTATCTCTGACGAACCAATACCAACTCTTTGTTCTTCGACATGTAATTCACCAAGACTTGCTAGGTCAAAGTAAACTATATCTTCACTTTCATAATTCTTTTCTTTACCAAGATAATCCTGCTGACTAATTGTATTTGTTAAAGTTGATACAAGAAGTGGCTTTCCTCCAACAATAACCCATGTGTAACCATCAATATAATTAAATTCTGTCCTATTATCTGCGTATCTATCTGTATTATACACAAGTGACAAGTCATAATTAATAAAGCTATCATGAGTTGCGAAATCATCTGTTTCAAGAGGGAAAGCTCTTCTATTAGCTGGTGTTTCACTTGGATTATTACTATTTGGCAAATAAAAGTTTGAGTTCGCCCAAGTTCCACCTGTTGTTAAATAATAACAATTATTTAAAATTCCATTTACCACAACTCTTAAAGGTGTAAACTCTGTGCTTGGCCCAAGGAATGGGAATGCTGTGGTTTCATTATCTCCCACTCTCTTATAACTAATTGAATAAGACTTACTTATTTCGCTACTTGCAGAATCTAAATATACAAATCCAGCCATTATACTTGAAGTTGAAATAAGAATATTAGAATAACAGTCGCTAATTAGGTTGTTATTTTGATAAACAAAGCCACCTACATTGCCACCATCTGATGTTATACCTGTACCAGTGTTCCTAATATCATTATCAGTTGAATTTCTTGCACCTTGCGAGAAGCACTCATAAATCACCCCATCATTTTGATATACAAAACCTCCAACATTTGCTGTTGATAAGTTTGAAATAGAACTATTATCAAAATATGACGCAACTATTTTACCACTATTAATACCAACAAATCCACCTGTTCTACCATAGCAAGTTAGCATAAAATCTACAACTTTTGAATTTGTGATAAATGCTTTTTCTGAATTTGTTGCTACAAGACCTCCGTTTAAAATCACATCCATATTAGTGTTACTAATATTTAATGTTACACTTCCAGAAGTTGTACAATTTGTGATTATACCATTGTTTGTAACCGCAATTCCACCAAAGTTTACTGGTATGTTAGTTTTTGCCGTGTAAGTTAATGGATATGCTCGTGGCACGAGTCTTCCTGTTTCAATTGACAAGTCAACTCTATTTGTATAATACACCGCTGTATTATAAATCATAGTATCTTGACCAATTTCATTAAATAATCCCAAATTAGCCACAGTACTTTCTTCTGTCACTTCAGCAAAGCTTGTAATATAAATTTTATAGTTGTTTCCATCAAAACTATTTACATTAATGTCAAATGGAGTGTAGTTTGTTAGTTCTATGTCATTTACTAGTCTAAAGTCACCACCTTCTTCATTTGCTAAACTTAAAAACTCACTTGCACTTGACACAGGGACTGGATTATTAATGCCTACCCTGTCAACAAATGCCAACATAAATTCATCAATAAATGTGAAGCTTCCTTGATAAAGCGAGTGTTCAAAATTATAATCTCTAACATTTGCTATACCACTACTATCCTTTACTCTTGAAGTAGTGTCGTCAAAATGAGCATATGAAAGTCTTACGTTTAATCTTAGGCTAGAATTTCTATCGGTTTCATATCCATATACAGCTATATAACCTCTATAATCCTCAACACCAAAAGCATTATTATTGTACATTCTTCCATTTCTTAGCACTGATAATGTCCCATTACTATCAACATAAAGCCATACCCCTGAGACCTTTTCTCCTTCCGCATCAGAATCATAATCTGCCTTTGTGATTTGCTCTTCAAGAATAGAAATATAACTAATAAAGTTCTCTTGAACCTCATATCCAGCATTTACTATTTGTTGATATAGTGAGTTAGTTTCATCTGTGCCAAAATTCAAATACCATTCATTGTACCAGTTGTTAGTTGTGCCAAGCACACTTTCATCAAAGCTAGCACTAACAGTTACTTTAAGCGGGGTTGTAACAGAATTTTGAAGAATCATATACCCCTGACTTACACCACTTGCTGAAATATCAGTTACAGTAAATAGAGAAATAACAAAACTAACAGTACAAGGGTCTGTCGTTTCCCCTCCATCAACCGTTGCAGTAATGTTTATAGTCTTTCCAATAAGGTCAGTAGTAAATAGATTATTCTCATAATCCATGATGTTTACATAATACCTATCTCCTTCAAGGAAAGGTGTAAACATTTCTTTCATGCTTTCAGTAAGCTCATAGTCTGAGCTAGTAACATCAAATGAAATTGTCTCATAATCATTAGTTGTACTAATGTTTAACTCTTGTCTAGTATTTGCTGGAAGATAATAAATTGTGTCTTCACCTAAATATTCCTCATTAAAACTTAAATTTAAGTCAGACCTTGCAAGAGTTGTGAACTCTATACTTTTTGATAAAATAACATTGTCTCTACTATCTAGCACATCAATTGTCATTGTATATGCTGTCCTGTCTGGAACATTACTTGGAATAAGCACCCCAAAGAAATACATTCTACTATAAGAATAAATCCCATTAGAACTTATACTTGCACTATCCTGTCCGCTAGTCTTTTGAACAATAAGTGCTCCGTTTTCATCAAAGATAGCACCGGAATTTGTATAAACTGTGAATTTATCTCCTGTGCCGGAATTATTGTAACGAAGTTGAGACAAAGTAAAAGAGTAATTTGCACTACTAGTATAACTTATTCTAAGCTTGGAATAATTTGCAAAATAAGGATAGACCTCAAAAGCAAATAGTGCTGTTCTACCATTATAAATTGTATTACTGTCACTTGGTTTGTGTGGGAAATCAGTTTTAATATCTGAATAAATCCTAGCACTAATATCACTTACCCCATCTTGACCGTGAACAATAATGGTCAAATCTATTTTGTTTTCGCTAGTGTTGGTTTTAGGCCAAAAACTAAGTTTGTATCTTTTCTCACTATTTAAAGCTGTTTCTTTGTCTTTATACCATACAGTGTAAGTTCTTGATACGCTTACAACATTGCCCAAGTTATCATAATTAAAAACTTTATTACTACCTTCATTAAAGCCAAAATTATCGTCTGAAATTAGATCTACATTATTGTCTATATCTTCTCCATCAAAATCAGTTTTTACTGTCACTGTGAAAGAAAAATATTCTAATTGATTAATCTCAACTGTTGATAGAATGTTATTTTCTATTATAATATCTGTTGCACCATAACTTGCTGTAACACTAAATGTCCTTACACCAATTTGATCAAGTAAAACTCTAATTACCTCGTTATTAAAGTCAATATATGGAATATATGAAATATTAAGTTTTTCACTAAATGCCATTAGAGGTTCAATGGATATAGATGCACTATTATCCACATCTACATAATAGTATCCATCTCCTATCCCCCATACCATGCCTGCAATTCTCAAAATGTCATTTAAGTCTCTGTCTATACTTTCAAGTTTTAACGAATCAAACAATTTTTCAAGCTTTTCATCATCTTCGATAATAAATCTAAGCCCAACATTGTCATAACTCATAAGACCCACATTTTGACCATTAACATTTCTTATGTATTCAGATTCGGAGTAAAGAGTTTGAGTTTGAGACTTTACAAGTTCTAACGTGCTGTTATTAATATTAGCGGTCAAAGAAGGGTTTGCATAAACTTCAAAGCCTGTTATGCCTTCTGTCACAACCACTTCAAGTTGAGCACTTATATTTGAATTTAATTTTGAAGAGATAGTTATAATTGCATTGCCTAGACCTACAACTCTAATATCTCCGCTAGGACTCACCATTAAAACTGATGAGTCACTGCTTCTAACATCAAATCTAGTAGTTTTGTTCGTCTCAATTTCGACACCAAGAGAAATAATGTCATTTAATTTTATGGTGTTTACCTCACTCATAATAGAACTAGAATAGCTATTAAATTCATCAAGCCCATAGAAAAGCAAGAGAGCTGAGTTAGAAGCTTTAATATAATTTACATAATCACCAGCATTATCATTCACCATTACCGTTATCACAATTTGCGAAGTTGAAATCAATGCCTCACCCTCAAACACTAGATATGGAGGTGTTTTTTCATCACCACTTTCCTGCCAAGGACTACCAGATACAGAAATAGAATCTATTGTTCCATTTTTCATCCCATTGACAAAACTTTCTCCAGTTGAAGCATTATAAATAATTGAGTAAGAGTTTGTTCTAGTTGAAATTGGATTTGTATTGATAGAACCTTCCCCATAAATGCAACCTATAGTAAATGAGTTTGAAATTGTTGTATTATTGTCAAAACTAATAAAGTTTGACACGGCACCCACACCTTTTACATTTAGATAACTAGCACTATTTGCGATAATACAACTATTTGCAGCCATACCTATAAAGCCGCCAACATTGTTATTCCCAACCACATCATAACTACTATCTAAATTTGCCACATCTTCACTTAAACTATCTGAATTAAAATAACTAACTACATAGCTAAATTCAATATTTGCACCTGACGCATACCCAATTAAACCACCTACATAAGTTTCTCCTCTAACAAAGGTCCTAGAAGAATTACTAAATGTGGCATAATTTTCAGCACTAATATTATAAAAACTACCCTGAAGTGCTTGACCTATTGCACCACCAACGTAATTTCGACCTTGTGTTTTTCCAGACATAAAACTGCGTTCTATTGAATACTCAAAGCTACCACTTGTATTATAACCAACAAGTCCGCCAACGTTATCACTATTAGGAGCAATAACCTCACCTTGGACAGCAAAGTTCCTAATACCACCCATGTTATATCCAACAACACCGCCAATACGCGTGTTGCTTGAGACTCCCGTCACTCGAATATTTAGCGAAGAATCAAAACCAATATCATTAAATGTGTAACTTGCTTGGTCTGAGGTATTATATGAACCGACAACACTACCATAGTTACTTCCAACAAATCCGCCAACATAAATATTTTGATTTTCTCCGCCCATCACAACGTTAATTGTGCCTTCCATATTAACGGAATCTATAATAGTATTATTTTCTATAACTCCATAGTTTCTACCTGCGATTCCACCCACTGACACAACAAAATCTTCACTATCATTATTAGTCGTAGTTATTCTATAATCAGTAAACCTAACATTAACATTATTTATAGTTCCACGATTTTCTCCAACAACGCCACCAAATGCTCCAGTTACACTCGTAGTTGGTTGATAATAACTATACTCAATTGTTAGGTCTGTTATGCTTCCATTTACTCCAAGTTTGCTAAAAATTCCTACTAAATCTCTTGTATTATTCCCAACAAATCTTACATTACTAATGCCATAATACTGAACAATTTCCTTCCCTGTTTTATAGTCATATAAAACATATTTTCCAGTGAGTGTACCATTAAAGCCATAACCATAATAAATCGTGTCCTCTATATAAGAATCACTTAAGACGTAATTTCCACTTTCATCAAGAGTGTAATAAGTATCCTTTAAAAACTCTTCTTCACTATTTACATTAGCTAGATAATAATTTGCAATAGTATTAAAACTTTCTCCAGTTGGGATTTCGATATCTCGCGTCAGAACGTAGTTCTTAGAAACAGCATCAACACTTGCACCAATTTCTAAAAGTTCTTCGTAAGTTGAAATATGATAAGGAACATCAACCCCGTCAGAAATACTAATATTCAAAATCAAAGCCCCATCCCAAATACTAAGAAGATTTGAAAAATCAACTGTTCTTACATAATAAACTACATCCTCTGCATACTCGGTAGCTGGCACATATTCATTTCCCTGCAAGACATAATATAGTCCAGCTATGAAATTTTCTTGTGTAACGTCGTACTCTTCATATGTAGGATTTTCAAACCACAAATTATACTCGTTTATATCATTAATTTTATCTTGAGGAAGTATAATAATTACTCCCATTCCCTTGTAATGCCTACTTAACGTAAAATCTAATCTAAAATTGTTTTCATAGGTTTTTATCATGTCTAGTGTGTATAAACCACTATCTCCTTGAGGGACAATAAATTTATTTACTCCGTTTACATTAGACACTGCTATAAACCTATATAGCAAATTATCATTAAAAATATTGTTTCCTGAAGTTTCTAAATCAATAGATGAAGAATCATCAATTCCTTGCCTAAAATTAATATCAAATCCATCTAAAGAGCTAATACTACCTACTTCGTTTACATTTAAAATGTTTACCCTTACATTATTTTCATAACTAGCCCTATTAAACTCTCTAACATAGGCACTAACTAAAATATCTTCATTTTGCCCATTATAAGACTCACTTAATCTAAACCAATAGTATCCGTCGTTTGCCAAATTAGATAATAGGGTGATTGGAGTATCAGTTCTACTATACTCTAAAACCAGAACTCCATTTTCTACTCTATACCTGTTTTCCAAAACGCCACTAATTTCAAGTTCAATCACGCCATAGTTATTAAAACTAAAAGTTGGTATTCTATTGCTATTTATGTTTGTGCTGACTTTTACCCCAAAAATACTAGGGTCATCCTTACTTAGTACCAACGCATCACTATCTAATACCTTATCCTCAAAATAAATAGCACTAGAATCAAAAACTTGTGGTGTAGAAGTTTCAACTAAAATGTTTCTAATTGGAACATAAGAATTTAAAACAACATCCTTAGTTAAAATTGCCCCATCAAGATTGTGAATTTCAAATCTCAGAATGTAAGTTCTATCTGTTCCATTATCATTTAAAAAACTAAAACTTAAATTTCTAGTATCAAAAGAGAAATATCCATCTTGATAAATATAGGAATTTAAACCTCCTAAACTTGGAACAAGTGTATCTGGATTTTCTCCACCTTCCTCGTCAATTATACCATTATCGTTTTCATCAAAATAAACATAAGTTTGTAAATCAAATTGCAGTTGATCAAGAGGTCTTGTTGACATAATAAAGTTAAATGTCCTTTGGGCTTCAACAACTGCAGACTTTGTACTAGTATTATCATTCGCTAGCACATGTTCCCCTACGCCCTTATCATAAGTTGTAACTGACATGGTCACATAAAACACACTAATTGGACTAAAAACATTAACATTTATTTCATAAACTGTGGATAAATTTGGTGCAGTAATAGTAACTACACTAGATCCACTTGACACTGGCTCAATTAAAAACTCGCCATTTCCATTGTTTATAATTCTAGCAACACTAACATCGCTTGATGAAATTGTAAGAAAATCAAACGCTGGGTAATCAGTTTTAAGATTTACGGTTACTTGCCTACCAACATTCAGATCGATATTTATATTTTCGTTTCCAATAAAAGTTTTGCTATCCGTTTCACTTGCGGTAAAACTCACATCTTGCAACCCGGTATTAGAAACTATTTTGTCTCCATTTTCGTCAAGGACATAATTTCCTTCTTCATCAACTTCATATGTATAATTTATAAAGTCGTAACTAGTCACTTTACTTATGCCCTGCACTGTTTTAAACCAAATAACAGCAGTTGTAGCACCACTATCTGGTTTTTCTGCCCTAAAGACCATATAAAACTCTGAATTTACTTGAACAGTCTCATTAGGTTTAACATAAAATACTCCGCTTTTCTCAAAAGAAGTTTCAAAATCACTATCTGTAAGAGGTCTTGTCCCCTCATGTTCATATGTGATGGCAAAGTAGGAACTTGGAGTTAATATCCTATTTAAGCTTCCATCATAGAACTCAACAAAATACCTAGCATCTTCCGCTTTTACATTACTAGGTTCTACTACGTCTATTTCAAATTTCTCACCAAGCAAATCAGCGGACGTATTAAGATATAAATTACTTGTATAAAAACTTCCACGCCAAGCCTCAATTATACTTTGCAAGTCTCCTTCCTCAAAAGTAAAATGAGGGATGGTATTTCCGTTAATTTCAAAGCTCTGAATTAAACTATAAACCGTAGTAGGAACACTAGTATTAATTGGATAATTAATCACTTCATAGTCTGCATAATTACATGTAAATACTAGATTATAGATATCATTTTCGTAGCCCACTCCATCGGTCTTTTTATTTGATTGAAGCCTAATAAAAGCATATGTCACACTGGCATCTTCGTAACTATCTACTTGAAAACCAGCATCATCATAATAATAGTATTCACTATCATACCTAGGTTGAGTTGTAGGATATAAAAAAGGATATAAACTATCTTGAATAACTGCGAATTCTATTTTCTCTCCATTTGAATTAACTTTGAGTATTAAGTCTTTATAACTAAGACCATTCCCCATGTTATAAACAAATTCGAGTAAAGAATCTTGACTTAATTTATTTTCTTCTATTACATCATCAATACTAGTACCAACATATACTTCAAAATTAGTTAAACTAGATAAAATTCTAATTGTTGAAAATGCAGTTAGATTTTCTCCTAGCGGACTATCATAAGTCGCTTTAACCGTAAGTGAAGAAAGATTTATATTCGTCGTCCTAGTAAGAGATAAGATCTTTGTATTTGGATTGTAGCTAAAGCCTTCCGTTCTAAGAGTGTCACTCGACATAGTTTCAAAATTGTCGGCACTCCCCGTGCCAAACTCAAGTGTAAAATCTTGGTTTGCAGGAATTCCTATAACCTCATTTGTAAAGTCAATACTAGTCCTTTCTTCCTTCGATAACGCAAGTGAATCTCTTCTAAATGATATGCCATCTGACACTTTTACCACTTCAATATATATACTTGAAGTTATTCCAGATTCGGAATTTCTAGCAACTAAATATCCTTGCCCCTCGCTTGAAGCAACAACTGCCACACGAATACCATTTGAAATATGTTCAGTATCTGACTCATCAACTCTAACTGCATCAGAATTGTAAGCAAAACTGACATCATAATTAAAATCACTTGGAGTGTTAGAGTAAACTATGTCTAGAGGTATTCTCGCACTATCATTTCCAATATAAATTACATAACTGCCATCAACTCTTGCATCAAATACTCCTCCAGCAGTTGTCACTCTATATGTCCCATCGTCTAGCAGCTCTACATTTTCACTTTCTGGCGAAAAAGAAAAAGATAGAGACATGCGCAGTCCCGCAAATCTATCATTACATCCAACAAAAATGCAAGCACAAGTTATAAAAAGTAGAACACATATTGTATTTAAAAACCTTTTCATATCTCTATCCTTTTTTGTTTCTCCTTTTTTGTAAATCCACCTTTTTTATAGAGGCTCCACCCAACTTAAGCCTCTAATATTAAATCTAAACAAAACATTAAACTATAAGTCATTATATCTAGGTAGTGAGAATAGGCAAATCATGTTTTGCAATTAACTTAAAACCTTTCATTCAAACCTGCAACACTATGTTAGATAGTTGCCCTCCAGTTTCAATTGGTTCTTCAAGTATTACCATCTCCAAATTATTTTTAAGAATTAGATACATATCTGAACTATTAATTATAAAATCTTCATATGTATCTTGATTTCCTGTTTTTGTGAGTAGATGCGTATAATCATAACTGCTCTTATTAATTCCAGACTCTATAATACTTTCTGTCCCCATGCTGTCAAGATTGCTAGAATAAGTACTGCTGATAGTGATGTCACTTAAATCATCTAAACTAGTTTGATAAATTACTTCATCTAAATTAGGTACGTGAGGAGGCTGATTATATGTTTTATCACAATCGCATTGTCCGTAAATCTTATCAAGAATTTGCAGATTTTGATACTCCTGAGTTATATACCCATCCTTCTTTGTTGCATCTCTAGTTTCACCACTTTCCCCTGTTGTATATCCCACATCTTGAAGTGCATCAAAGGTAAAGTTTTTAAAATGATATGTCGTACTAAATTCTACGTAGTAAGAGTTAAACACATAATCATTATGACTTGGATAAGCAACAGCTTCATTTTCAAATCCGCTTCGTGAAGTTGTTTCTGTTTTCATAAGTAAATTTTCATTATAAACACCCTCTTCAGATGTAAGTAACTCGGCTGGACTAATAACTTTTTCAAGACCTAAAATTGCCAATTGTGCATAACTATTTATTTCTTTACCAGCAAATAAGTCAGGATTATTAGTTCTTGTTAGCCAATATTCTACACGTGGTAACACCATGGCTAGGTCCCACCCACCTGTTTCTAGATTAGGTGTATAAGTATACGTAGTAATATCAACACGGAAACCTACAATATATGCTTCTTGATTATCCAATAAATGTTCATTTCTATCCGCCCAATTAATTGTGGCATCGTCAAAAGGTTCACCCTCTATCTTAGTTGGATGTTGTCCTACAACAGTACTCTCGCCTTCATCACTTCCTTGGTTAACAATAGTAATGTAATCAGTTTCACCCTCAGATGTTTGAGCTCCACCTTCAAGATAACCCACAATTTGTCCACGTTTATCGGAAACATAAGAAGTAAATGCAAGGTCATTCTCATCACTTCCTTCCTCAACTATATAGGAATTATTCCTATCATAATCAACGCCAGATTCTGAAAAATCATAACCATAGAAATAGTAACCAGAAATAGTGCCATTATTTATACCTCTAACGTAAAGTTCCTTTGTCACATCTTCTGAACCTTCTACAGCTGTTGTGATATGACCTTTTCCAACAATACCACCAACTGAACCTTTGTGATTTGAGTTGAAGTCACTAAATCGAGTTTCATTACCCGAAGAGACTATATCAAGTGAATTTAAATTTCCTTGAGCCCACAAACTTATGTTGCTTGCAGCAGGATTTGTTAGACTATAGAATGATAGATCCCCATTATTGATAGCTCCATCTATAACTGCTGAAATTGCCTCACCAGCAATACCACCTACGTTTACATTTGGGGTAAAGCCTATAATATCCGCATCATTTACACAGTCAATAATGTTGGTAAATGTTGCTGTACCTACTATTCCACCTTGACTTGCAACTAGACTTCCGTCCCCACTTGCTCCATTAAACAAGTCAAACTCGTTTGTACAATTATAAATGTTACCATAGTTGCTTGCGCCAACTATACCACCTACAGAAATGTTACTTCCGCCAACTAATGTTATAGCAGTTCCAGATTGCTGAGGCATTGTCACGTAGAATACAGACGAATCATTAAGATAACCCACAATTCCACCAATATAATCTCCTTCAACTGAACAACTAAGTGTTACTCTAAGCCTTGCATCCTCATCTTCTCCGCCTAGCTTTGCATTATTTTCGAGTGCACCTACAATTCCGCCAACATATTTTCCACTAATCGTACCTTGTGAAGTAAAGTCTAGATTTGTCCTAAGTTCTATTCCATCTACAAGCCCAATAAGTCCACCTGCATAGTTTTCACTCTCAATGTTAACAGTTACGTCATTGTTTGCAGTTAATTTTTCTACTAGAATATTTGCTGAAATATTTGTCGAGTCCTCCTCAGCACTTATTATTCCAATAATTCCACCTGCAGCAGCATTACCTTTTATAGTAACATTATTTGGAATATAGCTATTATCGACTTCTCCAGAAACATATCTACCTATTAATCCGCCCGCATATTCCGAGCTAACATTTGAAACTTGTAAATTTGATATATCTGGGAAGGACTCTTCACTATTAAATTCACCAATTACACCACCGCCGTACATACCGCCATCAACTTCAAGCCCCGTAAATGATTTTCTAAAACTTCCCTTGTTAAATAGTCCTATAAGTCCACCAAGAGCAATTCCTTTTGTATCGCCGTTTTCCTCATCAACACCAATTCCTATAGCGGTAACTTTAAAATTTTCACCTATAATATCATTTTCAACAAAACCGCCACCTGAAATAACACCACCATTCATTTGTCCAACTATACCACCACCATAGAAGCCATCTTCATTTACAGTTACATTCCTCGCTAGTCCACTTCTGATTTCACCATCCTCAAGAAGCCCTACAAGCCCACCTACAATTCTACCACTTACACTTGGCGCTTCTATTGTGTATGAGTCTTCTCCCTCAGCAAGTCCTAGTGTTCCGTCAGCCAATATACCCACAAGTCCGCCAATGTAACCTGTTACAATTTCTTCACTTTCTTCCCCAGAGCCACTTTCTTCTCCAGAGCCATTTTCTTCTCCAGGAATTTCGGCGCTAGTAATTGTTACATTGTCTGGGTTTATATCTGCCCTCTCTATATTTCCGTAAGAAATTCCAGCGATTGAACCTGCAGCATCAATACCACTTATATTGACAGAGTATAATTTTGTACTAATATCAAAACCATTAGCCATTCCAAGCATTGTGTCCTTAAATACTCCTATGCTACTAGTTAGAATTTGCCCACCTTTTCCAATCCTACCAGCGATTGCACCTGCATAGTAAGCATCTTCTGTATCAGACACAGCATATGAATACTCAACTGTACCTTTATCAAGATTTCCAACAATACCTCCTGCATAGTTTCCACCTGACATGCTTGCAAGCATAACTGCATTTCTAATTTTTACACCTTCTTCATATTTTGGATCGGTGTTTTCCTCTGAAATTGTTGCTAGACCAACTATTCCACCAATAGAACCTGTATGTTGTGTGTAATCTCCATTGTCTAATGTAATAAGTTGTTCGCCATATAAAATCACAGCCTCGGCATTATCTCCAAACGTACCCTCTTTTGTCGTAACTTTTGCAATAGTAACATTAGATATTTCTCCTCCATCCATAAAGCCTACTACTCCACCAGCAACTGAGTTTGCATCTCCTACTACTTTAATACCAGAAATAACATTTCTAATTGTTCCATTTTTAAGATACCCTACAATACCTCCAGTATATGACCCTGCAACTCCTCTTACAGTAAATGTTGACTCTCCATCCTCGTCATTAACTCCTAATCTTGTGCTTTGGCTTAATGTTTGTACAGAATTTATATTTTGCATGTCTATATCAGTAAGTCCTCTTGATAAACCAAGTACGTCAACAACAGGATATGTTTCATCTCCACTTCCTATACTTTTACCAGTTGAAAAATCTACAAGCGAACCCTCATCAACTCGTCCAAAAATTCCACCAGTATAAAGACCATTTGATATTGTTCCGTTAACGCTTACATGAATGTTACCTGTGTAGTTCTGCATTATTTGTCCTGGCTTGTCATAATAACCTACTGCTCCCCCTACAAACATAGCCTTTTGAGACCCACTATCACTTAATCCAAAATTTACACTGGCATTTAATGTCGTTTGAAGGAACACATTCTCTGTACCTACTAGCTTAGTACTACCTATTTCACCGTTTCTCATAATGCCAACAATACCACCAGCATAACCGCCATAAATATAGTCTTCTAAGCTAGGAGCAATTGGCTTTCCATTACCATCAGATTTTATTGCATATCTTGCAGCAGCGATTCTAACAACACTTCTATTTATAAGCGAATTACCGCCAGTCTTACCAACTGAAACAGTCCCAGAAATATGACCATCCTGCATAAAGCCAGTTACACCACCTGCGTAACCACCATAAATTTGTAACTCGCTTCCTTTGAATATTGAATCAACAATTCCTTCGATGCTTGACAATGCAGTTCCCAGTCCTGGAGCAACCTTTGCCATGTAAATAGCACTTCCTGCATCCATATACCCTATCAAGCCACCAGCATATTTACCACTATACACAGAACCGCCATTTACAACCTGCAAAATTGACCAATCGGTAAAATTCGGAGTATTGAATAATGTATCGCTTTGCGCAACGGAGTTATTCCACCTAATATAAAGGCCAATTTCATGAGGGCTAAGGAAACTCTCAATTTCTGCAGTATTAATAGTTGCTTCACGAGCATAACCAATAATTCCACCTGCAAAAATTTCACCATTTATAAGTCCTGCATTCTGAACTTGTCCATATAAAAGATTTTGATTTAACATCTCATTTACCATGTCAGCTATAGAATCAAATTTAAAATTCGGATTAAATGAAACAACTTGTACAGTATTACTATCTGCATATCCTACAATACCACCTGCAGTCCTACCAATGACTGGCATAAAGTTTGCTGATGCTGTTACTATTAATCCCGCTTCAGCCATACCAATAATTCCGCCAGCTATACCAGAAGAAGCAACAGACGAAGTAAATAGTGCCCCTACGTAAGTAGGCAATTCGATACCATAACTAAATGTCATGCTAAGAGTTAAATCCATAGTGCCTGTCTTATATCCAATAATACCACCTGAAGAACCTCGACCTGCTGGAACATCTTCAAGCTGAACATCAACATTATCAGTAGATAAATCATTATCTACAGTTGCAAATCTCTTATCAAAATAATCATCCCCTATGTTACAAATGTTTGAATTTGCAGTTAAACCTCCGAATGTAGATGTACCACCACTTGTATCAACTGACCATTTATTATTCCAAGTATATCTGTTAACAACAATATTCAAAAAATAGTCCACAAATGAAACATCGTCTAAATCATCTAGTCCAAAATCAAGACTTCCCTCAAGACCAAGGTCAAAAATACCAAGCAAGTTAGTAGATGCTCCAATTTCAATAAGTGGTAGTTCTTGTCCATCTACTGTAACACCAGTACTAAATTCAAAGCCAAAAAGACCTAAGTTTTCAGAAACAGTTAGGAGAAGATCATCAAACTCGTTATCATCAATTTCCCCATCTGATTCTGCCTCTTCTATTCTACTTGCAATAGAACGAGAACTAGAAATTACTTCTGAAGCAGAGAATATCATTGCTATATTTGAATAAACTCTACCAAAGTTAAATGCCCCAGTAAATTCACTATATTGTGCTTTATCAAAGAAGCCTATTATACCACCAGAGATGAAACCGACAACCATACCTGTTGGACCATTTACCATAATGCCAGCACCATTTAGAGGGTTACCCTCGTTATCTAAACCTCCAAAAATAGTATTAAATGCCTCTTCAAAACCAGACATATTTCCGCCTGAATTATCTAAGTATTTTTCTACACCTTCTATTATGCTTGCAACACTTAAGTGTCTACCAAATGTATTAAGCCTTGCATTATTGCCAGAAATTACTCCAATAATTCCACCAGCGATACCGTAAAGTGACATAACTATGTTATTATTAAAAATAATTGAATTTGCTTGGACAGTACCTCCTGCCATAACACCAACGATACCACCAGAAACACGTACACCAAGCAGCACTCCAGGTAAGAAGAATTCTGAAGAATCACTTGCTGTTTTACAATCATAGATATACCCACTATTCATATAGCCAACTATACCACCTATAACATTAGGTATACCAAGTATAGATTGTGTAAAGTCTTTGAAGAAACTTGCTACTTCTTCACCAATATCCTTACCAGATGGAGCAGAATCTCCAAATAAGGTTTCAAAGAGTGCAATCAAAGATGCATTATATTGACAGTCCTCTATTGTAGCCCCTTCAAGGAAACCTACAATACCACCAGCAAATGAACGAACTAAATAACCGAGTAAACTAGCATTTGAGGTACAATTTTTTATATAAACGTTTCCTCTACTCTTATTAGAAACGAGACCAACTATACCTCCACTAAATGTAGCAAGATTTGAACCAACTTTTCCTGTCGAAGTAGCATTTTCAATTACAATGTGATCAATGTTTCTACTAGTGTTTTCTACCATAGCATAACCTACAATACCACCAGCAATTGAATGAGTTAACCCTGCTGCAATATTTGCTATAAGTGTTGGATCTAATCCATATTGAGAACCAACCAGATCACTAAATATATCTTTTATTGTATTAAATGAACTTTCACCCACTACTCTTGCAGAACCGCTAACATCTACCTTTATCGCTCCAATGCCAGAAATTATTCCACTACTTGTAACATTAGTTATACGAACTGATGTACTATCACTAATACCTTTATTCAAAATTTCGCCAACAATTCCGCCCGCTGAGTAGTTTGAAGTTATGTTTGCACTATTTGAAATAGAACTTCCTTCACCAGTCTCTGTCTTTCCATTTAGTTCACCATATATCATTCTACCAACAATACCACCGGCAACACTATATCCATCGTTTGCAAATCCTATGTAGCCAACATACTCAAAGAAGTGGTCTAAGTTAACACCTCCATATTGGCCACTGCCTTCCCATCCTCCAATTAATTCCTTAAATTGTGGACTTAATAAATCGCTCCAAAGTTTGCCAGAATCCCACATATCTGCAAGATAGTCACCAACTTCAGCGAAGACCTCATCAAATCCATTTTCATCAAAGTTTTCATATGAATATGCTACAGGGTCGCCAATAAGGGCAGTAATATTAGAGCCCTCTTTTGCTGTACAATTAGTTATTGTACCGCCTCTCATTCTACCAATTATTCCACCAACAACACCTTCTTGTGCTGTCTTAAGTAAGAGCACCCCTGTAATATGACAATTATCAATTATTAAACTGTCCTTACTATATACATCTCCGACAATTCCACCAACATAAATTGTGTACAATCCACCTAAACTATGTGGATAGAGGTTTATTGCTGCTGTGTACTCACCTCCACCAAAGTTAGAGTTTCTAATTATTCCTGACCCCATAACACCAGCAATACCACCCAAATAAATTTCTGTTATATAAATAGTTTCGGATGTGTCTCCTCTATCCTCATAACTTGGGACATCTGAACCAGTACTAAGGTTTTTAACAATTGTTTGCATTTGGGACCCATCTTCAGTTCCTGCTTCCCAATTCAAGTATCCTATTCTAACACCTCTAGCTTCACTAAAATCATTATGAATACTATAAGTACAATCTTCAATATTTCCACCATCTAACATACCAGCAATACCACCAGCAGAATACATAGAGTAAATAGAAATATCTCTTGATGATCCTTGCCCCATAACAATTCCCTTAATTCTTGATTGACCGCCTCCTATGTAACCTGCAATACCACCAACATACGAGAAAGTTTGCACTCTTTGAGAAGCCTTTAAACTTGTCGCAACTGTCATTTTCTGAATATCAATCTCTCCCGCAACATCAGAAGATACAATACTATCTATTGCATCACTAGTAATCGTACCTCCATTCATAATTCCGACAATACCACCAGTATAACTTATTTCATTTAATCTCTTGCTTAAATCAATTTTAGTACCATCAGATTCTGAAACTTCGTTATAAACCATAACAGTAAGCCCATTTATGACTATGTCCGTTATGACCCCTCCGTTCATAATTCCGACAAGCCCACCCGCAAATGTTGTCTTTTTGCTATCTCGATCAGAATAGATATCATTATTTGGAATGTAATCACTTTCGGTTATAGGATCTGAATTACCCACTAAGACTTTCATATTTATTGATGTGAGAACTTCTTCTAAAATCTCATATTGAGGTTCTAATTGAGAATTTTCACCATCATCTTTACAGAACAATTTATAATCTTCTTTGCTTAGTAATTGAAGTATATTTCCATTATAGACATAACTTGCACCGCCTCGACCCTCATCTGTTACTGTTATATTACTTATCGTTCCACCGCCGACATATCCAGCAATGAGCCCAGTTTTTGAGTAATTGCCCCTATTAAATGTAATATTTTTAACTACTACCTCTTGCGCTTCTTTGTTATTTATTATGAGGTTTTCGGTGTTAGGAATTGCCCTGACTAGTCCATATGTTGCGAACATATTGGAAACATCCTTATTATCTCCATCTAGATTTCCATAAAATATTGCATTTATCTTATCCCAATTTTCAGACCAATATGTACCTTTTTGGTATTTAATAAGATTTATATCTCTAGTGAAAATGTAATATCTATATACAGGAGTTGCTTCACGGCAATTTTCAACAACTAACATATCAAGAAGTCCGCCATGTTTAATACTGTATGGCATATCTTCAAAACCACCTGCTTCCGTAGCTGTTTTAAGACGAGGAGGATTTTCTCCCCTAACGTTGTTAATGTCTCTAAGACCACTACCAGTATAAAGCATATCAAAATACTTTTTCGTATTTGCAGCCTCGTCTTCGCCGACAAAGATATTTTGCATATCCTTAGTCAAATATCCAAAGTTAAACCAAGTTGTATCAATAATTAAACTATCATTTTGACTTACTCTAGCATAATTATTAGTAAGTTCAAATTGATTTGAAACTCCAATCCATGAAGTTTGAAGTATATCAAGCATTGTTACACTTTCACCTATATTTGGATCACTTATATTATCTAAACTTAAATCACCAGAATAAGTTGTCGTCCAAACATAAATACCATCACGTGAAATGAAAGAAACATTATCGGCAGTAGTACTTAGTATGTCATCAATCCTCTTACCTTCATTACTTCCAAGATAAGCAACATAATCATAATATGTTCTATACAAATTTTGCTTAGTTTCTGCTTCACCTGCCTCATGTCCAACAACTGGGTAAACTTTACTTAAACTCCCCTCATCTTCTGGAGCATCAATATCTGCCATAGTATATGAGTTTGAGATAACTCCATATGTACTTCTAAATGCAAGCCCTGTATAAACACTATTTTCTGATGAACCAGAAGCATTAATTGAACCTGTATAATAAGAATCGTAAATATTTCCAATATAACTATCATTTTGTCCGTTATAAAGCACAAGCCCTGCTGCACCATCACTTGTTATGTTTGCCAAGCTAAATACTCTATTTAATACTCCATAGTTGTTAGAAACCACTGAGCTTACAGATTGTGGCGTCCTAACACTATTTAAAATATCTCCACTCACACCACATGAGAAAACAAAGCCATAGTTAACTCTTGATATAGCTGAGAAATTGTTATCAACACGAGTATCTCCATCCACCGTAACTAGCACTCCAACAACTGCCGACCCCTCAGTAATCGTATCAAATATAGGCAATGTTACTCCATTTGAAACAACACTTATGCTATGTCCTTCAGCATTGAGCACCCAATTTGTATAGTTAGTAGAATAAATAGATGCACTTAAATTTAAATCATCACTTAAAATGTAATATGTGGAATTTGTCAAACTTCCGCCGGAGCTATATTCAATAGGATTTAACTTACTACCTGACGTAAATGAATCATTTTCAAGATAAGTACTATATAAAGATGAATAAGAATCTTCAACCTCAAGCACAGTCTCAAGTCTTAAGATCTCACCTCCGTCATTGTAAGTAAACATATTAAATATTTTTGTAAACTGTGTACCAAGTTCACGTTGTGAAATGGCAGAGAAACTATCTACTCCTGTGCTTACAATTGTAATTCCGCCTATGTTCCCTCCAGAGACACTTGTTCTATTACTATTTGATACAAGAGAAATGTTTTCATTAAAGTAGACTTTTGCCATATCTCCATTATATGTAATTGATGTAATGTCACCACCTATAACACTGTGAATCCTTGCGTCAAGTTTTTGTGCTATAGCATAGTCGCGAATAGTAGAAGCAACTAGAACAAGTTCATCAGCTCTTCCGCTTACTGTAAAGGAGCTAAGTATCTGACCTACAAGTCCACCGACATAATAACTTCCATTTTCTATGTAGAAATATGAATTACTACTACCTGTTCCTCGTTTTAAAGTTATGTCAGATAAAATTATTACATTTACAACAGAAAGAACCTCAACTGTACCAACCGCACCACCAACAAACATTGAACTCTCTTGATTAACTATGATATCTACTGTTGAAATTGCTTGCTCTAAAGACAAACTCACACCACTTGCAAGTATCCCACCTACATATAAAATATCATTTTCATAATAAGTTAGCCCATCTTTTTCAATAAGATTCTTAACAACTTCTAATTTTTCCGCATCACTTACAACATTAATAAGTCTTAAATCTGAAGTTGACTGAGCAATTATACCTCCAAGATACAACCTATTATATACTGTTGCATCAACTTTAATGCTTATATTTGAATATATGTTTTCAATTGTAGCAGTAGAATTTTCACCAAAAACACCACCGACACTTGGATTTGAACTTTCATCATTTAAGTGTACAAGTATTCCTCCGTTAGAAACTCCACCTACAATAGAATTCGAGTTGTCTGGAGTCACGCCAGATTGCCTAATATAAATATCATTTGTTACAGCCTGATTTTTAGCAATAACACCAGCTATTGATTGTCTACCTTTGATATATGTCTCAATTGACAAATCATAAACATAAACACTTTCAATAGAACCTACTGAAGTAGAACTTCCAACACTCTGATATCTTCCATGATTACCAGAAACACCTCCAACATATGCACCACTTGCTCCGCTTGAAGAATTGCTTACGTATATATATGGATCTTGTCTTTCTCCTTGAGGTTCTCCACCTACAAGAATGCTACCACCATCTATGTAAATGTTCTCCATTTGTCCCTGATAATAACCTGCAATGAGACCAAGATATAGTGAACTTATATCTCTTACCACAGTTGTCATGCCCGTAAACTCTGATTGAAGATTGATATAAGATTGAGAAGATGCATTTCTAATATATCCCTTACCAAATCCAACTACAGAACCCACATAAACATTACTATTACTACCTGAATATAAAAGTGAGATATTTACATTTGCACCACTATTCTCAATTGTCGCTGTACTATCGCCTGTAGAAGCTACTAGCCCACCAAAAGTCGAAGCATTTGTCTTTATTTCACCTTCATTTTTAACCTCAACAGTGTATCCTGTGCCAGTAGACTCAACAAAGCGACTGCCATTCGTTAAATCAAGGGTAAATGTGAACGACCCAGAAATTTCTATACCATCAATTACATACTCTGCTAACTTTAGGTAAGAAACATTACTTACTTTTTCTACAACGTTTGAATCATTGTAACTTAATCCTTGTGAAACATTAAATGTTATGCCTTCCATACTTGGGCTATATGTTCTACTTGAAGAATACCTAGAAACATTACTTGTTAAACTAGAATAAACATTGACATTAGTCATTGTCATATTCTCAGCATTACCTACAAGAACAGATGCTCTTGTATCTCCAACTAAACTATTAGAGAACCTTACATCGTAATTTGAAATTACAAAGTTAAGATTAGAAATTGAGCCCCCACTTACATTTTCAAACAATGCATAAGTAGAATTTTCCACATTTGTATTATTAAAGTTAAGATTAAAGAGTATTGGGTACCTTGTATAAGTACCAGTACCATCAGTATACGTGACTGCATTACCAATTAATCTACCACTAAAAGTTGAAGTAATTGGTGAAAGATCTGTAATCCCACTAAAGTCAATGTCATTCATAACTAAATAAGTCATCTCAGCATTATTTCTTGTTGACAACTCTTCCATAAATTGTTCAGCAGTGTATATAAGTACAACAGAAGAATTATAACCATAGTTATGAAGTGGCAACAAATCACTTGACTCAAATTTCCATGTTGTAGTTGGCCAGTTGATTCGACTAAAATAGGCATCCCTAAGTGTATTATATTCCTCAAATCTACTTGCATCTATTGCTATATTTTCATCAATAGCAACGTTTGATCCACCAAAGTAAATTCTGTAGTCTTGAGGCTCTATTCTATTGGTAGTAGAACCTGATAGATATTGAGCAAGATATGAATCATAATACCTATTAGTTGTACTATCTATTTCAGAACCCCAAAGTCTAATATAAGTGACATCTCTATCAGCAGTACCATTAGCATCTGGGTCACTATAAGTTGGAATAAATTTACCCTCGTCATTTTGTGCAGGCCCTATCATAAATGTATCATTTATCCCTAGTGTTTTTATATAACTATTGGTATAGTCCTTAAGGATATAACTTTGAATATAAATATCAGCCCCTTGATCAATTCTCACAATTCCTGTTGAACGATCACTCTTTTCATTTTGATAATATCCATAAAGCCCACCGATCCTAGCAGGATGAGCGACATCAAAAGCATAAAGTGCATTAAAATCACTTGTTGTATACATATTAAGCCCAACTATGTTGCTAAGTAACAAAGTCTTATCTCCATTTATAGCATCACTAAAATACCCTTCATCTGCATTATCAAAGATTCTACCAATAATGCCACCAATGTACACATCTTCGCTTGCATTTAAGTTTGCCATAAGTCCTGCTGTTGTATAGACATTTCTTATTTCGCCAATGTAACTAGCTCCGACAATACCTCCAACACCTATTGAGCCAGTATTTTTTACATCAACCCTATTATAACTATCAACAATACTTCCGGACCCACTTACATCTGTGCCAGCATTAATACCTGCAATACCTCCAATATACCTTGGAGCATATTCTTCTACGTTTGCAGAAAACAAATTTTCAGTTACATTTTCATCTCTAGTATAACTAGATCCTACTGCGTAGTGAACTAGGTATTTGTCCTCTTCTTTCATTGTCTCTACGTCATATGATACATAGGACTTTGCAATCATACCAAAGTTAACACCAGCAATACCACCTGCAACTTGCTTTCCAGAAATTGCACTACCACCATCAACAATAAACTCTGATCTACTAAGATATGTCTGATCACCAATAAAACCAAACATACCACCAACATAATCTGACAAAATACTCACACTTGTGGAATAATTACCAGTTGAAATGCTACTGACATTTTGTGTATAACTACCCACATGAATATTTGTTACATTTTCCGCATTTAGAACCGCACTACTACCCTCTTCTCTCTCTTGTCCTAGATCAATAATACCCGCAATACCACCTGCATAGAAAACATCTTTACCTAGGTTATACAATCTTAAATTCTTACCGCTTGTTCCTGATAAAGATATAGGTTCTATTTGTGCCCAAATAGTAAATGACGACGTAATAGCAGGAGAAGTTTTTGAATCATTATTAATACCACCCATTACCGAAACGTTAGATTTTATATTTGACACATGATAAATGTCTCCAGAATTACTTGATGTAACAATTCCAGCAAGAGCTCCAACATAATTGTTTCCAAGAACGACAGAATTGCTTGTTCCGTTCGAAACTAAAGAAATATTAGAAATATTGCTATCAACTATAACTCCAGCAAGAGCACCCACACTTGTACTATTACCTGCATTGATTCTAGTAACTCCAAGAGTTAAATTTTTAACACCAGCACTATAAATATCTCTAAACAAACCAAAAGCATGACTACCAGCACTTCTATCAGTGAGAGACATGTTGTAAATAGACAAATAGTTTCCGTCAAACACAGCGGTTTCTCCTATAATTGACGTGTACTCTACTGAAGTAGAAAGTGGTGTAATACCTGAGAAATTAATATGATTAATAAGTCTTATATTCCCTGTAAATTTTGATGCAATATCAACAGTTGTAGAATTATCACTGCTATAAGCTCTAAAAACGTTATTGAATTGCTCAGCACTTGAGATTAAATATGGATTATTGTCGCTTCCAAGTTCATAATCTGCCACATAATAGAATCTAGTTGTTGTACTTCCATCTGCATTTAAGGTTGTCCTTGCTATTCTATTTGACAATGCAATAGTATTTGCACTAATAAGCTCTGGATGTCCACTATTTTCACTACCAAGGCTTATTGCCCAAACGCCGGCAGAATTTGAAGCAGAGTAATTAGCAAAATTCTCAATGCTATAATCAAATGCAAATCCGTTGAAACTTTCTATACTTGCAAACTGATTTAATCCTGATTCTACGTCTGTATTATCAGCATCAATAACGGCACTATTTGACAACTCAATTGCTCTTTCTTCGCTTGTATCAAAATCATTTTCAGTTGTCTCTTTTAAGAAATAGCAATTTTCAATCGTCCCTTGCTGAGAAACTTTAACACCAATAACATTTAATGCATCAAGTGTAGCCTCAAAAGCACTATGTGTATTTGGGTCAATTCCAATTTTGCTTAATGAATATGACGTGTAAATAGTAGCATTTTCACTCATGTTAAATACAAAACCACTTGCTGCAACAATATTTGCATCGTTGCCGTTTAGCCTATCTAAGATTCCTAATGTCTTAGCCGCAGTGGAATAACTACCACTTAAATTGATATTCGAATAACAATTTTGAATATAATTTGTATTTTCAAAAACAAATCCACTTATAGGTCCATTTGAATACAACCCACCACCAAGTATCCTATTAGGATTAGTTGCTTCATTTTGTCCAGCAAACTGCTCTTCCTCAAAGCCAGTGACAAACGAACCATTAATAAAGCCACTGTTATTTACAACAAAACCAGCGGTCCTAATATTAGTTGTCCCTTGATTGTCATCGTAAACTTCTATTTGCATATTTTTTGCAAAACTTGAGGAAATCGTGCCTGTGTTCTCTGCAACAAATCCAGCAACAAGACCTGGACCACTAACATTAATAATAGTACGTGGAGCAACATTTGCAAGATATTCTCTTCTTACAATAGTTGATTCTGAGTTGTCTGTTCTTAAAACCTCAACACTTTCTCGACCCACACGTGAATTAGTAATTATACCTGTATTTTGTCCTACGAGACCCCCAATATACACATCGTGACTGCCCTTTGTGTTAAAATTGAGAGTATAACTATAATTAGTTTCTCCTCCAAGAGTAATAACATCACAGTTTGTTATAATACCATTATTGATTCCCGCTATACCACCAAAGTTAATTTGAGCGTAGTGAGTTAAATCCATAGCACTATCCTTATTATTTGGAAGTGCAACAATGACATTTTTAACAATATTGTTACTATTTATTGTACTAAAGAGTCCCATATTAGTTGAATTTGCATAATCCGCATTGCCAACTTCATATTGGAAGCTATTAATAGTAATAACTTTATTATTTCCATCAAAAGATGCAAAGTTTGCCGTAAGAGGCTTATGTAAATCTATAGACAAGTCATTCATTAAAATGTAATTGCCTGTACCATCATCTTGCTCAATAAGTCTTAAATCCTCTTCGTCATAGATAGGAATAAGATCCTCTTCTTCTCCCTCTATAACACTCACGGTAAAGTAAATCTCCTCAACAAATTCTGTACTTGCAAGATCATTTGGAATTAAAAGCACCCTACCATCTCTATACACATAAGACATTCTGAGAAGCATAGATACACTACCATATGTAATTGCCCCATCAAGATAAATTGTATCGTAATTTACACTAAATGTTTGATTTTCACCAGAAATCAAACCTAAATCAGTGCCACTAATTGTTATAACACTTGCCTCATCATTACTTGTTGGTAATTGATTAACAACAAAAGGAAGATAAGGTGCTAAATCAATGGACGTAAGTGTAAAGTATTGTCCACTACCTGCAATACTACCATACCAATAATAAGGCACACGAGATCCTGAACCTGAAACGTAACGAGAAATCGACTCAGCAATACTACTAAGAGCATCACTTGTTCCAAATCCATTTATCTTAACTCTAAGTGGTCTTGAAGAAGATATATTCATCTTGACGTCATTATTGTCATCCATACCCTCAATACTTAGACTTTCAATCACCGCATCTACAACAGTAATTTCTTTTACATAACTTTGGGTAGTTTCATAATCTTCATAATCAAGCTCGACATTAAGACTAACTACAATCTTATCTCCAACTTGTGCTCTTGGCCCAAGTCTAAGCACACTTCTATCCTTGTAATCTTCAACAACAGCATAATCAGCGCTTTGCCCCATATTTTGTCCGTTACTAATGACAGAGTAGCTAATAGAATAATCATGTCCATCGGTTACACTTGCAAAAATATCTATCCAGTCAGGGGTTGTAGCATTTTCAGTATTAATTCCAGTGTAAGCAATTATTTCTCTTTCCTCACCCTCATGAGATAATTCAAGGTTAACATTAGGATTAGTCATGACATGAAGAGTTTTTACAGCTGTCCTTGTAACATTTATAAGTTCTCCCTCTTCATTTAATGCTTGATACACAACATTAACCGTAATATCAAAACTATCCTCCTCACTAAGCGATGATGGAGCAATTGTTCTAACATAAAGCCTACCTAGATTAGGGTAGCCTTGCTCGGAACTAAAGGCATAGGAAATCTCTCCATTTAAAATTCCGTTTGTCCCTTGAACAACAATCTCAGCATTAGGCATTGACGAAACTAGATTTAGAGACGTACTTCCATCTGAATTAATAGTTGTTGATGGCCCATACACATAATAATATTTATTTGGATCAAGGGAATCTTTAACTTTTACCATTTGGACAAAATTCACTGCATTTCCTTGACTTCCAAGAGAAGAGCTAACACTTACTGATAAAATATTAGAATAGTAAGGTACTAAGTCAATTACTAGCAGCCCACCAAGTCCTGGCACAATACTGTCCGCTTGACTTGGAGAATAAGAATAGAAATAAGTTGGAATAGTTTCTTCTCCCTCACCACCTGTCGCCCCTGTAATATTTGAAATCTGCTCTGTATATGCATAATGATTAAGAGACAACGGATTTAGAGAAGCTGGACTAATTTTTAATTTAACATCCGCATATTCAGTCTCAAGCACTCCAGCCTCGTCATAAACCATAAGAACATATGTTAAAACTTCTTTTTCATCTTTATATTTATCTTTAAGCGAAACTCTAACATTGTAATTGTACCCACCTTGCTTGCCTTGTGGAATTAACGAAATAATAAATGGAGAATTTTCATTATCATAACTACTTTCACCTGTTTCTTCGTTTACAATAGTCCTATCTAAATTTACTATGTCTCCACTTGGGGTTTGAAGCTTCATACTTAGTGCTGGGATTTCTTCGGTCGCAGTTGCAAATAAAGTTACAACAAACTCTTCAGAGCCTTCTCCTTCAAGAATTATCTCACCTTCACTAATTGCAACATCGTATGCACTTGCACGTGCATTAAGATAAAATGTCCAGTTATCATCTGTATATCTATATCTTGTGCCACTATTGTCAGTAAATACTACCGACACTGTAACTTCGTAATACCCTTCTGTAAAGAAAGTTATACCCGTACTAGTAAAATTATAGTACGTTTCTACCTCGTCAATTTCCGTAAATTCATCTATCACACTTGGACTGTATTTTACGTCATACTCTACAGTATAGAAATTTGAGGATGGAATTTCATTTTGAGTTAAACTATCAACTAGAAGGTAATTTAAACTAGTCTCTCTATCAATTACCACATACATTGGGTTATTCAACTTTGAATCAAAATAAGATGAAGAGTAATTTAGATTAGGAGATAACCACAACTCGTCAAAGTTTTGAACTATAATAACATGGACATTAGATTCAACCATACTATTTTCTTTAAGTCTAAAATTAAGATCTATCTCTCCCGTCCTATTAATTATAACTCTACCATCATTCGTAATTGTAAGTACGTTGTTAGAATTATCAATTTTACTAACAATTATTTTTACATTTTTAATTCCCTCTGGCAAGGTTGAGACCTCAAAGAGTGAACTTAAATCAAACTCTGAATTATATGTGGAATAATTAATAAGTAAAACATTATGTTTCTCATTATTTAAATCATTATATGAATAGTTATAGAAGACATTCCTGTCTAAATTAGTTGTAAAATCTAAAACGTATTCATCACCATCTTGATTTAATAAAGCCTCACTTCCTGTACCAGTTACGTCTATTGACGTTGGTAAATCACGTAAAAGATCACTTCTCTTTACGATTTCTCTTAATTCATAAGCATCTCCATTTAACACATAGGAATTAAATATGATATTTCCATCTACAACTTCAGTACCATAATCATCATCTTCATATTTAAGAGAAACAAATGTATCTTTTACACCATCAGCATTTATATCTCCAGCCTTTACTCCCTCTTCGTTTGCATAGGTTAAAATATAATAGAATTCAACCCTAGTTTGACTTCCCTCACTTACACCAAGAAGTTCGTTAACATTTTGGCTATCTTCTAGTGCGTTAAAAGCTCCTATATAAAATACACTATCAACACTTACATTTCCTGCTCCAAATAGTCCTCTAACATTGACACTTTCTTGGGACACAATATTAAATGTAGAGAATACAATAGACGCACTAAGTCCAACATTTTGACCACTAATACCTCCAGCATATACATCCCCTTCACCATAAACATATATGTCACCATAATTTATGTACATGTCGTCAAATTTATCTTGATATCCATATGAATACGAATCTTCAATAGTACCATTTGCTATGTTTCCAACAATTCCGCCTACGTTATTTCTACCAACAATAAGGGTGTTGTCTCCGTCTCCAGCTTGTCTATAACTTTCAACAAATACGCCATCTAGTTTTGCATTATTTGAAGTCGTACTTGAGAAAAGTCCAACCGCACCACCAACATTATCTCTTCCTCTTACCTTTATACTTGTGAGAGAATTTAAAATTTGCCCAGATTGAGTATTAATTCCAACAATTCCACCAACATTATCATTTGTTCCATAAAGAGTATTGTTACTAAAATCAAATCTTCCAATTTGTCCATCAACAGCAACATTTGAAATAAGTCCATTTTGACTTAATCCCGCAACACCACCTATACTTGAATCACTTGAAGTTATACTTCCTCCGCTCACATTAATCTCAACATTAACATCTATCCCTTCATTTTGATAAGAGGTAACAAAAATAGTGTCATTTTCGTCAATTTCCTTATTATATACACCATAGTATCCATTAATTCTACGAGTGTTCTTACCAACTAAGCCACCCACGTAAGTCGTGTTTGTACTTGTTATAGCCATTTTACCTGTACTATAAATATTTGCAATACAATCATCTAAATTAACATCATTTGGAACATTACCTGTATCATACTTCGCAAATATGCCAGTATCAGTATTTACTCCAAAGTACTTTTGCGCAATAACATCATCAGTTTCATTATTTTTATGTACATCAATACTAAAGTTGTAAATTACACCATTATTTGTGCCAACTAAGCCTCCAATATTTGCTACACTACTAGTACTTACAATAATATTGCTAAATTCGACTGCAACATTCATTACAATACCATTATTAATACCAGCAAGAGCACCTACATTCATTTCAGTAGTCACATCTCCCCTAATGTTAATAAGTGAAACATTAAGTTTTAAATCGTAAACAGTTCCATATCTAGAAATAACACCTAGATCATCATAATAATTATCTATACTCTCAAACAATCCAACATTACCACTTTCAGTCAAATAACTAAGTTGTAACCCAGAGATTGTATGATTATTTCCATTTAAAACACCATTAAAGCCCTTAATTGGTTCCTCCCAATTAGAATTTAAAACAATGTCAGCTACAAGTACATAACTCTTGTCTGGTTCTGCCTCAATATTTTTTAATTCATAACTATTACTAATTGAATATGCATGAGTTACGCCATCTTCTATAATAATATGTACTACTCTTGACACATCGTAAACATCTTCACTTGTAAAACTATCTTTTGCGATAATTAATATGTCAAATTCCCCACTCACATCTTCATTTACATTAAGCGTAAATCTATCCATGGCATTAATTACAATTTCACTAACATTGTTAGAATTACCATATGTAAGGCCTGCAAGTGTGCTTACATCTCCATCTTCACTACTAAGCCTTACAATAAGATCATCTACTAAAACTTCTTCTGGATTAATGAAAGTCCTAATGTCAACACTGCTTCCATTTCTTACTCTAAGTTCATAAGTCTCGTCAGTTTTATCTACAATTGCCTCTGTTCCATTTTTAGATGCTGTAATGTCTATATCTTCTACCTTTACCGCCCTTCTAATGGTAATTGTGTATGATCTACTTGTCTCAAAACCAAATTCCGACACGACGACAGTAAACGTAATTGTTTCCACGTCTCTTGCGTAAGTAGGAAGAGAAGCTATTGCACTAAAGTTACTAGTCACAACAACATTGCTTCCGTTTTCATAAGTAACACCTTCTAGATAGTTTATCTTTCCACTTTCTACTTCAAATCTAACAGCAGTTGGGTCTTTTGCGACTGTTGCATCACTACCTATTATGCTTACTCCTATTTGAATATTTGCTAAACTCTCATTATCATAAGACAAAGAATTTACATCATAGAAAATATTTGCATTAGGTGTTAAAGAAAAACTTTCCATTGGTATATAAACTTGCAAAGTAAATGTTTTAACATATTCAGTTTGTCCCCATTGATAAAAGTTACCTAATCCAGCACTAAAAGTGTAATATGTAATAGTTGTCGTAATAGACACTTGACCTTCCTTCACACCACTAACTCGTCCCATGCTTGATACAGTCGCAACTGTGTTGTCACTTGAAGTATAAGACTTACTAATAACCCCTGAAGCATTGGTTTTATAGGTATCTATAATGTTAAACGAATATCCATATTTCATTGATACATAAGGTTGTGTTGGATTATCTAATTCGTCATCAAAAACAGTATTTATAACCTGTGCTTCAATTGATAAATCAACCTCTGTTATTATATCAACTACTTTAACCTTTACTGTTGCTTGATAGCCATTTTCAGCGGTAAAGAGAATACTTGTTTCACCTACCCTTAACCCCTTAAAAGCAATAACTCCACCAATTTGAAGTTCACTTTCATCATACGCACCACTAAAGAAGGCTTCTAAGTTAGAATCAGATTCACTTGAAGTCACTTCTTCAATAATGCTTTCGTCATAACCACTAACTTCAATTTCACCCTCAACATCACTATCAAAGAAATATGCTATCAAAGTGCCATTTAAATTTCCTGCCCCTAAAACTAATTGTTGATAACTTGGATCTGCCGAAAGATTATAGTTATCAAGGTTAACAAAATCATTGACACCCTTAATTGCTTTTACTTCAATATTCTCAACACCCTTAGTCGTAAGGACATTTGTATCAACTTTTTCTCCTTGTATTGCTCCTATAATTTCACCTTCACGAGTCATTATCTCATGACTAACAAGATTCTCAAAAGTAAGACTAAAAGAAGCATTTTCATTAACACTTCTTGCCCTTAAATAAAAAGTCTTATTGAAATCATCGCTTAAATCTAAATCAAAATAATAATTAGTAGTTCCATCAATTTCAATAGTGTTTAGTGCTATCTCAGACCCATTTGCGTTAATAACAATTAGGTTGTTACTTACTACAATATCACTTGTTTGTCCCTTTAAGTAAACTCTAACAATTTTATTATCGCTTAAAATTCCAGACCTAGAGCTAAGACTAACTTCAAATTTGCTACCATTTTGATTCTTTGTCACTGCATAAGAATCAAAAATTGTAATCTCATCAGTATCAATAGTTGTTCCACCATCTCCAGCACGTAAAATAGTTTCCCCGTCTTGAGAAACACTTATAAGATCAGAAACGAGACTCACATCAAAAACAAACTTTGTGTATTTTTCATAGTCTTCAAGAGAGTTATAATCTGACTCTGCTAGGCTCTCAAGGTAGTCGTTGTACAAATCTCCAAAACTAAAACTTATGTCATTATCAAATCCATAATTAAACACAAAATCGACATATGCAGTACCTGCATTGCCGGATCTAATTTCAAAAAATTTATCTTTATTTGTTCCGCTTGAAGTTATTTCTAAGACATTATTTTGGCTTACAAAAGTTTCGCCTTCAAATATCATATCTCCTATAATGTAAGAAATATCTATATCTTCCGCACTATCAACAAAAACTTCCACTTTTTCATAATTGTATGAATAGCTAGTACTTCCAATATTGTAAGTTGAGTCCACATTGTTATATAAACTAGTGTTAAGTTTAACCACTCTATTACCTGCTACATCATCACGATAGTTTTGAAAGCCAACTTGTCCGCCAGTAATTACAATATCATCAAGAGTAATAGGTGTTACAATTTCAATATCTTCAGTATCTATAAGTCTGTTGTTATTTTCTCTAAGTTCTTGTTTCTCTTCTTCGGTAAGATCACTCGACTCTAAGTAGGATTCTAGGTCATCATCATATTTTTCAGATTTAGCAACAACACTCACAACCCCATCAAGAGTAGAATCCAAAACTTGAAGAAGCCCATTTTCTATATCAAAAGCAGGTGTGCTAATTCCTTCAATATAATACGCTCCGTCTCTTTCTTCAACAATAGAACTAACACCCTCTTCATTAGTGTAGCCATCAATTACAAAACTAACACCTCTTTCATCTGGCTCATAACCAGTCCCAAAGTCACTATAAAATTCAACTTGGCTGTTTAGGTCTAAACCTTCACCAATCATAATTCCAAGATTGTCCGCCAAATTTATTTCAGAAGTAGGTAGTAAGACTTTAAAGTAAAGATTTAGTTCTCCTCTGTTTGTTTCCCTTGACCTAACGTTGACTCTAAAGGTTTCGTTGCCCGATGGCATGTCCGCACGGAAGTCCGCACTGTTTGAAGTTACAGAACTTGAAATCACAGGAAAATTTTCGCTACTAGTAAAAACCACATCTCGACTAACCTCGCTAGAAGACGAGACACTTGCATTAACCGTAATCGTATCTCCGTAGTAAACCTCGTAATAGTTGCCATTGCTGTTATATGTAACCTCTCTACCAGAATCACTTGTGATAGAAGTCAAAACAACTCTCAGGTCTGCATACCTATCCTCATTGCAAGCAAATAATACGCCTGAAAACGAAAGCATCAAAATAGATAAAAAAACTAAAACCTTTTTCATAAAAACACCTACTTTTATTATGTGACTTTCTTCAACTTTTATTTTGTCAACAACTAAGTTTAATTAATTATATTTTATATTATCTTTTTTTGTCAAATAAATACGCAAAAAAAGTAGACATTTTTAAGAGTTTTTTCTAAGAAAAATTTTAAAAAATTTTTTAATTTTTTTTCTTAAAAATTATTGTTTTAAGTTTTAAATTTTCTTTAAAATATAATTTAGTTTTTTTACCTCTGATTCCCTTTAATTTACTGGTATTTATTAATTTATCTTTGCACAAAAAAAACACAAATAAAATTAAATAAATCTCTAATATAAAAATTCTAAGAAAAACATTTAAGCTTTATTTAAATTTTTAGATTTATATTTGTTTTTTGTCGCCTCTCCACCCCTGATATGCCTCTCAGACAAATTTAACTTAAGCAAATTATCTACCTCTAAAAAAAGAGATAAATTTAATTTCTTTAATCTCTTACTTAAATCAAAGTGAACAGTACTTTTAGACACGTTAAACTCACTTGCAATACTTCTTACCGTCCCCCTTTTTTCCAAAATAAACATTGCTTCTTTATACACTCTCTCTTCAATATTCCCTTTCATTTTCACCTCTCTATTTTATAGAGATATGAAAGGACAAGGTCTTTTTATGTCAAATTTTGTAGAAAAAAATAAAAGCCTTTTAGAATTTTACTCCTAAAAAGTTTAGCATAACACTTAAATATAAAGAACAAATAAAGGGTTACAATAAAAAAGTCCTAACTTATAGGCTAAAATCAACCACAAGTTAGGACTTATTTTACAACTAATTGTCTTTTTTGACTGAATCAATGTATTTTGCTATGTCACCCACAGTTTTTAAACTATCTGCCTTATCATCTGGAACAGTAATTCCAAACTCTTCCTCAAGTGCCATAAGCATCTCAATCATATCAAGGGAATCAGCGCCAAGATCTTCTATAATTTTAGAATCTTCTTTAATTTTATCAGTTTCAATATTAAGTTGATTTGCAAGCATTTCCCTTATTTTATCTATCGTCATATTATCCTCCACGTACTTAAACTAATAGAATTATACAATATCTTTTAGTTTTAGTAAAGCAATTTATCTAACTATTTATTAGAATTTTCAAGATAAAGGTTAGGATCGGTTTTTACACCATTCAATAATACTTCAAGATGCAAATGAGCACCATCATTCAGTTCTCCTTTAGCACTTGTTGAAACTTTTCCAATTACATCACCCTTTTTAACTTTGTCACCCACTTTGACACTTATGTCATCTGCTAAAGAAGCATAAACAGTTTGGAGCGAATCACTATGCTTAATTGTAACTATATTACCTTTTAAGTAGTCATTAGTTACACTAACCACCTCACCATCATAGCAAGCATAAACATCCGCATCATCAGCCCCTTTAATGTCTACTGCCTTATGTGCTTCCCATTGCTTTAAAGTAGAATTATATTTTAAAGCAGTATTTGAGTAATCTTTTATTACTACTCCATCTTTTACAGGCATAGTAAACTGCACAACATCAGGTGTGGTTGTTTGCACATTATCCTCAACCCTATCCGTACCAGCACTTTTAACTGCAACTATACAAATAAGTGCTATTGCAAGTACTATTGAAACAAGTGTAATAAGTAATCTTTTGTGTCTATGAAAAAAATATTTTACCTCAGTGTTATCCATTTCAAATCCTCCTTGGCTAAGATTATTGACAAGAAAAATTTTTTTAAACACAAATTAGAAACTTGTGTAAATCATAGGATATCCTATAGTAATTTGACTACCTCGCACTGCAATTTGGAAATTTATTTTTTGATTAGCCACATGACAACATTTATTAAAATAAGGCGAATAGCCATAAGTAACACTAATTTCTCCAACTTTTTCACTAAACTTATAGTTAATTCCTAAATCCAAAATAATATTATTAATTACATTTCTGTCTCCATTAAATCTCACTTCAAAATATTTCACCTTTCCACTTCTTTTTGTTTCTAATTTGCTAAAGTATGCTAGCTTATACCCTCCACTAGCAATTATTTTGTCATAATCTTTACTAGAAAAATCCTCTGCGTAAACATAGCAAAATGTCGCACTTGAAAAATTAGAAAAATAATTATAAAACCTATCTTTTGTATTCACACATAAATATGTACAAATAAAAAAAAGTGTAATGCTTAAAAAAGAAATTAATTTTTTCATGCAACAATTATTAACTGAAAAATAAGATTTTAAACATCAGGTGTAAGTTATTGAAAATAAACATATTTTGCCACAATATAATATATTTATTAAACTTTTCCTTTTGACGCGTAAAGCTCTTATCTCCTATACATATTTTGTCACTAAGCTTCTAAAAACAATTAAGGTTCTATTTAACAAAGCATATTTGAATAAGCTTAAAATAAAACACACCATAAGAAAGAGACATTTCCCCTCACATAAGTATAGTATATTACTAAGCAAAAACTTAAAGATTTACAAATTAAAAAAACCTCGACCAAGCGGTCGAGGATAAAATTTATTTTCTTGATTTTTATGACAAATAAAGGCATCTAGACATTCGACTGTTTGTTCGAGGAAGATTTGTTTTTTTGCTTTTCCTCTCGCTTTATCCTAATTCTTTCACTTATTGGGTGTAACCAAAATTCTTTATTCTTTTCAAGTCTTCTATTTCCTATTGCATAGTCATAACTAAGCAAGAAAAACCCTTGAAGAATATAAATATAATTTGTTAAGAATCTCCAAATAAGGAGTGCCCATACTACCGCACCAGACGAAGAGAATAAAACCGCAACTAGAGCTGTAAATGAAAGTTCTGCCGTACCTGTCCCCATAGGAAGAGGATTAAACAAAGAAGCCAAATCAATTAAAATTCCCATAGAAATAATGTCTAACCACATCTCAGGATGCCAGCCTTCAAACGCACAGTAGATAAAGAACAACATACTAAAACTAAGCAAATAATAAATAATTGAGCAAACTACATTAACTATAATTACTCCTGCAGACTTACTATACTGTTTGGTGGTTTTTTGCCATGAATTGACAGTCCTCATAACACTTTGGAAACTCTTTTTATAGTCTTTAATAATTCTAAATTTACCTATTTTTATTTTACTTATCAACTTCAAAATACCAACAACAAATCCTGCCCCAGCACGTCTATTTAGAGATATGAAACCAATTAGGAAGATTACAACAGCAATACAAGCATATCCTATCCAGCTGAATGTCAAAACCGTACCACTTAAAAGATTATAATCTGATATAACATCTGCAAAAAACGTGCTTCTAAACAAAAAGAAAGTTGCCCCTACGAAGTAAACCAGTTGATAAAAGATATACTTCGCCATAACAATAGATATACCCTGCCCAGCTTTTATTCCGTATTTATTAAGGTACAGAACTTGGAAAGGTTGCCCTCCAGTACTAAGCGGAGTAATTACATCATAATATTTTCCTTGAGCTGAGACCTTATAAGCAAGATTAATTCTAAACACTCCTGTCGCCTTATGTATAAGGACAGCAAAACGTAGTTGGTCCAAAATCATACCTATAGCAAATACTCCAAAAGCAGCTAAAATAAACCACCAATTAGCATCTAAAATTTCAGATAAAGACTCCCATGGATCTGCCTCTTGTGACAATTGAATGCCAAGAACCAAAACAATAACTGCTATATTTATAATAAAATATAAGAAATTCCAAATTTTTTTCTTTTTTTTGGATTTATCGCTACTTTGTTTTAAAACTTTCTGGTCTGTTTCGTTTGCTTCGTTTATTAAATTTGTAACCGTTAAAGATTTTTCAAAAAACTTTGTATCTTCGGTTACACTTGCGCCATAGTTACTAACAAACCTATGAATCTTGCCTTTCTTATAAATGACGAGTTTTAAAAGAGGGACAGAAATTTGCCTTTTATTCTTATCTATATTATCTATGTTTTGAGATTTAGACATTCCCTCCTCCTATTAAAACTCTCATAAAATGTCAAAATTACTATTATACGTAAAAATTTTATTCACCGTAAGCACTAAAATTAAATAAATTATTGTAAACCCCTTAAGAAAAGCAGTAGTTTTTAGTAACTCAAATTTATCTAGTTATTTATTACGACAATTTTTTTAATTTAAACAAAATCATTTATCTATACATCTTTATAATATTAGTACAAGTCAGAAAAATTGCCTACGTTATAAGTTATAGTTTGACCACTCTTTTCTGTTTTAACAGCATTAGCACTAATAGATTCATATATATCTTGAATAGTATTGTCAAAAACAAGTTCAAATATAGTTTGATTGTAAGACAAAGAAGTCTTTTCACTAGACAAAATATTATAAACATTGCTCGTGTTTAAAGTATCAAGTTCTGAACTAGAACTAAATAAATTGTTTAGTGTACCTGTATACATTACTATATGATAACCGCTATAGTTATCGTTCTCTTCATAGCAAATGCCTATACTTCCAGGAGTTCCATTTCCATCATCATACAGCCCTCTAACTAGATCAGTAAAGCTATCTACCATAGCACTATTTTTTGTACCTACAACATAATCATAGTGAGCATTTATTATTCCACTATCAACATTATAAGCATATAAATATTCATTAAACTTATTAACCTTGTCTTCAAGTGTTGCTTGCGTTCTTACACTACTTACTACTTCATTATATAAATCTTCTACACTTTTCCCTGCGTTACCAAGTTCAAAGCCGGTTTCCAAATCTCTTTCATAAGCAAAAGTATTTGCCCAAGAACTAACAGCATTTTTTGCTCTTTTTAATTTTTCACCATAGTACAAAGGATTGCTTTCAAGTGCGCTAATCTCACTTAGTTGGTCTTCGCTAAGCTGAATTAAAATATGTGTACAGGTAATCAATGTCTCTTCGTCTTGCTTACCATAATAAACATAGTTTTCTCTACTTTCAGTATCCGCCACATTAACATAATATGAATTTTTATTTTTCATAGAATTATACATATCCATATTTGACGAATACATTCTCTTATATTCATCTACAATTTTTTGAAGAATTTCTTCAGTCATAACATAGCCTTGTACACTACTATCAAAATAAAAACCATTCTCCCTTTCAACTATGTTTTGATATCTTGAAATCTTTTGTGCGTCTAAGTTACTATCAAAAACTTTAGAAATTTCTCTTTCTAGCACACTTGCGTTATCTAATTTGTCATAACCATAACCACTTTGTTCTTCTTTTAAAGTGGTCATAAATCTATTCCAAACGAGAGCTTTGTAAAACTCATCTTCTCCCTTCACACCATTTTGGACAGTATAATTTTTTAGTGCGTAATTTTTTGCTTCTTCCTCATTTGCAAAATCCCAATAATATTCATAATCTTCTTCTTCAGAAGAATAATTTTCGTAAATTACTTTACCCTCAAAATAATCAAATTTTGTCGCATATTTTTCTTGAGGAGCATATTCTGGAGTCTCTTCTTCTTCCTCTGTTGTAACATCAGACACATCAAGCCCATATTCACTCCTAATTTCATCAACAATAGTCTGTACTCTACTATCTAAATAACTATAGGTGTTTGAAACAACTATATTATAATCCTCGCTAGTTAAAGCATACTTATCATTATGTTTTTCAATATATTGCAATAAATACTCTTGATCAATAATATCATCAATTGTCATTCTGATAGCTTCTTCTTGAGTATAGCCATAAACGTAATTGTAATAATACCCACTACTATAATAGGCATTAAGAAGTTGTTCTCTCGTAACGGAAATACTACCACTAGTTGCAACAATAGAAGATAGTGCCACATAGTTATTTGTTGAAAACAAATTACAGCCTGTTAGCACACTCAAACAAGATATAAGAAGTAATAAAAGAATAGCACATTTTTTTCTCATTATAAACTCACTCCAAATAAGCATTATTTAGTTGACACTACAGTCATTTTAAACAAAGAGTATTATACATTATTTTCCCAGCAAAAGCAATTATTTATTAGCAGTTTCTACGCATTTTATAAGAAATTTTATAAGCCCCATAAGACTTAAGTCCTTATCTGATTCTTTTCTAAGTATAATTATAGGCAACTTTTCTTTATTTAAAACAAAATCTGTTCCACCTTTATTAAAGAAATTAAATAAATTTGAATTGTAAATGTCCTCATAAAACACTATTTTCGTATTAAAATCATTTAAAATAATGCTCTTTGCCATTATTTTTTGCCCTAAATTCTTAATTAAACCCACGTAACATAAATTTTTTACTGACTTTGGAGGCTCTCCATAAATATTTTTTGTATTTTCAATTAAGGTTTCTAAATCTTTAAGTGAAGACAATTTACTTACTTTAGTGTAAAATTCAATACGATTTTCACTTTCCTTAATGTAATCCTCTGGAACATAGGCACTTATGTCAATACTAAGCTTAATCTCTTTTTGTACTTCAACCTTTTCGCCCTTTATTTCACTTACAGCCTCTTCTAAGAGCTTTACATAAAGGTCATAACCTACTTGTTCCATATGTCCATGTTGCTCACGTCCTAAAATATCCCCAGCACCTCTAATCTCTAGGTCTCTCATGGCAACTTTATAGCCGCTACCAAACTCTGAAAACTGCATTATTGCATCAAGTCTTTTGTATGAATCCATTGTAAGTATCTTATCTTTTGAAAAACTAAAATAAGCATAAGCATCAATGTTACTTCTGCCGATTCTTCCTCTAAGTTGATAAAGTTGACTAAGCCCAAGCTTATCTGCATCTATTACAAAAAGCGTGTTAGCAAACGGCAAATCAATGCCATTTTCAATTAAAATAGTACTAATAAGTATCTGAGTTTGCCTCGAATAAAGTCTATAAATAGCGTCCTCAAGTTTTTGACTATTCATCTGTCCATGGGCATAATCAATTGTTGCAAAAGGGAGTAACTTTTTGACAAAATTATAAAAATTTAAAATACTTTGCACCCTATTATAGACAATTAAAACTTGTCCACCCCTGTCAATTTCTCTTTTGCAAACCTCATATAACAAGCTATCAGAATAATCTATAACAGATGTTTTTACTTGTTTTCTAATGCTAGGTGGTGTAGATAAAAAACTAACATCTCTAATCCCAACAAGAGACATGTAAAGAGTACGCGGAATTGGAGTGGCTGACAGCGACAAAACATCAACATTACTTTTTATATTCTTTAGTTTATCTTTATCTTCGACCCCAAACCTTTGTTCCTCATCAATAATTATAAGCCCTAAATCATGAAATTTGACGTCCTTACTTAAAAGTCTATGAGTGCCACAAATAAGATTAATCTTACCAGTTTCTAAATCCTTTAAAATCACATCTTGTTCTTTTTTTGTTTTAAATCTATTAAGACAAGCGACATTAACAAAAAAGTTTTTCATTCGACTTAGACTTGTCGCATAGTGCTGCTCACTAAGAATTGTAGTTGGGCAAATAATAGCAACCTGTTTGCCATCTTGTATGGCTTTAAAGGCACTTACAAGTGCAACTTCTGTTTTACCAAAGCCGACATCTCCACATAAAAGCCTATCCATAATTCTATTGCTTTCCATGTCTTTTTTAATGTCATTTATGGCGTTTATTTGGTCCGCCGTATAAGGATACTCAAAAGCGTCCTCAAATTCTCTTTGAAGATAACTATCTTTTGAATATCTAAATCCACGAGCATTCATACGTCCAGCATAGACTTTTATAAGGTCAAAGGTCATTTGTTTTATTGAATTTTTAACTTTTTGTTTAACCTTATAGAACTCCGCACCGCCTATTTTATTGCATTTTGGTTCTTTTTCACCTGTAAATTTGGAAAGCATGTTTGCATTTTCACTAGGCACATACAAAAGGTCCTTGTCTCTATATTCAATTATAATGTAGTCGTGGCTACAACTACCAATTTTCATATTTTTTATACTTACGCATTTACCAATCCCATGAACTTCATGAACAACATAGTCTCCAACCTTTGGAAGATAACTTGGTTTTTCATCCTCCCTTTTTTGTCTTTTTACGTCTACATAAGACCCAAGCTCATTTTCGCCAATAAAAATTAACTTTTGAAGTTCAAAGCACCCCGAATGCAAAAATCCATTTTCATATAGATTTATACCACTATTTAGTTCTTCCAAACCTTTTATAGTTTTTACTTCTAGTCCTCGTTCAGTCAAAAAACTTGATAACCTTTTTATATATTCTTTATTTTTTGCACTTAGTAAAATAGTTAAGTTAGCACTATTGTATTCTTTTAAATCATTTGCTAAGTCTATAAAATGCTCATTGTACCTTTTTACGTGAGGGCAAAGAAAATTTAAAACATACTCGCTCTCAAAAATCTTATTTTGGCTAACAAGTCTAGAATAGGCTATTTGTTTAAAATTTCGACTTTTAGTTAAAGTGTCCAACTTTTTAAAGTAAAAATCCATATGACGTGGTAAAAATTCCCCACTTAAAGACAAACTTAAAAAACTGTTTATATTTCCCTCATCTATTTCAGTTATTTTATCTGTAATTAGTTTTGGCTCATCAAAAATTATTTTAGTATCACTTTCTAGGTAGTCAAAAATTGACGCATTAAAATAACTAGTGTATGGCAAGAAAAAAATACTTGATACGCAAGTTAAATTATTATCAAGATAATCAAACTGAGTAGACACAATCTCAGAAATTCTAAGCATGCTTTCGCTTTTTTTAAGATTTAGTTTTAATAAGTCTTTTTTGATTTCATCCTTAACTACTTCCTCTTGACTTTTGTCAATGTCTAAAAAAGTGTTGCAAAAAATTTTAATTTGCTTAGTGGTTTTCTTTAGTTTATAAGTTGCTAAATCAAAATAAGAAATGCTTTCAACTTCATCGTCAAAAAAACTAATTCTTACAGGCAATTCCTCATTTATAGGAAAAATATCTAAAGTGTCCCCTCTTACACTAAATTCTCCTATACCGCTTACAACCTCAGTCTTTTCATAGCCCATTGAAACAAAACGAGATAAGAGGTTTTCAAGTTTGTATTCTTTGCCAGTTTCTATAAATTCTAAGTGACTGAGCATATACTCTTTACTTGGTAATTTTTGAAATAAAACTTCTGGAGAAATAAGAACTACATCATAGTCATTTTGTGTAAGTAAGCTAAGGAATTTATAATAATTTTTAAATGCACTTGACGATCTTTCACTAAGTGTAATAAGTAAAGGCAATTTTTCATCTAGCACAACTACCTTTTTATTAAAACTTTGAAGAGTCGTAAGATAGGTCTCAAACATTATTTTATCAGCACAAACAATCATAGTTTTTGTGTCAAAAAAAAATGGTAAAAAAGCTTTTTCACCATTTCCTAACCCACTTATTGTAAGCTTATTATAACTATTAATTTTATCTAATTCTTCATTAAAAAATTTCATCTACCTATTAATTTTAGCACTTTTTCTATGCCCTCGTCAATACTACTTAAAATTAAAGATAAACTCTCCTCGTCAATTTTACTCAAAACATAGTCTTTAAGGTCAATTGTCTCGTCTCTTCCAGCCCCTATTTTTAGCCTAATAAAATCCTCAGAATTTAGACTATGAACTATACTTTTAAGCCCATTATGAGTACCGCCACTTCCGTTCATCCTTAGTCTATTTTCACCTTTTTTTAAATCAATGTCGTCAACAAAAACTATTATGTCTTTAGGTTCTAACTTATAAAACCTTTTAAACTCTGCAACAGCATTTCCACTTAAATTCATATAAGTCAAAGGCTTAATTAAAAAAACTATTTCACCATTATACTTTCCTTGTCCATACAAAGCATTAAACTTTGCTTTGTTAAATGGAATATTTAGTTTTTTAGATAACCTATCTACTGCCATAAAGCCAATATTGTGATAAGTATTCTCATATTCCCTACCTGGATTTCCTAGCCCAAAAATTAATTTCATTTTTTCTCCTTAATAATTTTTTCAAAAGGTCCAATTTTACTATTCTTTTTTATTGAGACATTCTTTAAGTACGATGAAGTAATCTCACAATTTTCCCCTATTTCACTATTTACTATTATATTATTTTCAAAAAGCCTTGTATTTGGCATAATTTTTGTGAAACCCTTTAACGTGTTGTTAGAAAAAATTTCGACACCACTTAAGATTTCCACCGTAGAATCTATATAACAACTATCTTTATCATAAAATCTGACTCCACTTTTTGACAAACCATCAAGTATTCTATTTTTGAGAATATTTCTTGCTTTTATGCAAGTTGCATTGTTAAAAATAGCAAAAAAGTCTTCCTTATTTAAAAAGTTTGCCTCAGCTGTATACTCAATTTTGTTATTTCTTAATGCCTCAGTTTTAAAAATAGCACCATGATAAAGTTTACAATAATCAAGATTTTTTGTGGTAGCATAACTTAGTGCATCACTAACACTTTCCTCTTTAATTAGGGGAATGTTTGCATAAAGCACAATTATATAATCTTCATCTTCTATATTTTGACGCACCAAATCAACAAGATTATCACTTGTGCTAGCATTAACTTCTTTTATTTTATAGCCATTTAGTGCTTTTTTTACAAGACTTAAAGACGTCTCCCCCATTAAGTCTTCTTTATAAATACTTGAAAGCTTGTCCTCATATAAAATAATCGCACTAATTTTAAAGTCACTTGCTTGAGAAAGCGAAAATTCAGTTAAAAATTCAGTTGTAAAAATAAAATCATTCATATTTTTATGTTAGTTTTTTTATAAAAATTTGTCAACTACCTAGGCGCCATAGATTTTTACTTTGTTCCCCATTGTAAAAATTTTTACCACTTTATTTTGAAGATTGTCTTTAACTATTCTATAAATCTCATCAGGATCATCTATTTTTACGCTAGACAACACTAAAAAAATTTCATTATTACTTATATTTTGAACTGCCCCTACAACCAAATACTCGCGTGCATTATTACTAGAATTTAAAAAGACCTCAATTTTTTTGTTTTCAGTCAAAATGTAATTTTTGTTCTTTTCACTAAAAACAGTTTGCGTTGTGCCAATTAGCTTTTTTAACTTGTTTTTTTCTCTTAAACTTACAAAAAACTCATCAAGCAAGGATTTACTTTCTTCTGCGCCTATTCCACTGACAACTTCTAAATTGTAACCATATCTGCTTGTCCCGTCAAATTTTCCGCCTGCAAAACCAAGATTTTTATCCATAACACCAATATAAAGTCTTTTTATTCTTGCACTTAAAATTGCCCCCATGCACATCATACATGGTTCAAGAGTTACATACATAGATGCCTCATCCAATCTAAAACTCTTTAATTTTTTACACGCTTTATCTATTGCAAGCATTTCCGCATGATAAGTCGCGACTTGTCTTCTCTCTTTTTTGTTGCAAGCTTTTGCTATCACCTCATTATTTTTGACAATTACAGCCCCCACCGGTACGTCTCCATTTTTCAGTGCTTTTTTTGCCTCTTTTAAGGCAAGCTTCATAAATTTTTCTTCCATAGTGTTATTTTACCTTTAATAAATTAATAATCAAATCCTTATTTTCGTTAAATATAGTGTCTAAATTTTCAAGTCCTATTGGATGCGACAAATAGTCTTTTCCAGTTTCAATTGTAAAGGAAAGTATTCCTAAAACATACAAACAATAATCTTTGTACCCTCCTGTGCTATTTCTTGTATAAATCGGTGTGTAATTTGTAGTACTCACTATAACATCTAAATACTTTTTCTGATATAAAAGAGTATTTTCCTTTTGTCCTTCAAAACCATAATAAACTACATTTCCTTTACTATGATAGCTAAGTGTTAAAAACGGAGACTCCTTTATAGTAAGGTCTATAAGTGCTTTTACCTCACTTTCAGAATTAGGATAAGGACCTATATAATTTTCACTACTAGGAGAGATCTTTGTATTACTAGCCCCTTCACCCCATTTTGCATCAAAATTAACATTTAAGTCAACTCCATTTGCATTTGCTTTATATAATTTTTGATTAGAATTTGATAAAATGCTTTTTACAAGCTCTCTTTTTTCTTTATTTTCTATAAAATCCGCCCCTTCAAGGCAAATCCTTACTCCATCTGGATTGCTGAGTGGAATTATAATCGCTCGACCATTCAAGGTAAAATTTTTTAAATATTTTATAATACTTATAAGTAAAAAAGAATTTATGTATTCCCTCGCATGAATACTCCCCTGTACTAATATTGTTTTGTCCCCTTCTCCCAGTTCAAAAGCAACTAAGTCCTCTCCGAGCTCACTTTTTCCATAAATAAAGTACTTTGTAGTCTTTTTTAATTCTTCTATCTGTTCCATTAAAAGGCTATATATCTTATTCATGTTATTATTATATGATAAATTATAAATTTAAAATAGCACATAAAAAAAGATTTAATTTAAAAACCATAAAATAAGACACTTTTTACTCTACAGCTTTAAACTAAAATCTCATAAGCTATATCTTATGCAAATTAGTAAAAAATTTTACTAAATAAATTTGCCATCTTTTAATTTTTACTTATGATACGTTATGTTATTTTTTATTGTGAAAGCACGATATAGTTGTTCCTCAAGCATTATTCTAAAAAGCGTGTGTGGAAAAGTCATTTTAGAAAAACTAAGTTTGTAATTGCTTTTAATTTTATCACTTAAACCGTACGAACTACCAATTACAAAGGTAACTGTGTCGTCAAAACTAAAAAACTCAAATAATTCGTTTGAAAACTCTTCACTACTAGTAAACTTTCCAAATTTATCAAGCACAATAATTTTACCTTTAAGGTAAGGTTTTATTATTTCGTATTCCTTATCAAGTGCACGTGTTATCTCACTTGAACTAGGATTTAAAGGCAGTTTATATTCTTCTTTTTCAATAATTTCTAAATTACAAAATCTACTAAGTCTTTTTTGATATTCTTTTTGTGCCTCAACATAAAAATCATCTTTTAGACTTCCTACACACACTATTCTAATTTTATACATTACAAAACTCCCCAAATAAAGGTTGATAAAGTAACAAATCCACCTACTACAATACATGCAACTAAGAAAGTTAATTCAAATTTTGTAAGCTTTCTTGCACTACTTTCAATGTCAGTAAAAATCATTTTATTTAGACTTTTTATGTTGTAGTCGCTCATTAGTTTATTAATTTGATACATTGCAATCAAATTTTCATCACGAGAAATTGTACTATTTGGATTTACAAACTCTTTATTGATATTTGAAATATCACTAAGAAGTTTTGCTGCCGCTTTTATTCTTGTCTCCTTAAATAACCAAGTAAACAAAAGTACTAAAATAAGCACTAATGCTGCAAGAAATAGGAGACTAGTTATAAAGTAAGAAAATAGATTTCCTCCCCCATAGATGAAGTTTGTAATTAAAGTTGGAATATCACCACCTACCCAATTATTGTGACTTGCAAAAGAAAAATATGTGCTTAAAAAATTATTCATAAAGTGTATTAGAATTGCAGGAAGTATATTCTTACTAGATACAACAGATATTGAAATAATAAAACCTAGAATTGTCGCATAAAAAAATTGGTTTATATTAAGATGCATAAGTCCAAAAAGAAGAGAAGAAATTAGCATTGCCCTAACAATCCCCATAGGCTTTAAACCATTTAAAAGCAAACCGCGATGTGTCGTTTCCTCGCAAATAGCAGGAAGTAGTGCAACACTTATAACTTGCAAAATAAAGCTAGTCACCGAATAATCCCCACTTCCACCTGAAAACTGAGGAACACTTTCATAGCCACAAAGACTAATAATAGAACTAAAAAACGAGGCAATAAACATATTTAAAAAATAGCAAACTATTCCAATAAGAATACTAATAATTATTGGCATAAAACCTATTTTCGAGTATCCAAATTCGCCTAAAGTAGTTTTAAGGTTTTGATGTCTAAGTTTAGAGTACATAAAAATGCATAAGAAAAACATAACGCCAACTTGAATAAAAATAGTTGTAATCAAATCACTAACACTACTACTAAGTGGAATTGAAACATATAAAAACACAACTCTAATTAAAATAAAAAGAGTAAGCATAACAAAATATGTCAGTAAACTAGCTGATAGCATTGACAAAGATTTCTTTTCCATTTTATCCTCCAAACGAATTTAAGCACCAAAGAAAAATGCAGGTAGTTAAAGCAATGAATAAGCATACTAAACTACTTAAACTTGTCTTAGATTTAAGCCCTACCGCCTCATTATTTGTAGTCGCCTCATCATTACTAGTATTTCTAGAAATTCTTTTTATCATATAAAAAATACCTATAACCGCCAAAATTCCTAACTCAAAGAAAAGTATAGATAAAAATATTTCAAGCCCCCCAAACGTAGCAAACTCAAAAATACTACGTCCTCCTTTTGTTATATAAGAAATTAAAACTATTGTAAAATTGTTTACAAAATGAAAAAGCATACTAAATAAAATGCTTCCTGTAAAGTGCACAAGTAAAGCTAAAACTATACCAATTAAAAATTGATAAACTGTTTGAAAAATTGAAAAATGAATAAGTGCAAATATTAGCGCACTAAAAATAACAGACAAACTAACATTAAACTTGTCTTTTAAGCCATTAAATATTAGTCCTCTAAATAAAAGTTCCTCACACACAGCAGGAAGGACTGCAAAAGTAATAGTAGTCATAACAAACTCAAAAAAATTAGAAATAGGTACTGTTCCTCTAGGTTTACTCAGTCCGCGAGAGAGTAAATCACTAATTAGATTTATAAAGTTAAGACTAGCAAAAAAGACTACAAGAGCTAAAAGAATAGTTGTAAATGATAATGACACGCTTTTTTTAGCAGTAAATTGCTTATCTAGATTGCTTGCACTTTTTAGGTCAACTTTCTTAAACTTACTATAAATAATAAAAACTAGCAGATAAACAAGTTCTGTTAGAAATGCATTAAGCCATATAACAACATTACTTGAAGCAATCGTTCCAAAATCTTGGTTGCTCGAATTTGCAATTATGCTTAGTACTTGACTAAAAACTAAACTTAGCACTAAATAACCAAGCACCATAAAAATAAACGCAAAACCTACATCTTCTAATTCATACTTCTTTCTTTTCATAGCGAAATTATAACATATTTTTTTACAACTAAGCAATTAAAGTAAGTAACTAGTTTAAAAGCATAAAAAATAAAATTATTTTTAAAAAAAGAATAATACTTTAAGTTTTTCATTCCCTTATTTAAAAAATCATTTACTACTTGAAGTAATTAAAAATTTTTATACAAAACTACAGGTTAAAAATTGTACCTATTTTGTGTTGATACGCAACATCTACGCAAACATTCTTCCCTTCAATAATTCCATGCTCAGATAAAACTCGCTTTACCGTAGTATAAGCAAGAACTGGAGTGTTATTTTCTTCGCTTAAATGAGACAAAACAACCTGCAATACTCCCGTTTTTACAAGCTTAGCAATTGCTTGTCCACTCATAACATTTGACAAATGCCCCACATTACTTAATATTCTTTTCTTTGTTTTAGCAGGATACTTAGGGTTTTTAATAAGCAATGTTTCATCGTGATTACTCTCAAGATATAAAACATTGCTTTTAGAAAGATAATTTATGACTTCATCGCTAATAAAGCCTAAGTCAGTTGCAATACTCACTTTTCTTCCACTAAAATACAAACTATATCCAACACAAAATTTACTATCATGCGGAAGAATAAAACTTGAAATTGTCACATCTTTTATAAAAAAATCACTTGTTCTATACCATTCGATTTGAGTTTCTGGAAGAGATAAAATACTTTTTATATTGTACTCTTTCACAAAAAGTGGAATATAAACTTTTGTATTTTTATTTTTCTTTAAAAAAACCTGCACCCCACCAATATGGTCAACGTGTTCGTGAGTTAAAAGTATGGCATCAATTTCACTGGGATCCACATTGATTTTTGATAGTCTAGACTTTATCTCTAGATAAGAAAGTCCGTCATCAATTAAAATTTTTGCCATTTCCGACTCAACAAAAGTTGAATTTCCTTTGCTACCACTTGATAGATTAACTGTTCTCATTTTTTCCTCTTTAGCCTAATAATTTTTAATAAGTCTTTCTAAAAGAAATTACCTTTTAGAACTAATATGTTCTTTAATTTATATGACACAAGAATAGCTAGTAATTTTAAAAATGCGTTTTATTAATTAACTTTTCTTGTTTTTATTATTCCTAGTTAAAAATTTTGTGTCTTATAGCCTCTCGCAATAAAATCCATATACATTTTGACTAGTATTTTAGATTATATCACATAACAATCACAAAAACAATTTAAAGTTAAAAATTATTCATAACTCTGTAAAATTACTTTGCCTTGTACCCATGAGTCAAAGAATCCCTCAAGGTCACGTTTTGATGCTATTTCAAAGCAAGATATCATATCATCTGGCGAAGCAATTTTATATCTGTAAGTATTAAAATACCGCTTTAGTCCTTTTAAAAAGACCTTTTGTCCAAGTAGCTCTTCTAGTGTGTTAAAAAACAACTCTCCTTTTACATAAGTCACGTAAACATATTCCATTTCACCGCTAAACTCATTAACATTTTTGCTCATAATCCCATCAAAAGAACCATAAACACTTTCAAAAATTTCACTAAATAAAACATAACTAGAAAGTGAAGCATTAAGAGTTTCCTGAATATTTACCTCATAACTTGGATTTTCTCTATAAAACATTAATGTTGAATATTCCGTAAGCCCCTCATCCATCCAAGCATATTCACATGCATTACTACCAACTAAATTATACCACCATTGATGAGCAGTTTCATGAATAATGACATTTAGATAGTCTTTATAATCCTCTACATCATCTGAAATGTACACTAAATTTGGATATTCCATTCCACCATGCACAAAATTTGTTTTAACAACACTATAAGTTGAATAAGGGTAAGCTCCAAACAAATTACTAAAAGTATTAATTGCATCTATTCCTGCCTGTAAACTTTTTTCAGCATTTTCATCTTCATAGTAGTAATAATAAACTGTTGTGTTCCCTGCTTTCCCAGATATGACAGAAAAATTTCTACTAAGCACAAAGGCAAAATCACGTACAACATCTGCAGTAATATTTGTAGTTTTCATGCCGCCATCTATCTTTGTTTCATTTTGGACACCAGTGCTAGCAAGTGTAAAATCATCATCGTATGTAATATTTACGTTATAATTTGCCATACTGCTGTAAAATGGGTCTCCATTTGCACCATAATTTACTTCGCAAAATTCTCCGTTTTCATAGATGCACACAATAGGATAAAAGTTCCCAAAATTATATGTATTTAAGCCATATCCAAACCTATGATTAACATTTGGAAGTAGTACAGTATAAGTAATACCAATATTAACCCTGTCATTTGGATAAAGTTCTTCATTTAACTCTACCTTTAAGATGTTTTTGTCACTTCCTGTTATTTCAAAGTCTCTAGCCTCACCTTCTACACTCACACTTTCAATATTTATATTTCCCTCCGAAAATCCATTAGGATAAGCCCTATCATAGTTGTTGTTATTCACAGGTCTAAAAGTTGCGTCTTGCCTAAAAGCATTAGGATAAAGATGAAATTCAAGCGAATTTAAACAAACATCGTGAGGATTAATAAAATTAACACTTTGCTCTCCAGATAGAGTTTTAGAACCATCATCAAAACTAAGGTTTAAATTATAAGTTGTTAAATTCTCACCTTCTTTTTTAATATTGTCCTTACAAGATGATAAAAAGATTACTGCTGGAACTATTAAAGCTATGGCTAACACACAAATTATTATTCTAATTACAACTTTCTTTTTCAATTTTTCACCTACAAATTTTTACTTACTTTATTTGTATGATGGTTTACTTTCTATTTATACCAACTTGTCTAAATTTTTGCTGGCAACACTTTCACTTTTTACATTTTCATTTTTATTATAAGCACAAATTCTCAGATACAAAAAAAGAATGTGTTTTATAAGTTTAGTATTCTTAAAAAACACATCCTTTTAATACCTTTTATGTACAAAAATTTAATTTTTTTATTATAGTTTAACCAAAAACAATAATTGAATAACACGCAAGTGCACAAACTGCTAACACGCAAAATGGAATAAAAATAATAATCGATCTTTTGCTAGCAAAGGCAAACCCACAAACAGTAATTGTAATAATCACCGCATAATTTTTTATGTTATTTAGTGTATTATAGGTGTCCTCAGGTAAAAATTTTACTGGCAAGACGTCATTAAGGTATATTAGCCCAATTAAAATTATAGTTAGGAAAGCCATAATCTCGCCAATTGTACTAAAAACTTTTGAAAAACTTTTAAGAATAATCATTGTTTTATTCCTCTCTTTCTTTAAGTAATTTTATCACTTTATCAAACCTTTTTGCAATTTCTTTTTTACCAAGTAATGATGAAATGAAGTAAAGATCTGGGGTATTCTTTCTTGTAGTAATAGCAACTCTTATAATACTACTCATATCAGCAACACTTCCCTTGTAATTTTCAGGACTCAGTCTATACTCTTTCATATTACTACAAAAATTATATTTTGGACACAAATCACGAATTTTCCTAAACCACTCATCTTTGTCATCATTGTCACTATATAGCTCTTTATATTCCTTTAAAATACTTATGATATCTTGCTTTTCAAATTTACTATCAAATTCATAATCCTCTAATTTTTTATTATCAAGAGAAAAGAACATATAATCGTAAAGTGAACTTACATCGCTCCATTTTGCAATATCTTTTCGCACATTCTTGCCTGTTCTATCAATACTAAAAAGCTTTATGGCAAAATCTTTTTTGCTTACTAAAATTTCATAAAAATCTTTATCATAATCTAAAGCCCAACTTAGCACTCTATTATAAATCTCTTCACCGCTAAATTGACTTATAACCTCTTTTGAAAAATCATTTAGTTTTTGGAAGTCAAACATTGGATTATTCGAACCAATTTTAGAGACCTTAAAAGGAAACTCATAAAAAGATTTTTCTTTATTTGCCCGTCTCCAATCTTCAAAATCACTATTTATTAGGTTAAGAAGATATTCCATAACACTACTTACAGGATACCCCTGTTCAATAAAATACCTTGCGTCTGCCTCTTTGTCTTTTCTTTTGCTCAGTTTTCTTTTGTTTCCATCCTCATCCATTTTACAAACAACTGGGGTATGAGCATACTTTGGTGGAGTAAGGTTTAATGCACTAAAAAGTTCAAGGTGACTTGCAAGGGATGGATACCACTCTTCTCCCCTTACAACTAAAGTCGTACCCATAAGTGTATCATCAACTACATGTGCAAGTGAATAAGGTGGAGTAAAGTCACTTTTTAGTATTACAATATCTTTTGTGTTTTCCCTAATTTCTCTTTTCCCTTTTATTTCATCTTTAAAACTGAAAGTCTTATTCTCATCTCCCATGGACCTTAATCTTATTGCAAATGGCTTGCTTTCTAAGACATTTCTTTCTATTTCTTCAAAACTTAAGTCTCTACACTTATCCTTTTCTTCAATATCGTGAGTAGAACTAAGAGACTCCTCTCTTCGTTTTTCTATCTCTTCTTTACTCTGAGCACTCCTACAAAAACAAGGATAAGCCCTTCCAATACTAACTAAGTACTTTGCAAACGCAATATAAATTTTTTTTCTCTCACTTTGAATATAAGGGCCATAGCTTCCCACTTCTTTTTTTTCTGTTCCTGCGTAACCTTCATCTGGTTTTAAGCCAAAAACACTTAGCATGTCATAAGCTTTGTCACCTGCGTTCTCAACTTCCCTTTTACTATCTGTATCTTCAAGTCTCATGTAGAAAATGCCGTTTGAATGATATGCAATAAGTTTATCTATAAAAGCACCATAAACAGACCCAATGTGCAAGTATCCAGTTGGACTTGGGGCAATACGCACAACTTCAGCATCTTTTGGCAATATTCTCTTTGGATATGCCTCAAAACACTCCTTAATTGTTAAATCATAATCTTTAAATAATAAGTTTGCTAATTTTATATAATCCATTTTTTACACCTATTTTATCACTAGTTTCGCTATTTTTTTAAAATAATAATTTTTATTATAATTTTAAACAAAAAACAAATTACAATAAAGTCTTATGTAAATTTGATTTAAACACTTAGCTTAAGTTAATTAATATTTTATCCATTGCCTCAATAAATCCGGCATATCTTCCAGAAATAAAATTATCAATAATATTAAAAGAAGACTTTTCAAGCATACTACAGCTATCCACATAAGCTTCTTTATTTGTTGCATTAAAATATTCTAACAAATTAATATTTCCTAATGCCTCTAAATATAAATCGTACTCATGTTCATAACTAGTCATCTCAGCCTGAACACTTTTAAGTGCATTTAAAATCGTACTTACTTCGCTACTAGTCAGCCCTCCGACTAAATTTGTTCTATTTAAAACCTCTATAATTTGCGAACTAGAATTTACAAAATCTCCAAGCACCACAGTACCATTAAACCAAGCATTAATTTCTCCATAAGGGTTACTAGGCACAAAATTTTCCATCTCATACTTAAAAGAAACTTTTGATATAGAACAAAGTTCGTACCACAAAAAGTCTTTCAAACTACCATCATGAAGCTCCGTTTCATTTTTAAAATCGGTATAGTAATAGGAAAAATAATATTTAGAAAAGTCATCATTTAAGTTATATAAATTATTTATCAAGTCATTTAAACTATTAATTGTCTCTTGATAGTAAAGTTTACCGCCGCTATTTTCAAAAACAGTCTTAGCCTTTTTAAATGCGTCAAGAGCAAGTTTTACTTTATTTAAACCATTATATACACTATTGATTTCTTCTTGATTAAAAGACTGTATAGCATAAACAAGTGTAGGTCTTTCTTGTCTTGCCGCCACCCCAAAAATGAGCCCTGAGCTGGAAATCACATAAGGACTATAACAGCGTGAAAAAATGTATGATTTATCAAGCGTTTCATCCTCACCTTCCCCAACAACTTTATCCATATCAATACTAACATCTAACATATAATTATCTAGTCCATAGTCAGTCATGATACTTTGGTAGAGATTTTCAACATCTTCTTTTGAATAATTAGGCTCGTTACACGCACTAAAAAAGAATATACTAAAAGAAAACAAGCAAACAAAAAGCATTATAAACTTCTTTTTCACAACTCTCCTCCTTCATCTCATGACAAAAAATAACTATCAAAAAATGCCTTTGCATTTTCCGCTCTTACTCTTAGAGTTCCATAAAGATTTTCGACATAACCTTCAAAATTTGATGCAAAGCTATATATATTTAATTGGTTCAAATCATCTACAAATTGCCTTAATGTCTCATTTAACATTATATCTTTATTAGAAAACTGCGTACAAGTCCTAAGATAATCATAATAATCGTCTACTTTTTGACAGCTTGAAATTTCAAGCCTGCTTTCACTATCATCTGGGCTATATTGTTTGTAGCCATTTTGGAAAACTTCTAAAATTCCACCGCTTGCAAGTCCTGATTTTAATAAATAAGTTTGAGAGTTATATGACAAAACAAGGTCAAAATTTTCTTGCAAAACCTCAACTATGTTCTTAAGCAAAGTATACTCAGTGTTAAATAGAAGCACATAGTTTTCAACTAATTCTTCCTCACTTCCCTTTACTCTCGCAGTTGCAAATTCACCCCAGCCTTGTTCCTCAGCGGCTTTATACTCTAAAAGATAATTATTATACAAATTCCTTACATTCGTCACTTCAACTGACACACTATCAAAACTCTTAATTATCTTGTCTTGCTCACCTCTTGTAATATCACCATCTGAAGATAAATAATCTAAAAAATAGTCTATTCCACGACTTGTCTCCAGCACCGCACTCCCAATAAAACTTGTATACTCATTGTTTAAAATGCCAGGCCCTAGTTTAACATTATCATCAATATCACTAACAAGGACTTCTATCTCAAGGTTTTCTTTATTTGTAGACACATAATTGTATGCCTCAAACGCAATATTTCTGCTGTTTATAATTGCTACCGTCACAAAAACCATAATGCCAACAAATGACACTACCATAATAATTTTTAGTAATGCAGAAAGAAATTTACTCATACAAGTATATTTTATCATTAATAACACGACGTGTCAAATATTGTTAAGTTTAGATTAATTTTTTTCTAACAAGTCTCAAAATAGATTTTAATGTCCTAAAATATTATATCATAAACTTAGATGATTTACTAAAAAATAACTTTAGATTACAATTTTAAAGTTTTAGTCTTTAAAATTTTATGCTAAATTTAAAAAATTTTAATAAAAACATTTTTTTCAAATCAAACAATTTGATATAATGTCTTCTAAAGAGGAAAAAATGAGTTTAAGTGAAATTTTATTATTCGCCATTTTTGGCATAGCTATTATTAGTTTAATATTTATTGTAATTTTGACTATAAAAAAGAGGTCTCAAAATATAGACCTTAATTCGATTATCAGCGAAATAAAAAGACAAAATGAATATTTAGAAAAAACAATGAAAAATCTTTTTGAAAGTCTTTTTTCGTCTACAAAGCAACTAAACGAATTTGTTTTAACCGCAGTAAAAAACTACAACGAAAGTGTATCTAATTTCTTGGCCGAGTTACAACGCACGCAAGCACAACAATTAAATAGTATTGAAAGTAGGCTAAACGAGATTCTAAAAGAAAATGACGGAAAACTCAACAGAATTGCAGATATCATTTCTGAAAATCTAAAAAGCTTACAAGACAGGAATGAAAGAAAACTAGAGCAAATGCGTCAAACAGTTGATGAAAAATTATCTTCAACTTTGGAACGAAGACTTGGAGAATCTGTTAAAATAATAACTCAAGGACTAGACACAGTGTCAAAAGGACTTGGTGAGATGCAAAGTTTGGCAACTGGTGTAGGCGACCTAAAAAGAGTACTTACAAACGTCAAAACTAGAGGTGGCTGGGGCGAAGTACAACTTTCTAGTCTTCTCGACCAAATCTTATCAAAATCTCAGTACAAAGAACAAGTAACTATAAAGAAAAATTCTAATGAAAAAGTTGACTTTGCGGTTATTCTCCCTGGCAAAGGTGAAAGCGAACTACTTTTACCAATAGATGCGAAATTCCCACTTGAAGACTACTCTAGACTTTTAAGTGCAATAGAACAAAATAATATTAGTGAGATTGAAGCTCAAACTAAAAATCTAGAAAACAGAATAAAAGAGGAAGCACGTGCAATTTCAACAAAATACATTGACCCACCACTAACAACTGACTTTGCTGTGATGTATCTACCAATAGAAGGGCTCTATGCGGAAGTCATCCGTAGGCCTGCCCTACTTGACATGCTCCAACATAAATATAAGATAATGGTCTGCGGTCCAACTACCCTTACCGCGCTATTAAATAGTCTTCAAATGGGCTTTAAAACACTTGCAATTGAAAAACGTAGCAGTGAGATTTGGAACACATTAAGTGTGTTTAAGTCAGAGTTTACAAAATTTGTTGATCTTTTGTCAAAAACTCAAAAGAAAATTGACGAGGCGAGTTCCACCCTTGATTACGCCACAAAGAAAACTAAAACTATTGAACGCAAATTAAAAGATGTCGCTGACATCGATTCGTCAAGTGTGTCCGGTGAAGATGGTGGTCAAATAGACTTCTTCGGCGAATAAAATTATAAATTAAGCTTAAAGATTACTTTTTAAAGAGTTAAAAAGGTTATAAATAATCTAAAATTTATTTGAGTAGTTTCTATTTATTTACCCATACTAAAAGTATGGAAAAAAAGAAAGTAGTAAAACAAATTAAAAATGTAACAATTATTTTTATCTTGTGTTTTTGCTTACCTTTAATAACTTTTTTTGCAATTAACTATTATTTAACTCGAAAAGATGTGATTTTTGAAAAGGGGTTTACCTTATGTGGTGTAGACGTTTCAAATCTCACACTTGAAGAAGCAAAAGAAAAGATAGAAAATGAGCTTAAAGAAAAGGAAAACATTTCTTTAACTTTGACTTTCCAAAATAAATCTTGGCATTTTAGCGAAACAGACTTTGAAGTCCACTCAAATGTACATATTGTTCTTGAAGAACTTGACAAAGCCAATAGAAAAAGTAATGTTGATAAATCCAGACTAATTAGAAGAATCAAATCAATGGGTTTTGACAGCAAAGTAGCGACAAATTACGTATTCATGGGTTTTGATAAAAAAATTGATGAAATAGCAGAAGCTGTTAATCTAGAACCAGTAAGTGCCAGTGCAAAGTATAACTTTAACACAAACTCTTTTGACATTACCGATGACACCTCAGGAATCATTATTGACAAAGAAAAACTGTACGATGACATAGTAGGTAACCTTAAAACTTCAAATACTATTAGTCTTGAAATTGCAACTAAAGATGTTCCGGCTGAATTTTCGACTGATGACATAAAAAAAGCAACAAAAAAACAAGGCGAGTTTTCAACCTCTTATGCTTCTTCAAATGCAAGTAGAAAAAATAATATTAAAATTGCGGTAAATTCGCTAAATAACTTAGTCATTAAACCAAATGAAACCTTTTCCTTTAACAACACCCTCGGCAAGAGAACCAAAAACAAAGGTTATAAAGAAGCTAATATTATAAAAGATGGCAATTTTGTAAAAGGTGTAGGAGGTGGAATTTGTCAAGTGTCAACAACACTTTATAATGCCCTATTATTAAGTAACATTGAAGTAACAGAATCTCACAAACATACACTCCCTGTATCATACGTAAAACCAGGACTTGACGCGATGGTCTCTTGGGGGAGCGCTGACTTAAAATTTACAAACACAACTTCTCTTCCTATATTTATTGTCGCAAATGCCGATGGCGAAAAAATTAATTTTAAAGTCTTTGGAGATACAAACAAAAATAATTATGAAATTAAAACAAGAGGAGAAATTATAAAAACAATAAAAGCAGGAAAAGATAAAGTAATTCCTGACAAAACTGGGATGTATAGCGACAAAATTCTTTTTAAAGGAGAATTTTTAAGAGTAAAAAGTGCTAAAAATGGATATGAAGTAAAAAGTTTTATTGACTACTATTTAGACGGCAAACTCGTCAAATCAAAAATGCTACGTCACGCAACCTATGCTCCTCAACAAGGGATTTTATACGAGGGCACAGAAACCTTACCTGAAGGATTTAGCCTTCCAAAAGATGATTTTGTCGTAGACAAAAATAGTGTTATTAATGACTAATTTTTACTTAATCTCAATCTAAAATCTATTATACTAATTAACATTTTATTAGTTTTTTGTGCATAAATTAAAAATTTTTTCAGTTAAAAACAAAAAAAGAAGAGCTAGTACGTTTGAAACTAGTGAAAATAAAATACACAATCAGTTCTGATTGTGTATTTTTTATATTTGTATATTTTCTTTTTCAATCTTTTTAACGAGAGCAAGGTCTACTTTATATAATTTAAGATCTTCAAGTTCTTGCGAAGTACACCATTTTAAAGTGATATTATCATCGAATTCGCCTTCTAGACCTTTGGCGTTCACGTTGTCTTTTTCAACTTCACAAAGATAGATATATGAAACTCTTTTATTAGGGAAGGTTATGCCTTCAAATTCCCAATCAACAGAGTAATAATCTCTAGCAAGATATTTAAGTTTTGTAACTTTTGCACCTGTTTCTTCTAA